>JBEGVN010000024.1:0-26171 GCA_041178325.1 Pseudomonadota bacterium
GGAGCAAGATGGGCATACCGCAGAGTCGTGGCGATATCGCTATGTCCCAACAATTCTCGCACTGTGTTCAAGTCACAACCGGTCATCACCAGACGACTAGCAAAGTGGTGCCGCATATCGTGCCAGCGAAAATTACTGATCTTGGCCTTTAGCAGTAAGTTGGTCCACGCCCGCTTCACGTTATTAAACGGCTTGCCATCATCGTTGGGAAAAACAAGATCTTGACCTTTAGCCTGCTCCTTCCACTTTTGGAGGGTAACTTTAGCTTCGGCATTCAAGGGGATATGCCTTGTTGTTCCGCTTTTAGCAGAATCACCCTCGATAGTGATGATGGATCGATTGAGATCGACGCTATTCCATCGAAGACAAAACAATTCTCCCTGCCGAATTCCCGTATTCAGCGAGATGAGAATCATGGGCATGAGATGATCGCAAAAAGACACCTCGGAAAAATCTGGGAGCAAGGTCAGTGAACGACCTTTTCGCCAATTATTGGCAGTTGCACGCTCTCTTCGCATTTGGTCTTGCCTCTGTGCAAGCGCTAAGCGAAGTCGATTTTCCTCTTCATCATCAAGCCAACGAATCTTTTTGTTGCTATCTACTTTGAGTCTCTTGAGTTTTGCTAGGGGGCTAACGCTGATCTGCCCCCATTCTTCAGCCTTTGTCAGGGCGGCACGAAGCGAAGCTAGATCCCTGTTTACGGTGGCCGCCTTGATACCGTCACTGATACGCTTACTTCGCCACTTCTCAATCATGGCGGGGGTGAACTCTATAAGCTTCAAATTGAGCTGTGAGCCGAAGCGGGACAACAGCCGGTTCAGGGTAGCTTGTCCGTCTTTACGATGGGTCTTCACCCACGGCCCGTACTCATTGTTGAGAAAATCGCCCAGCGTTTCACAAACCTTCACTTTTCGGGCTATAGAAGGGTCGCACCCTTTCACCACATCGGCCAAAAGTTGCTTGGCGTGATCCCTCGCTTGAGCTGGGGTAACAGTTGGATGACGACCTAGCGAGAAACGGTTCCGCTTACCCGACTTGGAACGATAAGAAGCGTAGTAAGAAATTCCACCCGTCGGTTGCACTCTGATCAGAAAACCCTTGAGGTCAGTGTCATGAATCTCGTAAGGCTTACCAGACGGTTTGATCTTGGGAAGTAGAGAGTTCGAAATTTTCGCTTGCACAGGGGGGATGCTCCTATTGACAGCCCCATGCTACCGTAAGTCCACATTAAGTCCAGAAGGAATGAACAACAGTGACTTTGAATGAACAGAGATAAACCCAATAAAAAGACTAAATTGTTGTTTTTATTGCATATATAAGATCATCTCTGTTCACCGAAGCTTACCGAGCCGTAGCATAAAATGGCACTCCGAAGGCAAAGGTCGTACGTTCGAATCGTATCGGGCGCGCCATTAACCATGGATTGAACCCTAGGTTTTGGTTTTAACTGCTTTGGCAGGGAAAAGAACGAAATGCCACCTTCGGGTGGTTTTTTTTATGTCTAGGATTGGCTGTCCACAAGCGTCTAAAACCCCCTTGAACAAGGCACTCAAATCTGCCTTTTTGGTCTCTTTCAATTCATGTGGCTTCTTTAAGCCCATCTGTAAGGGCAATCGTCAGGGTACTAGGCCCGATACGTCAACAGCACCGAATTCATCGCCCCTGTCCTCCACCAAACTGGTATTTCCCCCCCAAATGCATCCTATCCTTTAGCAGAAAGGGTCTATAGAGCGCCATACCAGCAATGAAGCCCCCCAAATGACCAAACCACGCGACGTCATGATATGAATTTCCCGCACTGACTCCTGTCGTCACCTTATACATTTGGATGATTACCCAAATCCCCAAAAATGCGATAGCAGGAACCTCTACAAAAATCGGCAGGAAGAAAATGGATAAGACCACTCGAGCATAGGGATAGAGGAAGAAATACGCGCCCATAATGCCCGCAATGGCTCCCGAAGCACCAATCGTCGGGGTGATGGAAAGCTGGTTAGCATAAAGATGGGCCATACCTGCAGTAAGTCCACAAAGCACATAGAACGCCAGGTAACGAACCTTCCCCATTTGATCTTCAATGTTGTCTCCAAAAATCCAGAGTAACCACATATTGAAGATCAGGTGCAGCCAGCCCCCATGCAGAAACATGTTGGTTAGAAACGGGGTGTAATCCACCGGAAAACCAGCTGATATGGCCCAATCAGGGTATACATATCGTGCTGCGACCAGACCGTGCAGGTATTGAAAGGACCTAAGCTCATCGGGATCGAGCAACTGGCCCTTCAAAAAAATAGCCACATTCAGGGCAATCAGACCCCACGTCACCCACGGGGTGTGATGCACCGGAACCGTATCTTTGAAAGGTATCATCCAACGTGCCCCTGGTCGCTTTATAGTTACGTCGACGGTAAATCATCGCACCTTCAAAGAAATTTAGATCTCCGAGGGGCGGCGAAGTTCATCGTCTCATGCACCTAGCGTACCATCCTCCCATCTAAAGAGGGGGAAGCCGTGCAGGTTGACCTTCGACCCCCAACCGATTAATTTTCGGAAGCCTTAACACCTTAAACCCACGACATGATGGATTTACCCGAAAACGTTCCAGAAGCTGAAGAAGCCATCGCTGGCGGTGGACTTCTGGATCGACGGGTTTTTCTGCAACGAAGTCTGGGCGTTGCTGCAGGCGGCGGACTGGCGCTGAGCAGCCTGCATACTCTGGCCGGGGAAGTCCCTGCCGGGATGAAAGCCCCGGGACGTCCATTTTCGAACTATGGCGAACCATCCGCCTTTGAAAAGGAAGCCGTACGATGGATTTCAGCCAACAGTATGGCACCAGGCAACGGCATTTCATGGACTCCCCTTCACCGACTGGAAGGCACCATCACACCCAGCGGACTCCACTTCGAGCGGCACCATAACGGCGTTCCCGAAATCGATCCGGATAAACATCAACTTCTGATTCATGGGCTTTGCCGAAACCCTTTACGCTTCTCGTTTAATGACTTGCTGCGCTACCCCATGGTTTCACGAACCCTATTCGTTGAGTGCGGGGGCAACAGTAACGCAGGATGGCACGATGAACCCATCCAAACGCCCGTCGGGTATTTCCATGGACTTGCATCCTGCAGTGAATGGACCGGTATTCCGCTCGCAACCCTCTTAGATGAGGTCGGCCTCCTGCCCGAGGCGCGTTGGCTGATTGCCGAAGGCGCTGATGCCGCCGCAATGAATACCAGCATTCCCATCGAAAAAGCGCTTGATGACACCTTGGTAGCGCTCTATCAAAACGGCGAGCGAATTCGCCCTGAAAACGGTTATCCGATGCGGCTCATTCTCCCGGGCTGGGAGGCGGTCCTCAATGTCAAATGGCTACACCGCCTGCAGGTAGCGAGTGAACCTGTGATGGCTCGAAATGAAACTGCCAAATATACGGAACTTCAGCCCTCCGGAAAGGCTCACCAATTCAGTTTCGTTATGGAAGCAAAATCCATCATTACTCACCCGTCTCCGGGTCACCACCTTAAGGGACCGGGTCTTTATCAAATTAGCGGTCTAGCTTGGAGTGGACGGGGCCGGGTGGCCAAGGTCGAGGTTTCGGCTGATGGCGGCAGAAGCTGGGCAGAAGCAGCGCTGACTGATCCTGTACTCCCGAAGTCCTTTACTCGTTTTCGCCTGCCCTGGCGATGGGATGGCTCAGCGCTCATCCTGAAAAGCCGGGTCACTGACGAGACGGGATATCGTCAGCCCGAAAGGAATCAACTGATTACTGAGCGAGGAAAACACGGTTACTTCCACTACAACGCGATTGTTGCCTGGGCAATTGCAAGCGATGGAGCAGTAACTCATGTCTATGCTTAGCAGTCTTCACCTGACTGCTGTGTTAATTAGCCTGATCCTGACCCTCCCAGGAAGCGTTGCGGCCGCCCCGGAGGGACCGCACCTTGGGAAATCCATCACCGCCGGGGATCTTGACGGCCTCGATATTAATGTCTTCCCAGATGGAAGAGGGCTTCCCGATGGAAATGGAAACTCCGAAACCGGCGCTCGCCTCTTTGAAAACCTCTGCGCAGCCTGTCACGGCGCTCATGGAACAGGCGGCAGTGCAAGCGAATTAGTCGGAACATCCCCGCTCAACGGGCCCCATCCCGACCAATCCGTGGGTAACTACTGGCCTTATGCCACTACTTTGTTTGATTTCATCCGCAGATCGATGCCACTCAATGCGCCCCGAAGCCTATCCGCCGATCAGGTTTATGCCCTCACAGCCTATATCCTCGAAATTAATGGACTCATAGCCAAGGGCGCCGTCCTTGACAAGAAAGCTCTCCCAGCCATCCAAATGCCAAACCGGGATGGATTCACTCGACTCTGGCCTGAAAACCGATAACCCATACTTAGGAAGCTTAGGTGCTTGAACAACTTTTCTGGTCGCTTACCCATCGTCCCTATGTCACGGGATTTATGGTTTTTTTCTTCCTGCTCGCTGTCATGGAGCAGGGATGGCCACGGACGCTGATGTGGGTTTTATCGAGTTACCTGATTGCATTGGTTGCTGAATGGGGCAGCATCAATCATGGCATTCCCTTCGGCGATTACAGCTATCACTATGAGGCCCTGTCTAAGGATTTAGTAATTGCGGGCGTCCCTTTTTTTGACACCATTTCATTTTCGTTCCTGAGTTACGTCAGCTATTCGTTTGCGGTTTATTTCATGTCGCCATTGAGCGGGAAAGGACTAGCCCTGATCCGTAACGACACCCCAGAAACACGCTGGAACTTTGGCACACTGATCCTGGGATCGTTTCTGATGATGATGATCGACCTTATCGTGGATCCCATCGCAAATCTTGGAGAGTACTGGTTTCTTGGAAAGATCTATCACTACCCCAGCCCTGGGGTCCATTTTGGGGTGACATTCGCGAACTACTGCGGGTGGTTCATCGTGGCCTTTGCGACCCTTGCGGCCAATCGTTTTTTAGATCGATGGCTTTCGGAGAGAGGACACTCTAGGGAACCCTCTCTTAGGCTCCCCGGCTTGGCACTCTTTTCGCCACTATTCTGGATGGGCATTGTCGGATTTCAGCTCGGGGTAACCTGGCTCATCGCGCTTGAAAAGCCCGCAGGACTGGATGCTGAAAAGACCCTATTACAGGCCGTGACCGGAAGTTATCTTATTGCTCCGGTTCTGGTTCTAGCCTGGGTCCAGGCCCTCAAACCGTCGAACCGGTCGGTTCAAAAATAGCACGTGGGATCTTGAATTCCCGCGGCATCGAATCCTTGAGCCCTCAGCCTGCAGGCATCGCAAACTCTGCAAGCTCGTCCCGAGGCATCCGCCGCATAGCAAGATACAGTCAGCCCGTAGTTGACCCCAAGATCAGTCCCCATACGGATAATTTCAGCCTTAGACATCTGAATCAGTGGTGTGTGAATGGTAAAGCGCGTCCCTTCAACACCCGCTTTGGTGGCGACATTCGCAAGCCTCTCAAAAGCCTCAATGAAGGCCGGACGACAATCTGGGTAACCTGAATAATCGACAGCATTCACTCCAATAAAGAGATCAGAAGCCCCCAACACCTCAGCCCAACCGAGCGCCAAGGCAAGAAAAACGGTATTTCTTGCAGGAACATAGGTGACCGGTATGACCCCTTCCTGCAATTGATCGGGAACCGCAATCGCGGGATCCGTCAGTGCTGACCCCCCAATGGCATCAAGCCCCAGACGAATCGTCTTGAGCTCTTCAGCCCCCATTTCACGAGCCAATCTTTCTGCGGCAACCAGTTCCGCCCCATGACGTTGTCCATAATCGAAACTGAGTGCGTGACAGCGATAACCTGCTGAACGAGCAAAGGCTAAAACAGTGGCGGAATCCAGACCGCCAGAAAGAAGAACGACTGCCGGTTTGCTCATACGCCTTGTTTGTCTCCCCAGAGAATCTTGTGCAACTGAAGCTGAAACCTCACGTTCAGCCGGTCTTTCAGAATTTTTTCGGCAAGCCAGACCGGGGAAATAGCGTTCGCCACGGGTGAAAAAAGAACCTCGCAACGGGACATGAGATCAAACTCCGTCATTTTTGCGACCGACCAGGAATAATCAGCCTCGTCTTGAATTACGAACTTGACCTGATCATCCGGAGTAAGGTGCTCCAAATTCTCATAGCGATTCGCCCCTTCTTCACCAGAGCCAGGCGGCTTAAGGTCAATTACCTTGCAAACCTTGGGGTGAACTTTTGAAACGTCCAGCGCACCGGAAGTTTCAAGCGAGACCGCGTATCCTGCTCCCACCAAAGTGTTCAGCAGATCATGGACTCGAGGCTGCGCCAAAGGCTCACCCCCGGTTACACAAATACGGGGGGTTTGGTAGCTTTCAACCTCGGCAACTATCTCAGCCATAGCCATTCGCCTTCCCCCCGAAAAGGCATGGGATGTGTCACACCAAGTGCATCGAAGGGGGCAACCGGTCAGACGGATAAAGACTGTGGGCCAACCGACAGTTCGCGACTCTCCCTGAACCGAGAGAAAGATCTCTGAAATTCGGAGAGTATCCACAGTGTTCAGCGGTTCTCCTGTCGCATCCGCTCAAGGCGTTTTTCGGCCATTTTGGCCGTTGCCGAGCTTGGATAGCCTTTAACAATCTCGTTCAAAAGCTCCTTGGCGCGAGGGTACTGTTGGTTTTCATATTCGATGTAAGCCAGCTTAAGTTTCGCATCCGGCACTTTTGCGCTTTGCGGAAAATCTACTATCATCTTGCGAAAAGCCTCGCGCGCGGGCACAAAAGCTCGATTGACATAGAGCGCCTCACCCAGCCAGTAATGTGCGCTATCGCTGTAGTCCCCCGACGGATACTTAGCGACAAAGGCCTGAAACTCCGAAATCGCCTCGGTGTACTTTGCAGCCTTCAATATTTCAAAGGCATGCTCATATTCCTTTTGCCTTGCAAAGGGGTCCGGTGGCGCAACCTGCGGCTTAGGAGCGGCCAAAGCCGAATCGATGTTTCCGGCTGGCTTAGGCTGATCAGCCGCGTTTGTCGTGGTCGGCGCAGAAGTAACTCCCTCTGCTGCTCCGGCCGCCAGAGGTGGGGATGTGACTGTTGGAGCCCCAGCTGCCCCCCCCTGAAGACGGGCTTCAAGCTCCACGCTTCTTTGCAGAAGCGCCGCAGTCTGCCCGGATTGTCTTTCGAGAGCATTATGCATTTCCTCAACTTGCCCTCTGAGCTTTTTGAGCTCCTCTCTCAGACGATCCATCTCGCGAACAACTTCCGTCAGCGGCTGATTAGCCGCCTTTTTTTCAAGTCTTGCTACACGGGCATCGAGGGTGGATGTGGCATAGCCTGCCTCATCCTGAATATCCGAAGATTCAGCCATCGCAACCGGAAAATGAAGCGAAAGGGACAAAAGCCCCAAAGATATAGGCTTGAAGATATTCATAACTAATTAGTGCGGCGGATAGAAAAGTTCAACCCGGCGATTTTGCTGCCAGCTACCTTCATCATGCCCAGACGTTGCAGGTTTTTCCTCGCCATAGCTCAAGACCCTCATCTGAGCGTCAGAGACGCCCTGAAGTCGCATGCTCCGGGAAACCGAAAGTCCGCGTCGCTCACCCAAAGCAACGTTGTACTCCGAGGAGCCGCGCTCATCGCCATGTCCTTCAAGAACTAAATTACTGTCGGGATGCGCAGCCAACCATTCGGCATGGGCAGTTACGATGTTCTGGTATTCAGGCAGAACCTCCTCACTATCGAAGCCAAAATAGATGACTCGCTCGGAGAGTACTCCGCCGGTCGGACCTGCATCCTGACGACCTGATCCTGCGCCATAGCGTCCACCTGAACCGGATCCGCCATTGGCGCCACCCGCCCCATACTTACCGTATTTCCCAGACCGGTTTCGTGCATTGGCCTTTGCGGCCGCATCTGAATCGGCATTTTCATCCACCCCACCCTTGCTGCTGCACCCCACCACGCTCACCACGAGGAGTGCGCTGAACAAGACCTTGATCCACTTTTGCATAAAAATCTCCGAAATCCCAATCAGGGCGACCAAGCGGCCCCCCGAATATCCCCACCCTTAACCCGTATGTTCTGCTTGAACTTTCCATCGACAGAGACCACGGCCAACTGATCTAACCCGCCATCCTTGCGTGTATAGAGAATCATCTGTCCATTCGGCGCAAATGCCGGTGACTCATCCAGCCGCCCAGAACTCAGCACCCGAAGGTGCCGGCTACTCAGATCCATCACGGCAATTCTGTATCCACCCTGCCCCCCATGCACCATGGCGACGCTGCGCCCGTCCGGTGAAAAAACTCCTCGCGCGTTGTAGGAACCGTCATAAGTCAACCGCTGGGGCTCTCCACCATGCGCTGATACGGTATAAAGCTGTGGCTTGCCGCCCCGATCCGACGTAAACACCAAGGTTCTCCCATCCGGTGACCAACTTGCCTCGGTATCAATCGAATCATCATGGGTCACCCGGTGCATGGCTCCGGAGGCCACTTCAAGAACATAAATATCCGGGCTGCCGTCCTTCGACAAGGTAACCGCCAACTCCGAACCATCTGGCGACCACGAGGGTGCACCGTTGATACCCGGCAACGATGAAACCTTGTGGCGCTCGCCAGAAGAAAGGGACTGAACAAAGACCGCGGCAGCATGGTCCTCAAAGGAAACATAGGCGAGACGCTTGCCGTCCGGCGACCAGTTCGGTGACATGATGGGTTCCGGAGAGGTCATCACAATCCGATCACCTTCGCCATCGGTATCCGCAATAACCAATCGGTACTCGCGATCATTTCCGTAGCCAGAGGCTGCGACATAGGCGACCCGGGTATTGAAAACCCCACGCTCCCCTGTCAGCTGCTTATAGATCATATCGGCGATCTTGTGGGCAGCGTGGCGGGCATCAGACGGTTTGAAGGGAACGCGTTCCGATAAAATCGACACACCCCGTATCGCATCGTAGAGCACAAATTCAGCCACAAGTCCGGCCCCCTCGCCGGAAACCACTCGGCCTACAACGACGTGTTCTTGTCCAGCCGTCTGCCAAATTGGAAAATCAGGAGTCGCTGGAGGCACAGGCCTTTCAGGTAACTGGGACTCCCTCATGATGCTGAACTTGCCTGTTCCATGGAGATCCATGGCGACAATTTCACTGACCGTATCCCCAGGCAAATTAGGCTGCTGGAAGGGAACGACCGCAATTGGCATAGCTCCCTCCGCACCCTGCGTGATATCGACCGTTAATTCGGCCCAAACCTCGGGCGATATCGCCATTGCCGAAACTGCGAGCCAAAGCATGAATCCAAGATGACGCAACATGAAAAGGTCCTTGTAAAACTATTCTGGACTGAAGCGGAAGGCGACTACCTGACCTAGCAACTGTTCCGCAACCAGGGCATCAGGAGGCATGGGAAAAGGCGCGGCCTTCCGCACCGCGGCTTCAGCAGACCGCTCAAACGCCGCATCCCCCCCACTACAGGACGCATTAACAGAGGAAACTCGTCCATCAGCCTGTAGTCGAACCTGAATTTTACAGGACATCCCAGCGTCTGCGGACGGTGGCCTCAACCAGGCCTGCTCGACCTTAGGTCTGAAATACCTGTTTACCCAGGTCTGTGCCGCCTTTTCCGCTGCAGCCTTTGCCTGAGCCTGACGCTGAGCTTCCTCCTGCGCCAAGGCAGCCTGTAATGCTTCCTTACGCGCATTTTCCTCAGCCTTTTTCCTGGCATCCGCCTCTGCCTTAAGCTTTGCTTCCTGTTCAGCCTTTTTCTTGGCTTCCGCATCCGACTTGGCTTTTGCTTCGGCCTCCGCTTTCTTTTTCGCTTCGCCTTCAGCCTTCAGCTTGGCCTCCGCATCCGCCTTTTTCTTGGCATCAGCTTCAGCTTTGAGTCTTGCATCCATTTCAGCTTTTTTCTTAGCCTCCGAATCTGCCTTGGCTTTGGCTTCCTGCTCTGCTTTCTTTTTGGCCTCAATTTCAGCTTTTTGCTTTGTTTCGGCCTCGGCTTTCTTTCTGGCTTCGACCTCGGCCTTTTTCTTAGCTTCAGCATCAGCCTTGAGCTTAGCCTCAAGCTCCGCCCGCTTTTTAAGATCAGACTCTGTCTTCAGCTTGGCTTCAAGTTCGGCTTTTCGCTTGGCATCCGCCTCAGCCTTCTGCTTGGCCTCCTGCTCCACTTTCTTTTTCGCTTCAGCCTCGGCTTTCTCTTTGGCCTGCTTCTCTGCCTTCTCTGCCTTCTCTGCCTTCTCTGCCTTCTCTGCCTTCTCTGCCTTTTCCGCCTTTTCCGCCTTTTCCGCCTTGTCGCGGACAGCCTCTTCCTTCAATGCTTTTTCTTTCTGCTTTTTATCCTGTTCAAGGCGTTCCTTACGCTCCTCTGCCTGTTGGCGCTTCTGCTCCTCACGCTTGGCCTTCTCGGCATCAACCTTGGGGATTTGGGGTGCGACTTTCACCAGAGGCTCAGACAGATCCTTGACCGCTGGCGGCTCCGCTTCAGGCAGCATCAGCTCGCTTGGCTCAATCACCGGCTCATCAACTTTTTCCGGAGGTGCAGATACCGGCTTGATGGGCGCTCCACCCTCGATCACGGTGGCCTGAATAATTTCCGTTTCCTGAAAGGGCTGTGGCTTTTCCGCTTCCGGCTGCCAATTCAACATCAGGAAAATCAGCAACGCATGCAGGGCGAGCGATGCGAGAACCGCACCGTAGCGACGCAGCATCTCTCGAATACTCATTCTTCGGGGGGGCGAGTCATCAAGCCTACACTGGGAATGCCGGCCTGCTTAATGGACGCCATGACGCTCACGACACGCCCATAGGCCACACTTTCATCACCACGAATCAGCACTTGTATTCCAGGCTTGTCTGCAACCGCTGAAGCAATTTTCGGAATCAGCTCATCGTCTGAGACCTGAACATCACCAGTATTGCTAACATCAACATAAACCGCACCATCCGCTTGAATCGACACAATGATGGGAAGGGTTTCCTGGGTATCCAGTGTCTTTGCCTCAGCCTGAGGCAGGTCCACATCAACGCCAGACTGCAACATTGGCGCCGTGACCATGAAAATGATCAGCAGAACAAGACAGACATCGATGTAGGGGATGACATTAATTTCCGCCATGGGCTGACGACGGCCTCCCCGGCGAGAAGTACCCTGAGTATTCATTTCGCGTGTGCCTTGCGATGCAGAAGACTCAGAAACTCATCAGCAAAGGCTTCATAGCGTCCCGCCAGACGCCCAATTTCCGTTGAGTATCGGTTATAGGCCATAACGGCAGGAATCGCCGCAAACAAACCCATGGCTGTCGCCACTAACGCTTCGGAAATTCCTGGGGCTACCATGGCGAGCGTCGCCTGCTTGGCTGCGCCCAGCGAACTAAAGGAATTCATGATGCCCCAAACCGTACCAAACAGCCCCACATAAGGGCTGGTCGATCCGACCGTCGCAAGGAAAGGCAGTCGTTCGTCTAGGGCTTCAAGCTCACGATTTAATGAAACCCGCATTACCCGTTGCGCTCCTTCCATCACAGCGTCCGGTCCGATATTCGATTGCTGTCTAAGGCGTGCAAACTCCTTAAACCCCGCCATGAAGATGTTCTCAAGACCTTCGGTCTCGTAGTCCTCGCGAACCAGTTGCCGATAAAGATCCGCAAGATCAATACCGGACCAAAACCTTTCCTCAAACTCATCCGTGGTCACGCGGGCTCTGCGAATTTCCCGGTACTTCGTAAAAATAAAGCTCCAAGACACCACGGAGGCAAGCATCAAGATCGCCATAACGGTCTGCACTACAGGGCTTGCATCCAGAATCAGCTTGGCAATCGAAAGTTCGGAGTTCATGAGGAAAACAGCCTCTCGATAAAGATGAAGAACAAAAACCTAACGCCTTTGCGATGCCTCAATCAGGAGGCCCTCAAGGCAACTTTTTAGCAAGAACCACGCCTAGTAAATCCACCAAACGTGGCGGAATGGCAACTGGCCTGAAATAATCCGCCGAAATGGAGGCCACCCGAACCTCGCCATCACATAACACACGTCCATCCCGATGAATGGATTGCTGGAACGTCAGACTGGCCGGGCGGGACTCTTTGATGTCGACCGTGACATCCAGAAGATCATCGAGCCGTGCAGGGCTCCTAAAATCAATCGTCATGGAACGCACGGCAAAAAGAACACGCTCATCTCGCTCCAATACGCCAAGCTCCACACCCAAATTTCGAAGAAACTCCGTACGTGCACGCTCCATGAAGGCGACGTAGTTACTGTGATAAACCACCCCGCCGGCATCGGTGTTCTCGTAATAGACCCTGACCGGCCATGTAAACATTGGGATACCTTTCATCACTCAAAAATATCCCCTGCGGGCAGCTTTGGCGGCTTGAGCCCAAGATGCAGATACGCTGAACGGGTTGCCACCCGCCCTCTGGGTGTGCGCATGATGAATCCTTGCTGAATAAGAAAGGGCTCCAAAACATCCTCAATGGTACCCCGCTCCTCGCCGATTGCCGCCGCAATATTATCGAGCCCCACTGGCCCCCCGTCGAAACGGTCAATCATCGCCGTCAAAAGCTTACGGTCCAATTGATCAAAACCTTCGGCATCGACATTAAGCATTTCAAGTGCACGCCCCGCGAGCTCGCCGGTAATCCGGCCATCGCCAATGACTTCCGCGAAGTCACGGACACGGCGAAGCAGCCGATTGGCAATTCGAGGCGTTCCGCGCGATCGGCGGGCCACCTCATGGGCCCCATCAGCACTCATCTCAACCCCCAGAATGCGGGCCGAACGACTCACGATCAGACTCAATTCACTGGTCGTATAGAACTCCAGTCGATGGACAATACCAAAGCGATCCCGAAGCGGAGAGGTCAAAAGACCCGCTCGGGTGGTTGCGCCAACCAATGTAAATGGGGGGATATCCAGCTTAATCGAGCGGGCAGCTGGCCCCTCTCCGATCATGATATCGATCTGATAGTCTTCCATCGCGGGATAAAGGACCTCTTCGACGACGGCACTGAGCCGATGAATCTCATCGATGAATAGGACGTCACCCGGGTTCAGGTTTGTCAGAAGTGCTGCAACATCGCCCGCTTTTTCGAGAACCGGCCCAGAGGTATGGCGAATTCCCACATCCATTTCATTCGCGACAATGTTCGCAAGGGTTGTCTTGCCAAGGCCAGGAGGGCCAAAAATGAGGACATGATCGAGGGGTTCACTTCGGGCCTTGGCGGCCTGAATAAAAATACTCATCTGTTCGCGCATGGCGCTCTGACCCACATAATCATCAAGGCGCTGGGGACGAATCGCTCGATCGATCACGTCCTCATCTCGACCCGATCCAGGAGCCACAAGTCGCGAGGCATTACTCATCGGATCAACACTCCTCTCAACGCGCCACGGCTTTTAGTGCGAGCCGAATGATGTCCTCGCTGGCTTTTCCCTCGGTATCCAGTGGCTTAATCAACGCTTGGGCATCCTGCGGACGAAAACCTAACGCGACCAGTGCCGAGACCGCCTCCTCCTCTGGGCTTGTGACCACAGTCCTGGGAGTACCAGGCATGCTGCCACCGCCACTTCCAAGGTCCGGCATTCGATCCCTCAATTCAATAATGAGGCGCTCCGCGGTTTTTTTCCCTATCCCTGGCAATCGCGTCAGGCTCTGAATATCTTGATTTTCGACACAGCGATGGAATGCCTCTGCGGTCATGCTCGAAAGGACGCCTAATGCTAGTTTTGCGCCCACACCATTGACCCGGATCAGAGTCCTGAAAAGGGTTTTTTCGGCTTCGCTGAGAAAACCGTAGAGATTATGGGCATCCTCGCGAATCGCAAGGTGGGTATAAAGAGTAAGATTTTCCCCGACATCTGGCAGATCAAAAAACGTCGACATCGGAGCTTCTAGTTCATAGCCCACACCACCGACATCGATCAGCACAGCCGGTGGCTTCTTTGCAACCAGACGCCCCCGCAGAAATCCAATCATCGATACCCCTTAATTTGTCCACCTAGTCGAAGACGCGTCTGTCGGTGATGGATGTGGCACATCGCAATGCCAAGCGCATCTCCCGCATCCACGGGTAACACCTCCTTGACCCCCAGGAGGTAGCGCACCATATGCTGTACCTGTGACTTTTCGGCACTGCCTTTGCCAACCATCGCCTGCTTGACTTGACGCGCGGCATATTCGTGTACAGCAAGCCCAGCATTCATGAGCGCGCAGATTGCAGCACCCCGAGCCTGACCTAGTTTCAGGGCCGAATCTGCGTTCTTGGACATGAAGACTTCCTCGATGGCCGCTTCCGTCGGACGAAACTCACGAGCCACCCGATAGATGCCCTCATAGATTTGATGCAAGCGTTCCGGGAGATTCTCTCCATCCGTACGAATCGTGCCATAGGTCACCAATACAGGACCCTTTGCACCATCATGAATGATTCCATAGCCGGTGCACCGGGACCCTGGATCAATTCCGAGAATGCTGACCACTCGCCCGGCTAACCGAGCTTGGCGAGGATATCCTCGCTGATGTCGGCATTTGAGTAAACGTTCTGGACATCATCAAGGTCTTCCAGCCGATCTACCAACTTGAGAAGCTTCACCGCATCCTCTTCATCCAGTGCGATTGTGGTACTTGCCCGCATCGTCACTTCGGCAGACTCAGGTGCGAGACCTGCGGCGATTAGGCTGTCACGAACCACCTCGAACTGCTCAGCCTGCACCAGAACATCGATTCCGCCGTCATCGAGGCTGATAACATCTTCTGCACCGGCCTCAAGAGCCGCCTCCATCAATGCATCTTCATCAAGACCCTTCGGATAGTTCAGAACACCGGTTTTGGTAAAAAGATAGGCAACCGAGCCATCCGTACCAAGATTCCCGCCCGCCTTGCTAAAAGCATGGCGCACTTCTGCAACGGTACGAACGCGGTTATCCGTCAGACAGTCAACCATGATGGCGATCCCACCGGAACCATAGCCTTCATAGCGAATTTCTTCAAAGTTGTCGCCATCCAGCGCCCCTACCCCTTTCTTGATGGCGCGCTCAATGGTGTCCTTGGACATATTGGCCGTCAACGCCTTGTCCATAGCGGCTCTGAGTCTTGGGTTATTAGCCGCTTCCCCTCCTCCTGCCCGAGCAGAAACAGTAATTTCTCGAATCAGCTTAGTAAAAAGTTTTCCTCGACGTGCATCCTGGGCTCCCTTGCGATGCTGGATATTGGCCCATTTGCTATGACCTGCCATAACCTCGAACAACCTCTATTCTTTTCAAAGCGCTAGCGCTGATTTTAGCATCGGGCAATCAGTGGAGCTTGATCCTGGGTTGAATACGGCTTCTGAAAAACGAAGACAGAACAATCAGAATCATCCGGAAGGGACCAAAAAGGGCCATCTGATGCATTTTGTAAAGCGACAGGTAGACCAGACGAGCAATCAGGCCCTCGATCATGACCGAGCCCATGAGATTTCCCATGAGGCTGCCGACCGTACTGTACTTCCCCAGAGAAACCAGTGAACCATAATCGAGATAGCGGAAAGGCTTCTGCGACTTCTTCTTTAGGCGGCGTAATAGATTAGTGAAGACCTGATCAGCCATCTGATGCGCCGCCTGAGCCCTTGGAGGAACATTGATTCCTTTTTCAGGCCATAGGCAGGCCGCACAATCACCAATCGCATAAATATCGGGGTCCCGGGTAACTTGTAGTGTCTCGGTCACAACCAGCTGATTGATGCGATTAGTCTCAAGACCGGCGATATCCTTGAGGAAATCCGGTGCTTTCACCCCAGCCGCCCAGACTTTGGCCGCCGCCCGAATCACCTCTCCGGTGTCAGTACGGACTCCATCCTCCATGACTTCGACCACCTTGACGCCCAAGCGGACATCAATCCCGAGCTTCTTTAGCTGGCTCAGTGTTGCTGCAGACAATCGTGGCGGCAACATGCCGAGGAGTACGGGCGCCGACTCAATGATATGGATCTTGATGTCGGAGGGTTGTACGTTATCCAACCCATAGGAGTTCAAGAGTCGCGCGGCATGATGAAGCTGGGCGGAGAGCTCGATGCCGGTTGCCCCTCCCCCGACGATAATGACATCTAGTTCGCCCTGCTTCGCACCACCACTGGCCTGCGCACTCAAGTAGGCACCAAGCAGTTTTTCTTGGAAATCCTCCGCCTCTTTGGTCGAATCGAGAAACATGCAGTGGGTAGAGGCCCCGGGAACGCCAAAATCGTTGCAGACGCTACCAACCGACATCACGAGATAGTCGTAACTGAGCGTGCGCTCGGGAACGATGAGCTCCCCTTTGCTGCTGTGGAGAGGTGAAATGCGAATTTCCTTGCGCTCACGATCCAGGCCACACATCGCCCCGAGAACGAATCGGAAATGATTCTCGCTGGCTTGGGCCAAATACTCGATCTCATCATCGTGAGTATCAAGCGTGCCGGCAGCGACCTCATGAAGCAATGGCTTCCAGATATGAGTTCGCCCTAAATCCACGAGCGTGACTTGAACCTGGCCCTTGCGACCTAGCTTTCGACCGAGGCGGGTTGCAAGCTCAAGGCCGCCTGCACCACCACCCACCACTACCACCCGGGGAGCTTCCCGAACTTTGTCTTTGCCCATGAACTCATCTCCGAACAGGTCAATTTCTACCACCTATAGCATGCTTCCAGTTTAGCCTTTTGACCTTGGAATGTCCGAGAGAAAACGAACAGTCCTACTCTCTGGTAGGATTTTTGGCGCGTATCCTGCTGCAAGGCGATTAAGTGTCGCCCGCTCCGCCCCCGATGAAACATACTCTTTACCCCCCAGAGCAACCCCCTCTCGACGATGAAGAACTCCTCGTCCGACTTAATCGTGGCTACCCCGAGGAGGAGCGCGCGCTGATCGCAAGCGCTCTGGAACTCGCGATCCAGGCGTCTCAGCACGAACTGCCAGGACGCCCCAGAGGTATTGATGTAGCGCTTATCGTCCATCAACTCAACGTGGATGCAACAACCGTCCAGGTTGCCCTCCTGAGTGACCCGCACATCAGGGATAGCATTGATCCCTCGGTCATTCATCACCGTTTCGGTGCAAAAACGGCCGAACTCGTGCAGAAGGTGAACTGGCTTAATACCTTTGACGAATACCGTAAGTCCGAAACCAAGGAGCCAAACCAGGCCGAACTGTTGAGAAGCATGCTGCTGGCGGTGGTAAATGACGTCAGAGCCGTGATGGTCAAGCTGGCCTATCGGCTGCAACGCCTTAGGCTGATGCGAACATCCCCTGATGAGCAGCTTCGCCGCGACATCGCGGTAGAAACCTTAGACCTTTTCACCCCGTTAGCTAACCGCTTGGGCGTCGGTCAATTGAAATGGGAGATGGAAGATCTCTCGTTTCGCTATCTTGATCCAGAAGAATATCGCCGCCTCGCCAAGTCTCTGGCGTCGAACCGTGTGGGCCGTGAAGCCTTTGTTCAGCATTTCATTGCCGAACTAAAGCATCGACTAGGAGCTGCAGGAATTGATGCACGCGTCTTTGGGCGCCCCAAACATATTTTTAGCATTCACAAGAAGATTGAGCGCAAGGACATCCCATTGGAAGAGCTTTATGACCTCCATGCGGTCCGCGTCATCGTCAAGGATGTGCCTGCCTGCTATACGGTTCTCGGGGTGGTACATAGTATCTGGCTTCATATTCCGAAGGAGCTCGATGACTACATTGCCAATCCAAAACCGAACGGTTACCAGTCTTTGCATACGGTGGTCATTGGTCCGGAGGGCAAACCGGTAGAGATCCAGATTCGTACCGAGGAAATGCACAGTTTTGCCGAGTTTGGTGTCGCCGCCCACTGGCGGTACAAGGAAGGAAGCCGACAGGATCAGGCCTTGGATCAAAACGTCAACGCTCTCAGACGAATTCTTGAGGCGCGTGATGATGAACAAGGCATTCTGGATTCATTCCGATCCGAACTTTTCGAAGATCAGATCTTTGTTCTCACTCCTAAAGGACAGGTCATTCGACTCCGCAAAGGGGCTACACCCGTTGACTTTGCCTACGGAATTCACACCGAGGTCGGGCATCGCTGCCGAGGCGCCAAGGTCAATGGCAAGATGGTCGCACTCACCCATTCTCTGAAATCCGGTGAACGGGTCGAGATCCTTACCGCCAAACATGGGGGCCCCAGCCTTGGGTGGCTGGACCCACACCTCGGTTACGTCAAAACCACGCACGCACGCAATAAGATTCGTGCCTGGTTCAGGCAGCAGGATCACGAGCGCCACATTCGGGCAGGCAAAATGCTCCTGGACGATGCGCGCCATAAATTAAGCTTGAAGGAGATTGACACCGAGAGTCTTGCAAAACACTTCCATTTACCCCGATCCGAGGACCTCTTTCTGGCCATTGGGCGCTTGGATATCACCAGCAATCAACTGGATAACGCGCTCAAGCCCACTGAAAAAGCCGTCCGCCCCCAATCAACGCCTCGCAAAACGACACGCGGCGTCGATCGACGGATCAACGACAACGAAATCATGATTCAGGGTGTCAGGAATCTGGTGACCCACATCGCTAGATGTTGTCAGCCTCAGCCTGGTGACCCGATTGTCGGTTTCGTCACTGTTGCCCGGGGCATTGCAATCCACCGACAGGACTGCAAAAACGTGCTCGGAATTCCCGCTTCAAGGCAAAACCGTCTGCTCGACGTGACCTGGGGCGCAGAAGGCCATGGCGCCATCGTTGACCTCAGTATTCAGGCCATCGATCGAAAGGGCATCATCAAAGAAATTACGCACCTATTGGCTGCAGATGGTTTAGAAATCCTTAAAATCCAGAATCGTCCTGTCGCTGAGAATCAGAAGATACTGATTCAAGTCCGAGTGGCCGGAAAGAGTTCGGCCATGATCAATCGAACACTTGGCGAATTAGCCGAACTCCCCGATGTCCTCGAAATTAGAAAAGAGGAACCGTCACCCCATTCGGCAATGCAGAAAAGAACGCCAAAGACTCCAACTGAGACGGGCGACTAAACTCTGTAAGCGCTAAAAACTGGCGTCTCACGATGCCATCGACTATGCTGCCGCCCCCAAATCCTGAGCAGGAAAATGCAAAACAAGCCCTCGAAGATCAAAATTACAATCTATTTCCTGATCGCCCTGCTCATCCCTCCCATCGCCATCATAGGGTACCTCGGGCTCACTGGCGCATCGCTATCGACCCCTAAAGCGATGCTGGCCGAGCTATTAGGCGGTAACGCCAGCACTATTCACGCATGGCGCCCAGCAACCCATGGCGAGGATCAACACCTTGTGATCGGCCTGGATTCGCCCCGAATCGGAATTCTCGATGAATCCATTGCCTTCCGCCGCATATTGCCCGAAGGCTTGACCCGGGACTCTTCAGAATGGAGTGTGCGCCGGACACTGGGCAGCCTGGACGCCTCCCGATTTGACTACCTCTCCTTCTGGGTTCGAGGGGAGCCTAGTACGGCTTCTCCATTGGCTCTGGAAATCACATTTACGCTGGCCGACTCCAGCAAACCAGCAAAAACGATCGAGGGTCACAGTTTTGTCCTCGGACTTGGGCCCGACTGGAAACAGGTTCTGGTCCCTCTGGCCAAGGTTGAAGGGATTGATGACTGGCACCGACTCACTGGCATCAACATCAAGGTAATAGCCGGAAGCACCCGGACGTCGCCGGTCAATGTCTTCTGGATCGATGAAATGGCTTTGCTTCATGGCGACAGCGATGAGGAAGAGGAAACCGTGGTAGCACTCTCACGACTACCCGATGTGGGAACGCCAGAGACCCCCGAAGAACACAGAGCCCGACTGAAACAACGCCTTGTCGGATGGCCCAAAGAGCTTCAGATTGATCCAGCCTCGCTCCCCAGCGATGACGCAGGACTTTTACACCGACTGGCCGCGGACACATGGCGAGGTATTGATGACTTGACCGACCGAGAATCCGGGTTACCACTTGATCGCATTCAGTTTGCCGCTGAAGGATCCGATGTCGATCAGGCCTGGATCGGCGACTACACCAACATTACCAATATCGGTTTCTATTTCCTCTCACTGGTCGCCGCCAATGAGTTGGGCCTAATTCCCCGTGAAATAGCGATTGAAAAGATCAAAGCCACTCTGACCTCACTTGAAAATGTGGAGACCAGTCATGGTTTCTTTTTCAACTACTACAATACGACCACTCTGGCCCGCACGGATGATCTGATCTCCTTCGTCGACTCTAGCTGGCTGACTTCAGGCCTCATTGTCGCTCGGCAGGCCTTTCCAGAAATTGCGGATCGGGCTTCTCGGCTGATTGCTCAGGGCAACTTTCAGTACTTCTACGATCCTGCCAAAGGTCTGATGTCGCACGGTAATAATGGAAGACTGGGTCAACAGCTCAAAATTTATTACGGTGTTTTCTATACGGAGGCACGATTAGGAAGCCTGATTGGTATCGGCAAGGGTGATCTCCCCGAAAAGCAATGGTTCCAAAGCGCAAGGACCATGCCCCCGGAAATGACCTGGCAGCAGCAGGTTCCCGTTGATTACAAAGAACAGGAGGCCATGGGATTCCGTTGGATGTCCGGCCACTACCACTGGCATGACCGCGATTTTGTACCCTCTTGGGGCGGCAGCATGTTCGAAGCCCTCATGCCCCTTTTGGTCATGGATGAAGTCAAACACGCTCCGAACAACCTCGGCAAGAACGACGTAACGCATACCCAATTGCAACGGATTCATGCCATGGAAGACTTACACTACCCCGTTTGGGGTATGTCACCCAGCTCGACAGCCGATGGCCAGGGGTATACCGAGTATGGCGTTCCGAGGCTGGGTGTCGGTGGATACAAGGCAGGGGCCGTGACCCCGCATGCGGCCGTACTGGCTCTCATGACGGACCCCGTTGAAGCCACGAAAAACATTCGTCGGCTGATCAAGGACTACCCTGTGTACGGCGAATATGGCCTTTACGACGCGGTAGACCCCTTCACGCATCAGGTCGGACGCAATTATCTTTGCCTCGATCAGGCTATGATCTTGGTGGCTTTAGCAAACCACCTGAAGGACCACGCAGTGCAGAAATATTTTGCACAAGACCCCATCATTCAACGCACCCTGCCCCTCCTCAAGATTGAGAAGTTCTAGCGGGAGAGTCCGGACTCTTCAGAAGGGTTAGCCACGCCATGGGGCACATGCCCTGTGGCGACGTGCTCGCGCGCCGAATCGCAGTGCCGCTTTTGATCATCAAAAAAGATATCAGCGCCAAATGCCCCAAGAAACGGGCCTTTCTCCTTTCCCCCGAGAAAGATGGCCTCATCAATTCGGATGCCCCATGCCCTGAGGGTTCTAACGACCCGCTCATGAGCCGGTGCTGACCGCGCGGTCACCAAAGCCGTTCGAATGGGGGACTCGGTCGCTGGAAAAAGGGCTTGCAGCTGATGGAGCGTTGCCAGAAAGTTCTTAAAGGGGCCTCCGGACAACGGATTATGCGCCTCAAGCATCTCGTATTCGGTAAATGCCTCAAGCCCCTGCTCCCGATAAATCCGCTCCGACTCATCAGAAAACAGGACAGCGTCTCCATCGAATGCAATACGCAGCTGTCCCGACTCAGCGGGGGACTTGCTTCCTGACACAATTGTCGCAGCGGCGTGCCCGGCAGAAAGCGCCTTGCGAACATCTTCTGCGTTGGTTGAAAGAAAGAGATTTGCGCCAAAAGCCGAAATATAGCTGAAAGGGGACTCCCCGCTGGTAAAGGCTGCTCGGGTAATAGCAAGTCCATGATGCTGAATCGAATTAAAGACCCGCAACCCTGTATCCGCACTATTCCGTGAAAGCAGAATCACCTCGACCGTGGGCTGGCCGAGCATGTCATTGATAGCCAGGAACTTCCTAACAAGTCCAAACGCAACGCCCGGCGGCAGGACCTCGTCTTCATGCTCAATCTGATAGCGGCAAAAGGCTTCTTTCCCTTGCGTCTCAAAAATCCGATGGGACGCATCGAGGTCAAATAAAGCCCGCGAGGAAATCGCAACCACAAGCTTACGGGTCTTGGAACTGCCGCAACCATCCTGCTGAAGCACCTCAGATCCTTGCGACATTTGCCTCTCCATGGATCGTAAAAAAAATACGAGCACCTTTTTGCAAAATCGGTGAAACCATCGGCCGATTCACTTGTCTTACCCCTCGTCCTTGCCTGCAAGAGATCACTCTCTCGCGCGTTTGTTTCAGGTAAGAGATAATACAAGATGCGCCTGAGGGCGATTACCCAATTGAGACACTAGGCACTCCGATGAAAGACTTCTTCAACAAGCTGGTTCGCAGCAAGTATTCACTGATCTATCTGATCCTGACAATCGGTCTTCTCTACACGCTGCAGGAAAAGGCGATCATGCCCTTGGTACTGAAGGTTGTGAAGTCTGAGGCTTTCTTTGAGAAGCCGGTCGAGGACAACGAACCGCTTGGAAAGCTCGATGCCAAAACCGAAAGAACCGCTTTCGCGCTGGCCAACTGCCGTGAGGCAGTCCGAAAGGAAGGTAATCTTCCTGAGGGCATCAAGTTTGAAGGTGAGGACTACGAGACTTGGGCTCTCGGGAACCGCCAATATCTGGTTCGTTCCAGCGTGAAGTTCGCTGAACCCGGAAAAGCCATCGTAGAAAAACTTTTTGCTTGCACAGTCCGACTCACCGGTGAGGACCAGACCAAGCCTGAAAGTTGGGCAATCTTGGGTGTTGATTACAACCCTGAAGCCAACTAATACCCCGCTATTATGCAGGGGGGCTACCCCCCCTGCTTTGATGTGAATTAGCCAGGCGGCCAATTCATTCGACGTCCGCCTAGGACGTGGAGGTGCAGGTGATACACCTCCTGTCCACCGTCAGCGCGGCAGTTAATCACAGTCCTGTAGCCCCCGCTAGAAAGTCCTTCGCGTCTCGCTACTTCCTGCACTGCCTTAAACAACTCCGAAGCCAGATCAGACTCCTCCGGTGGAAAATCGTCGAGCGTTGGAATATGAAGCTTGGGTATGACCAACACATGAACTTTGGCCTGGGGATGAATATCGCGGAATGCCAAGACGCGATCCGTCTCATAGACGATATCCGGGCGAATGGTTCCCTGCGCCATCTTGCAGAAAAGACAATCAGTCATCGCTTGTTCTCCTGAGGTTCAACTCATACAGGGGCGGATCACAGTGAACGCCGGCCATTAAAGGCATGCGTCAAGGTCGCACCATCCACGTATTCCAGCTCTCCTCCGAGGGGCATGCCATAAGCCAGGCGTGAGGTTTGAATCTCAAGCTCCCGAGCCATCCCATGGATATAGTGGGCCGTTGCTTCGCCTTCGACCGTCGTATTCGTAGCCAGAATGACCTCTCTGACCTCTCCCCCCTTGAGTCGAGACTCCAGAAGATCCAACCGCAGCTCGCGTGGCCCAACCCCATCAAGAGGAGAGAGTCGACCATTTAATACAAAAAAAAGCCCCTGGTACCCGGTTGCTCTTGAGATGGCATCCATTTCCGCAGGTGACTCCACCACACAGAGCAGCGCGCGGTCTCGACGAGTACTCGCACAAATCCCGCAAACTTCAGACTCCGTCAGCGTCCGGCATTCTCGACAATAACCGACGGTATCCAGAGCCTTGAGCAAAGTTTCAGCCAACCGTCTTGCACCCTCACGATCACGCTGCAACAAATGAAAGGTCATTCTCTGGGCTGACTTTGGTCCAACACCCGGAAGGCATCGAAAAGCCCGCATCAGTTGCTGAAGCACTCCTGAGACCTCCATCTGCGGCTCAGAAAGGCAGCTTGAACCCGGCAGGCAAATCAAGACCACCGGTCAGGCCCGACATTCTCTCCTGCTTGAGCGCAGCGACCTTGGCCACGGCATCGTTGAAAGCTGCTGCGACCAGATCCTCTAACATGTCGCGATCTTCCTTGAGGAGACTGTCGTCAATCTGAAGCTTTTGGGTGATGCGCTTTCCGTTCATGGTGACTTTAACCAGTCCGCCCCCAGACTCTCCCTGGACTTCCGCAAGAGCGATTTCCTCTTGTACGCGCGCGAGGTTCTCTTGCATTTTTTGGGCCTGCTGCATCAGACCAGCCAAGGGATTTTTCATTTCTCAATTCTCCTAGGGATGGGGACTAACTGTCTTTCGTCTGAATGCTTCCCGGTACAAGACGGGCATCCATATGTTCCATGAGCTCCCGAATAACCGGGTCCCGCTCTACGGCAGCCTCGGCACTCTCTCGACGATGAGTTTCCATTTTTTGCTGCTGACGCGCTGGGGTTTCCTCTTCGCCCTGTCTGCTTTCGACGCGAAGCACGATGGGACGTGCGAGGTGAAGCTGTAGCGACTTTTCAAGCGAGGCGACTGCCCGTGGGCTTTTCATCTGATCCAGACGCGAATCGAGTCCGATTCGGCAAACTTCGTGACTGAGCTCAATAAGGCTCGAATTCTTTGCCAACTCCCGGGCCATAGCAGCCAAACCTAAACACTCGATCAACGCCGGCCAATCTACGGCTCCTGCCTTCATGGGCACGACTCCAGCACCCCCACCCAACTCTGCCTGATTTACAGGAGACTCAGCCACAACCACAGGATGGGGTGCAGCGACAGCAGTCAGCCGCTGAGATTCGACTTTTTGGGGTGCTGACGGAGGTGTTACGCGCTCGGTGCGATTAAACTGCGACTCGACAACCCTGGCAGGTCTTGCCGCTGGGGGGACATGACCCCCACTAGCCTTGGGACGAAAGGCCAACATGCGGAGCATCAACATTTCAAAGCCCATGAGCGGATCGGGGGCCATCGACAGATCCTTTTGCCCGAGCAGTGCAATCTGATAGTAAAGCTGGAGATCCTCAGCCGATGCGCTTCGGGATAAAAGGAGAACGGCTTCGCCGTCCTCATCGCGCTGAGCCACTTCAGGAGCCCATTGAGCGATGCTGGCATGATGAAGAATCGTCAGCATTTCCTGAAGAACATCCCCATAGTTGGGTGCATGCTGGTCCAACTCCTGAATGCGGGCCAAAAGCGACGCAGCATCTCCGGCAACCAGTGCCCCCAGAATATCGAATACGGGCTCGCGCGCCACCGTCCCCAACATGGCCGTGACGGTGATCTCGGTCAGTGCACCGCCCCCATGTGCGATCGCCTGATCCAAAAGGCTTAAACCATCACGCAGCGAGCCATCGGCAGCCCGGGACAGGGCACGAATGGCATTGGCTTCAAAAGCGACCGACTCCTGCCCGAGGATCGCCTCCATCTGAAGGCGAATCTGCTCAGGCGTGAGCCGCTTCAGATTAAATTGCAGACAACGGGATAAAACCGTGACCGGAATTTTATGCGGATCGGTCGTCGCCAAGAGAAACTTGACGTGGGGCGGGGGCTCTTCCAGGGTCTTCAGCAGCGCATTAAAGCTATGCGCAGAGAGCATATGAACTTCGTCAATCAAATAGACCTTGTAACGCCCCTGAGTCGGCGCATAAAGGACGTTATCAAGAAGGTCGCGAGTGTCTTCAACTTTAGTTCGTGATGCCGCATCCACCTCGACCAGATCGACAAAGCGCCCCTCATCGAGCTCGCGACAACTCGTACAAATGCCACACGGCTCTGGTCCCTCGGGACTCTCGCAATTCATGGCTTTTGCCAAAATTCGTGCAATCGTCGTCTTGCCGACACCGCGAGTGCCGGTAAAAAGGTAGGCATGATGCAGTCGGTCATGACCGATCGCGTGCAGAAGCGCCCTGACCACATGGTCCTGACCGACAATCTCACTGAATCTGCGGGGTCGCCACTTACGGGCTAGGGCCTGATACGCCATGGAAACTCGTTAATTCGTCACTGGCGATCATTCTACGCCGGAGAGGCGCTTGAAGGCGGGAGTTTGTTCTGTTCGTCGAACAAATCGTAAATAGGCCACGTCAGCCACACCCCGGCACACGAGTTCTTTACTACCGTTGCTCCCTTCCGGGCCTGGCGGGGTTCGCAAAGTATCGTTGCGAGGGGACCGACGTGGGCACATATGGAACCATATTACGGCCTCAGGAGCAATAGAAATCTGCGCTAATGTGGGGAGCAAATGAATTGTCCGGGTTTGTAGCAAATGAACTGTCCGGTCATATAGGACACCGAGGAGGTGCCTATGAGACGGACGGAATTGCTACAGGAGATCCGGAAAATGCGTTTCGAAGAGGCGTA
>JBEGVN010000025.1:0-6245 GCA_041178325.1 Pseudomonadota bacterium
TGGGAGATTGGCGTGACGGTAGGTTCCTGGCATCCAACCCGCCTGATCGAAATCGTGACGACACCTTACTGTTCTCCCTCAATGGGAGGGGTTGAGCTCGCATCCAGTGTGGGAATGCTTCAAGGATCAGTCGGCAAAGGCGAAAATGACAATGGGGATCTCGCCTTCTTCAACTTCCATGACCTCCCCTTCCCCTATCGCGCCCTGATCGATCCCTTTGGGGATACACCGTGTGCTGGAGTGAATACGGGTGGGCCCATTTATTTCTCGGAACTGGATCCCACCTGGAACAACGAGGAACTGGCTAACATCATGACGCCTGAGATTGCGTTGGTTTCAAATCCCATTGCGATTTCATCGTGCGCAACTGATGCTGTGGCAGCAACTGCGGGGGAACCCTTGGATGCCCTCTTCTGGTGTGCTGGAAGTTGGGGAAACATCTATCCCTTTTCAGGAATGATGCGAAGTTCCTCGGGAGCCGATCCGACCCTAACAAGTCTCGCTGCAACCAAATCAAGAGCGGCCATTCATCGCCGTGGATTTGGACTTTTGACGGTCGGAGATGAAGCACTTTGTGGGGGCGTGCCCTCACCCTTCATGCAGAAGTCACAATATCGAATGAGCATGGTGTATCCGATTTCGGAAGCCACGGGTACTCATGCGATTGGCGCGAGTACGACCACATGGGGACTGGGGCATTCCTATCCGGGGCCCGGAGACGAGCATGTTTATCTGCTCTGGGAATGGGAGGATTGTTGTTTGCCGGTCATTTAAATCATTGCTTTTGGTGCAATCAAACGGTGATCGCCTCGATTCCCTTCTTTTCGATCAATTGAAGCAACTTCGCTGCAGCACCCCCCGGATGCTTACCGGAACTTTCTGATTCCCACTTCTGCACGGTCGATGCCTTCACATTGAGGAATCCTGCGAACACCGATTGGCTCATCTTTGCTCTCTGTGTCCGAATTTCAACAACCTTCTCTGCTGTATAAGTCGGAGGGGGGGTGCATAACACCTTCACCTGACTCAGTTCCTGAGCCGAGAGTAAACGATGCTTGCTGAGCGCCCGTGCGGTCTCGAGCAGTTCGTTCGCAATTCGATCTGAGTTATCAGTAGCTTTCATGACAAATCTCCTTCAAAACGCCGTCGGCAACAAGAGTGTCGAGAGTATTTCTATCGGGCCTTTGTAGAGCAGTGCCGATCACTTTCGCAGCATCGACTTGGGGGTCAGTAAAATCTGTCCCTGGATCACTTTTTTGTCTTCCGACAATGAAGAAGATTCCTTGAATGCTCTCTTTAGCGACCAAGGTTCTGGTAGATCCCCGTTTTCCTTGTCCCGTGACAGCAATTCTCTTTTTAAACAGTCCTGGGCCCAAATCGGCCTCATAGAGACCTTGCATAATCTCCTTGGCTGCGGCACATAATTGCTCGTCCGTAAGAACGTTCTTCGCCCAACGTGCAAAGGTTTTGGTCTTAAAAACGGACTTTGTCTCCATCAGGCCAGACTATAGCACTTTGTGCAATAGAGATTAACCATAGATCAGTCGCAATGCGTTGCATGCTCCGCCGTGCCAAGAGGAAGCAATGCTATTGGGGCGAGCACGGTAGCCTAGGGATTGGGACAACCTATCCTGGTCCAGAAGATGAGCATGTCTTCCTCCTCTGGGAGTGGGAGGATTGCTGTTTGCCGATCATTTGATAGGAGAGTTTCTATATCGAAAGCCCATCGATTGGTTTTCCACCCACGGGACCCACAAAGACGAAATTAGCCCCGGCAGTTCGCATCTCATCTATCACATCGCGAATCTCTCCCTTGCGGAGCATCTTCGCCAAATCCTTCGGAGCTAGATTGAAGTGAAGAACTTCGTTACAAGTCACTCCATCAACCTTGCCGCCGATCAGGTCATCCCAGACCTCATCAAATGCCATTCCATCGATGTTTATTTTGACGTCATACCCAGTCAAAACACTCTGATCTCTCGCACTCATGGCTGATTCACCCTTGTATTTAACTGTTTAGCGGATTTCCGCAAGACTATCCGAAGAAGCCCTACAGTCGGGGCATTTCTAACCTTCCGGAAAGTCAGCCACTTCGGTGCTGGGCGGAATATCCAGATCCGATCGCCCATTTCGGCTTCATAGAGGTGGCCGCATGGGTGGCACTTATCATTCGTCTCAGCAGCGACGAGCGCATTCAAGGAATTTATAAGGCATCGGCCTCATCGAATCAGTCTTCAATTCGATGGTGCTCACATCAAGACAGTGCCAGTTCGTCGGCAAATCGTGGTGCTGAAGAACTGAAGTGACTGATGAGTTGGGCTTCACTCACACCAATGATTTTGGCAATCGATCTCAAATTCCAGGTCGGGTCATTCCCTTGTGCGGATAGTCCATCCGCAGGGGGTAGGCGACCTTGCGAGATCAAATCAAAGAGGCATTGTAGATGTGCGGGGATTTTCAGACTATCGTCCTGGCTCATGTTCACCCCTGCCTTATCGCATCCACAACTTCTGGTATTTCCGTTCCAGAGTGAAATGGCGGCAATGTCCATCTCGTTTCCGCAAGCACACCGACAAGGATAGAAGATCTTCTTTCCCTGTCTTTTCATCTCTCCGATAATCGTCAAAAGCCCAACCGTGTCTCCGGCAGAAAGTTTAGGTTTTGCGGTTTCCTTATTTGATGCCATGAAATCCTTTTCCATTTTGTGATTCGACCAGCCGAGCAATCGGCCGCGCGCATTTTATCCCGATGGCCAAGATGCAGTGGCGGTCTAAAAACAAACCCACTGGACTGAGCGACGTATCCGCCTATTCATCCTGACACATCGCTTTAATCAAGCTGGAAAACCGCTATCCGACAAGACAGCCGATGAAATAGAGCGATGCAGGAATCTTTGCATCGTTGGGTTTTGCCTCAGGTTTTTCTGGGTTTAGTGTCCCGCAGACCGAGAATGAGTCCTGATGCTTCCAGACTCGACCCTCAAGGTGGAAGATCAGTGAAGTGCCGACACCTTGAGGCCCATTACTTGGCGCATTCGGAATTTCCAGATCGCCGACTAAAACCGCCCAGTCTCCCTCGCAATTCAGGTCTCTTGCTAAGAATTGCATATGGATGGACCTTACATACGCATGGGCGACCTGATGCAACTCTTCTCGATGACATGGAGTGGAGCGATTGAGCCTGGATGAGCCCGCAGGAGCGGATTGCACCTGCTGGGTCGGCATGATGATGAGTCCTAGCGTGAAAAGAGCCGTCAGGATAGGGTTTATCAAGGATCTATCTCGCCTCTGATTATGGGTCTTGCAGAGCATATCAACCGATGGGATTCAAATTGAAGAATTCAACAGCAAGTTTCGCTCATCATGAATAAACCTCCAGTCATAACCGCCCTCATCTTCTCTCCCTTCCCCTGGGCAGACAGCTACTCCGGAACCGGTAAAATATTAGAGAGGTTGGGCCATTCTCTGTTGAGATTTGAATGGTACATTTCTAATCTCCTAGGCCCACACTTGCCGCAAATACGATGGACTATCAGGTTTGGTGATTAACCTCGCGCTCAAGGGCGGCTCAAACAGCAGAACGGACGCCTCAGCGCCCGTTCATGGTTCACGATCCAGAATTATGGTGTAGGGGGCGGTGTAGGGGGCGACGGCGGACTGTAAGTCGTGGCCGAGCTCGCGCCTGGCCACCATGTTCTCCCCAGCAACACTCCCATTGAATAGTTTGGACTGCAACTACCATTACAGGAAAAACCTCCATCTTTTTGCGTGACTTTATAGGATCCGTTTTGGGAATTTATGGCGCTATTGGGATAAACAACAATCGTTCCATCAGTATAGTAATTATCCTTAAAAGTAGTGACATTGTCGCTGGTGTAGTAGCTAACATCTGAGGTGGAGTAAGTTGCCCACGGACTTCCAGAAACCCCGTTAATGGCGGTTATAAAGAAGGAAGCAGCAGTCCAGGGGGAACCAACCGAAGAGTTTGCAAATGGGTTTGCTGGACCATTGCTCGACAGAGAGGAGACTTGACTGGAAGTCAACTGGATGGTTCGAAGGGCCTGCGGATTCAGGTAATTCTCAACCCCAGAAGAAAGACCCTGCGGATTTATCCCCAACCCGTTATATGCCGTGAATGTCGCACCTGTTACATTAGATGCAGGATATCCTCCGCTGACTGTTGCGTAGTTTTCAATCAGCCAATTTACCGCTATATACTGGCTGCTATCCCCTGTGAGTCCGTCGGAATAGCCAGGAAAAGCATTCACGGCAATCCCATTATTATACATACCTATTTCATCGCTGAATAAACTAGGCGGATAGGCGTGGGCTACATTGCTGGCAAAAGCGCAATAAGTTACCGGGGGGGTAGTTGTAGGCGGCGCACAGACAGAGGTTGAACTTGGGGAGATGCCGTTAGAGGCATTGTAGCTCCCCGCAGCAATTAGAGCATTTTCTTGTTGTCCACCATTAAGATCGTAATTACCCCCATTGTAGTTGTAGAATTCATTTGTCAGAATGAAGGATTCGTAAATAATGGTTGACCAGTATGAAAGGAACGACTGTAGCTCCTGCACCTGATACTGGGTATACCATGCCCCCGAGCCGGGGGCGCCGCCCTGATAATTTATATTATACTGCTGCCATGCGCCCGCTGTGCCTCCTCCTGTACCGAATAACATATTATTAATTTGTGTTGCGCAAGCCGGGTCATCTGCAAAAGCACCCCACGATTCCACATCCTGAACAAAACTGGCATTAGTAGAATTCAGCGGGTATTGGCTTGCCGTTCCATTGGCATTAGGTTGAGCACCGGCGACGAGGCCAGTATACTGACCCCATGCAGTCTGTAGATCTGCTTCACACGTTGCTGACGTCGACACATCATTTTCGAATTGCATGACATCAAACTGTGCCTTCAACTGGCTTATGCCTTCCTGAATGCAAGTTAATTGCTCTTCGACAGCCGATATCTCTTGGTCAGTGGGCGAGTCGCTTGTAAACAACATTCCGGACACAATCTCGGCACCTTGAGAAAGCTCCGGATAACCCGCAACAGCAAGAAGCGTTGCGCCCGCAGCAGCTCCAATATTTTCAATATTTTCCGTTGACGGTGATATTACGGAATTACTAGTAAGTTCTGCATTACCGTAAGTACCGTATGTTGTGCAACCTGAAGAAGAGGAACTGGATGCCATCGCCTGTAACTTCTGGTTAGTCCGGCTTTTCAACGGCTGCCTTGAAGGCCTGAGGCCCTCCACTCCCAGGTTCTTGAGTACCCTGCCCTTCGCACGCAGTACGAATCGATCGTATCCTCCAGCCTGCTTAACTGCCTCAGTCAGCTCTACCCAACCCACAGCTGGGTTTCTATATCTTAGGAACATCGGGTTCGCCGACTTATTGATTCCTAATGCAGTTTTCGTTTTAAGCAAGGCCTGGTCATAGTTTCTGGTAGCTGAGTTAACCTTGGTCGCTATGGTTGTTGCGAGGTCGGCGTATCCAATGACGTGGGTACTATCGGGAAGTACAGTGATACGCCCCGAAAGGTGCCCCTTGAAGGGAATCGCATCAGCCACTGGCGTAGTTCGCTCCATCACCAAGCCACCCGTTGTATCAAACGTGATGGGCAGTTTGACAGGGATCTGGCCATAGATCTTGCGGGGCAAAGGGAAGTACACAGAGCCTCTGATGTTGGTAACACCTTGACCCAGAAAGAAGCCATTTTTGTCCTTGATCTTGACCCTCGCATTGGCCAAATAATTTCCTGGGCCAACAGAAGCGATAACCTGAAGGTATTGAGGAGATTGAGGAGATCGCGCAGATCTCGCGAACGACTCCGAAGAGATTGCAATTAGAGATGCAGCGATCAGAAAGTACGTTAGATTTCTCATGGGATTTCCTTTGTTCACTGATCCACCAGCGGTAATGCCACCGGATATTGATTACACGCCGATGCATTACCTTGGCCTGCCTGCGTCAGAGAGGGTACGTTTTGTGCAATGAGCCCCCCCTGAGAAGTCTCACCAATCGGGCAATGGCAGTTGGCCGTTGGAACCCCGTAATCTGACACTGGATTGACATCACAGACCATTGACCAGCACTGACTAATCGCTTGAGTTTGCCCACTAGGAAATGTGGACGTATTAATAGTTATATTCGCAGGAGGGCACTCTTGAAATTTCGCCCTCTGATTATCTGGCTTAAATCCATTAGCATCCTGAGGGTAGTTGAACTGAGGTGAATAGG
>JBEGVN010000026.1:0-55087 GCA_041178325.1 Pseudomonadota bacterium
GGCTTCAATTCACTGGCCACAACGCGCGACCCGAGCCACCCCTGAAAACCCACTAGAAGAAAGGTCGAGAGAGACAGATAAAAGACCGAGGGCGCAAATTTTCTGAAAGGGATCGAGCGAATCAGCGTCGTCAGAATCAGAATCCCAATAGAAACCCCGAGCAGACGATTGAGATACTCGGTCCAGGTCTTCAAGACATTGAAGGTTGTATCGCCGTAACCGATATAGCGCTGATGGTAGTCCGAAGGCAACTGACTCTCAGAGGTCGGGGGGACAAGTCGACCGAAACAGGTTGGCCAGTCAGGGCAACCCATTCCGGAGCCCGAGGCGCGAACGATACCGCCAACAAGGATCAGAAGGTAAACCGCGCTCACCGTAATGAGGCCGATGCGGATGAATTTTTCGATGATTTGTTGTCTGTCCATGCTGTGAAACACTGAGGCTGGATCTTTGAGATACCCGGGTTGACGGGGCCCTTCAGGAAACAAGCTAACGGTCTGCAAAACTTTAAAGTATTCCTTGGAGCAGGAACGGCGGGGACAGGGCTTTTCAGACCGAAGACGCGCTAAAATAGCACAATCACCCCGTCTCAGGAGGCAGTCATTGTCTCTCCTCAGGATCTGGGTTCCGCCATCGTACGAATGACTTCGGAGAACTTTTTTGAGCGACAAGCGCGAGGATAGCGAGTCTTTGGATTACCGAAAGGCTGGCGTTGATATCGAGGCGGGTAATGCCCTGGTTGAAAAGATCAAGCCCATTGCAGCAAGGACCCGAATTCCGGGTGTTCTGGCGGGGCTGGGCGGATTTGGGTCCCTTTTTGAATTGCCCATTGGGCGCTACCGTGAACCCGTGCTAGTTGCCGGAACGGATGGTGTTGGAACCAAGTTGAAGTTGGCCATTGAGACTGGACGTCATGGCGGAGTTGGTATTGATCTTGTTGCAATGTGCGTCAACGACATCGTAGTCCAAGGTGCTGAGCCGCTCTTTTTCCTCGATTACTATGCTACGGGTCGCCTTGACGTCGACGTGGCAGCGTCAGTAATTGAGGGAATTGGCACAGGTTGTGAGCGTGCGGGTTGCGCGCTGGTGGGGGGCGAAACGGCTGAAATGCCAGGCATGTATGAGGCGGGAGATTACGATCTCGCTGGCTTTTGTGTCGGTATCGTCGAAAAGTCTGCCATGCTCGATGGCACTCGGGTTCGTCCGGGCGACAGGTTGATTGGTCTTGCTTCTTCAGGACCCCATTCCAATGGATATTCCCTGATTCGAAAGATCATCGAAAAGGCCGGCGCCGCTGCGCTGGAATCCTCGTGTGGGGACAAGAAGCTGGTGGATGCCCTCATGGAGCCCACAAGGATCTATGTGAAATCCTTGATCAGCCTCTTGCATGGCTCTGAAGTACATGCTTTTGCGCATATCACGGGTGGCGGGATTACTGAGAATCTACCGAGGGTGTTACCTAAGGGAACCGCGGCCGTGATCGATCTCGATCGTTTTGAAAGACCTGCAGTTTTCAATTGGCTCAAAGAGCAGGGCCGCGTAGCCGATAACGAAATGCTCAAGACATTTAACTGCGGCATCGGCATGATCATTTGTGTTCCCGCAGCCGAAGAGGCTCAAGCCCTGATGCAATTATCAGGTGCAGGTGAAGTTTGCTTCAGCATTGGGGAGGTCGTTGCGACCGACGGACCGGTCACGGTCAGCTACACCGGGTCTTGGTAGGGGAAATCATGAGTATTAACCTAAGTGTTGTGGTTCCTGTCCATAACGAAAATGAAAATCTGCGTCCATTGATCGAGGAAATCGTTGCGGCGGTTTCAGGCTTGGGCGGTTATGAAATCATCTATGTCGATGACGGGAGCTCCGACGACACACTCGCGCGCCTTCAGGCCCTGAGCTCCGAGTTTGCTGAATTGCGGGTGCTTCGGCATGTGAAGTGCTGTGGTCAGAGTACGGCAGTCAGGACCGGCGTGATTGCAGCACGAGGGGGTGTAATCGCAACACTGGATGGCGACGGTCAGAATGATCCGGCCAATATCCCCGCCATGTTCAAGGCCTGGCAGGAACTGACGTTAACGGGCGGCAGGGCCCTGATTGCGGGGTATCGCAAAAATAGAAAAGATACGGGCTGGCGCAAATTGTCCTCCAGAATTGCCAACCGCGTTCGCGCAGGGCTTCTGGGGGATGCGACACCGGATACGGGTTGCGGCCTGAAGCTTTTTGACCGAGCGCTGTTTCTCGAAATGCCTTATTTCGATCATATGCACCGCTTCCTTCCCGCTCTGGCTCAAAGAGCAGGCGCGCGCATTGTCTCTGTTGAAGTCAACCACCGTCCGAGAACGCTCGGTGTCTCAAAGTATGGAACCTGGCATCGTCTCTGGGTGGGTATATGGGATCTGATGGGGGTGATGTGGCTTCAGCGCCGCGCCCATGTTCCTGTGGTGGAAGAGCTTGGCAAATCCTGATGTCGTTCTAAAGACTGACATGCTGGACTACTGAGGAGATTACTATGGCGTCACTCATCAAGCTGTTCACGGGTTTTGTCCTGTTGTGTTCCTTGGATGCAATCGCTGCCGAGACTGCGGCTTTGCCCCAGCAGCTTCTTGGCGAAGAGGCGATGGATCTCTCTGCTTCTAAGGTCAAGGTGCGCGTGATCAAGCTCACGCTGGCCAAAGGTTGGAAGGTTGCATCCCGGATCCATCCGATTCCGGGGCCCCGTTATGTTTTGAAAGGACGAGTGCGAATTGCGACAGATGCCAAGGCTGAAGAGTTTGGACCCGGTCAGTTATTTTGGGAAACAGGGTCCCAGTACCTTTCCGAGAACGTCAGTGACAGTGAGGTCGATCTTCTGGTGATGGAGATGCTACCGGAACCTACACCCCCTAAAACGGGTCGTACGACGACTGGTAAAGCAGCAAAAGGAAAGGCAAAGTGAAAAAAAATTCTCGGACCGAAAGTCAATCACTTGGGGGGCTTGGACTGATTCTTCTATTGCAAGCGGCACTGGCATCAGGGGCGATTGCGAATGAAAAATCGGCGACGCCAGAGGTTTCGCAGGACTGGAAGCCGACAACTTTGAGCGAGAAGACGCTGGGAAAGATCAATCAGGCAGTGGAGTCTTATCATCGTTGTCTTAACGATGAGACCACCAAGCATGTCAATGATCCTGAGGACTCACGAAAGCTAACGGATCTCATCTTGAGCGTCTGTGATCCGAAATTGGGTCCCATCAAGCCGGCGTTTCATGCGGAAAAAGTGCCTGACGTGATCTCTGAGCGCTACCTTCAGAGAAAACGGTCGCAAGCGGCTCAGCAGGTGGTGCGTGTTGTTATGGGCGCCCATGCGCTTCGCTATCGGGAATCACACCCAGAATAAAATTTTTAAGGATAGTCTGTCCACGAACCGGCTATTGCCTTCGCCCCGGGAAGCCCTCACAAGGCCAAACCCCAGCAGGTTTTTTCAAGAGCTTTATTCATAAAACCGTCCCTGTGGGACGTCTTACATCGAGGTATCTGATGTCCATCGACCCCCAAGTGGTTCCTGTCACGCTTGATTTGTTCCATCTGGTGCTGGGTGCGCTGGTCCTGATCCTGATTCTTCTGACGTTGGTCCTCGCGCTGTTGCCTTTTCTCTCTGCAAAACAGAAAAAGGCTCAGGTTGAGGTTTCAGAAGAAATGCCCGCCCCGCCGGTTTTGACAGAGTCCCAGCCGACCGCAGCGCTCCAGTTATTGGGGCTCTTACAGCAGGAAGCCCGTTTCATCGATTTCATTGGGGAGGAGCTTCAGCACCATGCAGATGCGGATATTGGCGCTGCTGCTCGTGTCGTCCATGAGGGCTGTCGACGGGTAATCCAGCAGCATTTAAAACTTGAGCCTGTAATGACGGAGAGCGAGGGTGCCCGAGTCACTTTGGAAAAAGGTTTTAATGCAGCCGAAATTCGGATCATCGGAAATATCGTCGGCGCACCTCCATTTCAGGGAAGCCTGATTCACAAGGGCTGGAAAGTGCGTGATATTCGTTTGCCACTGATGGCTGAAGGCCATGATCCAAGAGTTCTCGCGCCTGCGGAGGTCGAACTTTGAGTCAGGCAGAATTTGCGGTCGGGATTGATCTTGGGACGACCAATAGTGTCCTCTCCTTTGTCCGTCTCGATGCAGTAGCGGGAGAAGAAATTCCGGTTGATGTTCTTGCTATCCCGCAGTTGGTGACCCCCGGTGCGATCGAAAGCAGACCCCAGTTGCCTTCCTTTCTTTACCAGGCCCACCCAGACGAGATTCGCTCTGAGGACTGTACTTTGCCTTGGTCCAGCGTCGAGCGTAGCCTGGTCGGGGAAATTGCCCGTCACCTAGGCAGTAAGACACCGATTCGACTGGTTGGGAGCGCTAAAAGCTGGCTCTCGCATGCGCAGGTTGATCGCAAATCCCCTATTCTCCCCGTTCAGTCACCTCCTGAGGTTACCCGCATTTCGCCGCTGGACGCATCCACCGCTTACCTTCGACATTTGAAGAGTGCCTGGGACGCCCAATTCCCGGAATCGCCTCTGGCTGACCAAGATCTAGTCATCACGGTTCCCGCATCCTTTGATCCTGGAGCGAGAGAGCTGACGGTGGAGGCGGCCCGAAGGGTCGGACTGGGTCATGCCGTTTTGCTTGAGGAGCCACAGTCGGCGGTCTATAGCTGGATTCAGGCCTCGGGTGGCGAGTGGAGAAATCAGGTTCGTCCGGGTGAAACCATTTTGGTCGTGGATGTCGGGGGTGGAACCACCGATTTTTCCCTGATCGCCGTCTCAGAGGCGGAGGGTAGCCTGACACTGGAGCGTGTGGCCATCGGGGATCACATCCTTCTGGGTGGAGATAACATGGATTTGGCTTTGGCCTATGGCATACGCGCCAAGCTGGACCGGGAGGGAAAACGGCTTGAGCCTTGGCAGTTGCAGTGCCTGACCCATGGTGCTCGTGATGCCAAGGAAAAATTGCTCGGTGATGCCTCACTGACGGATGTGGCGATTGCCGTTCCGAGCCGGGGTTCATCCCTGATCGGTGGAACGCTCAGAACCAATTTGACTCGAGATGAGGTTCTGGGAACGGTCGTAGATGGCTTCTTTCCAATGATCTCTATCGAATCGCGACCCCAGCAAGCAGCCAGGGCCGGCTTGACGACACTTTCGCTGCCTTACGCTCAAGACGCTCGAATTACTGCCCATCTGGCTGCATTTTTGAGTCGGCACATCGATGCCGCCCATCAAGCGTCAGGTCTCGTTCCTGAAGGCTCCAGCCGTTTCTTGCACCCTTCGGCCGTGCTTCTCAATGGCGGGGTATTTCGATCAAAAGAGTTAGTGGATCGCCTTTTGGCGGTCATCAACCGCTGGCTTGAGGAGGATGGAGCCTCGCCAGCCTGTCTTCTTGACGGCATCGACCTGGATCTTGCGGTATCCCGGGGTGCAGCTTACTACGGTAACGTCCGCAACGGTCCGGGGGTCCGTATTCGTGGTGGTACCGGGGCGGCTTACTATGTGGGTGTTGAAAGTTCGGTCCCTGCGGTTCCAGGCATTGCGCCTCCGCTTGAGGCCCTGTGTATTGCTCCTTTCGGAATGGAGGAGGGCAGCGAAGCTGCGCTTCCACCTTACGAGTTTGGTCTGATCGTTGGAGAGCCGGTGCATTTTCGGTTTTTCTCCTCAAAGGTTCGGCGTCTTGATGAAGTCGGAACGCGACTGGACTGGTGGGCCGAGGATGAGCTTCAGGAGTTGGCGGCGATCGAAATCACGCTTCCGGCTGAACAATACCTTCAGGGGGAAGTGGTGCCGGTTGTTCTAGGGGCGAGAGTCACGGAAACGGGAACGCTCCAACTGGAAGCGGTTGCAAGGGATGGCGGCCAGCGTTGGAAGGTCGAGTTCGAGGTGCGTGAGCGAGAGGCTTCATCGACCGACATCATGGCGTCATAAGGCGAATGAGCACAGGCGCTTTCAAAACGCATCCTCAGTGGCTGGTCGGTATTGATCTAGGCACAAGCCACACGGTTGTAGCAGCAGCCTCACTTAAGCCTCAGGGAGAACCTGAAATCCAAGGATTCCAGATACCTCAGCTTGTCGGCTTTGGAGAAGTGGGCGAAAGACCCTTGTTGCCTTCGGTGCAATATCAGGCGTCTTCGGATGAGGTCCCGCCGGGGGGCTGTGTCCTCCCCTGGGAAACCCAAGCGGAGAGGGACGTTCGATCCGATCTCCCGGTCGGAGGAGCCCTTGCGCGACAGTTGGGTGCGAAGTCTCCGGGGCGTCTGGTGTCCAGTGCGAAGAGCTGGCTTTCCCATCCCTCCGCGGACCGTACGGCTCCGATTCTCCCCTGGGGCGGTGTCGAAGGCGTCGACAAGATTTCTCCCGTCGAAGCTTCTGCGGGGTATCTCCGACATGTCCGTAACGCCTGGAATGATCGCTATCCGAACGCGCGTCTTGAGCAGCAGGATCTCACCATTACCGTTCCTGCCTCATTCGATGAGGCGGCTCGAACACTCACTTGTGATGCGGCTAGAGCGGCTGGGTTTACCGATTTTCAGTTGCTGGAAGAACCGCAGGCTGTCTTCTACGACTGGCTATGGCGCGAAAGACATCACATCGCTGATCAGCTAAAAGGGATTCGTTTGGTCCTTGTGGTCGATTTGGGCGGCGGGACGTTGGATCTCACCCTCATTTCCGTCAAGGAAGGGGCAAGTGGTCCTGAATTCACACGAATCGCCGTGGGGCAGCACTTGATGCTCGGGGGTGACAATCTGGATCTCTCGCTGGCCCACCTGGCTGAAAGCAAATTGGCGAGTGCTGGGCAAGTCGTCAGTCCTCTTGAGTTCTCCCAGCTGGTCGAACAGTGTCGGCAAGCCAAGGAAGCTCTTCTCTCGAGCTCAGCTCCTGAGACTGTCAAAGTGACATTGCTGGGTGGCGGTAGCCGTCTGATCGGGGGAGCCCGATCGATCGACTTTGAACGCTCGGAAGGTCAGAGCCTTCTGATGGATGGCTTTTTCCCATTAGTCGAGCTCGGTGAGCTCCCGGACCGCCGTCGAAGTGGTGTGGTCGAATATGGTCTGCCGTTTGTGCGTGATCCTGCGATTACACGCCATATCTCAGCGTTTCTGACAGAACACCGTCATGTGATTGCTGAGGCGATGGGTCATGCCGAAATTCGGGCCATGATGCCGGATGCGCTTCTCTTGAATGGAGGCGTCTTTAATAGTCCGCTTCTCAAACAAAGACTCATGTTGCAGTTCGAGTCCTGGGGAGCTGGCAGCATCCGATGCCTTGAAAATCCACATCCTGAAGAGTCTGTCGCCCATGGCGCTGTCGCTTCGGCGTGGGCGCGTCGAGGCAAATCGGTCAAGAAAATCACCAGTGGTGCCCCACGGAGTCTATTCCTGGTTCTTGAGAGGGAGCCCGAGGCCAAATCCAAGGTTTGCTGCCTTCTCCCCCGGGGAACCGAAGAGGGACAGAGCATCGTCTTAAGTGAACGACGGTTCAAGCTGAAGGTTGGAGCAGCGGTGCAGTTTTATCTGGTTGCATCCCAGAATGACTATACGCCGCCACCGGGCACCTTGGCTGAGCTTGATGAGCTGGCATTCAAGGCGCTTCCCCCTTTGAGCCTCGTTATGGATGCGCGTGGCAGAAAGGAAGATGCGATTGAGGTTCAGTTGGTAGCGGCGCTCAGCCCGGTAGGAACACTGGATCTCCAGTGTGTCTCCTTGGATGATCCTGATTTGCGGTGGAAAATTGAATTTGAATTGCGATCTCAGTCCAAAGTTTCAGTTGAGGGTATACAGCATGAACAACACCCTCATCTTGCTTTGGCGCGAGAGTTGATCCTTGGCGTCTTTGGGCCCCGAAGCAAGTCCGTGGATCCCAAGGCGGTGAAGCGGCTTCGATCGGATCTTGAGCGTCTTTTAGGTCCCAAGGAAGATTGGGGGCTGGTGTTGTTGCGAGGACTCGCGGAAACCTTGGTTCAGGGCCTTTCAAATCGCAGGCGTTCACCGGATCATGAGCGAGTCTGGCTCAATCTGACCGGATTTTGCCTCCGTCCCGGTTTTGGGCATCCTCTGGATGAGACGCTGGTGACGAAAGTTTTTGAGGTCTTTCCTCAGGCTCCGCAATTTAGCCAGGAATCACAAGTCTGGTCGGAGTGGTGGACCTTGTGGCGACGAGTCGCCGGGGGTCTGGATGACCTCCGTCAGAGTGCGGTTTTCGAATCAGCACTTCCCTATCTCGAACCCTCGAGGCTTCGCCGGGCTAATCAGGCAGAACTCGCCAAAAAACGGGGACCTGAGGATCTTCTGCGTTTAGTGGCCAACCTTGAGCATCTCTCTGCCAAGGATAAACTCCGTATTGGCGGATGGCTGATGCCACGCATCGGAAAACCCGGAGATCAGCGCGTCCTTTGGTGGTCCCTGGGTCGCCTTGGGGCGCGGAAACCTTGGCACGGGTCATCTCACAACGTCATTCCCTCAGAAGCGGTTCAGAGCTGGCTGGATCGGATGATGGGTGAAGATTTTAAGAAGAATACGGATGCCGCGCTTTCAGCAGCCCTCATTGCTCGCTACACCGGGGATCGTCTTCTCGATATCGATGTCGCGACGCGTGATGCAGTGGTGAGCCTGCTTCAGGAAGCAAAACTACCTGAGAGCTGGGTTCATCTGGTCAGCGAGCTGTCTGACCTCAGTGATTCGGATGAACAGCGTGTGCTCGGTGAAACTTTGCCCCCGGGGTTAGTGTTAATCACTAGCTGATTTTCGTTGGGGGCGCATAAACTAGCCCCACGAAGTTGTTCTAATACATGGCGAGGGCCTGTGAATGATGGAACGAAAAATCTTGATGACGATGATGGCCTTAGGGGTCGCGGGTTGCGCAACGTTGACACCGAACGCACCTGTGGCAAAAACTGAACCCAAAGCGGTGGAGGCGCCTGAGAGCGAATCCATTGCCTGTGCCAATCAGGTCAAGGCATTTTCTCAGACGCCCCAGGCCTCATCGGGCAAGTCTCAGAAACCGACCGTAGATCTTCTTTTCTGGTGCACCAAGGCGGCTGAAAAGGGTGATGCCCGTTCCCAGTGGGTCCTCGCCGGACTTTATGAGCGCGGCATAGGGGTGACTGCTAGTCAGAGCGAAGCCTTGCACTGGTACAAGGCCTCTGCAACCCAGGGCAATGCCGATGCACAGTTTAGGGTTGGACAAATCTATGGACGGGGTGAAGGGGTCGCTCAGGACCGCAATGAGGCTACCCGTTGGTATCTCAAGGCGGCGGAGCAGGGCCACATCGAAGCGGCCTACTATATGGGTTACCGTTATCAGCATGGGAAAGGTGCAACCCAGAATTTCCCCGAAGCCGTTCGCTGGTATTCCAAGGCAGCGGAGTTGGGCAATGCGCAGGCCATGCATGGTTTAGGGTCGCTCTATCTTCAGGGGCAAGGCGTGCCACAGAACCAGGTTGAAGCTTATAAGTGGTTCAATCTCGCCGCTGTTTCAGGGGATAAAGAATTCAGTCAGAGTCGAGATCGATTGGCGAAGAAGCTCAGTTCTGCCCAATTGGCGGAGGGTCAAAGGCTGGCCAGTGAATGGGCAAAGAAGCACCCAAAGAGCCCTGCCTGAGTTCTTTGGTCAAGCTTCAATAAAGTCCTGAGATCGTCCAAGCCAGCGCTGAATCAACTGGTCAACGATCTCAGGGTAGCCTTGATTGAGTTCGTTAGCCTGATGGTGAACCTGGTCAACCAGATGTCCATCCTCCACCAGATCAGCAATCCTGAAATTGAGTTGGCCGGTCTGGCGTGTGCCGAGGAGTTCTCCGGGCCCCCGTATTTCCAGATCCTTTTCGGCGATGATAAAACCGTCATCCGTCTCCCGAAGAATGGCGAGCCGTTCGCGTGCAATTTTGCCCAGTGGGGATTGATAGACCAGAACGCAATGGGCTTCGCCTGGACCTCTGCCAACACGCCCCCGGAGCTGGTGAAGCTGAGCTAGCCCCAGACGCTCGGCATTCTCAATGACCATGAGCCCGGCATTGGGAACATCAACGCCGACCTCAATGACCGTCGTTGCCACCAGAAGATCAATCTCACCTTGTTTGAATGCCTGCATGATGGCTTCTTTGTCACGAGGCTTGAGTCGGCCATGGACCAGCGCCATGCGGATGTCGGGAAGCAATTCCTTGAGAGTGGCGGCGGCGCTTTCGGCGGCCTCCGCCTGAAGCATTTCCGACTCCTCAATCAGGGTACATACCCAATAGGCCTGTCGGCCCTTTCGGACCCATTCCTCGATGCGGGCAATGATCTCTGATTTGCGGCCTTGTGGCAGAACGGCCGTCTTTACTGGTGTTCGACCGGGTGGGCGCTCATCGATGATGGAAAGATCGAGATCCGCATAACCGGTCATGGCCAGTGTCCTTGGGATCGGTGTCGCGGTCATGATCATTTGATGGGGGACCATGCCGTTTTGAATCCCCTTCTTCCTGAGTGCCAGCCGTTGGTGGACGCCGAAGCGATGTTGCTCGTCGATAATGATGAGGCCGAGGCGCGCGAAGTCGATATCGTCCTGAAAAAGAGCATGAGTCCCGATCGCGAGTCCGGTTTTGCCGCCTGCCAGATCCGCCAGCGCGGTAGTGCGCTCGTCCTTTTTGAGTCGGCCGGAAATAAAGCCCACCTTGACGCCAAGGGGTTTAAGCCAATGAGTGAAACTTCGTGCGTGTTGGTCGGCCAGAAGATCGGTGGGCGCCATGACAGCGACCTGGTATCCAGACGCCAACGCAGCCAGGGCAGCGAGCGCGGCGACCACCGTTTTCCCACAACCCACATCGCCTTGGACCAGACGCATCATCGGTGTTGAACGTTCCAGATCCGAAAGAATCTCCGTGACCACACGCTCTTGTGCAAGGGTGAGCTTAAAGGGGAGGGCGCCCAGAAATGAGGATCGAACGGCGGGGGGGAGCTTGAGTTCGGGGGCCACCTGATTGCGAACCCGACTTCTGTAGCGGCTCAGGCTGAGGTGATGAGCCAAGAGCTCCTCATAGGCAAGGCGACGACGGGCATTTTCCAGAGACTGGCTTCCAAGGCCAAGACCTGGATCAGGACGATGAAGTGCAATGAGGGCATCCTTCAGCGAGGGTCCCAAGGGGAATGGGGGGGGATGGGCCTCTAGCAGATCATGAAGCCCGTCAATCTGTTCGAGAGCCTGGCTGACGAGTTGACGTAAGGTTTTTTGATGGACGCCTTCGGTTACGGGATAAACCGGCGTCAGGCAGGCTTCAGGCGATGAAAGACCCTCTTCGTGGGGAAATTCATAGTCAGGGTGGCTGACCTCAAGCCCCTGAAATCCGAAGCGGACCTCACCAAAGCACCGCAATCGTCGCCCATGGGTGAACTGTAGTTCTTGATGTCGCGTGAAATGGAAAAAACGCAGAGTCAGAAGACCACTGGCATCCTGGATGCGAACCAGATAACTGCGGCGAGCGCCCTGACGAATTTCAACGCTAAGGATGTCACCTTCGACGAGGACGGTTTCACCAGGTCGTGCCTGAGCAATCGGCGTCAGCCTTGTTCGATCTTCATAACGAAGTGGCAGGTGAAAAAGAAGGTCCTGAACAGAAAGGAGATCAATCCGTTCGAGTTTTTGAGCGGTTTTCGCCCCCACCCCCCGAAGAGAGGCGATTGATCGACCATGAAGAGGCGTCGAAATAGTCAGGGTTAAGGGGAAAGATCAGCCGGCAAGGACTAAAACAGCATCCATTTCGACTTCTGCGCCCCGCGGAAGGGCAGCTACGCCAATGGCTGCTCGTGCCGGATAGGGTTGGCTGAAGTAGGTGCTCATGATTTCGTTAACCTTTGCAAAATGGCCAAGATCGGTCAGGAACACGTTCAGCTTGACCACATGATCCAAGGAGCCGCCTGCCGCCTCGGCAACAGCGCTCAGGTTTTCAAAGACCCGATGAATCTGTGCATCGATCGGGCCTTCGACCAATGCCATCGTCTTGGGATCCAGGGGTATCTGACCTGAGAGGTACACCGTATTGCCGGTCTGGATGGCTTGCGAATAAGTGCCGATGGCTTGCGGGGCGAGGTCGCTATGAATAGCCTTCTTAGTCATGGGTGCTCTTTTTTCGGAGTTCGGATTTAACGCGAGAAATCTTGAGAACAATCGAGAGTTTACGAAGTTCCTTGACGACCTGCGCGAGATGGTTCCGGTCTCTGACCATCAATGTAATGTAGTCAATGGACAGTTGGCTATCCTGATTCACGATTTGCACGTTCTCGATGTTTGCACGCATCCTCGAAATCGTCGCGGCCACCTTGGCAAGGGTTCCCACCTGATTCATGAGTTCGAGGCGGATCAGGGCCGGAAATTCGCCACGGGCTTGCTTGTCCCACTGGACATCGACCCAGTTTCCGTGGCGCTTGCGCAATTCCTCGATATTATTGCATTCAGTGAGATGGACCACGATGCCCTTGCCTGGATTGAAGAATCCGATGATGGGATCGCCAGGAATTGGTCGACAGCATTTGGCAAGCTTGACCACCATACCCTCGGTCCCCCGAATAATCAGGGGTGTCAGGGACGGGTGCTTTTCGGACGGTGGTGTTCCAATTTGTTTGGGACCCAGATCGACCAGTTGTCTTGCCACCAACATAGGTAGACGGTTGCCGAGACCCAGGTCCTCAAGAAGTGCATCCCGATTGGGAATATCGAGTCGCTGTAGGAGTTTTCCGATTTGATCTTCAGGAATGCTCTCGTATTGATAGCCCAGAGTTTCAAGCTCTTTTTCTAGCAGCCGCTGCCCGAGTGCGATGCCTTCCTGCATTTTAAAGTTGCGCAGGTGGTTCCTAATGGCGGCCCGCGCCTTTGCCGTGACGACAAAGCTGAGCCACAGCGGATTGGGTCTTGCCCAAGGAGCGGTGATGATCTCGATCGTCTGGCCGTTTTGAAGAATGGTCTGGAGTGGAGCAAGCTGACGGTCAACACGGGCAGAAACACAGGTGTTACCGACGTGGGTATGGACGGCGTAGGCAAAATCAACAATGGTGGCTTGGCGCGGGAGTTTGATGATCTGGCCCCGAGGGGTGAAGACATACACTTCACGCTGGAACAGGTCGACCTTGAGGTTGTCGAGAAACTCCAGGGAGTCCCCGGCACTTTGCTGGATCTCGAGGAGGTCTTGGAGCCATTCGTGCGCTCGTGCCTGACTCTGTGCTTCGGCGTCCTTTTCATCGCTTTTGTAAAGCCAGTGAGCGGCAATGCCCGCCTCTGCCAGCTGGTGCATGGCGCGGGTTCGGATCTGAATTTCTATCGGCTGGCCGAAAGGGCCGGCCAGAACGGTATGGAGGGACTGATAGCCATTCGCTTTTGGGACGGCGATGTAGTCCTTGAAACGGCCTGGAACCGGTTTATAGAGATTATGCACAACCCCTAAAGTTCGATAGCAGTCATCGATGTTTTCTACGCTGATGCGAAAGGCATAGACGTCGAAGACCTCCGCAAAAGGCCTCCGTTTTCGCACCATTTTTTGATAGATACTGAAAAGGTGCTTCTCCCGGCCGATGACCTCGATATTTCCCAAGCCGGCGTCATCAAGGCGCTTCTTAATGGAGTTCTCGATACTCGATACAACTTCTTTTCGGTTGCCTCGGGCCTTCTTGACCGATTGAGCGAGGACTTTGGCCCTCAGGGGATACATGGCGGCAAAGCCAAGATCCTCAAGCTCAAGACGAAGTTGGTGCATCCCAAGTCGATTGGCGATGGGTGCATAGATGTCCAAGGTTTCGGCCGCGATGCGCCGACGCTTATGGCTCGCCATCGTTTCGAGCGTGCGCATGTTGTGGAGACGGTCAGCGAGCTTGACCATGATGACCCGAAGATCCTTGACCATGGCAAGGAACATTTTCCTGACGTTCTGGGCTTGGGTCTCTGCGCGTGATTTGCTGTCGATGCGGCCGAGTTTTGTGACGCCGTCGACAAGTTCGGCCACTTCCTCGCCAAATTGCTCGGTGAGTTCGGACTTGGTGATCGGGGTGTCCTCGATCACATCGTGCATGATGGCCGCCATGATCCCACGCATGTCCATGCGCATATCGGCAAGGATCAGTGCAACGGACAGCGGGTGGCAGATGTAGGGCTCCCCGGTCAGCCGGGTTTGCCCCTCATGGGCTCGGTTTGCAAGTTCGTAAGCCCTGACAACCTCAGCAACTTGCTCGGGTTCCAGATAGCTGGAAAGTGCCGAGCAAAGTCGCCGGATCAGCTTCTCCTGGGGTTCTTCGATTTCCTCACGAGCCGCGAGCATGTCTTTAGGGGAGTGTCATGTTGCGGAACCAGATGAATGCCCAGGTAAGAAGATCAGTCGAAATCCTCGTCGTCGAGGTCAGGACCTGGAGTCGGGAAAGGCGGACGTGCAAGGGTAAAGCGATCCTGCTTAACCGGAACACTCAAATAGTCACGGGTGATCTCACCGGTAGCGATTTCGCGCAGAGCGACCACGGTCGGCTTGTCATTTTCCCAAGCAACCTTGGAATCTTCGGGATGGATGGTAAGCTGCCGCGCACGTTTAGCGGCGACCAGAACCAATTGGAAACGGTTGTCTACATTGTCGAGACAATCTTCTACGGTCACTCTTGCCATGAACTTAAATACTCTCGATAAATAACATTCTATGGTTTGGTTTTTACCCCAAACGTCACGATTTGTATAGACCAAAGACCACGCAAGCCCTGAGCTGAGCCGGGCTTACGTGGATCTTCAAGGTTTACTTGTTGCGGCTTTCCAGCATGGCAACGGCCGGCAGTTTCTTGCCCTCCAGAAACTCAAGGAAGGCGCCACCACCAGTTGAAGTGTAGGAGACATCCTTTTCAATGCCGTACTTTTCGATAGCCGCCAAAGTGTCTCCGCCGCCGGCGATGGAAAAGCCCTTGCCCGTGGCTACGGCCTTTGCAACGGCTTGCGTACCGTGGCTGAACTGTTCGATTTCGAATACGCCGACAGGACCATTCCAGACGATGGTTCCAGCGGACTTGATGATTTCAGCGTAGCGAGCTGCGGTTTCCGGCCCAATATCGAGAATCAGGTCATCATCGCTGACATCCTGAACCTTCTTGATCGTCGCAGCAGCGGATTCGGAAAACTCCTTGGAGGTGACGACATCGGTGGGAACGGGAATCTCGCCGCCGCGTGACTTTGCCTTTTCCATCAGGCGCTTGGCTTCAGGAATCAGATCAGCCTCATAGAGTGACTTGCCCACGGGGTATCCAGCGGCAGCAATAAAGGTATTGGCAATGCCGCCGCCGACGATCAGCTGGTCACAGAGATTCGACAGTGACTCGAGGACTTCGAGTTTTCCGGAAACTTTTGAGCCGCCAACAATGGCAAGCAGGGGGCGCTCAGGGCTTTTGAGAGCCTTTCCGAGGGCGTCAAGCTCTGCTGCCAGGAGAAGCCCAGCACAGGCGACGGGAGCGTGAACGCCCACGCCGTGGGTCGAAGCTTCGGCTCGATGCGCCGTTCCGAAGGCATCCATGACATAGACATCACACAGCTCGGCCATCTGCTTGGCCAGATCTTCGTTATCCTTCTTTTCGCCTTTGTTAAAACGGACGTTTTCACACAGGATGACTTCACCATTGGCGCTTTCAACGCCGTTCAGCCAGTCTTTGACGAGGTTCACTGGCTTTCCCAAGAGGGCGCTCAGGCGATCCGCCACGGGCTTCATGGAAGACTCCTCGGAATATTCGCCTTCGGTCGGACGTCCAAGATGGGACATGACCATAATGCGGCTAGCACCAGCCTTGAGGCAGTGCTCGATAGTAGGGACGCTGGCGCGAATACGGGTTTCGCTGGTCACCTTGCCGTCCTTGACGGGCACATTGAGATCCGCGCGGATCAGAACACGCTTTCCGGTCAGGTCAAGTTCGGTCAGTCTCTTGAAGCTCATGTGAAGATTCCTGCTGGTTAGATGTAATGAAGTGAATTCGGTAATGGTGAATCAGGGCGAGCGCCATTTGATGGAACAGCCCATGCTCGAGGTTTGTTCTGACGGGCCGTGTCCAGTTTCGGCAATTGTTCGCATGGCCTCATAAAGGTCACGTCGGGTCTGCGGTCCTGCGGTTTGGCGACCACTTTCGTCGATTCTTCCACGGTATTGAAGGCCCAAGTTTTGGTTGTACCCAAAGAAATCGGGTGTACAAACCGCACCATACGCTTTGGCAACTTCCTGTGTTTCATCCAAGAGGTAGGGGAAGGAGTAGCCGAACTGATCGGAGATCCGCTTCATGTTCTCAAAGCTGTCTTCCGGATATTCGAAGGGATCATTGGACATGATGGCAACGCTGCCAATCCCCAATGTCCTTAATTCGCTGGTATCGCGAGCCAAACGCTCCTGGATAGCCTTCACGTAGGGACAGTGATTGCAAATGAACATGACCAGAAGACCTTTCGGTCCCCGGCAATCCTCAAGCGACCAGAGACGGCCATCAACCCCGGGAAGCAAGAAGCTTGGGGCAGGCGCGCCGAAATTGCAGAGGGGGGTATGGAGCAAAGCCATCGAGAATTCCTTGATTGGCCCGTCATTCTATCAAAAACGACACCCGATGGCCCGTTTGGCGCGGGCTTTGAGCCTGATGCAAACTCAGCTGATTTTCATGCGCCAGAGGATCCAGATCACGATGCTCAGGGCCAAAAATCCAGGAAATGCGACCGAGAACAGCGGGTTCATTTCATAGACCAGCCCAAGGTGCCCGAACATCTTGTCGAAAAGATGAAAGCCAAGACCGATGACGACGCCGGCCACAATGCGTTGTCCAGTGCCGACTTCGCGCCGTACCGTCATGACAAAGGGAACGGCGACCATCAACATGATAAGGGTTACCAGAGGGTTCATGATTCGTCCCCAGAAGGCTTGCTCGACGATCTGCGAGGCCTGTCCATTTTCCTTTAGGTACTCCATGTAGTGGAGTAGCTCAATGACTGAAAGGTTTTCAGGGCGGATGACAAAGGCATTGAGAAGGTCAGGGGCCAAAACCGAGGACCAGTCTGCGTCTTCCTGATGCTCGGTAACGGTTTTGTTGTCCTGGAAATAGGTGGTGCTGATGTTCTTGAGTCGCCACTGCAGCCCGGTATGAACTGCCTCCTTGGCATGCGTTGCCTTAAGAAGCGTCTGACCATCGCCTATGTCGTAAATATTGATTTTGCCGAGGGTCTGTCTTTCGTAGATCGAGCGAATGTTGATGAAGACATTGCGATCACGGACCCAAAAGCCATATTTTGAGCGGGATGTAACCTGATCGGTCTGGGCGATGGACTTGAGATTTTGTGCGGCCCGCTCAGAGGGGGGGGCGATAAGTTCACCGACGAGAATTGAAAGTATGAGCAGGACGACCCCGCCCAAGAGAACCGCACCAATGATTCGAATCCGTGAAACACCGGCCGCTTGCATTGCGACAAGTTCTCGATTGTTAGCCAGTGCGCCCAGTGTAACCAGGCTTCCAACGAGTGCGGCGGGGGCCTGTAATTCATAGAAGTTTCGAGGCAGGGTGAGCAGAAGGTAGGCGAAAATTTGCTTCATCCCATACGCGCCCTTACCCATATCGCTCAACTCATCAGCAAAACTGAAGAAGGTCAGCAAGGTCAGAAGGACCAAGAGCGCCATCAAGGCTCCCTTGATGACTTCGCCGGCAATGTAGCGGTCGAGGCTTCCGATCATGACTTAGTTTTTCCTGCCAAGGCGGTGACGAATCCAGCGCGGGCCGAGGTTTTTGAGGAAAAGCACCAGGGTCATCACGCCAAGAAGTCCATAGATAAGGGCGTACGCGGACCACCAGGGTATCTTGCCGCTCATCAGCATCCCTTGAGTGATCTTTTGGACGTTTTCGTAGACGATGTAAATGATAAAAGCATAGAAAACGCTGCCATAGGGGCCTTGTCTGGGCGATACGCGGGACAAGGGAACTGCAAGAATGGCCAGGGCGATGACGCCCAGCGGAATGCCTATGCGTTTCTGGAATTCGGCCAACTCCTTTGGGGTCGCACTCATCAACAGCGCGGTGCTGGTCATGGCCTCCCGTTTGAGACTGTCGGCAACTTCTTCCGGACCACTTATTCTTACGCCGTATTCATCGAATTCGCTGATGGTGTAGGTCGGGTCACCTGGCACACCCTGATAGCGCCTGCCATGATTCAAGATGACAAAGTTATCGCCGTTTGGGACTTTCTGAAGTCTGCCGGAGTCAGCAATCACGACTGAAGTCGATGAGTTCTTGCTGCTCTGGACAAAAATCTTGCGCATATTCTGCTCTTCGTCCATTTCTTCGGCGTAAAGGACGATATCGCCAGCGCTGAATTCATTGAAACGGCCCGCCTTGATGCCGCGAATGTCATGCGTTTCAGTGTCGCGGTTAATCAGCTCCTGGCTCTTTCTTTCACTCCATGGCATGACCTCAAGGGCCATTACGATCGAAAAGACGAACACAGGGATCATGACCCAGGAGAGGGCCTGAATCATGCGCTTTGAGCCCACTCCGGCGGATGCAAGGACAGACATTTCATGGTCACGGTACATTCGTCCCATGACGCTCAAAACGGCCATAAAGGCTGATGGGGGAACCAGAATGGCAATGGCTGATAGCGTCTTCAGTCCAAGCAAAGAAAATACGGTTTCAGAGGCGACTTCGCCTTCAATCGCTTTGGTCAGAATGCCCAAAAATTTCCGGCTGACAATGATCGTTACCAGAACCAAAAGAATCGACAGCAGGGTTTTGAGGAGTTCGAGTGCGATCATTCGGTCGATGACCGTCATGAGTGAACGACTGGCGCGGCGGGTGGTCCTAACGATCGGGTCGTTCATGCGTCTGAGCTGAGCTGAAGGTCTCGGGAATTTTGTTGTCGCGATAACAGCCAGCGTCTTAAGTCGCGGAAACGCCTTGGACGGACGGCCAGTTTGCTTGCTATGCTTCCGGGCTGATAATTCCGGGGGTGCAAGCCGGCTGTAACCCACGACCGCAACCTTTCCGAAAATCCAGCTATCCGGAGCGACAGTTTACTATGGACTATCAGGTTAAATCTGAATTTGTCGAAAACCTTGAAGCGTCATGCGTCATCGTTGGTTTCTTCAGCAAGCGAAAACTCACCCCGACGGCGGAAGCGCTGGACGGTCGGCTAAATGGGCTTCTGGCTAGCCTCCTTAAGCGAGATGACCTGTCGGGAAAGCCCGGCGACATTTTGGTGATTGGTAACACCGGTATAGAGGGCGTTGAGCGCGTTATCGCGGTGGGACTTGGTAAGAAGGAGGAAGTGACAGTTGCTTCCTATCGAAAATGCTTGTCTTTGGCGGCGCGAGCGGTTCTTGGAACTCCCGCCAAACAGATCGTGACTGCCCTCCATGAGGTTAGCGTTAAGGGTCAGGATGCCTCCTGGTCTGTTCGCCAGTTCATTGAAATCTTTGAAACCTCGGCCTACAAATTTTCCGAATTCAAGACTGACCCACCGGTGACCCGAAGCAAGGTATCCCGGGTAACCTTCATGGTTCCGGGTGAGGCCGACATCGAAGCGCTTCAAAAAGGGGTCCGTGAGGGTAAAGCAATTGCATCGGGCATGAACATTGCTCGGGAGCTTGGTAATCTTCCTGGCAATATCTGCACGCCAAGCTATCTCGCAGGAGAAGCTGAGCGCATTGGAAAATCTCACAAAAAGCTCAAGACCAAGATTTTGGATGAGGATGCGATTTCCGAACTCGGCATGCACTCATTTCTTTCAGTATCGCGAGGCAGTGTCGAGCCCGCTCAGCTGATCATCATGGAATACAGTGGCGGGGTTGCCAAAAGCGCTCCCCATGTTCTTGTGGGCAAGGGGCTAACATTTGATGCCGGCGGTATTTCCATCAAGCCTTCGGCTGGCATGGATGAAATGAAATACGACATGTGTGGCGGCGCCAGCGTGCTCGGGACGATGGCGGCGATAGCAGAACTCCAATTGCCCATCAACGTCGTCGGTTTGGTGGCCGCCTCCGAAAATTTGCCATCAGGCTCAGCTAACAAGCCCGGTGATGTCGTTAAGAGTATGGCAGGGCTGACGATTGAGATTCTCAACACCGACGCCGAGGGTCGTTTGCTGCTATGCGACGTCTTGCACTATGCCAAGCGCTACAACCCCGCGTCTGTCATTGATCTGGCTACGCTCACGGGTGCCTGTATCGTGGCCTTGGGGCGGCATCCCAGCGGGCTCTGGAGCAATAATGACAAGCTTGCGGCATCTCTGGTCAAGGCTGGAGAAACGACCCATGATCGTGTCTGGCGGATGCCGTTATGGGAGGATTATCAGGATCAGCTCAAGTCGAACTTTGCGGATCTTGCCAACATCGGTGGCCCGGATGGCGGCAGCATCACAGCAGCGTGTTTCCTTTCCCGCTTCGCCAAGGATTATCCTTGGGCTCACGTCGATATTGCTGGAACGGCATGGAAGACTGGGGCTGAGAAGGGTGCCACTGGTCGGCCAGTTCCCCTGTTGATGCAGTATCTCCTTGATCAGGCGCAATGATGACGCGGGTTGATTTCTACGTACTCCAGACCGATGATCCGGCTCAACGCCGGGTCACCGCTTGTAGACTTATTGAGAAGATCTACCGTCAGGGACTCTCTGTTTTCGTCAATCTGGATACCGAGGAAGAAGCAAAACGGTTTGATGACCTGCTCTGGACATTTCGACAGGGGAGCTTTGTGCCTCATGAGTCTTTTAATTCTTCGGGGGCAGAGGCCCCGGTTCTGATTGGCTTTGGGGCCCCTGTGCCAGGTGGGCAGGATGTGCTGCTGAATCTGGGCGGTGTTATGCCGAGCGGACATGACAGCTATCCCAGAATTGCGGAGATTGTCGATCAAGATCCCGATGTACGCCTTGCCGGACGCGCCCGCTATCGTCAGTATCAGGCCTCCGGTATGGAGCTCCAGACACACCAAATTTGATCCGAGCCCATTGGCTCGGCATTCGCACTCGAAGGCCCAAAGTATCTCCTAAGATTTGGGCGACTCAGACTACGCAAGAAACATGGACAAGACTTACGAACCCCACAGCATCGAACAACGTTGGTACGAATTCTGGGAAGGGCAGGGCCATTTTCGTCCATCGGGCGAGGGGACGCCGTTCTGCATCATGATCCCTCCGCCGAACGTTACCGGTAGCCTCCATATGGGGCATGGGTTCAACAACACCATCATGGATACCCTCATTCGGTTCCGTCGAATGCAGGGTCACAATACCCTTTGGCAAGTTGGAACAGACCATGCCGGTATCGCCACCCAAATGGTTGTTGAGAGGCAGTTGGCTGCGCAGGCGGTTAAGCGATTGGACCTTGGCCGTGAGAAGTTTCTCGAGAAGGTCTGGGACTGGAAGGCTGAGTCTGGTGGCCACATTACGCGTCAGCTCCGGCGTTTGGGGTCTTCAGTGGATTGGGACCGTGAAAGGTTTACCATGGACGAGGGGCTTTCAGAGGCAGTGAAAGAAGCCTTTGTCCGTCTTTATGACGATGGCTTGATCTATCGCGGCAAGCGTCTGGTGAACTGGGACCCCGTCTTGCATACCGCGATTTCCGATCTTGAGGTTCAAAGCGTTGAGGAAAAAGGCAGCCTTTGGCATTTTAGGTATCCCTTGAGTGATGGGTCTGGGCATCTGGTAGTCGCAACGACCCGTCCTGAAACCATGCTGGGTGATACGGCGGTTGCTGTGCATCCTGAAGATGAACGCTATCGCCATCTGATCGGAAAGACGATTCATTTACCGTTGGTGGGGCGTGAAATTCCTATTGTCGGCGATGAATATGTTGATCCCGAGTTTGGTACCGGTTGTGTCAAGATCACTCCAGCCCATGATTTCAATGACTATGAAGTCGGCAAGCGACACCAGTTGCCGCTGATCAACGTATTCGATCAGAACGCCCGCATTCTCTCCGAATTTACCGTTCTTACCTTTGGTCAGTATCAGTCCGGACATGGGGAGCGTGCGCCTTCGGCTTATGCTGGGCTTGATCGCTTCGAGGCACGTGAAAAGATTGTCGATGATTTGAATACACAAGGTTTCCTCGAAGCCATTGAACCCCATGCGTTGAAGGTGCCGAAGGGGGACCGCTCTGGGGTTGTCATTGAGCCTTGGCTCACGGACCAGTGGTACGTGGACGCAAAAAAACTTGCAGGTCCAGCGATCGAGGCGGTTGAGGATGGTCGGATCCGGTTTGTTCCTCAGCAGTACGAGAATCTCTATTTTTCCTGGATGAGAGACATTCAGGACTGGTGCATCTCACGCCAACTTTGGTGGGGACATCGGATTCCTGCGTGGTATGACGAAGCTGGGCATGTCTATGTTGGGCGTGATGAGTCCGAAGTCAGACAACGTTACTCACTTTCCGAAACGACACGCCTTCATCAAGACGAAGATGTTCTGGATACCTGGTTCTCCTCGGCATTGTGGACGTTTTCAACGCTGGGCTGGCCTGAGAAAACGAAAGAGCTCGCATTGTTTCATCCCACAGATGTTTTGGTTACTGGCTTTGACATCATCTTCTTCTGGGTTGCCCGCATGATCATGATGACCATGCATTTCATGAAGCATCCCGATGGTACTCCCCAGGTCCCATTCAAGACAGTCTATGTCCATGGGCTTGTCCGTGACGCCGAAGGGCAGAAAATGTCCAAGTCTAAAGGCAATGTATTGGACCCCCTCGACATCATCGACGGCATCACGCTGGATGCTCTGGTTGCAAAACGTACAACAGGGCTAATGCAGCCCCAGATGGCGCAGAAAATCGATAGCCGGACCCGTAAGGAGTTCCCAGAGGGCATCGCCTCCTACGGCTGTGATGCGCTGCGCTTTACCTTTGCCTCTCTTGCCTCGACCGGGCGAGACATTAAGTTCGATATGGGGCGTGTCGAGGGATATCGTAATTTCTGCAACAAGCTGTGGAATGCGGCCCGATTTGTCATCATGAACACTGAAGATCAAGTGCTCGATGATTCGAATGTCCGATTAAGCCTTGCTGATCGTTGGATCCTCTCTCGCTTGAATCATGCCGTTGAAGAGACGACTGCAGCATTCAACGAGTTCAGGTTTGATCTTGCGGCCAGAAGTCTTTATGAGTTTATTTGGAACGAATATTGTGACTGGTATCTGGAACTGGCTAAGGTGAGTATTCACAGCGACGATGTGGCCTTGCAAACTGGAACTCGGCGGACGCTGGTTGAGGTCTTTGAGACGGTGCTTCGCTTGACTCATCCGGTCATGCCGTTCATCACCGAGGAGATCTGGCAGAAAATCGGCCCCCTAGCGGGAAAGCAAGGATCCACGATCATGCTGCAGCCTTATCCTTTGTTGGAACCATCACGAAAGGACCAGGCAAGTGAGACCACAATCCAGTGGATGATGGCGCTGTTGTTAGGGGTCAGAAGAATTCGTGGAGAAATCAATATTGCACCAGGTAAGCCCCTTAAAGTGATTTTGGATGCCGGCTCTGCTCAGGACCGTGAGTACCTTGAAGCAAGTCGCGATTTCATACAGAAGGTAGGTCGGGTCGAAAGCCTTGAGTGGCTTGCTTCAGGAGCGATTGCACCTGAGTCTGCGATTGCGCTTGTGGGTGACCTTAAGGTTCTGATTCCCATGAGCGGACTTATTGACAAGGATGCCGAACTTGCGCGGCTTGATAAGGAAATTCAACGCTTGATGAAGGAAGTCCCTCGGCTTGAAGGAAAGTTGAGCGATGAGGGGTTTCTTGCCAAGGCACCTGAAGCGGTTGTTGCCAAGGAGCGTTCTCGGCTAGATGACCTTAAGAGTAATCTCTGCGAGCTGGAATCCCAGATTCAGAAAATCAGGGCGCTTTAGCTTGAGCGGGGGGCTCGGCGACGGTGGTTGAACTTATACCTGAAGTGTATTGGCTAGCGCTGGCTATCCTCGTTGGCGCGGTGCTTGGAAGTTTTGCCTCCGTTGTTATCCATCGTCTTCCAATAATGATGGAGCGTGAATGGCTGCGCGAGCATCAGGCGTCCTTAAGTGAAATGCCGGAAGCGTCCGATGAAATACGCTATGACCTCGCTTTTCCTGGATCGTCTTGCCCCCATTGCAACAAACGTATTCCTCCGTGGTTCAACCTTCCTCTGATTGGGTATCTCCTTCTTCGAGGCAAATGTCATGCCTGCCATCATTCCATCTCGGGCCGCTATCCGCTGCTTGAAGGGCTTGGGGCAGGAATGGCTTTTTCTGCCATGCTGCATTTTGGGGCAGTTCCCGAAGCTTTCTGGTCCATGCTTCTTGGGACTGGTTTGCTGATTCTTTCTTTCATTGATCTTGATCACCGCATCCTTCCTGATCGTCTGACGCAACTCCTGCTTTGGTTGGGTCTGCTTCTCAGTGTGTTCGAACTTTTTGCGGATAGCCATAGCAGTATTTTGGGAGCATGCTTCGGTTATGGTTTGCTTTGGTTGGTCCACGCGTTGTTCCGGCTGATGGCCAAGAAAGAGGGAATGGGGCGAGGAGACTTCAAATTGCTCGCAGCGTTGGGTGCCTGGATGGGCGTGAGTCATCTTCCCCTGATCCTCCTCATCTCTTCCGTGACTGGATCTATCCTCGGGATAGCACTCATCGCTTTGGGCGTACGTAAGCGTGAAGATCCGATCCCATTCGGACCCTTTCTGGCTTTGTCCGGCTGGATTGCCTTGTTGGCAGGCGATGAGATCAATGCGCAGTATCTTTTGTTCTACACTGGCTAGGCATGCCTTGGAGTCTCAGGTGGTCTATCGCGTTGGGTTGACGGGAGGCATTGGCTCCGGGAAAAGTACCGTCTCATTGATGCTCAGCCGTTTAGGTGTGCCGGTTATTGATGCTGATCAGGTCGCAAGATCAGTGGTTGAGCCGGAATCGAAAGCGCTCAACATGATCAAGTCGCATTTTGGAGAGGAGATTGTCACTGAGGGGCGGCTGGATCGGAGGCGTCTTCGCGAAATTATTTTTGCCGATGAGATGGAAAGACAATGGGTGGAGTCGCTTTTGCACCCCTTCATCCAGGCTGAGATGCTTCAACGTGCCGATCAGCAGGATCATGCCTACGTTGTTCTGGAAATCCCGCTACTTTTTGAGGCTGGTTATCGAAGCTTGGTAGATCGTGTTTTGGTGATTGATGCCCCGAAAGAGCTCCAAATTGATCGTGTCATCCGGCGGGATGGGGTGCCGCCCAGCCAAGTTGAATCGATCATCAAGGCTCAGATCTCTTCTGATGAGCGGCTCAAGCAGGCTGATGATGTCATTGAGAACTCGGGGGATTTCACCCATCTTGAGCGGCAAGTGGAGCGCTTACATCGAAATTACCTCGAGATGGCCAGAACGCAAGCCTGAAATGGATTAGAGTCTGTGACTATAATCGGGTTATACCGATCGACTGAGGCAAGCAGGGGGGAGTGGGTTGCGCGACGTCATCCTTTACGAATTTCCGTTGAACGAGCGCATTCGCCTTTTTATCCGGCTCGAACAGCTTTTTCACCAGCTCGACCATTTTATGAAAGGAAGTTCGGTCTGGGACTGCCGCGCGGCTTTGGCGCAATTGATCGAACTGGTTTCGATCTCAAGTCGGAGTGACCTCCGCTCTGAGGCGATGCAGGAGATTGATCGACAAACGTCCACACTGAATCGGATGAGCCGACTCCACAGCGGGGTTGATCATCGAATGCTCAATCAGGCCATTGAGCGGCTGGAGGCATTGAATCGGGATCTTTTCGCGAACCCGGGAAAACTTGGAATTTCCGTCATGGAAGATGAGTTTTTCAAAAGCGTGGTCCAGCGCGCGGGAATGCCGGGTGGCGCTTCATCCTTTGATCTCCCTAGCTATCATCGATGGCTGGAAGCCGATGCTTCGGTGCGTAATGCACAACTTCTTGAATGGATTCAGCCTTTCCTTCCGGTTAGAGCCTCCATTGACACCTTGCTAAATTTCATCAGAACCAGTGCGTTACCGGTTAAGGAAGACTCAGTCGCGGGTTTTTTCCAAAAGACTCTCGATCATGCGATGCCCTATCAGCTATTGAGGGTGGGTGTACCCATCGAAGCACCGTTCTTTGCTGAAATTAGTGGAGGAAAGCACCGTTTCACTATTCGATTCATGGATAGAGATGTCAATCAGCGCCCGGTGCAGACCTCAGAAAACGTGGATTTTTATCTTACCTGTTGTCTTTTCTAATCTTAATCTGGCCTTCTATGAGATCTGATACGGTGCCGACGACCGTCAGTTGTCCGAGCTGCGGAAAAAAGGTGTCGTGGACGCCCCTCGAGCCGTTTCGGCCTTTCTGCAGTGAGCGCTGCAAGCTGATTGACCTTGGGGAGTGGGCCACTGAAGGCTACGCGATTGCGGATGCCAGCCCCAGTCTTGAAGAGGGAATGGACGAACTTGCGTCCCCCGCTGTCGATCGAAGCCAGCTTTTTGAGTAAAAAACATGACCCAACCATTTGATATTAGCGATCTTCAGAATCAGCTCTCGGGAAAAAATCCTCGGGTTATCCTTCGCACGGCGCTTGAACGTTTTGAGCGAATTGCAGTTTCATTTAGTGGAGCTGAAGATGTTGTGCTTGTGGATTTGGCTGCTCAGATTCGCCCTGGAGTTGAGGTCTTCTGCTTGGATACAGGCCGGCTACACGCCGAAACCTATCGTTTGATCGAAGCGGTTCGAAAAAAATATCCAATCCATCTTGAGGTGCTTTCACCTGATGCCGCTGCGATTGACAGCTTGGTGCGTCAGAAGGGCTTGTTCAGTTTCTACGAGGATGGACACAGCGAATGTTGCGGAATTCGCAAGGTTCAGGCGCTTCGAAAAAAGCTGGGGACGTTAGATGCCTGGGTGACGGGGCAGCGCCGGGATCAGAGTCAGACCCGAGTCGAGCTCTCTGAGGTCGAAAGTGACCTCGGCTTTGCAGGCCCCGGAAAGACCCTGATCAAGTTTAACCCGCTCGCGAACTGGTCATCATCCCAAGTCTGGGATTACATCGAGGCCTATGAGGTGCCTTTCAACGAGCTCCATCGCCGGGGTTATGCCAGCATTGGCTGCGAGCCATGTACGCGTCCAACGCTCCCCAATCAACATGAGCGGGAAGGGCGCTGGTGGTGGGAGGACGGCGCCAAGAAAGAGTGCGGTCTTCATGGCGGTAATCTCAAGAAATCTTGAGCGGGGGCTTAACAAATTAAAACGCCCGCGAACCTTTCAGGTTGCGGGCGTTTTTTGGGCTTGTCGAAGGTTTAACGCTCGAGCAGACCCGTCTTATCAGGTTTGCCGTTCCATTCATCGGCATCGGGCAGTGCATCCTTGACTTCACTCAGTGTCGGCCAGCTCTTAGCGAGTTCGGCGTTTAGCTGAATGAATTGCTCCATTCCTGCAGGAACTTCATCTTCAGAGTAGATTGCGTGTGCGGGACATTCCGGTTCGCAAAGGGTGCAATCAATGCACTCATCCGGATCGATAACCATGAAGTTAGGTCCTTCATGAAAGCAATCTACAGGGCAAACATCGACACAATCGGTGAACTTGCACTTGATGCAGTTTTCGGTGACTACAAAGGCCATGCTGTGTGACTCTAGCAGTGGGTGATACCCGCGGCTTATCGCCTTGTGGGACAAAAAAAAGCCTCCGAGGGGGTTCCTTCGGGGCCCTGATTAATCTGGTGGCCAAGGACGGAATCGAACCGCCGACACGGGGATTTTCAATCATCCTTGCCGCTCAACAGTCCACGATTTTACTCAAGATTGCGCCCACATTCAAGCAAGGGATGTGGTTCTCGAGTCAGACGGACGGCTGCAAGGTTGGGGTTGGCTTACGGCTTATGAAAGCTCTTAAAGTCTGCAGTGAACTTACTTTATTTCAGTGATGATCGGATCAGCATGATCACCGAGTAAGTGATAGATACTTAACCTCGTAGGCAGCGCCTGCAGTTACTGAGCGTTAATTAAGTAGTGCCATATCATGTTAAAATGGCACCATGAAATGCAAAAGGGATTCGGACGCTAGGGCCCATGATCATCACGCGCTTCAAGTGATGCGTCAGCAGGCAGTAAAGGCGGTACGTAATGGCGAAACTGCAACGAGTGTTGCTGCCGCCCTTGGCGTCAATATTCGAACCGTATTCCGCTGGCTTTCTGATTTCGCTGAGGGCGGTCAGAACGCCCTGTTGGCCAAGCCGATTCCGGGCCGCCCTCCCAAACTGGATGGCGATCAACTGCGGTGGATAGCAGAGACTGTCCGGGATAAAACCCCGTGGCAGATGAAGTTTGAGTTCGGACTTTGGACTCTCTCGCTCATTGGAGAGGTCATCTATAAGAAGTTTAGGGTACGTCTGACCAAGCCCAGCGTTGCAAGAATCATGAGGCTTCTGGGGTATACGCCTCAGAAGCCCAAATACGTGGCCTGGCAGCAGGATCCCGTTTTGGTTGAGGCGTGGAAAACCAATCTCTTTCCTGCGCTGAAGGCTGAGGCCAAAAAGACTGGCGCCGTGATTTATTTTGCCGATGAGTCCGGAATTCGCTCGGATCATCGTGCGGGCACAACGTGGGCACCCTGTGGAGAGACTCCCGTGGTTGAGGCCACTGGGCGTCGGTTCGGGCTGAATATGATCTCTGCAGTGAGTACGCAGGGAGAATTTCGATTCATGATCCAAGAGGGAACGGTGAACTCGGAAGTGTTCCGCGAGTTCCTGCAGCGCTTGATGAGAGGCGCTACGAGACCGGTCATTCTGGTGGTCGATGGGCATCCGGCTCACAAATCGAAACTGGTGAAGGAGTATGTGGAGCAGCAAGAAGGCCGGCTTACCCTGGCATATCTTCCACCGTACTCGCCGCAATTGAATCCAGACGAGCAGGTATGGAGTTGGATCAAATCCCGAGTTGCGAAACAGGTTCCCATGAATAAAGTCGAACTCAAGCAAGTAGTCCTTTCAAGTTTGAGAAAACTGCAGAAAATGCCGCATATCGTTCGGTCATTCTTCAGGCACCCAGATTGCCAATACGCTGCCGAGTGACATTACTTTCTATACCGTCAGTAACGGACTGCACGTTACCATCTGGATAGAACCAAACCGGTCACGAATGCTGGTGCAATACTCTCCAGTAAGGCTAGCCTCTAAACGAAGGGCGCCATTGACGATTTTCTTTCTGTTAACAATAGTTAGGGGGACTGATTTAGTCGGAAATATGGTACTGGCTAGCCTTAGCTCCTTCTTAGTGGAGGTTATATGAGAGCTGCTGTTGTCATATATGCGGCCGTTCTTCGCAAGCCATGCCTGCTTGATCGTGTCAATGAATCCATTGTAAAGGCCATCAGTCAATGGAGTTAGGGCTAGTTTCTTCTTTACTATATCTATTTGAAGTAACTGATCGCCACATTGAAGGCGTCCAGATGCTTTGTCTATAACGGTTATTTCGCAACTTTCAGTCAGAATGAGTTTACTACCTGAAGGATAGCCATGGGCATCAAGAGGAATGTCACCGTTTTCAATTATTTTTTCCTTTAAGGTCCAGGTTCCGGCCAAATCATACATCGTGAGATTGGCTGCCGTTGATTCAAGAGAGAAAAATGCTGTTAGCACAAGAAATATAATTAATCTCACAGTGGTCAACCTGCTGTTATTGGCTGTTACGGAACCATTAAGATAAATAACGGGCTACAGATTGGATCGGATCAATTGTCCATGTACTTAGAGTTCACTGCCTCCTTAAAGTACCCCCCTTCGGGAGCATTTTTTACTCTTCCTTGCTGGTCAAAATCAACGTCGAACTTCCTTACTTCAGTCTTTCCTGTTATTCCATTTGCTGCCGAATATAAGTAGGTAAACGAATCATTCGTAACCCCGTATGGCTTTCCTTTCATAACTAAAACAACATCATCCCGCGTCATGCCATTCTTTATTTTGTTGGCATCTTCCAAGGCGAAGTCCTTCCCTATCGAGGCGCATGCAGCCATGAAGCTGAAAGAAAGCAAAGTGATAAATATTTTTTTCATCCAAACATCCTTCCCGCAGCGAAAGTAAAGAACAGAATCTAACATCTAATTTTAATCGAAGGCAAAAAAGCAAGGGATTAGCAATCCCGAAGGGCTTAAATCGGAAGGCTTGGGTGTAAAAAAACCCCTCAGAAGAGGGGTAACTGACTGACGAGAGGCCTTCGTCATTTCTTCTCGGATGGAGATTTTATTTCTTTTGCGCAGCAGTCGATGGGCGCTGATTAGGCAGTGAGGACAAGGCTGGTGGTGTCTGTCCTGTATTTACGCTGTAACGCCTTCCGGCTGGGTCAGGTGTCTGTAGACCCTTTTGGATGACTTGGGCGGCGTGTGAATGTAAGCCTTTCATTGCTCGTCCCAGATTTTGTTGGCCTTGAGGAAATCATCCCTTCTGGACAGTGCGCCGGTAAATTCCTGTTGCAGGTAATGCAAGTCTGCGCGGACGGGAATGGTCTGAGCAATTCGGATTGCATCGAGCTGATGCTGTCGAATGCGGCATTCAACTTCATAGGCCATAAGCGAATAGACCCACCATATCTGATCATCCGTTAGGCTTTCCAGCGTGTCGATAATAGGTGGCTTCATATCAAGGCCTCGTTCATTCGCTGTTGCGCTTGAGCGGCTGCCTGCTCTGCCTCGGAAATTCTCTTGAGTTCGGCAGGGTTCTGGAATTCGGCGGTCATCACTGATGCGGTTCTGTGAGCTGATGAGGTGATGCTCAGGGCATCATCGAGATCCTGTTGAATCTGCACTAGGTCAGGTGCGTGAGTTTGGATGAAATCCTTCTCGACTACCCGCATCGCTTCGGTGCTGATTCCAGTCAGGGCGGGTGGAGCTTCGATGACAGCGGCCAAGAGAGGTCCGTTGGCTGGGTCTTTGGCAGCTTCCTGTAACCAACTGATGCGGTCGGCAAGGCTGGGCATTGCAAGGAGCGCGGCTCTGAGTTCAGCCTCAAAGCGGTTCGGCTTGAGATTCAAACGGTCCACGATCATCCCTGATAGCTTGCCTGATTCATGACTGTAGTGGCTCAGGGCTTGGCTCTTGATGCTATCGAGCTTTGAAGCAAGGCTTTGGGCTGCGCGGCCTACCTTGGCGATGTGATGCTCTGCTGGCATGGTCAGGTCACGGGCTGAGTGGAGTTCCTCCAATGCCCTGATCGCTGTGGTTAGCTTGCTGAACGGCTCGGCAATCCGGCCGGTGTTCTCAATGCGGTTGAATCTCCCGGAGAGTTCAGCCATTGCATTTGTGCGGTGACCCATTTAATAACCTCAACAACATTCGTTCAGAAAATCGGTTTGACGGACATACCGCCTATCCGGGTGTTTTGCTTTCATTGCTGCCAGCTCATCATCTGTGGCCGAGTCAGGCGCGAGTATCGTTACTGCAAGCTGATACTGGTGGTAGTGCCGGGGGCGGTATTGCTCAAGGCGGGTGACGCGGTTCTTAACGCTTTGCAATTTGAGTCTCTAAGGCTGTCAGACGGTCATCCAATTCAGATCCCTGGATAATCCGCGCCAATATCTGAAGGATATTCGCCAACTTGCTTGCGTCCGATATATCAATCTCGCCCATTTTGGCCTGCCGGTATACGTGCCCGAGTTCCTGCTTGATGTGTTTCAAGTCATGAAGACGGGGTCCACGTTTCTTTCCCATGCCAGATAAACCTTTGAGCCTTAATTAAACCGCCAATATCCTAAGATTAACCCAGTAAAAGTAAACCATCAAGGAATATCTGATACCTGTCAAATTTATTTTCCATATTATCAATATGGGTTGCATAGATACCCGTCAGGAACGATTGCAGGCAAAACCATCAGCATCGGCCAACCATCATGGATAGCAGTCTGGATGCCGCGCTCTATGGCATCCGGGCCTCTGTCTGCACAAACAATCAATTCAGCAAGGCTTTCGTTTCCATCGGTAATCAATCGCCATAATCCAGGACACTGCATCGCGCTGGATACAGGTTCTAGTTTTGGTCGAGGTGCGGCGGGTTGTTGTTTCTTCATGGATGCTCCTGAGAGTCGATATAAGCCACTAAAACTATACCGAGCGGGGAATGGGTAGCCAAGCTGTAATCGCGACTTAAATCGGGAATCCTGATGAGAGGATGATTAATCCTTTGGTTTGAGCGAGTCACGGACAGGATAATTAAGGCAAGTCTGTGGGTATTTTTCGGATAACAGGGCGCACGCTGAATAACTTAATAACTCGATAACAGAAAAACGGAACGGGATTCGGCGCCCCGCTAGAAGCCTTTATCAGCAAGGCTGCGGGTCTGTATCCCGCACCCTGCCTGAGTTAGCCAGTTATTTGTGTTATTTAGTTATTTCTGTTGTTTATGTTAACCAGTTATCCTGTTGGCCAGTGTGTGCCCAAGAAGCCTTGCCAACTGAATTTCTCCGCGCTCAGGTCAACTGGTTCCGGAGCGCGGAATCACATCTGTCATGCGGCTTTCGACTACGGTGAAAATTCGTGCGTTTTTGTCTCCGCGTGACTCACTCCACAAAGCGCCACGGCTCATATCCTCGCCGCGCCAACGCTCCAATACCGCTTTAGTCCGTGCTCGCGAAATTCCGTGACGATGGCATTCCTCAAGTATCTCAGTCAGGTTAGCCGGTCCATCCTGTAGTGCTCCCGCAATGAGCAAAATGACGTCGTGGTCATCCTCTTTGCGTTTTTCCCGCGAGACATGAGCACGCACGGCTTCGGCTTCGTCACCTTCAAGGCAGGTGACCGAGTTCAGTTTGTCGATATAGCTCGCCTCGCTTCGGGCGCAGTAGGTGTAGACGCACTTTTCCGCTACGCCACCACGCTGCTTGATGTTCACCAGAGTCACTGTTCGCGTTCCGGTTAGGCTGTCATATCCCTCGATATTTAGGATGTATCCGCAATCTGAGTCGTCGTTACTGTCGGCGGTCCCGGCAAAGACCAAATTGCCTTCCTTGTCTTTGTGCTTGTTTGTATGTGCGAGGCAAATGACAGACCCCCCCTGAAGAGCAAAAGCCCGGAGCAGTTTCCCGAATTCAGTTGAGTCCTTCTTATCCATTATGTTCGCGACCTTCTTGACCGTATCTAGGACGATGACCTTCCCAAGCGCAGCCTTGCCATCCGTCATCTGTTGTAGGTAGGTTTTGAACTGGTTCAACTTGAATCCGTTGTACCCCGGCACCAGCGTCTGTAGCCCGTATTCCTCAGCCAAGACCAGTTTCTCAAGCATCCCTTGCTGGTTGTCGTCGGCGTTGATGTAGAAAGTGTCTTCCGATTTGAGGACACCGGCAGCAAGACTGTTGCAGAGTTCTCTCAGGACAATTAGCGTCTTGCCAGAATTGGGTGGTGCGTACAGGTAGGTTATCTGCCCGAGTACCGCGAAGCGTCCGAGAATGTGCACGGCCTCTCGCGCCTCTTTCATCAGTGCGGCGCTCTGCCCGGTAATCGAAAACCCGCGAAGATCAAACGCTGCCTCATTTTCCAGCTTCGGGGATTCATCCTCCTTTGCTCGGATTGCAGCAAACGCAGCGGCGAGGTCGTCTCCATGCTCCAGCTTTTGGTACAGCCCGAAGTAATCGCAAGCCTTGCCTCCGAGGTCAAATGACGAATTGTGCGAATACACCAGCAATTCGCCATCATCCCGGCCACGGTAGACGTTAACCCCCGCTTTGCCGCTTGTGGAGTCAGGCGGGAGATACCTCGCCGCCTCGTTCTCATTCAGCCATTCCGAACGATCAAACTCAAAACCATAGCGGCTAAGGAGGTCGTCCCACGCCTTAAGGCTGTCATGGGTCTTGTTGAATCGCCCAATGGGGCTATTAGCGTCCTTCTCGGATGCGCGGCCATTGGATTCCGGCAAGGCTTTGCGTTCCTCGGCCTTGAATGCCGCCGTGATCGCATCAACCTTGTCGCGTCCTATGGGTTCTAGTCCTTCGAGAAATCCGTCATAGAAAAGAAACTCGGCTTCCTCATCGCGAACACGCGGGAAGTACCATGCCTGACTCCATGTGCTCATCTCACCGACCTGATGAACCATACACCCCAAGCCTTGCAACTGATCGCAGATCCAGTTCGACATGGCGGGGAGTTCGTGCGGGTTCAGCATCACGCATGGAATGACTGCCCTCCATTTGAAAAACCCCGGCGTCAGGTCATGGCGGTAACTGGTGTAAATGAAGTGACGAATTCCCAACTCGGTCAGGGCTTCATGGGCAAGGCTGGGGTGTACGCACCCGTCGATGAGCACGCCATCCTCGTCTATCTGCTTATCCCCGTCGATGATGAGGACTGTTGCGCGTGGCATCCCTGCATCGCAGCGGCTTCCCGTATCGGTCGGGCCGCGCACAAAGTAACTGCCATCCTTGGAGCCGACAGTAGGCTTGCTGAGAGCTTCCACAAGCTCGGCCTCTGTGGGGTTCCAATTCTCTAGGGCTAGGTTTGAATTGCCACCCCTAGAACGCGACAGATCTAGGGTGTCTGGTATCATGTTTGGGCGTTCTTCGCGCCCCTCGGTACGCTCGGCAAGGCTCTGGGGGGCATCCTTCATGCAGCCCTCCTTGATCCAACCTCAAGCACAAAGGCATCCATTGCCTCTGCATCAACCATCTTGCGGTTGAGAATCTTCAACATAATCCCGCGGCTATAAAGCTCGTCTTTGTTGACTCTGCAAAACCAGAGTAACGATTGCGTGGTAGGAAAGATTTCCTCGTGACTGGCTTGATAGCTGTCTAGGCTTTTAACTTTTTCGATCATTGTTTGCTCCATATCTAACTTGGTTGGGGGTATTGCCGTTCCCCTTTGCGTAGATTGGAGCGATAGTGAGAGGGGCAGAAGGGACAGATTTTCTAGAAATGTCCCTTTTCTGTGGTTACTTGATGCCTTCCCGCTTTCTGAGTTTTTTGAGGGCTTCTTCCGACTTGCGCGTGATGTGACTTACTCGCCGGTAAACCTCATCCCATGACAGCTTTAGGTCGCCCTTGATATGGGCATATAGGCGTAGTTTCTGAACTGCCTTTTCGGTGCTGTTGCCACGGGCCTTGAGCCTGTCTCCTTCCGTAGCTATGTTCGCCAGAATGTCGGCCTCCCATTGGCTTCTGATGCCGTTCTCGCGGATGTATGCAGCCAGAGGCAGGGGGTTGCCCTGCCTCCATGCTTGATAGACCAGATTAAACGGGCTGTCCTGATCCAAGTCGGCAAGGCTTGTTGGGGACAGCCTATCCTTTGGTGTTTCGGTCATCGTAAATCCCCAAAAACGCGAGAGACAAGATCAGCCTTGTGACTGGTGGAAAGATGGCTATATCGGCGCGTCATGGCCAGTGTGCGGTGTCCTAGAAGGTCGCCAACTTCGGTCAAGCTGGCTCCCGCCATCGCCAAATGACTTGCGGCCGTGTGCCTCAAACCGTGAAAGACAAAACCTTTGATTTTGGCCTCGGCCAATGCCTCCTGCCAAACCTTCTCAAACTGCATCGGCCTTCTGGGATTCTTAGAGCTGGCAAACACTAGGCCGGTGTTGCCGTTCTTGGGTTTGAATGTTTTCAGTTCTTCAACTACGTCAGGCAACAGAATCAAGGTGCGCCGGTCGCCGTTTTTCGTTTCGGCAAGGCTGGCTGTGCCTCGCTCAAGGTCGATGGATTCCCAAGTGAGAGAAAGGAGTTCTCCTCTTCTTGCGCCGGTCGAGAGAGCCATGCGGACAATCAGCCACAATGCTGCCCAGCGGCTATTTCGACAAGCGTCCAATAGGCGAGTTATCTCCTCGCTGGTGAGGTATCGGAGTCTTGGCTTTCCTTCCTCCTGCAAGGGGACTGCTGTACATGGGTGGACGTAATTCTTCGGGGTGATTCCTTTTTTCTGCGCCCATGTCAGGATGGCAGATAGGGCAGCCCTATACCTGTTGAGAGTAGATCCAGACAAAGCCTTGCCTCTGGTCTTGTGGATCGCATTGCCGTGAGCATCGCGGCCATGAAAGGAGAGGGCAGGGCGGGTTGCTAAGTGGTCGAGTTCATCCCGGATAACGTCATCATCAATTTGGCCAATGGTCAGATTTCCGATTCGTCCTTTCCAGTATTCGGTTCTGGTGTAACGTGTTGTATCGCGCCCACGGTAATCTTTGAGATATTCATCGCAGAGGTCGCCGAAAAGGTTATCAGCTGATCGCTTGATAATCCCTTGATTAGGAATGAGCAAGGATGGGGGAGTGCTGGGGACTGGTGTTTTTTCTGCGCCTGAAGCCATCTGCTGAGCCATAAACTGCATGAAAGCAGCTATAAGCTCGGGGCTTAGTGCAGGGGGTGCTAATTCAGCGGCAACTGAAGGAGCAAGGGACTGGATTTCTGTGGTCATTTCGCGTTCTCCAAAGTGGTTCCCTTTGGCGGTCACCAAGGGACTGTGAAGAGCGGCAAAAAACCCCAACCAAATCAGATGACTATGGTGGCCAAGGACGGAATCGAACCGCCGACACGGGGATTTTCAATCCCCTGCTCTACCAACTGAGCTACTTGGCCAGACGCGAACAAGTCGTGTATTTAAACGCGAAACGAACAGTTCGTCAAGACTCAAGGAGATTCAAGGAGACGGCAAAGCGGTCTTTTGTTTCAAGGAGCAACTTGATTCAGGTTCATCTGTGCCCAACGTATCAAGACTATTTTCTGGGTGCAGATAACCATCGATTGGCGCGACCGCGACCACCGAGCGTTCGGCGCCGAGCAGGATGGGTTGCCGCATTTGATGATCCCATGACCTGAAGCTCAGAGGGACGCCCTTAAATCCTGCGACCTGGAAAGAAGGATCCAGTAAGGTTCGTTTAATATCGGCGGCGTTCGTCGAGTGACCTCGCGTTGCCGCTTCGCCAAGGCTTCGAGCTGCAAGCCATGCCAGATAGTCCCGTTCAAGCATGGGTCTGGCAAACTTGTCCTTGAATCGATTCTGAAGCTGAAGAGCGCCCCAAGCGTCGTGAGTTCTGTGCCAGGCAGTCGCTGTCAGGCCTGCGCTTCCGGCCACTAGTTTGGGTTGCCAGGTCCGGTAAGGGAAGAGGTCTGCAAACTGGTTCTGTGCGTCAGCGACCAGCATCAGATCGTAATCCTCCCCTTGGGTAAATACAGGGATTTCAGACTCTGGGCTGCGCCGATCATCGTAAGTGTAAGACCAGGTGGCTTCCTTGATGATTTTTGCGCCAAACTTTCGGGCTGAATGGCGAAACGACTCCGCAAGAAGGCGATCACTCTCCGTGGGGCCAATGGCCAAAAACCATTTTTGCCAGCGCTTTTTACCAAGGTATTGCGCGAGCGCATCCGACCGCATGGCATTGCTGGGCATCAGGAAAAAGATGTTGTTTTGGCAGTCCGGACCTCGGAGGCGGTCATCTCCGTTGGCGACATCCATCACAATGCTGTCTTTGGCTTCCGGGAGCTTCGAAAGACTCAGCATGACATCTGTTGGCAAATCCATCAGAAAGTAAGACTGCTGGTCAGCAAGAAGGCTTTTGAATTGGGTTTCAAGCGTCGCGGGGTCTTCGACTGCGACGGTTTTTAGAGTAAATGATTGTCCTGTGAATCGCCCCGTCGTGTTGTTGTCATCAACGCCCAGGGCTGCACCTTGGCTTCCCAGTCCCTTGATTTCAGGATCAAAGAAGGGTCGAGGAATCCTCGAGGGGAGGTTGGTTGTGAGATAGACGAGGGTCAGTGCTCGGTCAGGCTGCTTAGCTGTTTTGGGTGGATTGTCAGACTTTTTTGCAGTTGTATGGTTTTCTGCAGCTGTACCGCTGAGTGCAAGAGAGGATCCCAAAAAGGCCAGTATCAGCGGCAAGCGGCTCAATTGATAAGTCTTCAACGCAAGTCCCTGTGGCGAATCAAAACGTCATAGTGACCCGATCCCAGCTTTGAACCCAGCGCTTCGGTCAGATAGACGGATCGATGCTGGCCTCCGGTGCAGCCAATGGCGATGGTTAGGTAGCTCCGATCGTCTTCTGAAAATCGTGGTGCCCAGCTCAGCATGAATTGCGCGACGTCGCTGAGAAAAGCCTGTACCTCGGGGATCTCGTCGAGAAAATCCCTCACTTCCGGGTCACAGCCGGTTTTGTCACGAAGCGTTGGCTCCCAATGGGGGTTCGGAAGGCAGCGCGCATCAAAGGTGAAGTCGGCATCTATGGGCATACCGTTTTTGTAACCAAACGACATGCAACAGATCGACATTCGCTGTTCGCTTCGCGTTCCTACGCGCTCTCGAATGAGGTTTCTGAGCTGGTGAATATTGGTGTGACTTGTATCAATGACCAGATCAGCTCGACTGGATACGGGAATCAGTAAGGCTTGCTCCTGATCAATGGCCTCGGTCAGCGAATGGTCACTATCGGTCAGAGGATGTTTTCGGCGGGTTTCGCTGAAGCGCTTGAGAAGATTTTCCCGGTCCGCCTTAAGAAAAAGGACCTGACAGGAGATGCCCAGTTCACCGGCGAGCTTTAAGGTCTCCGGGAACTGTTGTAGGCTCTTGCTGCGGTTGCGCGCATCGATACTGATGGCGACCTTACTGTAATCCTCGTGTCGATCCTGCATGGCGTTGCGCACGAAAGGCTCAAACAGTGCCACGGGGAGGTTGTCGATGCAGTAATAGCCACTATCCTCTAGGGTCTCGAGCGCAATGCTCTTCCCAGAACCGGATAGCCCGCTAACGATGATGAGGCGCAAGATCGCTACTCAGCTGGACAATTCACTGGGATATCAGTGGTTGAGGTGCTTTTCCTTGTGTTTGAGTACCTGGCGATCCAGCTTGTCGACAAGGTTGTCGATCGCCGTGTAGAGGTCCTCCTGGCTGTCTTCGGCAAAAAGATTTGCGCCGTTGATGTGAACAGTGGCTTCGGCTTTTTGTGAGAGCTTTTCAACGCTGAGAATGACATGCACTTCAAGTACCTTGTCGAAGTGTTTCTTCAGACGTGAGAACTTTTCAAGAACATGGCTCCGCATGGCCTCGGTGACGTCGATGTGATGACCTGTAATTTCAATTTGCATGTTGAGTTCTCTGATGTTGTTTTTGGATTAAAAAACTTGTTTCCTTTCGCTAGAGGAAGGAATGTTGAGCGTTTCTCGATATTTTGCAATGGTCCTTCTTGCGACGTTGATGCCTCTTTCCTTGAAGATTGATGCGATCGCGTCATCGCTGAGGGGTTTGCGTTGGTCTTCTGCGTCCACGATCTCCTTCAGAAAGGCCTTGATCGCTGTGGCCGAACATTCGCCACCACCCTGAGTTGAGACATGGCTTGAGAAGAAATACTTGAATTCGTATATCCCGTTCGGTGTATGCATGTATTTTTGGTTGGTCACACGGGAAATCGTGGATTCATGCATTTCGACTTCCTCTGCGATATCTCTGAGCACCAAAGGCTTCATGGCAATGGGGCCATCATCGAGAAAGGCCTGTTGTCTATCGACGATACTGCGCGCCACCTTAAGAAGAGTCTCATTCCGACTTTGTAGGCTTTTGATAAACCATCGAGCCTCTTGCAGATGATTCCGCATCGTGGTGTTGTCTGCGCTGTTATCAGCGCGGCGGACCATTCCCGAATAGGTCGGGTTCACTCTGAGCTTTGGCGATATTTTGGGGTTCAGTCGGACGGTCCATCGGTCATTCATTCGGACTACATAGACATCGGGTGTGATGTAGTGGGTGTCATCACGCTGGACCAGTCTTCCAGGCTTGGGCTCAAGACTCCTGACCAAGGCGACGACTTTCGCCAGTTCCTCGTCTTCCAAGTTTAAAAGTCGCTTCAGCGCAATGACATTACGTTTTGCCAGTAGCTCAAGATGTTTTTCGACCAGTGTCAGAGCCTCTGCCCTGAAAGGGGTTTGATCGGGTAACTGTTTAAGTTGAATTCGAAGGCAATCAGAAAGGTCTGTCGCTCCAACGCCTGGTGGGTCAAAGTTTTGAATCTGATGCAATACGGCCAAAACTTCGTCGAGGTCCAGTGCCGGAATCTGGGGCAAAAGACCCTGATGAACGTCATCCAGGCTGCTTCCAAGGTAGCCATCTTCGTTAATGGCATCCACCAAGGCGATTGCAATGGCATGGTCGCGCTCACTGAATCGCGCAAGCTCAAGCTGCCAGGTTAATTGCTCATGGAGACTCTCTCCGGAGGCTCCCTGTTGCTGGAAGTCATCGCCCTCGGCACCCACACTCCCACTGGCTCCGAGCGTCGGCAGGCTGTCGTACATTTCATCCCATGAAACATCGACGGCAAGTTCCTGAGGAATGTCGGCAGGAGCATCCATGTCCCCAAGTTCTCGGTATTCTGAGTCCTTTTCGCTTGTGCTCCATGGCTCAGATATCAGAGATCCTTCAGTTACCGTCGCCGATTCGTCATCGGCAGTTTCCAGCATCATATTGGAGTCCAAGGCCTCCTGAATCTCATGCTGAAGATCCATGCTGGAAAGTTGCAGCAGCTTTATGGCCTGTTGCAACTGGGGGGTCATCGCAAGTGTCTGCCCCATTCGGAGTTGAAGAGACTGTTTCATCGTGGCATCGCGGCTGAATGTTGGATGAAGGGTGACACTGGGATTGGAATTGTTTGCATCTATGAGTAGGGTTTACATCGAAAAGTTTTCGCCCAGGTAAACCTGTCGTACTTCCGGATTTTCAACAATTTCGTTCGGATGGCCTTCCGCAATTACGCGGCCACCTGCAAGAATGTAAGCGCGGTCACAGGTCCCCAGAGTTTCGCGAACATTGTGTTCCGTAATCAGGATGCCGATTCCCCGCTCTCGAAGATGCAGGATGATCTTCTGAATGTCGATGATTGAAATGGGGTCAACACCTGCAAAGGGCTCATCCAGAAGCATGAAGCGGGGTTCGCAGGCCAAAGCTCTTGCGATTTCGACTCGACGCCTTTCACCGCCGGAAAGCCCCATCGCGGGTTGATGTCGAAGATGCCCCACATTGAACTCTTCGAGCAATTCTCCGGCAATCAGTTCCCTCTGGCCATGCGTCAACTCAGGTCGTAACTCAAGAACGGCCATCAGGTTTTCCTGCACTGTGAGTTTTCGGAAAATGGATGGCTCCTGAGGGAGATAACCGATTCCCAGACGAGCGCGCTCATGCATCGGCATGTGTGAGATGTCCTGCCCATCCAGCAGGACCTGTCCGTCATCAGGGGTAATCAGTCCAACAATCATGTAAAAGCTGGTGGTTTTACCGGCGCCATTGGGGCCCAGAAGGCCGACGATCTCGCCTGTCCGGATTTCAACCGACACGCCATCGACCACATTCCGCTTATGGTAGCGTTTGATGATGTTTTGGGTGGACAGGATGGCCATCGTTACTCCTTGGGCTCCTTGTTCTCTTTGGGCAGGATGCGAACGTGAACTCTGTGTTTGGCGCTCTTGGGGGTACCCGCTTTATAGATGGAGTTTTTTGTATCGTATTCGATGTGATCGCTCTTAACGGTATGCTCGCTGGTTTCAGGCAAGGGGCCTTCCCAGGTCATGGCATTGCCGTTCAGGATCAGGATGCCTGAATCGGGAAAATAATCGGCACGATCCCCAAGGCCATGATTGTCCGGCCCCCCGCCATCCGGGGTCTGCTTCAGTCTTGCGGGCTTTCCAAACATGATCATCTGGTCAGATTCGCCCTTTTGCTGATTGATGATCATCTTTTCACCGGTGACTTCAAGGCTACCCTGAGTTGCCTTTACATTTCCCATGTAGACGGTTTCTCCTTTGCCCTCGTCGTAGATCATGTCATCCGACTCGATGAGCATTGGCTGCTTTGAGTCTGAAGTCAGTGCCATTGCTGAGGGCGTGACGCAGGTCAGGACCGTTTGAATGAGAAGCGGCGCAAGCCCACTCATAGCCAGCGCGGTTGGCTTATTTGATCGACGCCTATTGTTCAGTCGTCTCAGATTCAACGTCGTGTCTCCTCCTGACATCATGCAGGATCCGATAGTTGAGATTGCTGCCAAAATTAATGGTGGCACCGGTGCCGGTCATAAAGTCCGGCGGACTGATGACTCGAATATATTCATCCGTTTCGGCATAGTCCTTATCAGGAATGGTGCGAACATTGGTGGTTTCAATTCGCATCGTTCGCCCGTCTTTATTCTCATCCCTTTCGACGAGGACGTCGCCATTAAGGAAAATGAATTCGCTGTTGCCGGGGATTTTGGCAGTTTCAGAATTAATGACCCAAGGTGGGCCATCTTTTACGAAAAGAGTGATCACAGGGCGATATAGCTCAGCAGTGTCCTCTTCTTCGTAGTGGACCATTTCCTGGGATACCAAATACTCCTTTGGATTGCCATCGACCCCCATTACGGTTCTGCGAAGTCCTTTTGTGTAGTAATCCACGCGTCCTGCCTTGGCCTTTTTGTGACTGTCCTCGCGGGGTCCGAGGGTTCCTGCTAGCCACCAGGAAAGGAGCATGACGATAATCGCCAGCGCGGTGCGGCCATGGCTTCCAAGGGAGGAGAGCGCCTCAGTGATATGAACTGACAGCTGCTTCCAGTTTATCTTGCGCATACAGAATCAGATCACAGATTTCTCTGACAGCCCCATAGCCACCGGGGAGTCGTGTCGTGTAGTGGACGGCATTTTGGATCGTGAAGTGGGCGTCGGCAACGGCAACAGCCAGCCCCACCCGCCGTAACAACGTGAGATCCAAAAGGTCATCACCAATAAAACAGGCCGCCTCTGGACCAAGTTTAAGTTTGTCTAGTAACTCCTCGAAGGCAGCCAGTTTGTGTTCATGGCCTTGATAGACGTGGCGAACCCCCAAGCTTTCCATTCGGAGGGCTACCGCTGGCGATCGTCGCCCGGAGATGACAGCTGTCTCAATACCTGCACGCTGAACCAATTTAATGCCATGCCCGTCTCTGGCATGAAATCCCTTGAGTTCATCACCGGTCGGCGTAAAGAAAAGCTGGCCATTCGTCAGGACACCGTCGACATCACAGATCAGCAGCCGAATTTTCGCAGCGCGTTCGATGACGTCCGCGGATACCTGATCGATCACTAGACCACTCCTGCCCGAAGCAGATCGTGCATGTTGAGAGCGCCCACGAGCCGACTATTTCCATCAACGATCAACAGTGCGCTGATGCGCTTTTCTTCCATGATTCTCACGCCTTCGGCGGCAAGACAGTCGGGGGAAACCGTGCTGCAACCTTTTTGAATGACATCCCGAATGACGGTCTTGTGAACATCAATACCACGTTCCAGAAGTCTTCGAAGATCGCCGTCCGTGAAAATACCCAGCAGGGAGCCGTCCTTGTCTGTCACCGCGGTCATACCGAGTTTTTTTGCGGTCATTTCAATGAGCGCGTCCCGAACCGCGACATTTGCGGCAACCTGAGGGATATCATCACCGGTATGCATGACATCCTTGATGCGAATCAGCAATTTTCGCCCAAGACTTCCGCTGGGATGTGAAAACGCAAAATCTTCGCGGCTAAAGCCTCTGGCTTCGAGTAAAGCCACGGCCAGCGCATCGCCCAAGGCAAGGGCCACAGTGGTGCTAGAAGTCGGAGCGAGCCCTAAGGGGCAAGCCTCTTCGGCAATGGCAGTATCGAGAGCGACATCCGCTTGTCGCCCAAGAGGTGACTCGGCCTTTCCGGTCATGGCAATAAGAGGAATTCCGAGCCGTTTAAGCATTGGAAGAATGGTTAGGACTTCGGAAGAATCTCCAGAGTGTGAGAGTGCAAGAAGCACATCGTCCTGCGTAATCATTCCAAGGTCCCCGTGACCGGCTTCCCCAGGGTGCACAAAAAAGGAAGGTGTGCCCGTGCTGGCCAAGGTGGCTGCGATCTTACCGCCAATGTGGCCGGATTTTCCCATGCCGGTGACGACAACACGGCCCTTACAGCCCAAGATCAGTCGACAGGCACTGGCAAAACGCTCATCGATACGCTCACTGAGCGCTAGAACCGCAGCGGCCTCATTCTCGATTACTCTCCGGGCGGAGGAGCAAAGCAATTCGGATCGTGGATAGTCCGATTCATCCTGTGCGGAGGAAGGCATGGCGTTCAGTATTCCCATGCAGACATTATGCCATCCTTAAGAGCTGAAGGATGGCAGTGTTTAATGATTTCCTATTTCTGCTCAGTCGCTTTTCTGCCATAGAGGACCGAATCAGGATGCCGCTCCAAGGTGTCGGCTAGACGCCGAATAGCTCGCGCTGCCTCTGAAACATCGTGAAGTGCCTGGCCCAACTCGGAATCGGATTGGGTCAGATCGCCAATCGAGGCTAAGCTGGATTTAGCTTGTTTCATGGTTTCGGTTGCGGAAGACACCAAAGGAGGGAGCTGCCCATTCAGTTGTTTGATCATGATGTTGCCATCCTGCGCGACCGCATCGAGGTGCCGCATTAACTGTTTGAGTTCGGCTAGGCTGTCATTGAGGCGGTCGATGCTTGCGCTTGTTTCAGGTTTCGTAATCAAGTGATCGGTATCCCGCAAAACCTGAAGCGCCATCTCCAGTGTCTCTCGAAGAGGAAGATCACGGACTTCTCGTGCGGTGTGTTCCAGCGTTTTCTCCAATTCCTCTTTTGTCGAAGTCACTGTCGGGATTTCGGGAAGTCCCGCATCCAGAGCGCCAACAGCATGCGGGCTGGTCTTGGGCAGGAACTCAAGATCGACGAAAAGTTGGTTGGTCACCAGACTTTGAACTCCAAGACGCGCCCTGAGCCCGTGCTGGATGAGGCTGGCAAGGTCTAACGAGGGGCTATGTTGTGAGTGGGGTTCGACCATTTTGGCAAAATCCATCTCAGCGACGACAGGTGTCAGGAGTTGGTTGGACTCTGGGTTGTAGCTGACTTTGACCTGAAGCACCTTCCCGATAGTAACGCCTTTGAGTCGAACTACGGACCCAGGAGCTAGCCCGTTGACCGATCCTTCAAAATAGATGACGTAGCGGGGCAGGGTGCTGAAATAACTTCCACTCCCCCACATGATAATGATAATGGTCCATAGGCCGAGTCCCAAAAGGACAAAAAGGCCTATGAGTCTGGGGTGTGCAACGCTTTTCATAGCTTATGACCCTCCGACGGGCTTTCGCTGAGCTTTGAGCCTTGCCCCCGACTCAGGAAATCCCGGATATTTTGGCTCGAGGAAATTTCAAGGAGATCCCCCGGTGGGCCTTCGGCAAGAATGCTCTTGGTCTCGATGTCGAGGTAAATTGAATTCGTCCCAATCTCAAGGATACTGGCGAGGTCATGGGTGACGACTACTGCCGTACTTCCCAGGCTTTCTGTCAGATGTACGATGAGTTCATCTAACCTCCCGGCACTTATGGGATCGAGTCCAGAGGAAGGCTCATCAAAGAAAAGGATTTCAGGATCCAGTGCAATGGCTCTTGCAAGTGCAGCTCGTTTTTGCATCCCTCCACTGATTTCTGCGGGATAGTAATCTTCGAATCCGGATAAGCCGACCAAAGAGAGTTTGAACGAGGCCAACTCTGCAATTTCCTTCCTTGAGAGCCGTGTGTGTGCCGAAAGGGGGAGTGCGATGTTCTCAGCCAAGGTCATTGAGCTCCACAGTGCCCCGCTTTGATAGAGGATGCCCATTCTGAGCAGAAGGGTGTCTCGCGTGACGTCATCTACCCCCCAAAGGTCAAGTCCATCGAAGCGAACGGAGCCACTGGTTGGGGCTTTGATTCCAATCAGATGCCTCAGGAGTGTACTTTTCCCACAGCCACTCGGACCCATGATGATGAAAATTTCACCTCGCCTAACCCTGAAGTTCATCCCCTTTTGAATAACAAAGCCATCGTAGGCCATCGTCAGGTCGCTGACCTCAATATGGGGGATTTTCCCCGTGGCATTGCTCTGTGGGGATGATTCTGGCAACCGCTCTGGAGGGGTGTTCATCTTTTGAGGAGGTCCAAAGCGGTGATCATCATCGTCATCACAGCATCGGAGGCAACAATGAAGACAATCCCTGTAACGACTGCTGAGGTGGTGGCAAGGCCCACGGATGCGGCATTTCTCTGACACTGCAGCCCCCGAAAACACCCTGCAACTGCGACGAGAATGCCAAAAACTGCACATTTGCCAATGCCGACTTCAAAGTCGACGGGACGCATGCGAACGTTGAGTTGCTGAAGGTATTCTGGGATGGATACATCAAAAAGAGCCGCGGAGACGATTGATCCTCCAAAAATCCCCAGAATGTCCGCAAAAAGACAGAGAAAAGGGATGGTGAGGAACATGGCGATGATGCGCGGAAGTACCAGAAACTCAATCGGTGAAAAGCCACTGGTCTTCAAGGCGTCAATTTCGTCGTTGACCGTCATTGACCCAAGTTCGGCAGCAAAGGCGGATCCTGTCCGGCCCGCCATCAAAATCGAGGTCATCATGGCTCCCATTTCGCGGGCCATTCCAAGCCCTACAAGGTCAGCAATCAGAAGCTGGGCGCCGAATACTTTTAGCTGAACCGCACCAACAAAGGCGAGGATCATGCCCATCAGAATTCCAATAAGGCTGATAATCGGGAGGGCACTCGGGCCGCACTCCTGTAGTTGGGTCATAACGTCTGACCAACGCATACGGCTCCTGCCCCTGAGCAGGCGGCCAAAGGCAATGCATATCTCACCAATGAAGTCTGCCAGCCTGAAAAAGTCTTTCTGAAGCCAAATGGCATGATGGCCGACCAACGTCAGAAAATCATTGGGTATTTGGTCCCTGATCGCATCCTGACGTTCTGGAACCGCCTGCGAGAGGGCAATCATTCCCAAAACACCTTTAGGCAGGGTGCTGTCATCTCGCTCAATACCTTGTTGTTCCAGAACTTGACTGAGTCGAATGAGAAAAGTCAGTAAGGCGCTGTCCCATGATCCAAGATCGGTTGCGGTGAGGGTGGCGCGCTTCGGTTTTTCTTGCAGGAGAAAACCTATGATCGTATCTAATGGGGGAAGCTTGGCGTCTATGCACCAGTCGCCAGACAGTGCAAGGACGACCACGTCATTGCACTGCATAGAAGGGGTGATCTGGGGGGGCTTGGCCTTCAAGCGTAAGGCCTCTTGAGGCGGTAAAGGGAAGAGATGTCTTCGCTGCCATACCCCGCTTCAATAAGTTTGGCGTAGTGGTTCGACGTCTTCTGTGTCAGTGCAAGATCCTGCTGAATGGCATGTCCCATCGCCAAGCAGATTTTTAGGTCCTTTTGGTGGAGTTCAACCTTGAATCCGGGGGCAAACCGGCCCTGCGTCATGGATGAGCCCCGTTTATCCAAAAACCAGTTTCCTGCAGCTCCTCCCCGAACGGCATCCATCACCTTTTCAATGTCGAGTCCCAAGCCGACGCCAAAGGCTAATGCCTCGGTAACCGCCTCATTAATGCCGGCGCACATGACTTGATTGACGGCCTTGGCCGCCTGTCCCGAACCGACTTCACCCATGTGGGTTTGGCGACTTGAAAACGTGGCGAGGAGGGGCTCAATTGTTGGCAAATGGGTGCTGCAACCCCCAATCATGACAGAGAGGGCACCATTTCGGGCTCCCTCGACGCCGCCCGTGACCGGCGCATCAAAGAATTGAGCGCCCAAGGAACCGACACGGCGTGAGGCCTCCATGGCGGTCATGCGACTGACGGTGGAGCAGTCGATAACGATCTGTCCGGGCTGAAGGACCGGCGACATTGCGTTGATTTGCTCTAGGACATCTTCATCAGCCGACACACACAAGAAGATGACATCAACCTCAGAGGCCAGTACCTCTGGAGATGGAGCAATCAAAATGTCTGGATGGTCTTGGCTGAACCGAACTGCTCTTTCAGGACTTCGGTTGTAAACGGTCCGAAGGAAGCCTGCCTTGTAAAGATGATGGGCCATTGGGGAACCCATGGCGCCAAGGCCCAAAAATCCCGCCTTAAGTTGAGTGTTTGATGGCATTGTTAATTTCAATCACTCTTCAAGATAGGTGTATGCACTCAGGCCCGCCATCAGTTCGGTCTCGAAAAGCTTCTTGCGCTCGTTCGAAAGGTCTGCGTCCACCAGCTTCTTTCGATAAGCCCTTTCGAGCTCTGAAGGATCGATATGCACGTAGCGGAGCATGTCATCGGCCCCGTCGCCATGGGTCGGATCCATCATCTCATAGCTACCCTGATTGTTTAGGCAGATGTTTACTGCATGGGTATCCCCAAAGAGGTTGTGCATGTCGCCCAAAATTTCTTGGTAGGCACCGACAAGGAAAATTCCAATCAAGTAGCTTTCCCCCGGCTGGGTTTGGTGCAGCCTGAGGGTGGGTTCGAGACTTTGTTGGTCGATGTATTGTTCAATCATGCCGTCAGAATCGCAGGTGAGATCCTGAACAATACAACGACGCGATGGTTCTTCATTCAGGCGCTGAAGCGGCATTACCGGGAAGATCTGCCCAATAGCCCAAGCATCCGGAAGCGACTGAAAAAGCGAAAAGTTGCAAAAGACCTTGTCGGCTAATCGTTCGTTCAGCTCGTCTAATAGTTCTCGGTGAGCTCGCAAACGGCTATCCAGTCGACGCTGAACATCGTGAGCAATGGCTGCATTGAGTCGCTCGGCTTCCGCCAGTTCCTTGAGGCAGATTTTTCCCTGAACAAACATGTCACGAGCTTCGGCGATGTCGAACTGTGCGTCATGATAGACACCAATGACCGATTCATCCTTCAGTCGTTCGAGACAGTCAGCAAGATCGGCCAGAGGCTTGACGCGGGTTTGCTCAGGCGGCGTAGGGTCATTCGGTACGGACTCAATATCGGTGATGTTAGTGATCAGAACGGCATGATGGGCGCTGATGGCCCGGCCTGATTCCGTAATCAGATCAGGGTGCGGAAGCTGGTGCTCATCGCAGATTTCACTGAACGCTCTAACAATCGAGTGGGCGTATTCATCGATGCTGTAGTTCAGTGAGCAGTCACTCGTTGAGCGAGTTCCCTCATAATCGATGCCCAGGCCGCCACCGACGTCAGCCACACTGATATCGGCGCCAAGGGCCCGAAGCTCCTGATAATAGCGAGCAGCCTCGCGAAGCGCGGTCTTAATGTCACCAATATCCGCGACTTGCGAACCCATGTGGAAGTGCATCAGCTTGAGCCATTCCAGTTTGCCGGCCTCTTTGAGAAGACTGATGAAACGCAGAATTTCTCCACTGTGAAGGCCGAACTTTGATTTTTCGCCACCGCTGTTTTGCCACTTGCCAGCGCTAATGCTGGAAAGCCGAATCCTGACGCCGAGTTGAGGCTCAATGCCAAGGTTTGCAGCCTCTGAGAGGACAACGCTTAGTTCGGACAGTTTCTCGACAACGATGAAGACATTAAGACCAAGCGAGCGACCGATGAGCGCGAGGCGTATATAGGAACGGTCTTTGTAACCGTTACAAATGACCGTCCCAGCGTCGGAGAGAGCCAGAATGGCCAGTAGCTCAGATTTGCTTCCTGCTTCAAGCCCAACCGGATAACGACCGTTCTCTAACAGAGCGTTAATGACCCCGCGCTGCTGGTTGACCTTAATGGGATAGACCGGGGTATAGCCCCCCTCAAAATCATGTTCCTCGCGGGCTTTGGCAAAGGCTTCGGTCAATCTTACAACCCGATCCTTAAGGACATCGGTGAACCGAACCAGAACGGGGAGGGTTAGCCCTTCCCTCCGGATCGCATCGACGATTTCCGGCAAGACCACCTTGCCGTGACCGAGGTTTCTTGAGGGCGTGACGATGACTTGGCCTTCGTCGTTGATGTCGAAATAGCCTTCTCCCCAGTGCTCGATCGCATAGACTTCGCGGGAAAGGGCAGTGCTCCAGTTCGAGGGCATCGAATAATTCCTTGGTCAATGGCGCGAAAAGCCGCGTCGATTAGGTCGAGGATGTTAGCGCTATAATCACCTGATAAACGAATCTCCCAAAACCTTGGCAAATCCAGGAGCAGCCCGAGGGCCCTCAGGGATGCTTGTGGAGTTTTTGTCCTGGCAGACCGATGAAGCAGGAAATGAATCCCCTTTCGTTGGGCAGGGGAGGAGTCCATAACACCGCAATTATGTGGAAAATCCAACGCCATTTCCATGAGAGGATTATTGAATGATCGGGTCACCCGGTTGGTTTACTGAGATTTACCCCAAGCAGGGCAGTGCCTTTTCCATCAAGGTAAAGTCCAAGCTTGAAGAAGTGCAATCACCTTTCCAGAAAATCGAGATGTTCGATACGGAGTGGTTTGGAAAGTTGATGATCATCGATGGGTGCACGATGGTTTCCGACCGGGACAACTATCTCTACCACGAGATGATGACTCATCCCGTGCTTTATACGCACCCGAACCCCAAAAGAGTCTGGGTGATTGGCGGGGGGGACTGCGGGAGCCTGAAGGAGGTCTTGAGGCATCCTGAAGTTGAAGAGGCTATTCAAATTGAGATTGACGAGCAGGTAACGCGACTTGCTGAAAAGTACTTCCCGGATTTGTGTTCATCCAATTCCGACCCTCGTGCCCAACTGCTTTTCATCGATGGCATTCAGTGGGTTAAAGATGCCCCAGATGGAAGCGTCGATGTCATCATTGTGGATAGTACGGATCCCGTTGGACCAGCTGAAGGGTTATTTAACGAGTCCTTCTATCGTGAATGCATTCGTTGCCTTGGTAAAACAGGAATCTTGGTCCAGCAAAGTGAATCGCCGCTTTTCCATGAAGATCTGATTATGGATATGCATTCGACGATGAGGGCGGCTGGATTTGCGCAAACCAAGACCTTTTATTTCCCTCAGTGCCTTTATCCATCAGGCTGGTGGAGTGGGACCATGGCGTCCATGAGTGATCTCTCTGGCTTTAGAGAAGCTGAGGCAGCCTCGCCCTCCTTTGAGTCACGTTACTACAATGTCGAGCTTCACAAGGCCGCATTTGCTACGCCAGAGTTCATGAAGCGTCGTCTGGCAGCACTTTGAGAATCGGATTCTAGGAGAAAAAAATGGCAGAAAAAGAAGTCAGTGAAGCGCTATTTAAGCTTCGTACAGAAGTCGAAAAGCTGGAACAGGGTCATCCTGAGCTGAGAAACAAGCTGGAGGGTTTGCTGGAAAAGCTTGAAAATCGTTTCGAAGCCGGTGCTGATGGCCAGCATTTGCAGCTGATCGATGAAGCCCGTGAAACGGTAGAGCGTTTTGAGGTCGAGCACCCGACAGCTACGGCCGTTGTTGCCGAATTTCTGCAGATACTCAGCAGTATTGGCGTTTAAAGACTAAGCGAAGGTGAGGGGTTTAGATGCCCTTCAAGATATAAAAAAACCGGGAAGGATCTTGGATCCTCCCCGGTTTTTTTTATGGCCAAAGCCTATGGCTTACAGCGTATCGACTGCGTTCAGTTCCTTGAATGCGAGCTGGAGACGGTCCGCCATGCTGGTCTGTGCGGCACGGATCCATACGCGCGGATCGTAGAACTTCTTGTTCGGCTTGTCGGCCCCTTCCGGGTTGCCGATCTGGCCTTGCAGGAAGCCTTCGTTCTTGATGTAGAACTGGCGAACACCGTCCCAATAGGCCCACTGAGTGTCGGTGTCGATGTTCATCTTGATCACGCCGTAGCTGACTGCCTCGGTGATTTCTTCTGGGGTTGAACCTGAACCACCGTGGAACACGAAATCCAGAGAGTTAGCCGGCAAGCCGAACTTTTCAGAGACGTATTTCTGTGAATTGAGCAGGATCTGAGGGGTCAGCTTGACGTTACCCGGTGAGTAAACACCATGAACGTTGCCGAAAGAGGCCGCGATGGTGAAGTTCTTGCTGATTTTTGCAAGGTGCTCGTAGGCATAACCAACGTCTTCAGGCTGAGTGTAAAGCTCTGAATGATCCATGCCAGAGTTGTCGACGCCATCTTCCTCGCCACCGGTGCATCCCAGTTCGATTTCCAGGGTCATGCCGAGCTTGGCCATGCGCGCAAGGTACTTAGAGCAGATTTCGATGTTTTCCTGAAGCGATTCTTCTGAAAGATCCAGCATGTGTGAGCTGAACAGGGGCTTGCCAGTCTGTTCGAAATGCTTTTCGCCTGCGTCGAGAAGACCATCGATCCAAGGCAGGAGCTTCTTGGCGCAGTGGTCGGTGTGCATGATGACCGGTACGCCATAATGTTCAGCCATCAGGTGAACGTGTCGAGCGGCTGAAATGGAGCCGAGGACCTGAGCCTGCTGGCCATCAAGCTTTACGCCTTTGCCGGCAAAAAACTGAGCGCCACCATTAGAAACCTGAACAATGACTGCAGACCGTGCCTTGGCAGCGGACTCTAGTACAGCATTGATGGAGTCGGTGCTGATGACATTAACAGCGGGAAGGGCGAATTTGTTTGCGCGAGCATGCGCAAAGATTTCCTGGACTGCAGCGCCGGTAGCAACACCGGGCTTAACGATATCGAGGAGTTTTTTTGACATCCGAGGCTCCATAGGGGCGGGTGGGAAAAACTTCCATTTTAACAGAGTTCTTTTTCCACCCAAAGCGATGCGCGTCATACTCAGCTTAGGAAAAGCTTCGGCGTGAGTCGTTAAGTTGACTGTAGGCCCTTCGAAAGCGAGAATAGGAAGGCTAAGGATGGCCTTTCTATCCAATCTCAATCCCTTCCCGAGACCATGCAGCCGACCCAAGCACCCGATGATGCCCTGGTCTCCATTCGTGATCTAAGCTACAGCTGGGGGCAGCGGAAAATCTTTGACGGGGTAAGTCTCGATATTCCGCGTGGCAAGGTGACTGCCATCATGGGGCCTAGCGGCACCGGAAAGACGACGCTTCTCAAGTTGATTGGCGGTCAGCTTCGGCCGGAGCGTGGCAGCATTTATTTCAACGGAAAAAATGTTCATGCCCTTGGCATGGATGAGCTTTATGAGCTTCGCAAAGAAATGGGCATGTTATTCCAGAGCGGAGCCCTGCTGACAGATATCAATGTCTACGACAACGTGGCTTTTCCCCTCAGAGAGCACACGGGACTTCCGGAATCGATGATTCGGACGCTTGTTCTTATGAAGCTTGAGGCCGTCGGTCTTCGAGGGGCGAGGAATCTCATGCCATCTGAGCTGTCGGGAGGTATGGCGCGGCGAGTGGCTTTGGCGCGGGCGATTGCTCTAGACCCTAGCATGTTGATGTATGACGAGCCTTTTACCGGACAAGATCCAATATCCATGGGTGTTCTGGTGAAATTGATTCATGACCTGAACAAGGAACTGGGGCTCACCAGCATTGTGGTCTCTCATGACGTTAAGGAGACGATGGAAATCGCGGACCATGTGTGCATTATTTCTGCAGGCAAAGTCGTGGGGCAGGGCAGCAAGGAGCAGATTGCCGATTCTGATTCCACATGGATCCGACAGTTTATAGATGGTGCGCCGGATGGCCCCGTACCTTTCCACTATCCAGCAGAGGACTATCGTGTGGACCTCATCGGCCGGATAGATCTCAATCAGCGGCACTAAACCCTGCGCGATGGTCATTTTTTTTCAAAAGCTTGGACAGGAGACCCTTAAGGGGATCGGCAAATTGGGCCGAGCCGTGGTTTTCATTGCCCATGCTCTTACCGGTACGCCTGAGCTTCTGCGTCGTCCGGGGCTTCTATTAGCGCAGATGTACTCCGTTGGAGTTCTTAGCATTTTGTTAATTTCTATCTCCGGTCTTTTTGTCGGCATGGTGCTCGCGTTACAGGGCTTTAATGTGTTGTCAGACTTCGGCGCCGAAGAGTCTCTTGGCGTGATGGTGGCCGCCTCTTTGGTCAGAGAGTTAGGCCCCGTTGTGACGGCACTTCTGTTCGCCGGTCGGGCGGGATCTGCGCTGACAGCGGAAATTGGTCTCATGAAAGCGACCGAGCAGTTGTCTGGCATGGAGATGATGGCTGTCGATCCGGTCAAACGCATAATTGCCCCGAGACTCTTCTCGGGCACGATTTCAATGCCCCTTTTGGCTGCCCTCTTTACAGCGATTGGTGTCTTGGGCGGGTATTTTGTCGGCGTAGGACTTTTGGGCGTCGATCAGGGGCCTTTCTGGTCGCAAATGCAGTCCCAGATCGACTTTTGGGATGACAGTGTCAACGGCTTCATTAAAAGCCTGGTGTTTGGTGCTGTCGTCACGGGAATTGCGGTTTTCGAGGGCTACGATGCCATTCCGACGGCTGAGGGGGTCAGTCGGGCAACGACGCGTTCCGTTGTCTATGCCGCTTTTGCAGTTTTGGGTTCTGACTTTGTACTTACAGCGCTGATGTTTGGGGATTGATCCATGCAGGTCACAAGGACAACGGAAATTTGGGTAGGTGCCTTCGTGGCTTTAGGCTTGGTGGCACTTTTCTTCGTATCGATGCAAGTCAGCAATCTCGGTGACTTCAAGTCAAGTCGTGGGAGTTATGTTCTCAAGGCACACTTCGGCAACGTCGGTGGCCTCAAGGTGCGTGCTCCTGTTTCAATGGCCGGCGTTACGCTGGGCAGAGTAGAGAGGATCAGCTTTGATGCTTCACGCTATGAGGCACTGGTCGAGATGCGGATAGATCCTGCCTTCAAGCAGCTTCCAGAAGACACCAGCGCCAGCATCCTCACTGCAGGACTTCTGGGGGAACAATACATCGGTCTTTCTGCGGGAGGGTCGGACGATTTTCTGAAGGATGGCGATGAAATTGAACTCACCCAATCAGCGGTTATTCTTGAGCAGTTGATCAGTAAACTGATGTTCAACAAGGCGGAGGAAGGAAAGACCGAAGCGAAGAAGTCGACCCGTGATGCGCCGATGGCAACCTCTGCAGTGACCACTTCGGCTCCAAGGCCGATTCAACCGCCGGATGCTGTGCCCTCAACTTCGGTTGTGCCTGAGGCGGCTCCAGTTCCGCTGACACCAAAAGCCGAGAGTGAAGTTCAGCAAAAAAACAAATCGAAGTCACCAAAGTCGAGTCACAAAGCCTCAGCTGTGAAACGTTCTTCGGCTCCTTCCTCCGAACATCACGCAAGCCCCCGTGCTGATCATGCTTCTAAAAAGAAAGCACACTGATAATGGACAGATGGCAGGGAGTCCGCTGCGGTTTGATCCGCAAGGCCGAACCGGTAGTTTTCTCTTGAATGGAGAGATGACCTTCAGGACATCTGCGCCAGCGATTCGTGAGGCCGCGAGTATCATTGATGCTTCCTACACGCCCCTTCAGTTCGACCTTTCCGGAGTTAGCCGGGCAGATAGTGCGG
>JBEGVN010000027.1:0-98766 GCA_041178325.1 Pseudomonadota bacterium
GGATATCCCTTTTCTAATATCTTCGCGCTAGGATATGTCCGCCAGGGATTGAGGGCGCTTTTGCCAACCTGGCTTGTCTTTCTTATTCAGGACACTCATCCATGAAAAAAACCGTTCGCAAGGCCGTATTTCCTGTTGCTGGTCTCGGAACCCGATTCCTTCCCGCAACGAAGGCAAGTCCCAAGGAAATGTTGCCGATCGTCGATAAGCCGTTGATTCAGTACGCCGCCGAGGAGGCCGTAGCGGCGGGGATCGATACGCTGATATTTGTCACCAGTCGCACCAAGCGTACGATCGAAGATCACTTCGATAAAGCGTATGAAATGGAAAACGAGTTGGCAACGCGCGGGAAGACGGAGGTGCTCAAGGCCCTCCAATCTATTGTTCCCCCAGGAATTAACTGTATCTATGTTCGTCAGGCAGAGCCTTTGGGGCTTGGGCATGCGGTGAACTGCGCGGCACCTATTATTGGTGATGAGCCATTTGCGGTGATTCTCGCCGACGATATGGTGGACGATGGTAAACGCGGCTGCATGAAACAGATGGTCGAGGTATACAACGAATGGCAATGTTCGGTTTTAGGCACCGAGCAGGTCCATCCCTCTGAGACCCAGAGTTATGGCATTGTTAAGGCGGATCCCTGCGGTGATCGTTTGGCCAAACTTTCGGCCATTGTAGAAAAGCCGCGTCCTGAGAATGCACCTTCAAACCAGGCGGTGGTCGGGCGATATATTCTGACCCCGGGTATCTTTGATTGCCTCAATAAGGTCACGCGCGGTGCGGGTGGTGAAATTCAGCTGACCGATGCGATAGCTATGTTGTTGAGCGACGAGCCTGTGCTGTCCTTTGAGTTTGAAGGAAAACGCTACGACTGCGGCTCCAAGCTGGGCTATCTGATGGCCACCGTTGAACTTGCGTTAAAGCATGAAGAAATTGGCGAGGGGTTCCGAAATTACCTCAAGGGACTCAAGGTCGGCTAGCCACCGGGCCGGGGGCGTTCGTGTAACGCCCCCATTGCATACTAGGCCAAGGCTTCCTGCATGCGGCTGACCGCTTTTTCAAGATTTGCCATGCTGGTCGCGATGGAAAGTCGGATGTGACCGTCAGCGCCAAAGGCTGAGCCTGGAACGACAGCAACGCCGGCTTTTTCGATAAGGAATTCAGAGAGGCCAAGATCATCCTCAATCCCCTCCAGTCGTTCGATAACCTTCTTCATGTCAGGTAAGACATAAAATGTGCCATCGGTGTTCAGGCAGTCGACACCTGGGATCTGATTCATGGCCGCAACCACGTAGTCGTGGCGTTCCTTAAAGGCTTTGCACATATCCTGAATGAAGGACTGGTCCCCATTCAGTGCGGCCTCTGCTGCAACCTGTGAGATTGATGTTGGGTTCGATGTGCTTTGCGACTGAATGTTGGTCATGGCGCTGATCAGCCATTCAGGACCTGCTGCATAACCGATACGCCATCCCGTCATCGAATAAGCCTTTGAAACCCCATTCAGGACCATCGTCCTTTCATAAAGGTCAGGGTTCACATTCAGGATGTTGACGAAGGTTTGATCACCCCAGAGGATGTGCTCATACATGTCATCGGTCGCGATGATGATGTTCGGATGCTTGCGAAGTACGGCACCCAGTGCGGCCAATTCATCCTTGCTGTAGGCCATGCCGCTGGGGTTTGAGGGGCTGTTGATGACGAACAGGCGTGTTTTGGGGGTAATGGCGGCTTCAAGCTGCGCTGCCGTGATCTTGAACTGTTGGCTCTGGGGGCCCGAGATGATGACCGGTACGCCTTCGGCCAGCAGGACCATGTCCGGATAAGATACCCAGTAGGGGGCAGGAATGATGACTTCATCCCCCGGATTGATCAGGGCCTGACTCAGGTTATAAAAGCTCTGCTTCCCGCCACAGGAAACCAGAATCTGTTTTGGGGTATAGCTAAATCCATTCTCTCGCTGGAACTTGTCGACGATAGCCTTCTTAAGGCCCGCTGTCCCGTCCACCGCGGTGTATTTGGTGAAGCCCGATTCAATCGCTGCGATAGCTGCCGCTTTTATATGGTCTGGGGTGTCAAAGTCGGGTTCACCTGCCCCCAGTCCGACAATGTCCTTGCCTGCGGCGCGCATGGCGGCAGCCCGCGCGGTGACCGCCAGAGTAGGGGATGGCTTGATCGAGAGGACACGATTGGAGAGAGTATGCTGCATGGTTGAGGGTCGTCTTGAGGATGGGGCTTAAGATGAAATGGAGCGGATTCGCAAGGCGTTGCCGAACGGGTCGGCTAACCCCGCACCGATAACCCCTCATTTTATAACAGTCAAAGCCAGCGAATAAAGACTGGCGAACAGAAGCTCGGCGACGGGCATGTCTTCGATCATGAATCACTGAGGCGTAATGGATCAGGAACTACGGCAATATCAAAAGGAGAATCCGGTCAAAGGGAAGGCATTTACCCTGAATAGTCCTTTTGAGCCCTCAGGTGACCAGCCTGAAGCGATACATCATCTAATCGATGGCCTCCATGATGGATTGCTCCATCAGACACTCCTTGGTGTAACTGGCTCAGGTAAGACCTTTACGATTGCCAACATCATTGCAAAAGAACAGCGCCCCGCATTGATCCTGGCTCCAAACAAGACCTTGGCAGCTCAGCTCTATGGTGAAATGCGAGAGTTCTTTCCCGAGAACTCGGTGGAGTATTTCGTTTCTTATTACGATTACTATCAGCCTGAAGCTTACGTCCCTTCATCAGATACCTACATTCAGAAGGATGCCTCGCTCAATGAGCATATTGAGCAGATGCGGCTTTCGGCCACCAAAGCCCTGATTGAGCGACGTGACACCATTATTGTGGCGACCGTTTCTTCGATTTACGGGTTGGGTGAACCTGCGTCTTATTTCAGCATGGTGCTGCATTTGGTTCGCGGAGACATGATCAATCAGCGGACCCTTCTCAGACGCCTTGCGGAGCTTCAGTACACTCGAAATGATACAGAGCTGCGCCGTGCGACCTACCGGGTGCGGGGTGAAGTCATTGATATCTATCCCGCTGAATCAGAACGGGAGGCCCTGCGTGTCGAACTTTTCGATGATGAAATTGAGCGGCTTTCCCTGTTCGATCCCCTGACCGGAGAGATCCTCTCCAGGACGGCCCGTTACACGGTGTATCCCAAGACGCACTATGTCACTCCCAGGGAGCGCATTCTTGAAGCGATTGAGCAGATCAAGGTCGATCTTCGAAAGCGGCTCGAAGAGCTTCGTGACGATCATAAATTGGTCGAAGCGCAGCGTCTGGAACAACGAACCTTGTTTGATATCGAGATCATGCTCGAAGTGGGCTATTGTTCCGGTATCGAGAACTATTCGAGGTATCTTTCGGGGCGAGGTCCCGGTGAGCCGCCCCCCACGCTTTTTGATTATCTTCCAGACGATGCGATTCTGGTTGTTGATGAGAGCCACGTCACAATTCCTCAGTTAGGGGCCATGTACAAGGGTGATCGCTCCAGAAAGGAGACCTTGGTTGATTATGGCTTTCGATTACCTTCGGCCCTTGATAACCGTCCTTTGCAATTTGAGGAATTTGAAGAAAGATCTCCACAGCGTATCTATGTGTCGGCAACGCCAGGTCAATATGAAATCAAACACTCCGGCGCCATCATCGAGCAGGTTGTTCGCCCTACAGGTCTGGTTGATCCGGTCGTAGAGATTCGACCGGTTACGCGTCAGGTTGAGGATCTTCTTTCGGAGATACGGGAGCGGTCGGCTAAATCGGAACGGGTGCTCGTGACGACGCTCACCAAGCGCATGTCCGAGGATCTGACCGAATACCTCTATGAACATGATGTCGCCGTTCGATATCTTCATTCGGATATCGATACCGTCGAACGGGTCGAAATCATTCGCGACCTTCGACTTGGAAAGTTCGATGTCTTGGTCGGTATCAACTTGTTGAGGGAAGGGCTCGATATACCCGAGGTTTCACTGGTTGCGATACTGGATGCGGACAAGGAAGGCTTTCTTCGATCCACATCTTCATTAATCCAGACCATTGGGCGAGCCGCCCGTAATGTGCATGGCAAGGCGATTCTCTATGCCGATGTAATCACCGGCAGTATTGAGCGAGCGCTTGAGGAAACGCAGCGACGTCGTGCCAAGCAAGAGGCCTACAACCAGGCACATGGTCTCGTTCCCAAGAGCATCGTTAAGGGCATTCAGGATATTTTGGAACTTCCCATTCCTGGTGCGCAATCCAGTCCTGGTGGCAGAAAACGCGGACAGAAGGCCAAGGATGAAGACGCGCATGCGCCTGTAACGGCCAAGGAAGCCGCCAAAGTCATCAAGCAACTTGAGGATCGGATGTACGCGGCAGCACGCGATCTTGAGTTTGAAGAAGCTGCCCGACTTCGAGATCAAATTCGGGCCATTCAGGACCAGACGTTTGCCAATCCGGCTTAACCTGTCAATGACGGGAAAGAGATCATTTCCCGTCAGACAGGCCAATTCGCCATTGTGACTGCCCCAATCGGGTGCGCTGACATTCATAATAGAACAGCACTGAGCTTGGGTGGCATAGCCTTCATCCCTGACTCGCCCGTTGCTGCTTCCTGATTACCCGAGACCGCATGACTGTCATCCATCACGCGCTTGTATTGAATCTTCACCAGCCTCACGGCAACCTGGAATTGCTGCTTGAGCAAAACCCACAGGAAGCCCGAGAGATCCTTTTTGCCTATGATCGCATCGCTCGGTTTCTTTGGTCATACGAAGAAGTGGCCAAGGTGCACCTCTCACTCTCAGGAAGTCTCCTTGAAACCCTTTCCAGCCAGTCCTTCCAAAAGGCTGTCTATGGCATTGTCGACTGCGGCTCGCTTTTGTGGCATCTCCAGAATCGTCAGATCATCGAGATCTTAGGCACGGCCTATTACCATCCGGTTCTGCCCCTCATACCACCGGAGGATTGGCGCGATCATTTGACCCGTTGGCTGGTGCAAGGCTCACATTTGTTTTGGCGACAGGACTTCAAGGGGTTTTGGCCCCCCGAACTAGGGTTTTCAATGGAATTGATCCCCTTACTCAACGAGTTGGGTTACCGCTATGTGATCGTTGATAGTGAGCATGTAACGCCCGTCTCATCGATGAGTGAGGGCGAACGACTCTTCAAGCCTCATGTGGCCCGTTACGGTAACTCTGAAGTCATCGTCATAGTACGTCATCGTGAACTCTCCAATGCCCTGGCCAATGGCAGCAGTTATGCCGCGTTCAAAGACGAGCTCACTCGCCTGACGTCAGGTCTAGATCACCCCTTGGTGACAACCTGTAGTGATGGTGAGAATGGTGCTTGGTACCGCAATACGCAATTGGAGTCCAACTTTTGGGGTGGGTTCTATGGTGGGCTTTTGGAGGATGCGCGGGCGGGTGGTCCCATCCAACCCGACTATGTCCATGACTACCTTGATGCCTATGGTACTCATGGTGAGGTCAAGGTCGAGACCGGCGCGTGGAATACCGAATGGCATAACGGCAAAGATTTTGGTCAGTGGGCTGGTGGCCCAGCCCAACTGGAAACTCTCAATCGCATTCGAAAAGTCAGTCATGAAATCCACCGGGCGCTCACAGAGGCACCGCAGCGTGAGCTCGGGAGGCAGGAGGCGGAGGTCATGTCTGCAGCCCATCAGCGCCTTTTAAGGGCCGAGACCAGCTGCAATTTTTATTGGGGCGAGACTTGGGTCAGCCGTGCAAATCGTGACCTTGACGATGCCGAATCCACCCTTGCCCGATTCAGGGCAAAGAAATATCTTATGGATGCCGATCCCAGTTGGATTGTTCCAGGTCTTCAGTCAGCATAAGGCTCTAGGAGGCTCAAGCTTGAATCAATTCAAACGCATTTCCGTCAAAATCCCTGCAAAATAGAACCGGACGGCCTGAGCTACTCGGGAATATCGGAAGTCCCGCAGCTCGGATTTTCAATTCCAAGGTCTTCAGGTCCTCAACGCGCAACGCCACGTGCCTCCGGATGCCAGGATAAAGGGGCGTCTCATCGCCAAGATCATGCGATTCTGCAACGATCAGGTGGATCTGTTCGTTGCCTACGTCGTACCACAACCCATCGAATGATTTGCCTGGCCGTGCGGGATTGATGGTCAGCCCAAGAATGCCCTCATAAAAGTCTCTGGCCCGCTCAAGGTCGGTGACAAGGACAGAGGCGTGATGAATGCCGCGTATGGTCATGGCTGAGGATCTCTTGATTCAGTTACGAAGTTATCTTCCGAGGGGGTTGCAAACTTTTCCCTTAGAAAATGCCCTTGGATGAGCAAACTTTTGGCATCACGGTCATGGAGCGCCTTTGAATAGCTCACGAGTGTTGCATCCAGAAGCTCAAGTTGCTCATCAAAAATCTCTTCCGCCGTTTTTTGCTCCCGAATCGGTTCCGATCGGGCGAGAGGCCCCTGAATCTTGAGATATGCTTCAAGCGTTTCTGGGAGAAAATCGAAAGCAATCCGGTGGATTTCATGGGCGCCGATCGGACCTAAGTCGTTGAGCACATCCACGGGAACCTGCAGTAAATAATTGAGGTGAGTCTCTAGCTGCTGGAGCCGCGCTAGTGTCGCCCCTGAGGTTTCTATAGAAAGTTGGCTTGTCAGCTGATGAAGCCGATTGGAAAAGACATCCGCTTCCTGAAGCTTTGCCTCTGGATCTCGCCAGCCTATCGGCTCAAGTGCTTCCCGAGAGGTATCAATCAATTTGTTGCAGGTCGCCTCAAAGGCAAGGCTGAGCGAATGAATGTGCTCATCATGGCTTGCATCACTCATCAAATGGCCGGCACGGTGAATTTGATCCAGCAGTGACGGGAACTCGATCAGGGCAAGCCGCGCGGTATCCGGATCCGACGTATGACCACCCTCAAGGTCAATTTTCGGTGCCAGTCTGCGAATGGCATCGTAGGCAAGTTGAGCCTGATCAGCCAGATGGGGTTTCTGACTACGATGTAGCTTTGCGATCTTGCGACCCACCTGAAAAAGCTGCCATCTCAGTGTCAGGGATGCATCCGTGATCGGGATGTTGTTTTGGGCGGGAGTAGCAATCCAGAGAATCATGTAGACCCAAAGTCCAAAACCACCAAAGAACAGCGAAATCAGGAAGAGCATCCGCAACAGGGTCTGACTGAGACCCGTATAATCCGAAAGCCCCGCACAGACTCCTCCTAGTCGGCTTCGATGGGGATTTCGCATCAGCCGCTTTGTTGGGGATCCCATGGGTCTTTTGGGTGGTCGTATATCAGCCATCGATAAATTCTATACCTCCTCACTTCTAGAACTTTGCAAGATGCAGATTCAGGCCGCCGTTGAAGCTTGCCTTTTTTCATCCGAGTTGGATATCAAACTTGATGCCATGGACAAGCTGGATCATCTTCTCGCTTTGGGGTCCCCCATAGAGAAGTTCAAGGGGGAACCGCGTCCCACATCGGATGTTCTATTTCCAAACCGTCCCGCATGGGTGATGCCCCGCCAACTCAAAAGGCGTTCCATGTCGGATCCCGAAGGCCTTAAGGTTTTTTTGCATGCCGTTGCGCATATTGAGTTTGTAGCAATCCATCTTGCCCTTGATGCTGCTTATCGGTTTCGCGATGTTCCAGAAACGTTCCGTCACGACTGGTTAGGCGTTGCCGTCGAGGAGGCTCGCCACTTCAGAGCTGTCGTCACTCGTATGGCTGAATTATCAGCACACTATGGGGACTATCCGGCGCATGGCGGGCTATGGGAGTTGGCAGAGGAAACGGCAGAGGATCTTCTCGCCCGCATGGCTTTGATTCCAAGGTTCATGGAGGCGCGTGGTCTCGATGTCACGCCAGGGATGATTGAGAAATTTGAGCGCTACGGCGATGCAAGAACTGTTGACGTACTGAACTTGATCCTTCGGGAAGAGGTCGGGCATGTGGCCTTGGGGACCCGTTGGTTCCAGTGGGCCGCAGAACAAGCGGGCGCTGATCCCGAAACGGTCTACTTTGATCTTATCGAGCGATTTCTCTCCGGAGAGATTCGTGGTCCCTTCAATGAAAAAGCCCGAATGGATGCGGGTTTCTCCCGGACCGAGTTGGATCGTCTGTCCGGGCTAAGTCCTACTTAGCCCCCCTAGATCATCGGGTTCGAGGTGGGATAATGACCGTCTCAATCGAGCCATCCTCAGAGCCTGAGTTTTGGGTGGGCACGGGTGGGGTGGTTGCTTGCGAAGTTGGCGCTTTTTTGACAGTTCCGGAATCTAAAGCAGCCGATCCGTGAAGGGTTGTCACCGGGGCATTGGGATTTGGTGGTGAGCCAGCACTTGGAAAGCCGCGAGCTGAGAGACAGGCTCGAACCTGAGCCTGAGACGGTGCTCTGAATTGTGTTTCCCCGCTTGCTGAAACGGATTTGGTTCTTTGGCTATGGCAACGGTTAATGGCGACAAGAAATGGGTCGGTCTTGGCTTCCTGGTGATAACCCATTTGATTGATACAGGTGAGGTATTTGGAAGGATCGATGGTAATTGCTGGATCGGCTCCTTCGGGCAGTGGATCCATTTTTGAGCGAGAACGACAGATTTGAGCATCCTGATAGTAGGGTGCGGTTTTCTTTCTGGCTTGCAGGTGGGCCGAATCATCCTCGGCACTCATGACATTTTCTGAGATGCAGAGAGCAAGACAAGAAAGCAGGAGGAATTGAAGGGCCGTAAATAACCGAGCCGGCACGATGACGCTTGGGGATTGAAGGCGCATAGATGAAACTCGTGAATTCGTTTGAACGCTGAAATTGGATTATAAGAGGAAGAAAAGTCCCTAAGGTTTTCTCATTACACTTCGTGGATTGAAGTCCAGGGAAAGGGCTCTTGGTGTGCTCCACTTTCATCAACGACCAAAAGCCACTCTTTTCCATTCCATTCCGGAAGCACCACCCGCTCCATCATCCCTGATGGGGTTTTCAGGCTGTGAATGTGCGGCCGATGCGTATGTCCATGGATCAGGCGTTGGGCGCCATGGCGATCTATGGCCTCAAGGATGGCTTCGGGATTGGCGTCCATGATCTCAAGGCTTTTCCCCCCTTTGTCACGGCCGCTTTTAAATCGATACCAGCGGGCATAAAGGCGACGAATCCAGAGTGGTTTTCCAAGGGCATAGGCACGCCATTCGGGGGTTCGGATGCGCTTTCTTGCAGTCTGATAACCGATATCATCAGTGCACAGAAGGTCCCCATGGGTGAGGAGTGTGGGAACGCCATAGAGATCCAGAACCGCGTAATCCCCAAGAAGTGTGACCCCTGTTGCCTCGGCAAATTTCTCGCCCAACAAGAAATCGCGATTTCCGGCCTGAAAAAATACGGTCGTACCGGCTTTGGTCAGACGCTTGAGATGAGTCCTAACCTCTCGATAGGGGGAAGAAAGGTCATCATCGCCAAGATATGCGTCGAAAAGATCACCGAGGATGAAAAGCTGTTCTGACTTTGGCGCTCGATCTGTAAGGAACTTCAGGAAACGGGAGACTGTATCGGGTCGGGCCACCGTCAGATGGAGGTCCGAAACAAAAAGGGTCTCCCGTCTCGCCACGACTGAAATTTTATTTCGCGTCGACAACCGTTGCTGAAAGAATCACGATCGGTGTCTGGGGGACATCTGTCGGCATCGGGCCGCCCCGGCCAGTAGGGACTGTGGCCATTTTGTCGACAACATCCATCCCTTCAACAACTTCACCAAAAACGGCATAGCCATAACCCTGAGGGGTTTTGCTCTTAAAGTTCAAAAAGCCGTTGTCAACATAGTTGATGAAGAACTGAGCCGTGGCCGACTGGGGATCCGACGTTCTGGCCATGGCAATCGTGCCGCGATTGTTTAAAAGTCCGTTGTCGGCTTCATTTTCAATCGGTGCCTTCGTGGTCTTTTGATCCCATTTTTCGGTGAATCCGCCACCCTGTGCCATGAAGTTCTTGATAATACGATGAAAGATAGTGCCGTCGTAGAAACCATCCTTCACATAGCCGATGAAGTTAGCCGTGGTTACTGGGGCCTTTTCGGCATTGAGTTGGATAACGATATCGCCAAGGCTGGTATGCAGCTTAACTTTAGGTGCAGTACTGGACACAGGAACTTTCTCCGATTTTGAGGTGACAGCTACAGCATCAAACCCGAAGGTTAGGCTTGTCGCTAGAAAGAGGGCAAGAATGGGCTTCATGGCGCGATCCTTATGGATTAGAACTTTTTGTGGGCATGACCGGGAATGGCAACCCAGCCACCGCCTTCCGCAGGACAGAATGCGATTCCTGAAACCCGGCGAAGTCCCTTGGCTGCCGCAATCATTTTGACTTCACGGCACTGTTGACCATTACGTTCCACAGTCTTGAGCACTGTGTACTCGCCGGAAGTTTTGGATTTCGGATTTGACCATGCGCGTGGTTCGTCATCCTTTGCTGAATTCAGTGTGTTCTGGAGTGCATCCTCTGCAATTTTCCAGTCCTCATCGGTGAAGTATTGATAGGGGGTATCCCACATGGTTGAACTGTAGGTTCCCCAGTAGCCAATAGCCTGAGCGTTTCCACTCAGAAAAACACTCAACAGCAGGGCCGGAGCCAGTGTTTTGGCTAGAAGTGAGACAAGCTTCATGGTGATCCTCCCAAATTCGTTAATTAATTGCAGTATCTTGCTAACTCCACAGTCTACCGGGATTGCGATCAGCTGGATATCAGCAGCCTCAACAAACTGCCTACCGGCCTGATGGGGGAGGGAGTGATCAAACCATCAGGTTGATGGGGTTAACTTAGTTTGCGTAGTCGAGTTCAATTTTGACAAACTCGGGGCTAATACGAGTGAATTTAGCCTGACCTGATGCACCCTTAAACTTTCCTGTACCCCCAGTAATTGCCCGGTAGGACGGTGTTTGCATCGGCATCCATGCATCTGGAACGAGGGCAATACTCAGTCCATCCACTACGATAGAGTCCCGGCCGTTGGGGTAGTGGACCACCATATGGAAAAGGCGGGTTTCAAGACTATTGGTTTCTGGACTCGCGGGCACGGTGATGATCATGCTGGTTTCTGCTGCCGCCACCGGGCTGAAGCCTGCATTTGGGCGGGTATAGATATTGTTATGGGTGGCAAATCCATTGCCCATGCTCCGTGTTGTGGTCTGTGGCATTTGAATCGACGCCGAATCCATGATCAGACTATAAATTGTCTGATGTCGCTGCATTGCCTGCCCAAGAGTCGGACATAAAATCATCACGGCCATCCAAAGGTAAGTAAGACAATGTGCGCTTAATCTCTCCTGATCCATGGGTGATGACATCATTTTTTTCCTAAGATAATTTGGGTAGGCCACAGAAGTTACCCGAGAGTGCTGCAACAGGAAAGTCTGACAGGAAGTCGCCCCCCGAAACGGAGAGCCAGCGCGTCGACCGGGGAATACCGCAAGTCCCATCAAGTCGAGTGGGGACAGCAAAGACGAATCAAGCACCTTCAAAGAAGCCTGAGTTATAAGAGGCTGATCAAGATCGTGCCAAACGAGACACTAAAGCCGAGGACGGAACGATCGGCGCGGATTGCAATAGAATGGGATCTATGGTGACAACGATAAATTCTGCCTAATGTTCCGTCTGCCCATTAATGATCAGGGGTGGGGTTTATTCACTCGCCTCATTGGCAACTTTCGAAGGTCTCCACAGGGCGGTAGGGCGTTTCGTTTCTTTGTGGCCCTCCTGATTCTTTTGCTCATTCTCAATGGGCTGAATATCCTCAACAGTTATGTTGGGCGCGACTTCATGACCGCCCTTGCGGATCGTAATCAGCCCCTTTTCATCCAGCAAGCCATCCTCTGGGCTTCCGTCTTTGTTTTTCTGACAGTGGTAGCCGTTGTTCTCCGCTTTTGTGAAGAGCGGCTCGGTCTTCTTTGGCGGGAATTCATGACGCATCAGTTCGTCAGGATGTACGTTTCGCCTTTGGTTTATTACCGGATGAATGATGACCTGATCCGGCAGAGTGGAGTTGAGCATCCCGATCAACGGATTGCTGAGGATGTTAAAACCTTCACAACGGTAACCCTATCATTCATCTTGATGTCCCTGAATGGCCTCTTTACCGTTATTGCCTTTTCCGGCGTACTTTGGATGATCAGTCCTTGGCTTTTTGGTGCGGCCATTTTGTATGCGGTGGGTGGAACCCTTTTAACGGTGTTTCTAGGCGCCCGTCTGGTGGACCTCAACTATAAGCAGCTGGATTGTGAAGCCGCATTTCGTGCGAGTCTGATTCATGTTCGCGAACGGGCGGAATCGATTGCGCTTTTGCATCATGAAATCAGACTTCGAGGTCGAATCCTCCGACTTTTTGAACGACTGGCGACCAATTGGCGGGTTGTGATTGGCGTTAATCGTAATCTTGGATTCTTTACGACAGGCTACAACTGGATGATTCAGATCATCCCCGTGCTCCTGGTTGCACCGCTCTATATTCAGGGCAAGGTGGAGTTCGGTGTGGTGACGCAATCGGCGATGGCCTTTTCGATGCTGGTGGGTGCCTTCTCGCTGATTGTTACTCAGTTTCAGTCTCTTTCCTCTTTTGCTGCCGTTATTCAGCGCCTCATCAGTCTCTGGTATCTGATCGAGGTGGCGCAAGTATCCACGGTATCCGGTTTAGATTTAGAGGAAACAAAAGGGGAGATTGGTTTTGATCATCTGACCCTCTTGTCCCCGATCGACAAACGCATTTTGGTCAAGGATCTCAGTCTCACCATTCGACCCGGTCAATGGGTGTTAGTCAGCGGTGATGAGATGGCCCGAGATGCGCTCTTTAAGGCCCTCGCAGGAATTTATGATGCCGGGAATGGGATCGTAAAGCGACCCAATCTCGAAGAGATCCGCTTTCTTCCAGACCGTCCTTACATCCCTCCCGGTACATTGCGTCAGGCTTTGGTCTCAAAGCGGCGGGGACACGAATATTCCGATGAGGCCATCACTAAAGTGCTGAATATGGTGGGGCTGACTGATATCTTGGGCCGGTCAGGCGGGCTCGACCTAGAGCAGGAATGGGATAGTCTTTTATCACCACATGAGCAGCGACAAGTCTCTTTTGCTCGTATTCTCATCACGGAGCCTCAGGTGGTTGTCATGGCGAATCCCTGTCGTGACATGACACCCGAAGCAAGAGCGCGGGTATTCGAGCTTTTGCAACAGCGTCAGCTGACCCTGATCATTATGGGAAGTGGTGATCGCTGGTCGACAACCGCCGATACCAAGGTGGTGTACGATGCGACGTTGGAGCTTGAAACGAATGGGCTATGGTGCTTTGAGGAGAGCCGCAATGAGGGCTCCTCTGAATTGACCTAGAACCCCGCTTGGCGGGCTGGCCTTCCGCTATAATCAAGCCATCCATGTCAATACAACTCACCAAAACCCGCTTTGCCCCGAGTCCCACCGGACTCATTCATATTGGCAATGCCCGTACTGCGCTCTTTAGTGCCCTTCTTGGCGAACGTTTTCTTTTACGCATCGAGGACACGGACGCCGAACGCAGCCGACCGGCCTTTGTTACGGCACTTCTTGAGGACCTTCGCTGGCTGGGCCTTTCCTGGGAGGAGGGTCCTGAAGACGCCACACCCTGTCGTGACTGGTTCCAGTCTGCGCGGGCCGAGATTTACAGTGCTTACTATCAACAGTTGGAGACCAGCGGAAAGGCTTATCCCTGCTTCTGTTCGCAACAGGAGCTTGAGATCCATCGCAAAGTACAGCTTTCGTCGGGTCGCCCCCCGCGATACAGCGGAAAATGTGCAAAGCTGTCTTCTGAAGAGCGGGCTCAACGACTGGAAAAGGGACTCCAGCCGACCTTGAGATTTCGCGTTGATTCAGGCAGTACCGTCGAGTTTAACGACGGTGGTCGTGGGCCTCAGAAGTTTCTTACGGATGACATTGGTGACTTCATCATCCGGCGCGCTGATGGCAGTGCGGCTTTCTTTTTTTGCAACGCTATTGACGATGCCCTTATGGGGGTTAACCGTGTGGTGCGTGGTGAAGATCACCTGACGAATACGCCGCGTCAAATCATGATCCTGAAAGCGCTCGATTTACCCATCCCGCAGTATGCACACACGGCTCTTATTCTTGGGGATGATGGGACGCCATTGTCCAAGCGTAACGGTAGCCGCAGCATTCAGGAGTTGCGTGAATCCGGCTATTTCGCGCTGGCTATCATCAATCTAATGGCCCGGCTTGGGCATCACTATGAAAGCGATGCCTTGATGGATTTCAAGAGCCTTAAGGCGGGGTTCCAATTGTCTTCGCTTGGAAGATCGCCGGCACGTTTTGACATTACTCATCTTCATCATTGGCAAAGCCTGGTTTTAAGGCAGGTCAGCGATGAAGAGTTGGATGCCTGGCTCTATCCTGAAACCCGGGTTCTTATCCCTTCAGATGCCTGGCCAGCATTCCGGGAGTTGGTTCGCAGTAATTGCGAATTCCCCAAGGAGGCGCATGTTTGGGCGCAGATTCTTTTTACCGACGAGCCTTTGGCTTCTGATGAGGCGCCTGAAGCTGATGACGCCTACTTTATTGCTGCACTCGAAGCACATGAAGCGCACCCTACGGACTTCGTGGCCTTTATTGCCCATCTAAAGGCGAAATCAGGTGCTAAAGGAAAAGCCTTGTTTATGCCACTCCGTATGGCATTAAGTGGCCGCCATGATGGGCCAGAGCTCGCCCAGCTTTACCTTTTGTTACCTACTTTCCGATTAAAACAAAGGCTCATGGCGCCTGTTGCACTAAAAGACTGATGCTGAAGATTTACAACACACTGACCCGTCAGAAAGAAGTACTTGTTCCTATCGAGCCTGGAAAGCTTCGGATGTACGTCTGTGGCATGACGGTTTATGACTTCTGTCATCTTGGGCACGCAAGGGTCATGGTGGCGTTTGATGTGGTTGCCCGACACCTTCGGGCATCCGGTTACGCCCTAACCTATGTCCGGAATATCACGGACATTGACGACAAAATTATTCAGCGTGCCAATGAGAATGGTGAGGCTTTCGAGGCGTTGACCGAACGATTTATTGCCGCCATGCATGAAGATGAACGTGCACTCGGTGTTTTACCTCCAGATCATGAGCCCAAAGCCACGCACTCCATTGACGACATTCTGTCGATGATTCAAACCTTGATCGCCAAGGGACATGCCTATGTGGGCTCGAACGGCGATGTTTTCTACGCCGTTCAAAGCTTTAAGTCATACGGTCGACTGTCCGGCAAACAACTCGAAGATCTTCAATCTGGCTCGCGTGTTGATGTCGATGATGCGAAAAAAGATCCTTTGGACTTTGTGCTCTGGAAAATGGCCAAACCAGATGAGCCTTCCTGGAGTTCCCCCTGGGGGCAGGGGAGGCCGGGTTGGCATATCGAATGCTCTGCCATGTCGACCTGCTGTCTTGGCAACCATTTTGATATCCATGGCGGTGGAATGGATCTTCAGTTTCCCCATCATGAAAATGAAATCGCACAAAGCGAGGGTGCGACAGGAGAGCGTTTCGTTAATGTCTGGATGCATAATGGCTTTGTTCGGGTCAATGAGGAAAAAATGTCCAAGTCACTGGGCAATTTTTTCACCGTCAGGGAAGTGCTCAAGCAGTATCGTCCCGAGGTCATTCGATTCTTTATCCTGAATAGTCATTATCGAAGCCCTCTGAATTACAGTCAGGACACCTTAAATGAGGCCCTCGCGAGTCTGACTCGCCTGTATACCGCGCTTCGTGATCTTCCGGTTTCCTCTGTGAGCACCGCGTTTGATAGCGATGACTATGGTCTTAGGTTCAAAGAGGCGATGGACGATGATTTCAATACAGCCGAGGCTGTCGCCGTGCTGTTTGAGCTTGCCCGTGACATCAATCGTCAGAAATCGAGAGATACCCATCTTGCAGCAGCACTTGCTGCACGGCTGAGAGGGCTCGCCTCTCATCTGGGTCTTCTGGAAACGGATCCTGAACTCTTTCTTAAAAGCCCCGCGCCAACAAGCGCCAACGGTTTATCCGATGATGAAATTGCTGCACTGATTCTTGCCCGACAGGAGGCCAAGGCCCAGAAGAACTGGCCTGAGGCTGACCGAATTCGTCAAGAACTCGCGGAACAGGGAATCGTGCTGGAAGATACTGCGGGTCAAACAACCTGGCGCCGAGAGTGAACCCTCCGACAACTTTGAGTCTAAGGGTTACCCATAACCATTCTGGAGATCGATTATGATGAAATTCGTGTTGTTGCTTATCGCGCTTTCGCCTGTGGTTTTCCTCATTGGGTTTATCAAACCCAAGTGGATTCTTTTCTGGATGAAAGAACCAGATCGCTTGATGGCTTCCAGCGTTGGATTATTCATGTTCATGGGCACGTTTACCTACTATTCTGAATTACGTCTTCAGCACAAGACAGAACAGGAGGCGGTCCAAACCTCGCGTGAAAGGTCACCTGAAAGATCCAATGACCTCCATCTCAATACTGCGCGTTAACACCGCTTCAAAGAGATCGTCAACGCCGTGAGATTTACCTATGTCACTTGACTCATCGACTATCCACGACATTTTGAGAGGATGGGTCGACCCTGTTCTTGGAAAGGATCTTGTTACGGCCAAAATGGTCGGACCAATTACCATTACAGAGGAGGCCATACGGGTTGAGGTGGTGCTTGGCTATCCCGCAGCCTTGTCCTCGCCATCCATATCCGAGGCGTTGAGATCAAGGATCAGTGAGGCGACAGGATTTGCCAATGTCACTGTGAGCGTCACCAGTAAAATCGTCTCACACGCGGTACAAAAGAACCTCAAGCCTCTCCAGGGGATTCGCAACATCATTGCGGTAGCCTCTGGAAAAGGGGGGGTAGGAAAGTCGACTACCGCTATTAACCTTGCCAGCGCACTTGCAGGGGAAGGGGCGTCCGTTGGTTTGCTGGATGCGGATATCTACGGGCCGAGTGTTCCCCATATGTTGGGGTTGTCCGGGCGCCCTGAGCTTGCAGGTGATCTGATTCAGCCCCATGAAGCCTTTGGCATGAAAGTCATGTCCATCGGGTTTCTGGTTGAAGAAGATCAGGCCATGATCTGGCGCGGCCCCATGGTGACCGGGGCACTTCAGCAACTTTTGAATCAAACTGCCTGGGGCGATCTTGATTATCTGGTAATTGATCTTCCCCCCGGGACAGGAGACGTTCAGCTTTCTCTTGCTCAGCAAATTCCTGTATCGGGTGCGGTAATCGTTACCACCCCACAGGATATTGCTTTGTTGGATGCTCAACGGGGACTCACCATGTTCCGTAAGGTTGGAATACCCGTTCTTGGAATTATTGAGAACATGAGTATCCATATTTGTTCGAGCTGCGGGCACCAAGAACATTTGTTTGGCGCTGGCGGTGGATCTCGCATGGCTGAACAGTATCAGACGGAGTTGCTTGGTGCGCTGCCACTGGATATGGGGATACGTGAACAAGCCGATAGCGGAAAGCCTCTGGTCTTGGCCCGTCCGGAACATCCGGCTGCGAACCTTTATCGGGACCTCGCTCTTCGGGTTGCAGGACGGCTTGCTTTGCTTTCCCGGGACTATAGTTCTAGGTTCCCAACGATATCCATTGTGAATGACTAACCATTCACGCGAAGGCTTCGGTGGAAAGTTCTAAAAAATCCCCGGTTTACCTAGTGCTCCTGCGGCATCGCGCTGATGGGAGTTGAGAATAAGCGACGACGGGATGTTATTCGGCTAGCGGTCACCTCGATGGCGAGCCTTGGCTTGATCCCCCTAAATCGGGCCGTTGCATCTATTACCAGCGCCGATGTCCTAGTCATTGGGGCTGGGATATCGGGGTTGGCAGCAGCTAAAGACCTCGTATCAAGGGGCAAAAAAGTCATTGTTTTAGAGGCCCAGCACATAATCGGTGGAAGAATTCTGACCGATCGCTCGCTTGGAACGGCGATCGATCTGGGGGCTTCCTGGATCCATGGGGTAAATCAAAATCCACTTTCCTCGATCGCTGCTTCACTCAACCTCAAAACCTCTCGATCGGACTATGACGCTATCCAGCGGTATGACTTTGATGGGCGGAAAGTTACAGAGGCTGAAGGCAGAGGACTTGATGCCCGCTTCGATGATTTATTATCCGGAATCACTGAACTTCAAAAGACGGCAAGTATCAACCGTTCCCTCGGTGTGTCGATTGATGAAATTCTGCAGACCAAAAAATATTCGGGCTTTGATCAGCGCGGAATTCGCTATTCAATCAATACTGAGATCGAGCATGAGTATGCGGCTGATGTGGACGACATGTCTCTTAAGTTTTGGGATCAGGATGATTCCTTTTCAGGGGGTGACGTTTTTATCTCTCAGGGATTCGATTTAATCACTGATTTCCTGGCAAAAGACCTCGATATACGAACTTCAACCGTTGTTCAGGAAATTGAATACAGGGGAAGCACAGTCAATGTGAAAACATTGACCGATGTCTTTACGGCACGGCAGGTCATCGTTACTTTGCCCTTGGGTGTCCTGAAGGCTGGTGGAGTCAAGTTTTCCCCCCCATTACCCGCATCACATTTGGGTGCAATCAACCGGATAGGTATGGGCCTCCTGAATAAACTGTATCTTCGGTTTCCCAGAAACTTTTGGGGAACCAGTGATCAGCTCATAGGGTATCTGGGGCATGATAGTGGTCATTGGGCTGAATGGTACGACTTTCAACGGGTGACCCAGGAGCCGATTCTTCTTGGATTTAATGCGGCTTCATTCGCATCAACGCTTGAAGGTTATTCTGACGAACAAACAGTAGCGAGTGCTATGAAGGTTCTAAGAACGATTTTCGGCGCATCAATTCCCGAACCCTTGGGATACCGATTAACGCGTTGGGGCCAAAATCCTTGGAGTTTGGGTTCCTATTCTTATTTGGGTGTGGGTGCAAGCCCCCGGGACTGTGATGTTTTATCGCGGCCAGTACGTTCAAAGCTTTTTTTCGCAGGTGAACATGCAAATAAATCCTACATTGGGACAGCGCATGGCGCCTATCTCTCTGGTTTAAAGGCGAGTCGGTTGATCAGGTAAGTCGAATTGGGGTTCTTTCACACGCTGGGATGCCTTATGGAAAGACTTTATTCATCACTTTTTGTCCTCGCGACTACGCTCACGCTGGGACTTAACGTCTGTCTTGGGGCATCAAATGGCTGTAACCAAAGTCGCGTGGATGGGACTTCCATACCTAGTACGGCATTTACTATCCGGCCCGGCAATAGCATCACGCCCTTCTATCAATGGAACAATAACGGCGGATATTGTGGAGAGGTCTCTCTGATTCAAGCCGGCATGAACCAGGGACAATGGTTGTCGCAATACCAAGCCCGACTCGTCTGTGGAACGGGGTTGTCACAATCAGGACCTGACGGCTGGTGTGCCAGGCACAATTCAAAACCTAACTACAATGCCCAGATTCTTTTAGAGCCCGCCGGCAAGGGTACTTCTGGTCGTCGTCCCTTCGCTAGTGCGCAAACCTGTCTTTCAAATGCGCGACTGGTCAGCACGGCTTACCCCGCATTATCGGGCTACAGAAAGCCAAACATGGGGGTTTCAGGGTTTCAAGACTATCTGATGTGGATAAAGGCCGAACTGATTGCGGGACACCAAGTCACCATGGGTGTTCTTATGGCAGATGGAGATGATGCGCAGTACGACCACATTGTGACTGTGACCGGAATTGGAACAAACCACGCGATCAACGATGCATCCTATTTCGGGGATGACGTATTAATCTTCGATGATCATGGTCTATACACACTTCAAGGTAACGAGGCCGGGGCTAACCCAGCCATTCCGCCGGGAGCGGGTGAGGACGATTTGGGTTGCACGCCCTATATTTTTGGGTACACGTTTGACAGTTTGGCAGCCACAAGAAAAAAGGCTAATGCACCAAATTCGCAGGCTTATTCCATCCTGATTCCAGGTGCAAAGCCGACTTATACCTTTGCCGGTGGGGATGGCTATAAGACCACAACACGAATCACCGGTCACAACTATGCTTTGTCAGTCTCGGGCGCAGAGGATCACTCCATGGGGGGATCATGGCTTGTTCCCATTCGGCTGAGTATTCCAACAGCAACGGCAACAAACGGGATTCCTAATCCGCGTGATCCCGTGGCGGGTTGGCAATATGAAAATGCAATGATTGGTCAAAGTGAAACAGGAAATGGCTGCACAAATGCCTTACCGAGATTCGCAATGAGTCCTCTTACACTTCAGGTCGAACTCTCCGGTTTGACCCCTGGGGTGAACTACAACCTCTATGAGTATGATCTTACTGGCCGTTCGGATAGTGGATCATCAGCCCTAAATGTGCCGACCGAAAATTTCAATGCCAATGCATCGCTGGCTTCTGTCGTTACCCGATTTACTGCTAAGACTGCAAGCTATGCGAAGACTGTCACCCGTGGCTCGGACCAAATCATCGTGTTTAGAGCTGTTCCAGAATCGGCGCCATAAAATTGGAATTCCACGCTGTTTAAATCTCTCCTTCCATGCCCCCTTATTACGGAGAGGAACTCCCTCGGTAGATCCGCTTCCTCCGGCAGAGCACGGTAGAATGTTTTGAAATCTTCGAGGCCATTGGGTGGAGTTCTCAGGGCCGATTCAGAAATGTTTTTGACTATCTACGTGGAATCAACTGATGGGAATCAAATCGGATCGATGGATCCGCCAGATGGCGGAAGAAAAGGACATGATCTCTCCTTTTGAGCCGGGGCAGGTCAGGCGGGATGGTGAGAGCCGAATGATTTCCTATGGCACATCCAGTTATGGTTACGATGTGCGCTGCTCCAATGAATTCAAAATCTTCACAAACATCAATTCAGCGATTGTCGACCCAAAACAGTTTGATCAAAGCAGTTTTGTTGATGTACAGCAGGATGTTTGCATCATTCCACCTAATTCCTTTGCCCTCGCGCGGACTGTAGAGTTCTTTAAAATCCCACGAGATGTGCTCGTGATCTGTCTTGGAAAAAGTACTTACGCGCGCTGTGGAATCATCGTCAATGTGACGCCACTTGAACCTGAATGGGAGGGGCACGTTACATTGGAATTTTCCAATACCACCCCGTTGCCAGCCAAAATCTACGCCAACGAAGGTGTGGCGCAGATGCTTTTCATCGGTGCTGATGAAGTCTGCGAAACCTCCTACCGTGATCGTGGCGGTAAATATCAAGGTCAGGTGGGTGTTACCCTGCCGAAAGCTTAAGCGCTTTTGAGAGTCATATGTCGAATCAAGAACTGTTTCAACGTGCCCAAAGGGTCATCCCCGGCGGAGTTAATTCACCTGTTCGCGCTTTCAAGGGTGTGGGTGGAACGCCAATTTTTTTCAAAAAAGCAAAGGGTCCCTATGTCTGGGCGGATGACGGTACGTCATACATTGATTACGTCGGCTCATGGGGGCCCATGGTTTTAGGTCATGCCCATCCTGAAGTCCTCAAAGCAGTGCATGAGGCCGTTGATGAGGGGTTGAGTTTTGGGGCGCCAACGGTCCGTGAAACCCTGATGGCCGAAAAAGTCCTGGAGCTCTTGCCCTCCATGGATATGGTCCGCATGGTGAGCTCAGGGACTGAGGCAACTATGAGTGCCATCCGACTCGCCAGAGGTTTTACTGGCCGTGACGTGATCGTCAAGTTTGAGGGCTGTTATCACGGTCATTCCGATTCCCTGCTGGTCAAAGCCGGTTCGGGTGCTTTGACGCTTGGTATACCGAGCTCCCCAGGGGTTCCCGAGGGGCTTGCCCGACACACCATCACCTTGACCTATAACGATGCAGATCAGGTTCGTCGTCTGTTCGCCTCAGAAGGTCCCCGCATCGCCTGTGTGATCGTTGAACCTGTGGCAGGCAATATGAATTGCGTTCCTCCGATTTCTGGTTTTTTGGAAACGTTGCGGGAGGTCTGTGATGCCTCGGGTGCCGTGCTGATTTTTGATGAAGTCATGACGGGTTTTAGGGTCTCACTGGGGGGTGCACAAGGTCACTATGGTGTACGGCCTGACCTGACCACCTTGGGCAAGGTCATTGGAGGAGGAATGCCGGTGGGCGCTTTTGGTGGTCGCGCTGAGATCATGGCGCACCTTGCGCCCTTGGGACCTGTGTATCAGGCAGGCACCCTTTCCGGTAACCCGGTGGCGATGGCTGCGGGACTCAAAACTCTGGAATTGATTGAGGGTGCTGGATTTTTCGAGATTCTTTCCGCAAAAACGGAAGCGCTGATGACGGGCCTCAAAGACCTAGCCCGCTCTGCCAGAATTCCCTTTACAACCAATTGCGTTGGCGGGATGTTCGGCCTTTTCTTTACGGACCGCCCTAATGTTCACTCCTTCCAGGACGTGATGGCTTGTGACACGGCCCGCTTCAACCAGTTCTTTCACGGTATGTTGGGGGAGGGGGTTTATCTCGCACCTTCCGCATTTGAAGCCGGATTCGTATCATCGGCTCACGATGAGGTTGTCATTGAAAAGACACTCGTTGCAGCCGAAAAGGTATTCAAGACACTCTGAGATCTGTGACCGACTAATCACCGGCCACAGACGAAACTTCAACGGGGTATCCTTCAATTTGAAGAGGGATCTCCTCAACCGCTTCATTTCGGATTACCGCAAGTCCTGCACCGCCTCCCCCCGGCATTAGACTCCAGGAAAAAAGCTCTCCTACGGGTTCTTCAGATGATGAAGCTTTGACAGGACTGCCAGACTCTGGATGAATGTTGTCATCGCATGCGAGGCGGTGAAGCGTTCGTTTGACCTTGCCCAGAAACTGGGTCCGCGTGACAATTTCTTGGCCGGTATAGCATCCCTTATCGAAACTGAGACCACCCAGGACATCCATGGAGAGCATGTGCGGAATGAATCGTTCACGGGTCTTTTCGGAAACTAACGGAATACCGGCCTGGATCAGTGAGAGTTGGAAGGCTTCCCCATGAAGGAAATGGGCATCCGAAGGAAGCAATGCCGAGTTGGCTGCCACCAGGTTGAGCCCCATCGGCCCTTCAATTTTCCACGCACATGAGAGGTCAGCCTGATTCCCCTTGATGAGCCAAAGCGGACTTGCATCGGACTCATCGTTGATGACCACCTTGGCTCTCAGCGCATACATCTTGAGTCGCTTGATCACCAGGGCGATTAAATCGCGGCTGATGACCAGTCGAAAACCCTCTTCCATTCGTTGAAACCATCCATTCGCAATCACCCGGCCTTGGGCATTGCAGAATGCGCCAAAAACGCAATGATCAACGCCCAACCTGCGAAGGTCAGGTGTCGACTGCCCCTGAAGGAACGATTGGGCGTCATCGCCTATAACGGAAATGACGCCCAGAGGGTTGGCTGAGATAATAGTGAGCTGATTGGGCATGTCTTATCGCATGGCCTCAAGTGCACGGATTCGCTCTTCAAGGGGAGGATGGCTCAGGAAGAGTTGTGAAAGTCCTCCACCCACTCCGCCACTGATGCCGAAAGCCGCTAGTTCGCCTGGAAGATCGTGTGGCTCATGTGCACGCTGGAGTGCGCGAAGGGCATTGATCATCCCTTGGGCTCCGGCAAGTTTTGCTCCGCCTTCATCTGCACGGTATTCGCGCCAGCGAGAGAACGCCATGACGATCATTGTCGCCAGGATCGAAAGAACGATCTGCGCAATCATTTGGGTGATGTAGTAAGCCGGTCCTACGCCACCCCGATCATCATCGCCTGATCTGAAGAGGGCGCGATCTACGAAATAGCCTGCAATCGTCGCAAGGAAGTAAACAAAGGTGTTGACCACGCCCTGCAGGAGACCCATGGTTACCATGTCGCCGTTCGCAACATGACTCATCTCATGACCGAGAACGGCCTCAACCTCTTCAGGGCGCATCCTTTCGAGAAGACCCGTGCTCACGGCGACCAAGGCATTATCCCGGCTCATACCCGTTGCAAAAGCATTAGGTTCGGCTGCGTCAAACATCCCTACCTCGGGCATTCCGATGCCAAGGATCTTCGCTTGTTTTGCCACTGTGTCGACTAGCCACGATTCGGTTTGATTGCGGGGTGACTCAATGACATAGACCCCCATCGATTGCTTGGCCATCCATTTCGACATCATGAGTGAAATGAATGAACCACTCATGCCAATCACGGCAGATGAGATCAATAGATTGTCCAGCCGGATGGGGATGCCCTGACTCGAAAAGTAGTGACCCAATCCAAAAAGGTGAAAAAGGACACTCACGAGAAGCAGGACGGCTGCATTGGTTAGCAGAAATAGGAAAATACGCATGGGACGAATCCTCAATAAAATATCCAGATACCATAATGGGGTCACCCCAAGGAAAATCAAGAATGCTCCCACTCGAACCTGACCGCTTTTTTGATGTTCTTAGCCGGTTCTTTGAACGCTCACTAGGTCTTTTGATGGCGACGGCGATTCTGACAGGCTGCGTAAAGGCTACCGCGTCACTGAAACCCGGAGATGCTGTTTCTGAAATCCACGTTCCTGAAGGCTTTAAAGTTTCTGTGTTTGCAGGTCCGCTTGAAGATGCACGCTCCATGGCCCTGGGGGATGATGGCACGATTTATATTGGTTCGCGTGATGCCGGCAATGTCTACGCCGTCCGAGATATCAATGCCGATGGGATAGCCGACGAATCCCGCGTCTTGGTCAAAGATATGATTTTCCCGAATGGTCTCGCATTCCTTCGCGGGGATCTCTACATCGCCGATATGACCGGCATTCGACGTGTGCCTGCCGCTCAACTTCACGCAACGACACCGGTCGTACCTTTGACGGTTTTTGAGGGATTTCCTGCCAAAAAGCATCATGGATGGAAGTATCTTAAGGCTGGTCCAGACGGCAAGCTTTACCTTGCGGTTGGGGTACCTTGCAATATTTGTCAGCCGGAAGGCCCCTATGAGGGGCGCTTGCTGCGTATGGATCCATCCGATCCAAAACCTGAAGTTCTGGCGGAAGGGCTCAGAAATAGTGTGGGTCTGACCTTCGGTAATCAAGGCGACCTTTGGTTGACTGATAATGGGCGCGATTGGTTGGGCGATACCCTTCCGCCGGATGAGCTAAACCACTGGGTTAAAGCCGGAACGCATTATGGCTATCCTGAATGTTATGGGGCAAAGGGGATAGACCCGGATTTTGGGCGTGAGGGTCTTTGTCAGCAGAGAACGCCGCCGGCTTGGGAATTTCCTGCGCATATGGCTCCCCTTGGGCTGCTTTTCTATCAGGGCACAGCGTTTCCCGAGTCCTATCGCCACCAGTTGCTGGTTGCGCAGCATGGATCCTGGAACCGGTCGGCTCCGCATGGTTATCGGGTGGTCATGCTCAAGTACAAGAAGGGCCTTCCGGTCTCTGAACAGGTTTTTGCAGAGGGATGGCTTAAATCGGATGGTACGGTAATTGGCCGCCCCGTGGATCTGCTCGAACTCAAAGATGGTTCACTTCTGGTATCCGATGATTATTCGGGACTCATTTATCGAATCAGTGTCTCTTCTTCCCATTCAAATGACGCGGCACCATGACAACGCAAATCAAGGCAGAACATCAATTCAAAGGGGCCTTCGCCGAGGAGTATGCCTTTCTTCAGTTGATTTGCCCCGCAGTGACCGAATGTGCCAGACGATCTTCAAAAGCATTGGCAGAGCTTCCGGCAAGGCCTGACGGATCGATCCTTCGGGGTCTTGAAATTGGATGTGGAAGCGGGCTTTCAACCCGGGTTTTTCTGGATGCGCGCAGCGATCTTACACTGGAGGCCATCGACCTCGCCCCAACCATGCTGGATCAGGCGCGCACTAATCTTGCGCACGATGTGGCTTCTGGTCGGCTAACGCTTGAATTGGCCGATGCTCTCTCATTTCTAGAAAAAATCCCCTCGGACTCCCTTGATCTTGTGATCAGTAACTATGCGATCCACAACTTCCTCGAAGGTTATCGAGCTAAGGTCATTCAGGAGGTGATTCGTGTGATGAAGCCAGGCGCATACTTTATCAACGGTGATCGTTATGGCATGGATGATCCTGAACAGCATCTCAGGGCACTCCAGGATGAGGTTCGGGGTTATTTTCGTGTTTTTAAGGCGATCAATCGATGGGATCTTCTGGAAGACTGGGTCATTCATGTCCTGAGTGACGAGTCTTTGGATCATGTGATGCGCTTGACGCCAAGCCTTGATTGGATGCGGGCCACTGGATTCGTTGCAATTGAAATACTCCACCGGGAAACGGTGAATACGAACCTCATTGCACGAAAGGCTCCCACGTGAGTCGGCCGCCCCGGGTCGTCTATCGTTGTACGGAGTGTGGTCATGGGCAGCCTAAGTGGGCAGGGCAGTGCCCTGGCTGTGCCAGCTGGAATACGATGGTCGAATCATTGGAGGATCGCTCTGCTTCGACTTCGGCTCGTGGCGGGGGGTATGCCGGAAACTCGGGAGGAGCAGAACCGGTCTCTCTGGCAAGCGTCAAGGCGGAATCTGTCCTTCGCCGCACTTCGGGACTACTGGAGTTTGATCGCGTTTTGGGCGGTGGTCTTGTTGAAGGCTCGGCTATCTTGATCGGGGGAGATCCTGGTATTGGAAAATCAACCCTACTTCTCCAGACTGCCGCGGCTTTGAGCCAAACCCAGAGTGTTCTTTACATTACCGGTGAGGAATCGATTAGCCAGGTGAGCCTTCGCGCCCAGAGACTGGGCCTCCCTGTTGCCAATGTTCAGGTGCTTCCTGAAACCGAGTTGGAAAGGATTCTCTCTCTCGCGCAGTCGATGACCCCGGACTATCTTGTCATTGACTCCATTCAAACCGTCTATAGCAACCAGTTGCAGTCGGCCCCAGGATCTGTAGCACAGGTGCGAGAGTGTGCGGCGCAATTGGTTCGTCTTGCTAAACAAACCCGAACTACGGTATTTCTTGTGGGACATGTGACCAAAGAGGGCGCACTTGCAGGACCGCGCGTTCTAGAGCACATGGTGGATACGGTTCTCTACTTCGAAGGCGATAGCGGGAGCCGATACCGGGTCATTCGGGGATTCAAGAATCGTTTTGGCGCGGTGAATGAGTTGGGCGTATTCGCTATGACTGAAACCGGGCTCAAGGAAGTCAAAAATCCATCCGCCATCTTTCTTTCCCGCGGTGAGGGTGAGACTTCAGGCAGTGTTGTCATGGTCATGCGCGAAGGTACACGGCCCATGTTGGTCGAGGTCCAGGCATTGGTGGACGAATCACAGTTGCCATCGCCCCGCCGAGTTGCGGTGGGTATGGATAACAATCGTCTTGCGATGCTTTTGGCCATCCTTCACCGACATGGGGGTGTGCCGATTTTGGGGCAGGATGTCTTTGTGAATCTCGTTGGTGGGCTCAAACTCCAGGAAACGGCGGGTGATCTTGCGATTCTTCTTGCAGTGATTTCAAGTTTCAAGGATAGGCCAATACCGGCCGATTGGGTGGTTTTCGGGGAATTAGGGCTGAACGGTGAGGTACGGCCTGTCCAAAACGGCGAGGAGCGTCTCCGAGAAGCATCAAAGCATGGGTTTAAGCATGCCATTGTTGCTCATCGAAATGCTGCAGGTGTTCATGGTGGAGAAATGACGGTGCACCCGGTGAGAACGCTTTCAGAGGCCATTGCTCTTTTGTAAGCCCTTCCGGCTTGGTTCTCCCCTTGACCACGGTCTATCATGGGCGCTTTATAAATTTTGGTTCGATGGATTACACCCGTTCCTGACACGGAAGGAGATATCAGATGTCGTCAAACATAAAGTTCGTGGATTTTTGTCGTTATCGCTTGATTATCGGCGGACTGACAGCCCTTTCTCTTGCAGGCTGCACCACGCTGGCGGAAAAGGCCCAAAAGACCGAGCAAACGCTGGCGGCTTCGGGTTTTCAAGTGAAGCTTGGTTCTACGCCTGAGCAATTGGCTCATATTCAGTCACAAACCCAGATGCAACTGGTTCCGCACGAGAAGGACGGGAATATCTATTACGTCTATGCCGACGCACAGAACTGCCGCTGCCTTTATTGGGGGAATGAACAGGCTTATCAGCGTTATCAGCAGTTTGCACTTGAAAAGGAAATTGCCGATGAGCAACGTCAGGCGGCGGCCATGCAACAATCAGCCTCCATGAACTGGGGGATGTGGGGCGGTGGGCCCTGGATGTATTACTAAGGTTTTGTCGCGACACTATAATGGGAGCTAAGGGTAGCGAATCATCTTGATTCTCTCTTTGTTCGTCCCTTTTCGTGTCATTCGAGAAAAAAATGAAAAGCCTGCTTCATGATGCACTTCATACCGTTCTCCTTGCATCACTATTGATTACGGGCCTTGCGAATGCACAAGTGGATGGCAACGCCTTTCCCAAGTTGAAGGAGCAGTACTATCAAGACCACCCCGGGAAGGGCAAGTTTGCCCAGCATTGGAACGCAATACCAATACAACACTACTGGAATCCTAAAAATTTCTACAAGCCTCCGGTATCGGTAGAGGGCGAGTTTCAGCGTGAAATGTGCGTTTCATGCCACCAAAGTCTGACGCCGGGCGCATACCACGCATGGAAGGAGAGCACGCATTCCAATCTGGATGCGATCCGCTCACTTTCCGACCCTAACGATCCCCGGTACTACAAGAAGGAAAAACTGGCGGATATCGAGCGCAATCTGGTTCAGCAGTCCTTACTGAAGGACGGCGAGAAACTCACGGAAGTGGGGTGTATCGATTGTCACGGCAAGGTGAATGCCCAGTCCATCGAGCATGATAAAGCGTTGGTCATGCCCGATCGTGCGAGCTGCGGTACCTGCCATGTTGGTGAATTTGCCGAGGCTGAATCAGAAAAGGATCAAGAATGGCCACAAAAGCAGTGGGACAAAGGACATCCTTCCCATGCCGTCGACTGGAAGGCTAACGTTGAGACCTCAATCTGGGCCGCTATGCCCGAGCGGGAGATCGCTCAAGGGTGTGATCAGTGCCACTATCAACAAAATAAGTGCGATGGTTGTCATACCCGCCATACTTTTTCTGTTGTTGAGGCCCGTCAACCCGAAGCCTGTGCGACCTGCCATAACGGGGTTGATCACAATGAGTTTGAAAATTACATGACCTCCAAGCATGGGACGGTCTATCAGACGCTGGGGAAGAGGAATTGGGACTTTGAGGCGCCACTCAAGGATGCCTTGACTAAGGGAAAATATACTGCGCCGACCTGCCAGTATTGCCATTTTGAGGCGGATGGGCAGTTCTCTCATAACCTAGTGAGGAAAGCGCGATGGGCGTTCAATCCGACACCTGCAATTGCCGACAACCTCAAGCATCCTTGGTTTGAGCAGCGCAAGGAACTATGGATTAAGACCTGTTCCAATTGCCATTCGCAGTCCTTTGCACAAGCCGCTCTGGATGCTGCAGACAAGGGAACCGTTGCAGGACTCAAGGTGGAGCAAGAGGCCAAGAAGGTCGTCCAGGATCTTTACAACGAAGGTCTACTGGTCGGTCAGACAACGAATCGACCGCTGCCACCCGCGCCTGAAAAGGATGCGGCCGGCGGATTCTTCCAGTTGTTCTGGTCGAAGGGAAATAACCCCAGTCATGTTGAAAGGGTCTATGCCGATATGTGGGAACACGACCTCATCAAACTCTACAAAGGACTCTTTCATAACAATCCGGGTGGATTCACCTATACGGAAGGCTGGTCACCACTGTTGCGTGACTACGCGGAGATCATGGATGAGAATACCCGCCTGCGAGAAGAGGCAAAGCAAGCCAAACCGGATTACCAACAATATATTCCGGCAGTCCTGATCGGTCTTGGAGGCCTCTTTATCCTTGGTTATGTTTTGACCCGAAGACGCCCTTGATGTTTCGCCGCCGATCCGATGCTTCGAAATCATGGGGTTTTGAGGATCGGCGTCGCTCTGGCTGGGCACCAAGAACTCTCCTGATTCTTGGTGGAGTGATGGTGAGCCTCGGGATCATGATGTTGCAGGGGACACCTTGGTGGCGCCTGCATTTTGAGCCAAGTTATGAGTGGGTTGATACCAAGGATCAACCATTATTGGGTGATGCGGGTTTTGCCAGTCATTTCCCGCTTGAAAGGTTAACGACGTATCGTGTTGGACGCTCTCAAGGGCTAGACATCCCGATCGTAGTTGCCGAATATCACAACGAAGTCGGTCAGAGCGAGCATGCCATGGTCTATCAGGCATCTGCGCCGGAGAGTTCTGTTGGGACATTCAATCCGCGCATGAGCCTCTGGGAGGCCACTGCAAGGGCCATTCTCGCTCACGCATCACCTGAATCCCTCTACCTGACCTGGTGGGATAACGCGCAGCGTGTCCATTTGTTAACGGGAGAAGCGACATCCCCGCGACTCCCCGTTAAGGCGAGCTTCTCGGGCCTTCCTTTGCAAGAGTTTTGGGGGGTGGCATCTGGGGGCTACGCTCAGGATGTCTCGGAGGCGCGTCAATTTGCCCAATGGCTGGTCATGGATGCCGATAAAGCAGTGCGGGAGATCCGTGCGAGCTATCGTGCACCTCAATCACTGTATCTCCTCGCGTGTGTGGATGATCTTGCACGCCTGTCAGAGATCGAGCGGCTGAGTGGGGTTTCTATACCGCTTGAAGCTCGTTACTTTCCTGCAGCACAGGACCTCCATGCCCAGATCAAGGAGGTCAGGCGGTGGGTGAACGAAAAAGGCGAGGGGACCAATTATTTGGTTCAGCCTGTCTCTGGCGGGGGGGTTCGGGCCTGGCGCGTGACTTCAGCGGAAGGAGCCAAACTCCTCTTGGTCCGTTTATTACCCTTTTCACACTCCCTTGAGACCCTGGTTGAAGGGACACGTCTGGTTTACCAGTCTCATTGGGGTGGGTACATTAGTATCCATGAACTTATTTCACCGACCGATCACTAGCGACCTCCGCCTCATCGCGGCTGTTCAATTTCGCCCTTTCATTCCAAACTTATTTTTCTGATGGATTTTCTACCCGTTTTTCTAAGAGTTCGGGGCCAACCATGTCTGGTGGTCGGGGGGGGAGAGGTTGCATACCGGAAGGTTCAAAGTCTCATGCGGGCAGGCGCCAGAATTACTGTGGTTTCTCCGGCGTTGGTCGAAGGTCTTCTGGCCATGGCGTTGGATGGACGCATCAGTCATCTTGAGAAGCGTTTTGAGGTCACTGACCTCGGATCCATGATCCTTGTGGTATCAGCAACCAACGATGCTGCAGTTAACCAGGAAGTCTATGAGGCCGCTCAGCTCAGACGTTTGCCGGTCAATGTGGTGGACTGCCCGGAGCTCTGCAGCTTTATCTTTCCTGCCATTGTCGATCGCTCGCCTTTGGTGATTGCGGTTTCAAGCGGAGGCGCTTCGCCTGTTCTTGCCCGAGCCGTTCGGGCACGGCTTGAGATTCTGTTCCCTAAAGCTTACGGACAGCTTGCCGCCTTTGCTGAGGCTCGGCGTCAACTCACCAAAGAACGCATAGCGGATCCCTCCAAACGTCGCAGATTCTGGGAGAAGGTGCTTGCGGGCCCCCTCAGGGATCAGGTCCTTACTGGCCAAATCGATGAGGCAGCCAATCGATTTCAGTCAGAGCTTGATCTTGAAACGGATCAAGCAAAGGTGGCGAGCGGATTTGTTTCTCTTGTGGGCGCAGGTCCTGGGGATTCTGAGCTCCTGACGCTCAAGGCTTTTCGTGTCCTTCAGGAGGCTGACACGATTGTCTATGACCGCCTGGTTTCTGATGAAATTCTTGATTTGGCCCGACTTGATGCCACGAAAATTGATGTTGGCAAGGAAAGCAGTAACCATACCTTGCCTCAGGATGAGATTACAGCCTTGCTCGTGCGACTAGCGAAAGAGGGCCAGCAGGTTGTTCGCCTCAAGGGCGGGGATCCCTTTATTTTTGGGCGTGGCGGTGAGGAGATCGAAGGCCTGATCTCAGAGGGCATCGATTTCCAGGTGATACCGGGTATTACTGCGGCAAGTGGATGTTCGACCTATGCGGGTATCCCTCTCACTCACCGTGATCATGCGCAGTCCGTCGCATTTATAACCGGCCACTCGAGTGATCAGGAAATGAATGCCCTGGAGTGGCGCATGCAGTGGCAGCGCTTTGCCCAGTCACGTCAGACCCTTGTCATTTACATGGGCGTACGAAACTTGGAGAGGATCAGAAACGAACTACTCGCCTACGGAAGCGATCCAAAGACACCTGTAGCGATCATCGAAAGGGGTACGACAGCGCAGCAAAAAACCTATATTGGAACGCTGGAAACGCTTCCGGAAGCTCCATTCAAGTCCCCGGCCATCATCATCATTGGCGGGGTCGTGGGTCTGAGATACCGAAACTAAGATTCCTCAATCGCTGGGAGGCGGGGGAGCAATGACCACGCGGCTACCATTGGTCTCGGCGGCGCCCACGATGCCGGCCATCTCCATGTCCTCAATCATCCGCGCAGCGCGGTTGTAACCAATTTTGAATCGCCGTTGAACACTGGAAATGGAAGCTTTTCGGGATTCAGTAACAAACCGGACGGCCTCATCATAAAGTGCATCAGACTCTTCGCCACCGTCACCGCTACTGTTGCCACCTTTATATCCGGAGAAATCACCGCTATCTTCAGAGAACCGGGTGAGATCCAGTATGTAGTCGGTAGGTCCCGTTCGCTTCAGAAACTCTACAATGTGATGTACCTCATCATCTGAAACAAAGGCACCATGGGCTCGCATAGGGAGTCCGGTACCCGGAGGGAGATAGAGCATGTCGCCATTGCCGAGGAGGGATTCAGCGCCGCCTTGATCGAGAATGGTCCTTGAGTCGATCTTGGATGAAACCTGGAAGGCAATTCGCGTTGGAATATTGGCTTTGATTAACCCGGTGATGACATCAACCGAGGGTCTTTGGGTGGCGAGAATGAGGTGGAGGCCGGCCGCACGAGCCTTTTGTGCCAGACGTGCAATCAATTCTTCCACTTTTTTGCCGACAATCATCATCATGTCGGCCAACTCGTCAATCACGATAACGATGAAGGGCAGGGGGGTCAGATCCGGGGCGACCTCATTCTCACTGAAAAGATCAGGAGCCCAGAGGGGATCCTTGATGGGGGTTCCTGCGTCAATGGCTTCCTGTACCTTTTCATTAAATCCTGCAATGTTTCTGACGCCCATTACCGACATCAGTTTGTAGCGGCGTTCCATTTCAGCTACACACCACCGCAAGGCATTTGCAGCTTCACGCATGTCGGTCACGACCGGCGTCAGGAGATGCGGAATCCCTTCATAGATTGAAAGTTCAAGCATCTTGGGATCAATCATGATCAGGCGGACATCTTTCGGCTTTGCCTTGAAAAGCATGCTGAGGATCATGACGTTTACGGCAACGGACTTTCCGGAACCTGTGGTGCCAGCGACAAGAAGGTGTGGCATTCTGGCCAGATTGGCAACCACAGGATTGCCGCTGATGTCCTTTCCTAAGGTCAGCGTCAAAGGCGAGGCGCTTGATTGGTAGACGTCGGATGCAAGGATGGAATGCAAGAGGACGGTTTCCCTCTCTTCATTCGGTATTTCAAGGCCAATGACGGTTTTGCCGGGAATAATCTCAACGACACGGACACTGGTGACGGATAGTGTTCTTGCAAGATCCTTTGCAAGGCCACTGATGCGACTGACTTTGACTCCGGCAGCGGGTTGAACTTCAAAGCGTGTGATCACAGGGCCCGGATGGACTTCCATGACCTGAACCTCAACGCCAAAGTCATCCAAAATGGCTTCCAGTTGGCGTGACATCGCCTCAAGCTGGGTATTGCTGTAGCCGCGTACGCGCGCTGCTCGACTATTGAGCAGATCGAGGCTGGGCAACTGGCCTGCGTGGACGGTTTCCAATGCGGCAGGAGTCTTGGCTGCTGCCTTCTTGGGTGGGATTGAAATGGGACCTCGTGCCGGTTCCTCGAAAAGATCCAAGGGATTAGGATCGAACGCCTCGCCATCTTCGTATTCAGCCCGCTGGCTGACAATCGCGACTTTTCGTGGTTCTGGGTTTGAAGGTGCCCCGGGAGATGCCGTGCTGGATGGCGCTTTGACTTTTGCGGCCACCCCTGAAGTCAACGGCTTGGTATCGGCAGTGGATTCGGGCTCATCCTCCATCGCCCGATCGAAAGGCAGACGGAATTCCATGGCCTCGATCCGAAACCCGATGCTTTCGATGAAATGCAGAAACCTTATCCCGAGATTTCCAGCCGCATCAAGGGCATTAAGCCATGAAATTCCGGTAAAGAGAGAAATCCCAACCAAAAGCAGTGCCACAAGAATGACGGTCATGCCACTGTTGCCAAGGGCGGTATAAGAGAATTCAGAGACGGATTGTCCGATGATCCCCCCGTAGCCCTCTGGGAGCGACAATTTGGGGCGGACCATGAAACGGTCGCAGATGCCTGTCGCTGCGATCAGGCTCAGGATGAAGCCACCCCATCGCACCAACCGATCCAGGGAGTTAACGTGGAAATCCGGGTCCCGACGCAGTATCAGATAGCCATAAATCCCGAGGATAAAGGGAAAAAGGAAGGCTGTAACGCCAAACAGGGAAAGGAAGAAATCAGAAAGCCAGGCACCAGAGGCACCTGCCGCGTTGCGTATAGGGATCCCGCTGCCTTCATGGCTCCATCCGGTATCCTCGAGGCTGAATGTTGCCAGTGAGAGGAGCAGAAAGGTGGATGTGGCCAGATAGGTGACGAAAATGGATTCGCGAATGACCCGAATGAGGGCGGTCCCAATTTCGCGACTGATCGAAAACTTCTTTAAGAAGTCAGCCAGCAAGGCGGTACTCCTGAATACGGTCGGTTAAATCAATGGAAACCTAGTCTTTGGTCTTCTATTTTGCCCGAGCGCAAGCCTCAGGTCATGTTTATTCGCTGATTGAACTTGGCAATAGCTTGGTTGTCGATGTTTGGGCTATCCTTGCGTTATCCGTTCACATCAATTTCCCTGGATTCAAAACCATGGCTGAACCGCGTCACGTCAAACTGCTCATTCTTGGCTCCGGCCCCGCAGGCTACTCTGCTGCCGTATATGCCGCTCGCGCGAACCTTAGGCCCGTCCTGGTGACGGGGCTTGAGATGGGCGGGCAATTGACTACCACGACCGAGGTGGATAACTGGCCAGGCGATGTGGATGGGGTTCAAGGACCGGATCTTATGGATCGGATGCGCCGTCATGCGGAGCGGTTCGAGACGGAGATCATTTTTGACCACATTCATACAACGAACCTTTCAGAGCGGCCGTTTGTTTTGAAGGGCGATGCAGGAACCTATACCTGCGATGCCCTGATCATTGCAACCGGGGCATCGGCCCGCTATCTGGGTCTGCCATCCGAGGACGCGTTCAAGGGAAAGGGGGTGTCTGCCTGTGCAACCTGTGATGGTTTTTTCTATCGTGGTAAGCGTGTGGCTGTTATTGGTGGAGGTAACACAGCCGTCGAAGAGGCGCTTTATCTCTCCAATCTGGCAGCGCATGTCACCGTGGTTCATCGCCGTGACAAGTTTCGCTCGGAGAAAATTCTGTCCGATAAACTCCTTGAGAAGTCCCGTAGCGGGAACGTGAGTATCGAGTGGAACGCGACTCTGGATGAGGTGCTCGGAGATGCCTCGGGCGTAACCGGGATGCGCATCAAGTCCGTTGAGGGTTCAGGTACCAAGGATATTCCACTTGAGGGTGTATTTATTGCCATTGGTCACAGCCCAAATACCGGTATTTTTGAAGGTCAGCTTGAGATGCGAAATGGGTACCTCAAGGTTAAAAGTGGCTCTGAGGGTGGCGCGACCTCGACCAGTATGCCAGGGGTGTTTGCGGCGGGCGATGTGGCCGATAGTGTCTACCGTCAGGCCATTACCTCAGCAGGTGCCGGTTGCATGGCCGCGCTGGACGCTGATAAGTATCTTGAATCCCTGGATTCACATTAGAACCTTCAATTGTGTGAATGGTGAAATCCCCGTATAATGCGGGGTTCACTGGCGTCCCTGTTGGGGCGTCACTCCTTGCCTCACCGTCTTTCGGGAGGCTTTTTTAACCATAAGGAGCATTCATGCGTCATTATGAAATCGTATTCATGGTCCATCCGGACCAGAGCGCCCAGGTCCCAGCCATGCTGGACCGTTACCGTAGCCTGATTCAAGGTGGAGCGGGTCAGATTCACCGTCTGGAAGATTGGGGTCGTCGTCAATTGGCTTACCCGATCAACAAGGTCCACAAGGCGCATTACGTCCTGATGAACATCGAAGTTGATCAGGCAACCCTCGAAGAGCTGGAAAGCGGCTTCCGTTTCAACGACGCCGTTATCCGTAGCCTCACAATCCGCAAAGATGTTGCCGTTACCGAACCCTCTCCGATGTCTCGCAAGGAAAATCAGGAAAGCCAGGGTATCCGTGACGATGATGGCGACGACAGCGCTATCAGCGAAGCCGTAGCTGAGTAATCCCGGACAGCATCACCTTTTATTGCCAATCAGTGAGGTTACATTCAGATGGCACGTCAATTTAAAAGAAAGAAATTCTGCCGCTTCTCCTCGGATGAAGGTCAGGCCATTGATTACAAGGATCTCGACCTTTTGCAGGAATTCCTGTCCGAGACCTACAAGATCGTTCCCAGCCGCATCACCGGCACTAAGGTCAAGTACCAGCGCGAACTCGCTTCAGCGGTCAAGCGTGCACGTTATCTTGCCCTGCTGCCGTTCTGCGACAGTCACGAATAAGTAACGGCTACGGTCAAGGGGCGCCAAAATGAGCGCTTTGGCACAGTTCATCATGAAGGGGCGCAGCCAGGCGATTCTGGTGCTGGCCTCCTTCACGATCCTATCATGGCTGCTTTCGCTGGCTAGCTTGCTGGCTGCGGCTGCACTGGCTCTTCCCACGCTACGGCGCGGGATCAAAGACGGTGCAATCGTTGCTCTGGCGGCTTTGCCGATCGTCGCGTTGGCGGGCCAGATGCTGATGGGAAGCGCTGTGCAGGCGGGTGGTTTTGCGTTGGTGATTTGGGTTCCGGTTCTACTGGTTGCCTGGGTGCTACGTTCGACCGCAAGCCTCTCCACTGCATTGCTAACGGTCATGGGTTTAGGCGTTGTCTCGGTCATCGGATTTTATCTGGTGGTCGATGATGTCGCAGGGTTCTGGAAAGAGCAGTTCCAGGTCATCCTGAAGCCCATCCTTGAACAGCAGATGCAAGGAGCCAATGATGCGCCGATCGCAGTAACTCTCGAGCTCTTCTCGCGTTATGCGACAGGCTCCATTGCTGCAGGCTCTGTGATCTCGGTCATCCTCAGTATTTTTCTCGCACGCTGGTGGCAGGCGGGGCTTTATAACCCGGGTGGTTTCCGCACGGAGTTTCTGAGCCTTGCATTCAACAGGTGGGCAGCCTTGGGGCTGATCGGCATGATTGCTTTGATTGGCCTTACGGGAGGAGAGTTTGGTGTGTTCATCGCCAATCTGGTACTGCCCGTATTTGTAGGGTTTATGACGTCAGGCTTCGCTGTCGTTCATGCCCTCTGCGGCGCTCACCCCAGCGGACGGTTCTGGCTGATCGGGCTTTATATTGCTCTTTTGTTCGTAACCCCTTTGATCCTGTTGATTGCCTTCGTGGGCATCTCCGATTCGTGGTTTGACTGGCGTCGACGCTTTGCTGCCCGCAAAGCCTGATGCACTAAGAAATTCAATATTTGAGGCGTAACAATGGAAATCATCCTTCTCGAGAAAGTTCCAAATCTTGGTAGCCTTGGCGACAAGGTCACCGTTCGGCCGGGTTATGGCCGTAATTTCCTGATCCCCCATGGCAAAGCCGTTGCGGCAACCCCTGAGAAGATCAAGCAGTTTGAAGAGCGTCGTGCCGAGCTTGAAAAGAAGGCAGCAGACGTTCTCGCAGCAGCTGAAGCACGGGCTGCTAGCATTGCCGCAATCAGCGTGACGATTGCCCACAAGGCGGGTGACGAAGGTCGCCTGTACGGTTCAATCGGTACCCGTGATATTGCTGATGCTGCTACAGCTCAGGGCATTGCGGTTGAAAAGGGCGAAGTTCGCCTGCCGAATGGTGCGATTCGTCAAGTCGGCGACTATGAAATCGGAATCCAGCTCCACGGTGATGTCACTGCCGTTCTGAAGTTGGCCGTTGTCGCTGAGTAAGGCGTAATTTTCCCGCTGTTAGGCGGGATCGACAAAGGGGCGGGGAGCATGAGACCGATCTACAGTCTTTTGTTCCTCGCCCTTTTGCCATTCATTGTCGGCCGTCTTTACCTCAAAAGTCGGGGTCTACCCGCCTATCGGCTAAGGATTAGTGAGCGGTTTGCAGACTATCCCGGCTCTTCACCTGAAATATCACCGTTATGGATACATGCAGTATCCGTTGGTGAATGCGAAGCTGCATTTCCTTTGATTCGAAAGATTCAACGAGAGCAGCCAGACCTTCCAATCCTTATGACCTGTACGACACCGACAGGCTCATCCCGGATTCAGGCTGTACTCGGTGCATCTGTTCTACATGTCTACCTTCCGTATGATCTTCCTTGGCTCGTGCGACGTTTTTTTCAGCACTACAAGCCGCGCCTGGGCATCATCATGGAGACAGAAATCTGGCCCAATCTTTTTGATGCCGCCTCAAAATTCGGCACACCCCTGATGATTGCCAATGGAAGGCTTTCTGAGCGTTCCATGCGCGGTTATGCACGTTTATCGTCGCTGATCGCGCCCTCTCTCAGGGCGGTTCATCGATTTGCAGCGCAGTCACAAGAGGATGCGGATCGCTATTTAAACATCGGTGCGACTCAAGGCACGGTGTTCAATTGCGGAAACATCAAATACGACATTGAATGGCATGCTGATCAAGTGATGGCCAGTCGATTGTTGAGGACTTCGTGGTTTGGCGACCGCAAGGTCATGGTTGCGGGGAGTACGCATCCGGGGGAGGAGTCGTTGGTCCTCACAGCCTTTCGACATGTGCGTAGGCTTATTCCTGATGCGCTACTGATCCTGGTTCCGCGCCATCCTGAGCGTGGGCGATCTGTTCTTGAGCTGTGTCGCACGGAAGGCTTCATCTCCAGGCTCTTCTCGAAAACCATCGATCTGACGTCCCGAGACGATGTTCTTGTGATCGACAGGGTCGGAGAACTGAGGCGATTTTATGGGGCCTGTGAGGTCGCCTTCATTGGCGGAAGCCTGGTACCTCATGGCGGCCAGAATCCATTGGAGCCCTTGATTGCTGGAATTCCCGTGATCTTTGGTCCCCACATGAACAATTTCAGGGAGATCAGACAATCTATCCTCGACGCGAGGGCAGGTGTCGAAGTCCGTTCGGCTGAAGAATTGGCTGATCAAGTGATGAAGGTGTTCGAACACCCTGAAGAGGCTCATAGGATGGGTGAGCGAGGCGAGGCCATGGTCCGCCAGAATCAGGGCGCTCTCAATCGAATTTATGAAATAACCGCTGCGCTGCTCCTTCAGCCAGTTTCTTCCAGTTTGTGACTTTAATCAGACTTAACGAGGCAATATGACCCTTTACTGTGGCATCGTCGGATTACCTAACGTTGGCAAATCCACGCTTTTTAATGCACTGACCAAGGCTGCCATCGCTGCCGAAAATTACCCTTTTTGTACGATCGATCCCAATGTTGGGGTCGTACCGGTTCCCGACCCCCGCCTTGATGCGCTGGCCGAAATTGTAAAACCGGAGCGCATCCTGCCAACGACGATCGAATTTGTGGATATTGCAGGCTTGGTCGCCGGGGCCTCAAAAGGCGAAGGGCTGGGTAATCAATTTCTTGCGCATATCCGTGAAACCGATGCTATCGCCCACGTGGTCCGGTGTTTTGAAGATCCCGATGTTATTCACGTGGCCGGCAAGGTCGATCCTATTTCCGACATTGAGGTCATCAATACCGAACTTAATCTTGCAGATATGGGAACGGTCGATAAAGCCCTTCAACGGGCAGTCAAGGCTTCAAAATCGGGCAACAAGGAAGAGCTTGCGAAGAAGAACCTTTTTGAAAAAGTGTGGGCTCATCTCGACACTGGCCGCGCAGTTCGGTCCATGGAGCTTGAAAGCGATGAACGAGCCCTTTTGCGTGAGCTCCATCTTTTGACCTCAAAGCCGATGATGTTTATTGCAAACGTAAGGGAAGATGGCTTTGAGAATAATGCCTTCCTGGATCGGGTCAAGGCTTATGCCGATGAGGAGAAAGCTTCCGTGGTCCCGGTATGTGCAGCATTCGAGGCTGAAATTGCGCAGTTGGACGATGGCGACAAGGATGAATTCCTGGCCGAGATTGGTATGGAAGAGCCCGGTTTGAATCGTGTCATTCGGGCTGCCTACAAACTACTTAATCTCTCAACGTACTTTACTGCAGGTGTAAAGGAAGTGAGAGCCTGGACCATACCCAACGGCGCGACAGCACCCCAGTCCGCTGGCGTCATCCATACCGATTTTGAGCGCGGATTCATTCGCGCAGAGGTCATTGCCTACGCCGATTATGTCCAATACAAAGGTGAGCAGGGCGCGAAGGATGCCGGTAAGTGGCGTTTGGAAGGGAAGGAATACATCATGCACGATGGCGATGTGGTTCACTTCAGGTTCAATGTCTAAATTGGGCAAAGCCACGCTGAAGTCATGATCCTTTCCAGGAGCCAGAAGAGGATTATTCTGCTGCTGACCATTCTGGTCGTCCTGATCAATGGAATCGCCACTGTACCGACGACCGATGGCGATTCCTATGGCACTTTACTTGTAGCCGACTCTCTCCTTCGATATGGCAGCCTCTCCCTCGAAAACTATTCCAGGGAGATACTTGATCTTTTAGGTCCAAGGATCAGCATGACCCATGGCCTGCCGTTCTACTATTTCCCAATTGGGAGTTCGCAGCTGAGCCTTCCCATTGTGGGAGTTGCTGATCTCCTGGGGGTCGATGTCATGGCTCAGGATGCCATCCTTCAACGGGTCATGGCATCCATCAGTTCCGCCTTGATCATGGTACTGATGCTCCGCATCGGCATGCGATGGCGGAGGGACTGGGCTGGCTGGATTGTCCCAGCAGTCTTCTGGTTTGGGACTGCGATCTCCTCTTCTACGGGGACGTCATTGGAGTCCCACGATTTTGCGATTGTCTTCGCTTTACTCGCGATCGATACCATTCTTGGAATGGAGGACAAACGTGATGTTCGCGTTTGGGGGATCCTCGGTACGGCGTTATTTTTAGCCTATCTCACGCGACCCACCTTCTCGATCTTTACGATCTATTTTCTTCTTTGGCTCTATACCCTGTCGCGACCCTTGGCCATAAAAACTGGCTTGGTCGTCGGTTTACTGCTCGGGCTTTTTGTCCTTTTCAGTCTAAATACGTATGGTCAGGTCCTACCCGACTATTACCTACCGAAACGTTTGGTCGGTGGTCAGCCGGGAACGGCCATTATCGGTAACTTGGTCAGTCCGGCACGTGGCCTCTTTATCTACTCCTCCTTTTTGGCATTGGTCTGGTTGTTTCCGAAATCTTTCCTTCCACCACGAGGCAGGGGATGGCTGATACTTTCCATCCTATGGCCAGTGACACACTTGTTGATCATTTCGCGATTTCCGCATTGGTGGGGTGGTCATTCTTATGGTCCGCGACTCATGATCGATTGCCTGCCGGGTTTACTCCTTTTGACCTTGTCTCGTTGGCCGAGCCCCGGCATTGCTCATTCCTGCAAGCTGCGTTCTTTGATCTTGTTGGCGAGTCTGCTTTTCAGTCTTTTTGCCAATACCTGGCAGGGGATGTTCAACCTCTATACCGCTCATTGGTGTAATGCCCCGGATATCGACGATTACCCGGAATATCTTTTCGATTGGCACTACCCACAATTCTTGGCAAATGAAAGGGGACATCAAAGGCGTGCGGCCGAATTTATGGCGAAGTACCATCGGGCTGCCTGGCCCAGACAACCAAGGGCAGATCGGGATCCATGACCCTCCCCATAGTCTCTGGACAGGTGCGCCGTTTAGATATTCAAATTCTTCGTGGCTACGCCGTACTGCTGGTCGTGCTTTATCACGCAGGACTGCATCTTTTACCAGGGGGTTATGTCGGCGTTGATATTTTCTTCGTTATCTCGGGCTATCTGATAACAGGAATTATCCGGCGGGATCTTTCTCAAGGAACTTTTTCCCTGACGGCCTTTTACATCAGGCGTGCCAAACGACTTTTCCCAGCGGCATATGTCACCTTCTTTGTGACCGCATTGCTGTCACCTTTCCTGCTGACGAGCTCGGAGCTTTATGATTTTGGAAGACAACTGATTGGGGCGCTGACGTTTTCAGCTAACTATGTTCTTAAAACGCAGACGGGCTACTTTGATGGGGCAGCTGACCTTAAACCTTTGCTCCATACCTGGTCACTTTCGGTGGAAGAGCAGTTCTACTTTGTAATTCCGACGCTGCTCCTGATTATTCCCCAAAGAGTGCACTTTGCCTTTTTTCTCATCTTGTTCACACTCAGCCTTGGTGGCTGTTTTTTTGCAAAGGCGAATCCTGAGACGATCTTTTATACCTTGCCTTATCGCGCGTGGGAGTTGGCTTTAGGCGCACTTGTGGCCCTCTACCCAGCATCGCAGAAAGGACACGTTCCTCAGTGGAGGATGATTGTTCTCCTGCCATGGCTCGTGCTTGGTTTGGTTCCGTTAATGCCCTTTGCCCGACTGCATCCGACGCTTTCAAGCCTTGCAGCCTGTCTTGCAACCGTCTTGTTATTGTTCACATCGCCCGCTTTGAAAAAAACGTGGATCAACCGGCGTATGGCTGCGATAGGGGATCTTTCCTACGCCTGGTACCTGGTGCATTGGCCGCTTTTTGCCTTCTTTAGCAACCTTTTGATTCAGAAAGATCATCTGGTTCCTTGGATCAGAGCGGGTCTGATACCCCTTTCGCTATTTTTAGCCCTGATCCTTCATCACCGAGTGGAACGTCCTTTCCTCAAAAGCCCGAGCAAGGGCTACAAGGTCGCTGTAGGGAGTCTTTGCGGAGCGGCTTTTCTCATCGGTTTCTTTAGTCTTGAGGCTCGGTTTTTCCCGACCCCTGAGACATGGAAGGCATTTCGCTCTCCCAGCATGGGCCTTAATAAAGCATGCGTCGCCGCAGGTCCTATGAACTTCGCCCAATGCCGGAACGCTTCTTCTTCCCACTATCTGGTTTGGGGGGATTCGATGGCCATGCATTTAATCAATGGACTCGCGAGCAGCCGGATACCTGATGTCCCGCTGATTCAGGCCACACGACACGCCTGTGCCCCTTTGATGGGAATTGCTGATTACCGGAATAAGTCCGATCAGCGTTTTCAGTGGGAGGCGTCCTGTATACGTTTCAATGATGAAGTCCTTGAGGGCTTACGAAGAGATAAAACGCTTCGGACGGTCGTTCTTGCTGGAAACTTTACGACGTTCCTTAATCCGGATCGGCATCTGGTCTATCGATCCAGTGAGGATGGCACTCTCAAAGAGGATTCAAGTCAACCGGAACGGGTATACCAGTCCTTAAAGCTTACTGTGGATGGGGTAAGAGCTTCAGGCCTAAAGGTCGTGATTGTTGCACCCCCGCCTAAAGCAGCCTTCGATGTCAGTCGCTGTCTTGAGCGAAGAATGCGATCTTTATTGACCTATGGTGGGGACCCGGAATGCCGGATCGAGCCGCGCGCAATGGAACCTGAATTCCGCCTGTTCAATCTGTTCATTTCGAGGCTTAAGAGTGAACTCAAGATTGATACCTTGACCTTTGATAGCACACTTTGCGATGGCTTGATGTGTAATACCGTATACAAGGGTATTCCGCTCTATCGGGATGATGCGCACTTCAGTGTTGAGGGGGGAGGTGCATTGATTCGGGACATGAAATTGATGGATCAAGTCGATCAGTTGGCCCGCTGAGAAGGTCCAGGGTCGCCGCTCAGTTCATGCACCTTTGACAGGACAAAAATAGAGGCGATTTCTGTCAGATGTCCATCATCCATGGTCGTCAGATTCTGATCGATACGAACAAGACATCCATCCGGGTTGCATAACGTTTTATAGATCGAGACGTAACCGATCTGATAGCGCGCTGTTAGTGCCTGTAACCAGTTCTCCGTGTCCTTTGTGCGCGAATCCAAGGCATCTATGATTCGTGTCGGCAGGATTTTCTGTTTTTGCTTAACGTAATCTTCCAGCAATATCCTGGGCAATGCCTTTTTCCATAAGGGTGGTGGCCCGTAAATGACCAGATTCTTGACGCCACTTTCCCGAAGCACCTTGATCGTCGATTCGAATTCATCCTGGTGGCCATGTTTAAAAATGCCATCCCAATTGCCCGCGATAATGACGGTGTCATAGCCATGGGTTTTCAAATGGTCCATCACAAACTGAGTGATTTCAGGGCAGTGAGGATATTCACGGATCGAAAACCCCTGAATCGGAGCGCAGGCCATGGCAGTCAATTGACTGATTGTCGCTGCATGCCCCCATTGGGCCACAATCCCCGGATATAGCTGTGCAGCATAAGAGTCACCCCAAAGGAGAATACGCTTTTGGGGTTTATTTTCGAAGGGGGTGGAGGGGGCGATATCGGGCAAGCAGGCTGGTTTGAAATCGCCGAAGCTTTGGTGATCCAAAAGGAAACACTCACCAAACCGCCACGATTTTGGAAACGGAGGTTTATCGATGGTGAGTTCACGAGGCAATTCGGGATAGCGCATTGGAAATCCCTTGGTTCTTGAAATGACGATGCCCATCACGGCAATGCAAAGCGCCAGGATGATCAAGGTATTGATCAGAATGCGCCCATTTCGATAGGGCTTTAAAGGTTTTTCAACCCAGTGATAGGTTGCTATCGAAAGAAGGAGTGCAAGTATTCCCGCAGCTGAAATCGTGAAGTGATTCGCTGCCTGGTCTGGCCAGTGATGAAGAAAAGAAAGGATGGGCCAATGCCAGAGATACAGGGGATAGCTGATGAGGCCTATCCCGGTCATCAGCGGGTTAGTCAATATCCAGCGCGAAGCATCGGATTCAGCACCCACCCAGATCAATAGAGAGGCACCCAGCACCGGGGGGAGGGCATAAGCGCCAGGAAAAGGCGTTTGCCCATTAAGAACAAAGGCACTGGAGATGATCAGGACCATCCCCAACAATGACAGCAGAGTGCAAGCGAAAGGGGGGGCAACGCGTTGGGCCTTGGGAAGAAAAAAGAGCGTTGATCCGCTTAGTAACTCCCATGCCCGCATCCAGGGAAGAAAATAGGCAGCCGTGGGCTCGGCATATACACCCCAAATGCTGATCAGGAGCGAGATGAACCCCAAACCGATGATCATACGTCTGCAGCTTAGATGATTTGCGCGCAACCCCATCACCAAGAGGGGAAAGATCAGGTAGAACTGCTCTTCGATGCTCAGTGACCACATGTGTGCCAAGGGCTTGAGCTTGATATCGGCGTCGAAATAACCTGATTCCCGCTTCAGAGTGAAGTTCTCGAAAAAACCCATCGTAGAGGCCAAATGGCGACCTAAACGGCTGTAATCAATCGGAAGGAAAAAAAACCAGCCCCAGAGGATTGTGCTCGCCAAAACCAGCAAAAGTGCGGGGAAAAGCCGGCAGATTCTCGCTTTGTAAAATGAGACGATCGAGAATTGATTCTGTCGGTGTCTTTGAATGATCAGGCTAGTGATCAGATAGCCTGATATGACAAAAAAAACATCGACACCAACATATCCTCCCGGCATTAGGTCCGGAAAGAGGTGAAAAAGAATGACAAGGAGAATGGCTATGGCGCGCAGCCCATCGATCTCCGGACGATAAATCAGGTGTGTATTTGAGGTGGGTAAAGACATGCTGGCGAGTTGAGTATCGATTGCGCTCTCTTGATTAATTTGAGGTTAAGCACGGCCAGACCTCTATCCCACGGAACAAAAAAGATGTGATCGCCCTCGAGGCTTTACAAAAGCAGAGGAACGATGAATCATTCGCGATAGTTATATGCTGGACGATCAGCGTTCTTCCATCGCCTTATAGTTGACGATTAACGGGTCGCAATAGATGCATAACTTAATCAGTTGGAGTTCAGGGGTGCTGTTTCGAAGGAGTATTCAGTTCCTCCTTCTCTCTCTTTTTATTCAAGGTGCAACGGCTGCAAGCTCCAAAGGAACTGACTTCTGGTTCGCCTTCCCCCGGGGTAGTTACCTCGCAACCAATGACTCTGCCACTATATCCTTCGTCATTACCGGAACACCCGGGACCACGGGAAGCATTACGTCCCCCATCTTGAACGGTTCAACGACCAGTTCTTTCACGCTGGATACAAATGGCTACGCCCAGTTTTCTCGTTCATTCTCAGCACCATCTACCAGCGATCCTGACGTCTATCAAACAAAGGGGAATGACGAGATCGGCTCGCGCTCATTCCACGTGACCGCTGCCGCCAGCATCTCCATTCAGCCATATTTTGACGCCCTTCCGTACACTATCCCTCAGGCATCCGTTGCGAGTTGGCAGGCGATACCCACCGATGCCCTGGGGAATGAGTATTTCGTTCTGGCTTACGGTAATCCTTCCACGGCGAGCAGCACAGAGGGCACAGAGTTTGTCATTGTTGGAACGGTCAATGGGACTTCAGTCACAATTACGCCCTCCGTTGCCGTAGGGAGCCGTGCAGCGGGTGTCGCTTATCAGATTACCTTAGATCAGGGTCAAACTTACCGGGCTGCGACAGGGGCCGCCAACGCAGATCTCACTGGAACACTCATCAGCGCAACTCAGAACATTGCGGTCATAGCCGGTCACACCTGTGCCCGAATTCCAACTTCAACGTCGATTTGTAGTACGGTTCTGGAGCAGCTCTTCCCCACAAGCGGGTGGGCCAGAAGATTCATTCTATCCCCATTGGCGGGTCTTCTTGCTGGAACGAACGGCGATCGTGTTCGTTTCATTGCCAATTCGGATGGTACCGTCGTCACTGTCAACAACACCTCAGTGCCGCTGAATCGCGGCCAGTGGTACGAGACCTCACTGAATTCCTCTACAGGTAGCAATCCCCCGCCGCTTAGCACCCTGATTACCAGCAACTTCCCCATCATGGTTGCACAGTATATGAAGGATCGGAGCGACTATCTCCCGTCCAACGCGTTTGAACCTTCAATGCTTATGGTGCCTGGTTACGATCATTACCTGACCAGTATGACATTCAACCTGCCGACCAATGGTTTTAGACTGTATGCCAACCTCGTTGTGCCGACAAGTCTGGTCGGGTCAGTGACTCTCGATGGAACCATAATTAGCGCAATTAACTCTGGATACATCAGCTCTGTTGGCTCTACGGATTACTCCCAGGCAATTCTTCCGATCACTCCGACCGGCGGGACACCCACTGGAAATCACACCATTTTGGGTCCATTACCTTTCGGTGCCATGATTTATGGACAACCCACATCTGATTCCGGTCCGTACAGGGGGTTTGGCTCTATCGCCGGCTTTAATATGCCGACGATTCCGCGTGCAAGCACGGTCACCGTGACGCCAGCATCCGGAAAGTTTCAGCTGAATACACGCAATTGTTTCACTGCGACTCTCTTGACGAGTTCAGGGTTACCGGTACCGGATGCGTCAGTGACGTTTGTCGTTTCGGGGGTCGACTCTGGCACCCAGTATGCCAGCACCGATTCCAGCGGGAGTACTACGCTTTGCTATACCGGCACCCAATTGGGTACGGATACGCTGATCGTAAAGGCATCAGCCAGCAGCGTCGAATCTTCACCGGTTACTATTCAATGGATACAAACCAATTTAGAGCAACTTATCCTGACCGTAAATTCTATTCCTGTTTCTACTTCTCCAGTTATAGGTGATACCGTTTGCGTGAAATCCACCCTTAAGGACAATCTGGGAGCCCCGATATCCGGAACCATCGTGAATTTCTCAGTTACGGGTGCCAACCCGGGAACAGGGCAGGCCACTAGCGACAAGAACGGAGCAATCGAGTATTGCTACCAGGGCAAGAATCTAGGAGCAGACACGGTTGCAGCCTCCGTTACTTTTTCCAATGGCGATAAGATCTCACAGGATATTACCTTCAGCTGGCAATCGGCAGTAAGCAGTATCGCTCTGAGTGGTAGCGTGTCTGAAACCAAGGTCGGAAATCGGGTTTGTGTCAGTGCTAATGCATTGGATGCTCAGGGAAAAGGTGTCAGTAACATCGCTATTGATTTTGTGGTCAGTGGTGCAGAAATATTAACCGGAACGAGTCTGACCGGCTCCTCCGGCATTGCAGAGTACTGCTATATCCCCGGAAGTGCCGGGGTGGACAGCATTTCGGCGACCACAGGTTCAGTTTCTTCCGAAAGTGCGGTCAAGGTTACCGTTGCTTCAAATCCCAGCTGTGATGTTGTCTCTGCATCGAGCAAATCCTCTCTCACTCACGATCTGCTTTCGAGTTGCCTGATCTCTTATGCAAAGAATCCAGATCAATCAGCTTATGATAAGTGTCAATCCGAGGCCAAGGCGTCTTTTGTGACGTTGATTCAGGCCAGCAATACGAGTGCAGGCTGCCTTGCTTCGAATGGGACTGAGGCCAAGGCGGATCAGCTGGTCTCGTACCTTCTTCCTGTGCTTTCACCTATTTTGAATGAAGAAATCTCGTCCCTAAAAGTTCTGGGACAGGCAAAAGGATTGCGACGATTCGGCACAATTGCCACCCAGATTTCAAAATCAATGGATGCCTGCCTCAGTTCTGGTGGGTCGTTCAATCAGCCCAAAGTGACGGATACATTCGAATCCTTGTTTGCCCTGTCAGGAAATTCGGTCCTCAGTGTGAACCCGAGAGCGTATGTCCAGTTCATGCGAGACGCCTGTTCATCAATCCTCTCTTTCTAGCCCGGTCTCAAGGCCGAATGAGTCACTGTTAAGGAGCCACTTCATCATGAAACTTGAACTTCGGATCAGTGTTCTTTCGGCACTGGGGGTGATACTTGGCTGTACGCCTGCTGTGGTCAGTCAGCAGGAGATGGCGCGTGCTGTCGAAGGATATATTGTCGACGTCAACAAACTGGCAGTCGTGGATTGCCTTTTACCGGGCCAAATGCGAAAGCTCGGTTCTTCCATGAGCTATGTTTCTGCCCGTCGCCCTGTTCGTACGACAGAGGCCGATTGTGAAGTCCGAGGGGGTGAATATGTTGCCTACGACAGAGCGAATTACTCAAGTGCCCTGAATGTCTGGCTGGAAAAAGCAAAGGAAGGAGACGCGACTGCGCAGTTATATGTTGGCCAGATTTATGAAAAAGGCCTCGGCCGCTCCCCCGATTATGCAGAGGCTGCTGCCTGGTATCGGAAATCCGCTGAGCAAGGCAACTCACAAGCACAAATCAACCTTGGACAGCTCTATGAAAAAGGCTTGGGCGTTCCCAAGCAAGCCCAAGCAGCCATAGAGCTCTATGCCAAGGCCACGGGTCTTGAGCGCTTAGGGGTTGATTATTCAGCCGCCACCTCCGATAAGGCTCAGGCTGTATCGACGCGTAGTTCAGGAACGCAGTCAGGCGCCTACGCGATCACGATCCAATCCAAGGGAGGTTCTGAAGACGCGCAACAGAATGCCGAACTCAAGGCCTTGCGCGATCAGCTCCAACAGGCTCAGCAGCAGGTCATTGAACAACAGGATAAGCTCCTTAAAACACAAACCGCACTCGCCTTGGCCTCCGATGATAAGGCGCAAAAGACAACCGCCCAAGATTCTGGCTCCGCCGCACGTGTGAGCGAGTTGGAAGCAGAGCTTAAGAAAACACAACAAAGCCTCAAAGATGAACAAGACCGGCTCAGCCGAATGAATCGGAACATTCAAAAAGAGCGTGAAAATGCAAGTCGGGAGCTAGCGCAGGCGCGAAAGACAGCTGAAACTAACAAACAAGCAGCCTCCTCATCAGCAAAAGGGGATTCAAGTCGCCTCGAGGAAGCCAAGCAGGAGGCGATTCGTATTCAATCCGAACTCGAAACGCTCCTTCAGGCGTTTACGACCCAATCAACCGAGTTGACGGCCTGGATCACAGCTAATGCAAGCAAATCTGATCCTGGCATGCGCTCGAAGATTGATCAAAGGAAGCAGGATCTGCAGCAGCAGTCTCTCCATATCAAGGAGGTGAAAGCAAAGCTTACGAACGCGAATAACCAGATAGCCAAAATTGAAGCCGAACAATCGTCCATGCTGGCATCCAATGGGCCGAGGATCGAAATCACCGATCCCCCCACCGTTCTGACCCGCGGTATTCAGGCCATCCAGGCAGCCAACACCAAAATCATAAAGGGGCGAATTATTCCTCCAGCGATCAAGTCGCTTAGTTTTAATGGCAATCCTCTGGCTTACGATTCACAGGGCAACTTTGCCTTGAACCTCGAATCCGCGACGGCACCCAATCTCCTCATCAAGGCGATTACTGCCTCAGGAGGTGAGGTCGAAGCCCGATTCGCATTGATGGATTCGAATGTGGGTCAAGCCGAAACCCCCTCTGGAGCTGCCAGCGCGCCGTCGTCAGATGTGAACCCCAAGGGGATTGAGCTCGGCCGGTTTTATGCGCTGATTATTGGTAACAGCGATTATTCGCGATATCCACACCTCAATACCCCCACCAGTGACGCCAAGAGCGTTGAGGTTTTACTTCGCGAACGATATGGCTTTACTACGCGGATGATTGTTAATGGCAACCGGCATGACATCATGACGGCGTTCAATGAAATGCAGGCACGTGTTTCAGAAAACGATAATTTGCTCATTTACTATGCGGGACATGGTGAAATTGATGCAAAGACGAAGGAGGCTTACTGGCTTCCGGTTGATGCAGAGGTGGGCAATTCCGCAAATTGGATAGCCAGCAAATCGGTCACGGATCTCATAGGGATCATGCCGGCGCGTCACGTCATGGTGGTTAGTGACAGTTGCTATTCGGGGGCGATGAGTGGGTCAGCTGTAGCCAAACTTCCCCCTGACATTGATGCCGAGAAAAAACTGAAATGGCTTAAGGTCATGGCGACACGGAAGGGAAGAACTGTGTTGACCTCTGGGGAGGTCAAACCCGTACTTGATTCAGGTGGCGATGGTCATTCGGTATTTGCACAATCCTTTCTCAAAGCGCTGCGCTCGGGGAAAGGGCTGATCGAAGATTACGAAATTTATCGGGTGGTCTCGCAAGAAGTCTCGCAAGCTGCAGGACGATTGGGATTTAGCCAAACACCCACGTATGCGCCTTTACAGTATGCGGGTCATGAGGGAAGTCCCTTTATTTTCAGGCCAACGCTCTGACGGTCTCTCGGTTTAGATTCACAGGCCAATCCCTATGACCGATCAGTCCGCATCGACTCTTCATTATCTTGAGCGTCTCTATAACGGGGAAATCACTCTGGATGACCTTCGGGATTGTCTCGCGCACGAGTGTGAAAAATCCCCCACGGCAAAAACGGAGATACTCGGGATCTTGGAATCTGAGCGGGCTCATGGTCGGATTCCTCCGGCGATTCACCAGATTCTTATGGCAGGTCTAAAGCAAGACGATTCTGGAGTCGAGAGTCCTACATTGATCGGGACTCCAGCATCCAAGAGTCCCACTCATTTGGATGCTGAGACGGTCATGGCATCGGCGGCTTCAACGGGTGCCTCTCGTTTGGATGCTCACACCGTCATCGCATCGACCGATTCCGATAGCCAGCCAACCTTTATGGTCAGTCCAGCTTCCCGGAATAGCAGTGATTTAGCCGAGGGAGAGACCCGGGGAGACACATTCCGTCCAAGTTCAAACACAGCACCTAACGAGCTCAAGCCAGGTTCGGTACTTAAAGATCAATATGTCATCGAGTCAACGCTTGGTGCCGGTGGCATGGGCATGGTGTTTAAAGCCCGTGACCTCCTGATGGAGGAGATGAAAGATCGCGAACCCTACGTTGCGATTAAGGTTCTTCGACCGGAATACCAGGGCGATCAGACTTTGCTGATTTCATTGCAGCGGGAGTTCAGAAAAGCCCAAAAGCTTTCACACCCGAATATTGTAGGGATGATGGATTTCACCCGTGATCAATCTTCCGGCGCGGTCTTCATCACCATGCAGTACCTGAAGGGGCGGACGCTAGGTGATTTGATTCAAGAGAAATTTCCCAATGGAATGCCGCTTGAAAAAGCAATTCCCATCATCCGGGGCATGGCTTCGGCGCTCGATTATGCCCATCGCCAGAACATCATTCACCTGGATTTTAAACCGGGTAACGTTTTTATCTGTGAAAACGGGGACGTGAAGGTTTTGGATTTCGGTATCGCTGGTTTTGGGGACGCAAAAACACAGGATCAGGAAAAAACAGTATTCAACGCCCTAGACCTTGGTGCGTTGACCCCATCCTACGCCAGCCTTGAAATGATTGATCATCATGGAGGTGGTGCGGAGAACTACCGTCCTGACCCAAAAGATGATGTCTACGCCTTGGGATGTGTAGTCTATGAACTTTTAACCGGCCGACACCCTTATGGTCGTGCATCTGCAAAGGATGCTTTTCTCTCAGGATTATCCGCAAAGGAGCCCTCGGGGCTCGGCAAGAGACGATGGTCGCAGTTAAAGCGCGCTTTGGCCTTCAGTCGTGCAGAACGGCTGGAGTCTGTTGAAGCACTGCTCAAGACATTTGAGCCCTTTTCGCTCATTACCCCCAAAACGCTTGGCGCTTTGGTCGTGACATCGGCGTTGACGGTTGCGGGATTCAAATACTTTCAGCAACCTGCCATGGAATGCCAGTCGCCGGTCTTGAGTGAGGCGGATACTCTCAAGGTCAAGGATCTCCTTGAGGTTGCTGCCGTTGATATGGATGTCGGTTATCTGACCTCGCCGCCGGCCAGCAACGCATTGCTCGCTTATCAGGAAGTTCTCAAGCTGGATCCTTGTAATCTCGATGCAGCAGGGGGATTGGCCAAAATTGCGGCCGCCGAAGAACAAGAGGGTTGGGCTGCATTTGAAGGGGGCGACACCCAACTGGCGCTTGAGAAAGTGACGGATGGCCTCAAAGCGGCCCCTCATCACGAAGGTTTATTGGCGCTTAAAAAGAAGCTCACCCAAAGCTCGGTTAGTCCATGAATTCCAAACATACCAGAACAAAAAGACTTCGTGCCCGGCAACTCAAGCTTGCGGGCTTAGGGATGACCTTGGGGATCCTCTTTTTTACTGCATCTCCTGCGATAAGTGGCGTGTTTGATACCCAAGGGCGTGATGCATTCGGAAATTTGGTGGTTGACTCCTCGTTGGGGGACCTGACTTTTCAACAGGCGATGACAATCGCGAACTATCTTGACACGGTCGATCCCCGTCTCTATGGGCTGACATTCAATCAGGATTCAACCGACTATTACCTCTCGAACGCTGCAATCAACCAGGTTTTGGTCGAGAAGGATCAAGGGGGATCACTTTTATCCAGTATTTTCGGACCGAATAAACAAAGTCAGTACACCTTTACAGGTTCCGGACAGGAGTGCAGTGGTAGCCAAGCGCTTGGGGGATCTTTGCCCCAAACCTGTCTTGAGTACATTCCTAATGCCGCATATGTTGCAACAACCAATACCTTGGCAACGGTTGTTCAGGTCACCACTATCAGTAATACGTTCAACCGGCCGACGACACAATTTCAGAATGATATCCGCAATTTCACCAGCCGTTCCTTTTCGAATTCCAGCAGTGGATCTAAAAACCAAGATGGTTCTGTGAATCAAGGAGGCGGCGGGGCCGGAGATGAGTACCAATTTTTAGGCGACTTCGGCCTTTATTTCTCGGGAGGGGGAAGTTTTGGGAGCCTTGCCGCAAAGCGCTCCCCGATTCCAGGTCAGGGTAGGGATGCTTTTGGTACCTACAACCAGACCGGTACAGGGGCAGTCGACTACAAAGTCAACGACTGGATGATTGCAGGAGTGATGTTCAACTATACCGGAACGCAAAACTACCTTGCATTAAATGCAGGTCAACTCTATGCGGATTCTTACCGGTACATGCCGTTTTTGAGCCTGATTCCGTTTGAAAACAGCTATGTAGATATCATGGCAGGTTACGGACATCAAAATTATCAGAATTTTAGAAACTCGAACGGATCCACTTTTCTGGCGAATTACACTTCGGATCAGGCCCTGGCATCGATTGATCTTGGCTATAACTATGCCATTGAAGGCTTTGAGTTCACCGGTTTTTTCGGTGGTAGTTATATCAGCACAGATGTATCAGGATATATGGAGACGGGAAGCGGCGTAGGCGTTAAACCTTACACCGTAAATTCGGCGACTTCGACGGTGGGAACGCAGGTTACCTACAATTTCAGCACTAATTACGGGGTCATCCAGCCAGTCATTAGAGGCGAGTGGGTTCATTCTTTTGAATCCAACCAGCAAATTACGGTGGTTAATCCTTCAGGTGGATTACAGCCCATCCAAAGCGCGGTTGGCATCCGTGATTGGGCCAATATTACTGCGGGATTTCAAGCCGTCCTTCCCGAGGGCCTGGTTGGCTTTCTCAATTATCAAGGCCAGTACATGGCCGGAGGACAAGTCAATGGCGTTTTGGGTGGGATGAGAATGGAGTTCTGACGCTTGAATTCCAGAACGGTTTCAGAGGCCTACTCGGCAAAAATCGGATTTACCGGCAAAATTCCGGATTGCCCTGACTTTATCTCACGTTTCCTTCCCCCGAGCTTTACCTCCTATTGGAATGGTTGGGTTGATGAAGGTATGCAGCACAGCCAGAGACTCTTAGGTGAGGAGTGGCGACAAGCATTCCTGGTGTCGCCTGTATGGCATTTTTCAATTCTTCCGGGAGTATTGGGTGATACAGGCTGGTTAGGCGTGGTGATTCCCAGCGTCGATAAGGCCGGACGTTATTACCCGCTGACCGTTGCTTCCCCTCTTTTTTTTGAACGCCACCACAATCTTGAATCAGATGCGATACAGGAGCGTCTGGAGGCAATTGCGATTGCTGCACTGGATGAAGGGAGTACGAGTCTAGAATTGGAGGCCTTGTGCCAAGAGGAGCTACTCAGTCAATCTGAAACACTCCTTTTGCGCTCGCCCGAACGCAATGTGACCGACCCGAGCCCGGCTTGTTCGATCAAATTACATCGCAACCAGGCAGAATCAACTCTCTCCGTGTCAGGTCATGCGGCGGAGTCCTTCCTGAAGGCTGGAGCATGTTTTTGGTCATCCGGCTCTCCTTTTCTTCAGGCTGCGGCACATTATTTTGAATCCCTTCCCGAAGCCGCTTTCTTTGTATCGATGCTGAAGGATGATAAGCCGCTACCTGGGTCGAATATTTCCTTCATCCATCATAATCCGTTAGAGAGCAAACAGGATTTGCCTGTCACGATGGACCTCCCCCAAAAACAGCGTGCATGGATTAGCGAGGGCCGCACCAACCCAGGTCAAAGATCGATTAATCAGGATGCATATGTTCAACTTCCTGATCTGGGAATGTGGGCGGTTGCCGATGGCATGGGGGGACATGCACAAGGAGAGCGGGCCAGTCAGCTGGTTGTTGAGTTGCTTTGCCAATTACCAAAGGGGCGTTATCTTGAAACCCTTTTAGGTCGGGTGATCAAGTCGCTCACAATTGCCAATGAAGAACTACAGTTGGTGTCTCAACAGGAGCTGGGGGGGCAGGTCACCGGAACAACTTTTGTTGGTTTCATCACGGATGGGACCAATGCGTTCGTCGTGTGGGTGGGTGATAGTCGAATTTATAGGCTACGTCGGGGAGAGTTGGAGCTCCTGACTGTCGATCACACCTGTGTAACCACTCAGGGTCGGTCTGCACTCTCGCGGGCAGTGGGTGGGGGCCAGCGACTTGAGGTGGACTCGCGGTTTATCTCCATTGATCCCGACGACCAATTTTTATTGTGTAGCGATGGGCTTTATCGATCGGTTACTGAGCAGGAAATGGCATCGCTGCTTGTGCCAGGCGATCTTAACCAAAAAGCAGACGCGCTTATGGATCTCGCGCTGAAACGGGAGGCCAAAGATAACGTTTCGCTTATTGTTCTCAAAAGGAATGACGGAGCCGGGGTGGCCGCATAATGGATCCAAATTCTCATCGCGACGAAGCGACAATTCTCCGGCCGAATCCCTCTGGTCGAAGGTCAATTGCATCAGAATCAAAAAAGTCAGACATTGCCCGAGATTCCGATACATCGGCACTGGTCATGTCCAACGTTGTGACCTTGGAGAATGCTTTCACACAACGGGCTGTCCCCTTGCTCAATCTGGTGGTTGCGCTTAAGACGACAGCCGCCGATACCGATGGAAGCCGACTCAAAAGTGATCTCCTATCGGAGATCAATGCCTATCGGCAAGATCTTACCTTGCTCAAGCTGGATGACCAGGCAATAGAAAATGCCACCTTCGCGTTGTCAGCCTATATCGATGAGATGATTCTCTCAACGCCATGGGCTGAAAGGGCACGATGGGCCGAATCTTCTCTTCTAATGGCTCTTTTTCAGGTGAGCTGGGGTGGTGAAAAAGTGGCCAAAATGTTGAGTGCCATGACTTCAGGAAATTCAACGCAACCCGAATTGGCAGGTTTTTTCTTGATATTGCTGGAATTGGGATATCAGGGTCAGTTTGAAATCATGAAGGATGGGGCCGTTCAGAGAGAGCAGGTCATCCAATCTTTACTGACGCAGGTCAGGGCCCATGCATCCCGATCTGCTCTGGAGATTAGCGCAAATCTCAATCACCCCGCGTCCTCGCGACTGACCTGGAGGGATCGCTTACCACTTTGGGTTGTGATCTCAGTGGTTCTTTTCATCCTTCTTTTTGTCTATGTCAGTCTTCAAACGACCCTGACTTACAAGGCTGATGACCTCTCATTAATTCCCCTTCAGACGGCAACGCCTTCTCCGGGGAGTGAAAAATGAGCAAGTTCGCAGCACGATCGGAGGCGCTAAAGGAATGGTCGGTTGAAATCATAGGCATTGCAGGATTCGGTGGAATTCAGTGGCTACTCACGCCACTCATTGACCTCGATGACTTTATCAAGGTTAACGAAACACTCTTACGTACGATCAGTATCGTTCTGATCATTCTGGTGTGGCTAGGTTTTGTTCTCTATAAGCGCCTCCGTTTGAAGTGGGATGAGGATACCTTCATTGATGGGTTGGTGACTCAACTTGAAGATGACGAACTGAAATCAGAAGCACGCGCCAACATTGATACCCTGGGTGAGCGATTTAAAGACGCTCTCAGTTCTCAACGGACTGGCCCTGGCTCCTATTTCTCTTCTTCCCTTTTACAAAAGCCCTGGTATCTGATGATCGGCCCCCCGGGGGCGGGTAAAACTACCGCTCTCATGAATGCTGGACTCGACTTTACGTCAAACACGACCGGTGTCGAAGGGATCTCAGGAACCCGTCATTGCAACTGGTTTTTCCCAAAAGATGCGGTGTTGATCGATACGGCTGGACGCTACACAACTCAGACCAGTCATGAAAAGATCGACGCGGTCGAATGGCAAGGTTTTTTGCACCTTCTTCGCAAGTATCGTCCCAGTAACCCGATCAATGGCATCATTCTCATGGTGTCGGTCGCAGATTTTCTTGATCAATCCTCCCAAGAAAGATCACTTCTTGCAGCCACTTTGCGCGATCGCATTTCCGAGGTTGAAACCGGTTTGGGTCATGCAATTCCCATCTATCTTCTCTTATCAAAAGCGGACCGGCTCGCGGGGTTTACTGAGTTCTTTGCGCACCTTGACCCCAATGGCCGAAGCCAGATATGGGGGGTCACAGCCAAAGGGAATGGACCTGATCCCCTGGCAGAACTGATGGCTGATTTTGAAGGGTTTCTCTCCATTCAGACTCGGGGCATGAGTCGTGAGGCCGCTCTTCTCGCGCATGAAGAGAGAGACCTTGGACGCAAGGCGAGAATCATCGCTTTTCCATCCCAGGTTGAGTCGATCAGAACAGAGCTAAAGGCCTTTGTGGAATCTGTTTTTGCACAACGGGGGAGGGGGGCTGAAGCTTTTCTGAGGGGGATTTACATTACGAGTGCGACTCAGAACGGCACACCGATCGATCGTGTTATGCGGTCTATTGGAGCCAGGCTTTCCATGAAGACACCCGACGCGCCTCTATTTAGCGGGACTGGAAAAAGCTTTTTTCTGAAACACCTGTTTAAGAACCTGATTCTTCGTGAAAGCCATCTGGTTGCTGAGGATGCCGATGAATTGCGGAAGAAGCAGATCAGACAGCGTTGGGCCTATGCGGGCGTTGCCCTTGTCAGCATGGTGTTTATGGCCCTGTGCATATTGGGTTACTACAGGGCGAATCAGGAAATCATGGAGACCCGTGAGCTCTTTGCCCATGCAGAGGTCATAAACACGGATCTTTCTCATCCGGAAGTCAGTTCACGGCTTTTAACACTGACGCGCGGTATCAGCCTCCACATGAAGTTTACTGATGAAAGCTCTTGGCGAAGTCTCGGCCTTTCTCCTCGCGACACGCTGACGCACCGTTTGGATGAGGCCCAAGCGACTATCCTACTAAAGGATATTCTTCCGCTACTTGAACAAGATCTTCATGCTCGACTCAAGGGATCTGCAAGTGAGGACCCCGCCAGTTATTACCATGCACTGGCTGTCTATCTTCTGTTGCAACGACAAACCCCGCGACCGGCCGAACATTTGAATCGCCATCTGCTTGCGATCTATGAACCTCAGCTCCGAAGCGACTTGTCAGATGAAATCATCGAATGGTCTTCGAGTGTGCTTTCAAATGATGCGACTGTGGTAATCGAACCTAATGCTGATTTGGTCCAAAGGGCACGCCAACAATTATGGAATCTGCCACAAGGCGTCCTGATGCAAAGTTTGCTCAACGAGGCCTTCGCCGATGCAGCTCCTTATGATCTCAAGGTCTCTGAGAAGCTAGGCCCCTATGCTGAAATTTCAATGACAGCGCGGGATGGGGCTACTCCCCCCAATTGGATCGTACCCGGTCTTTTTACCGAATCGGGTTATCAAAAAATATACGCGCCCCGTCGCAAGGCATACCTCGAGCAGCAGCTGAGTGAACGCTACGTCCTTGGCCAGGAGGGTCCATTAACGTTGCAAGATGCGCATCGAAAGCTGGTAGAGCTCGAGCAGACATACTTTAATGCGTATGCTGAGGTGTGGCAGGGACTCTTAACCAATCTCACGCTTCGCACAATCTCGAATCGGACATTAGCGATTACTCGCCTTGAAAGTCACATGGGCTCCGGGGATCCCATTCGGTTATTGTTTGCGTTAGTTTCAGACGAAACTGATCTTGAGGAACCTTTATCGGATCCAAAGGCTGCAAATGCGGTCGCGCAGATAGAACTCCAGTTAAGTCCGGGGGACAATCCAGAAATGATGACGATCCCCGATACCTATCGCAAACAATTGAAAGACCAGTTTGCCAGTTGCAACATGTCTCATAGCGGTGTCGGGGCCTCAAAGGCTTCGGTCGACGCTCTCCTGAGCGATCTGAGAGAAATTCTTCAGACTGCTGAAACCAAGAAACAGGCTAATACCCCGACCTTTGAGGCGCTGAAAATCAAAATTGCAGCATTACCCGAACCTTGGAAATCTTGGTATGGTCTTTTAGTCGAGCAATCGCGTCAGATTGTCAGTGCGAATTAGCGGTTGTTTTTTAGTTTGATCAGCTGGTCTTCGTAAGCCTGAAGAAACGCTTTTCCAAGGAGATCATCCAATGCTGTCTCTGCCATCTGGGGAAAGGCATCGCAGTAGGCGTCCCAGCATTTCATTTTTCGCTGGAATCCAATTCCTCCGCTAACAGAATCCTCGACCTCTTTGGGATGAAAGCGATGAATGACGTGTTTTGCTGAAAGCTGAATGGCAGCAAATAATGCCATCTCATGTGATATGAGATCGTTGAATGCCTCCTCAACGGCGGATTCAGCCACTCTGTAGCTTGACTCATGACCGAACAATAATTCTTGCAACGAATCGGTATCTTGCTGAATGAACTTCAAAGGATTGTTATCCCGCGCACCAAGCAATGTTCGTGCGGCGTGAAGTTCATCCTTAACCACCGCTCGCGCGTCCAGCGCTTTCTTCAAACCTTGCGTATAGGATTTTAGAAGCTTTCCAATCCGGTCAGCGGTTACCCGGGCCAACTCGGGATTATCGGGGTGACAAATTTGGAGGCCTGCGGACTTGAATATCACGTTAATCAGATCACTCTCGTCGGCTGCATCCATGCCCTTTGCATGCGTGGTTGTTGTCGAGGGTGATATGGATTCACGTGAGGGCAGGGGGGGAATCTCTCTTTGTTCAGAAAAGCCCGTCGGGATGGAAGCTGTTTCATTTTCTTTAGGGATATCCTGAGTGATCGAAAATGAAAGAAGGTATTGCCCGAGCCGCATTCGCATGCCTTCGGTAATCGCAACAGTCGACCGGTGGATCAACGCATGATCATCAGCACAAGTGGATCCATTTGTGCTTGTATCCTCATAGATGAATTGGGAATCAGTGAAACTGATCCTGGCATGCGTTCTGGAGATCGCCGGATCGTCCGGAAGCACAAGATCATTTTCAGGGCTACGTCCGATGCTGCCCGCCTTTTCGATAACTACGGGGGGAGCTATTGAGTTCAAAGGTTGAGCGTGACATTCGAGGATCGTGATGTGTAAAGACATAACATGCGTTCTCTGAATCTTAAAATCCATCGCTTTCGCAGAGGCCAAGGTGATATGCAGGGGTTTATCGCGACACTACTGACCCTAGTGACCATTGGCTGCCTTTCGGGTTGTTATTCGCAACCCATCAATATCGAGGAGGCAGCAAAAGCAAATCGGTGGGATCTTTCTTACCAGAAAGGCCGTCATTATCCAACGGTTTTAGTCAGTTCTCGCGTGCCGGGCAATCATTCAAACCTTCACGTATACCTCGAAGGGGATGGTCTTCCCTGGAAGACATCAAAGCAGATTTCATCGAACCCAACGCCAAGGAATCCCGTCGCGTTAAATCTGATGAAATATGATGATGGCCATGCCATTTATCTCGGGCGGCCTTGTTATTTTGGGCTTCATGAAGATTCACGATGTAATCCATCGCTTTGGACCTTTGCGCGATATTCCGAATCAGTTGTTCAAGAATTGAACAACGCAATCGACCGTTACCTGGATCAAACGGGGCTCAATCACGCCATTCTTGTGGGTTTCAGTGGCGGTGGGACTTTGGCATTACTTTTAGCCAATAGGAATCCCCGAATCAAAGGCGCATTAATGATTGCACCGAATTTCGATACGAGTGAATGGGTGCGACTTCATGATTACTCAACGCTTAATGCGTCGTTAAATCCGGCTCGAGAACCGAAAGCGCATCCATACAAAGAAGTCTTTTGGTTTGGTGAGGAGGATGTGAATGTGCCAGCCATTCCTTTTGCTGGCATTGCAAAACAACGAACAGATGCTCAAGTCAGGCGTTTTAAGCACGTGGATCATGCGTGCTGTTGGGAAGATTTGGCGCAGAGTGGGGAACTACAGCGTGCGTTGCGTTGGATCGAAGACGATGGTCCATGAAAGGGATATGGCCCGATCAATATACGACTTTACATAATATACATTATACGCAGTCATAAGGAGGATTGACCCTGCTGGCTTTGAGTCTTTTTCTTGATAGCGTGATACAATCGCGAACAGTTATCATTTAGAAGAGCCTCTCTATGCAGTGCGACCTGAATCATCTCCAGGATGGCGAATCGGGATCCATCGTGGATATCGACGCTGATGAAGCGCTTTATCACCGACTGCATGCTCTGGGATTCAGAACCGGACGCTCCATCACTGTTCTTCGCCACGGCATTCTTAAAGGACCACTTCAGGTCGCCCTGGGCACAACTCAAGTAATTATCCGTCGTAACGACGCAGCAAAAATCACTGTCCAAAAAGCCGCATGAGGAAAGTCGCCCTGATCGGCATGCCGAATACAGGCAAGTCGACTTTCTTTAATCGCATTACTGGATCTTCAGCGCGCGTTGGCAATTGGCCTGGCGTCACGGTCGATCTGATGACCGCAAAGGTCATTCTGGGTGATGTCTTCACTCAAGTCATCGATCTTCCCGGTATCTACAGCTTTCATGGTTTTTCTGAAGACGAGAAAGTTGTCCGCAAATTCATTGAAAAGAATCCCGTAGATCTGATATGCGTTGTTCTCAATGCGACCCAGATTGATCGGCAGTTGTCTTTGGCGCTTCAGGTCAAGATGCTGGGGCTCCCGGTCATCATTGTCATCAACATGGCGGACGAAGCAACACGTCATGGGATTGTGATCGACAAGGAACAACTTGAATCCACGCTGGATGTCCCTGTTGAGTTGATCAGCGCAAAGTATGGCGCCGGAATGGACGCGGTCAGCAAGGCGATCGCTAAGGTCCTCAAACGCAATGCCGATCGCATATCAGCGGATCTCAGCAAGGCATTTGACGAGGACAGGCGAATAGAAAATGAGGCATCGCTTGTATTGGCGATGGCAGTTCAATTCCCTATCCGCTTGGAAGAAGATGCAACAGCGCGCATTGATCGGGTCCTTCTCCATCCGATTCTGGGTCTGCCGATCTTTTTTGGACTCATGCTCCTTTTGTTTGAGTTCATCTTCCGTCTTGGAAAGCCTATGCAGGACGCTGTGGCCTGGCTGTTGACGCAGGGCCGCGAACAGGGCCTTGATATCTGGTTGGCCGATCTTCCGCCTTTGATCAGAGGCCTTTTGTTGGACGGTATCTATAACGGTGTCGGCACCGTAGCCGCCTTTGTGCCGATCATCATTCTCTTCTTTTTAATGATGACCCTGGTTGAGGATAGCGGTTATCTTTCGCGGGTCGCTTATCTTATGGATACCTTGATGTCCCGCCTCGGACTGGATGGGCGTAGTTTTGTCATGCTGTTGATGGGGTTTGGCTGTAATGTCCCTGCCCTCATGGGAACCCGCGTCATGCGTTCGAGAGCCCTGCGGCTTCTGACGATGCTGGTAATCCCTTTTTCACTCTGCTCAGCCCGGCTACAGGTTTTTCTTTTTCTCACAGGTGCCCTCTTCTCGACGACCAGTGCACCTTTGGTGCTCTTCAGTCTGTACATGTTGAGTTTTGCCGGCGCGATTCTGACGGCCTTTGTCTTTAAGGGGCGTTATGTGAGTAACGAGCCTTTTGTGCTTGAATTACCGCCTTATCGATTGCCTACACCACGGCAAGTGATGATGCGAGCCTGGCTCGAAGTACAGCATTTCTTGGTGCGTGCAAGTAAGTTCATCACTGCAGGCGTGGTTGCGGTCTGGTTGTTGACTAACCTTCCTCCAGGCGTTGTGCCGAATAGCCCGGAGACCTTTGCAGGTCACATTGCAGAATGGCTCTCCCCGGTGCTGTCACCCATCGGAATTGATGCGCAACTCGGCCTTGCTCTTTTATTTGGGTTTGTTGCGAAAGAAATTGTCGTGGGATCGCTCGCCGCCATCTACGGTCTTGAGGGTGACGCGCTTGTCGGTTTGATGGCTGAAAAGCTTGATTGGGTCCAGGGCTACAGCTTCATGCTGTTCACGCTGATCTATGTCCCCTGTCTGTCAACGATCGCCACCCTGAAGTCAGAATCGCGGAGTTGGGGTTTTACCTGGCTCTCGATCCTTTGGTCACTCATTCTGGCCTGGCTGGTCAGTTTCGCTTTTTATCAGGCAGCCCGTTATCTCGGCTATTGACGGGAGTCCGGGGCTTTCTGGCTTACCGTCGTCTCTGTCCTGGCCTTTGGGGGGAAGTCGCAGGCCTAGTCTTCGATGGTGATTTCTCTCGGGATGGCGCACGTACGTCCGGGGCAAACTCAGGCTTGAGACCGACGAATTCAAGCAACTGATTGACCTGTTCTTTGGGGAGTTCCATGAAGGTTCTGGCCCTCAGTCGTGGGGGTAGATCAACCTGGGCAAAGCGGACCCGCATCAGACGGCTAACCTGAATGCTTTGCGATTCCCACAGCCGCCGAACGATACGATTGCGGCCCTCTTTCAGGGTGACTCGGAACCATTGATTGGCCCCCTCCCCGCCTGCGCTGTAAATCGATTCAAAGCGCGCAACGCCATCCTCCAGTTCAACACCCTGGCGCAAGCGATCCAGCATGGCGTCATCGACCCGACCAAGGACTCTGACTGCGTATTCCCTTTCGATTTCATGCGAGGGGTGCATCAGGCGATTGGCCAGTTCGCCATTGGTGGTGACCAATAGCAGTCCCTGGGTATTGATGTCGAGTCTTCCGATGGAAATCCATCGACCGCGTGTCGGCCGAGGCAGTTGGGTAAAGATGACTGGCCGACCTTCAGGATCTCTTCGAGTGACGACTTCTCCCGTCGGCTTGTGGTAGACCAAAACCCGGGTGGGCTCCTGGGCTTCGGCGCTGGGGTCAATGGGACGACCATTGGCAGTGATGCGATCCCCTGGACGATATCGATCTCCCAGTTTGGCGTACTGTCCATTTAAGGTCACCCGGCCGCTTTTGATCCACTCTTCGATTTCGCGGCGACTGGCCAATCCGAGACGTGCGAGCACCTTCTGAAGTCGTTCACCGGCGTCTACATCGCTTTCTTTACTGGGGGTTTTGGTCGCCATCTTGTCCTTGATCATTGTGGTCACTCTCGACCTTTACGGTGTGTAGGTCAGATTCATAATTATCCACGGCATTATCTGCCGGAGGGGTCAGGGCCATCTCCAGAGCTAGATCTCCTGTTACCAAACCCATCTCATCGACCAGCGTTTGCAGGGGTGGAAGTTCGGAAAGCGATGACAACCCAAAGTAATCCAGAAATGCTGAGGTCGTGCCAAAAAGCGCGGGTCTCCCCGGAAGTTCCTTATGGCCAATAATCCGTATCCATTCGCGTTCCAGCATGGTCTTGATGATGCCAGAACTTACGGCAACACCGCGAATATCCTCAATTTCGCCACGGGTTACGGGTTGGCGGTAGGCAATGATGGCCAGTGTCTCGAGGAATGCTCTTGAGTAGCGGCCTGGCCGTTCCTCAAACAACCTTGAGACCCAAGGTGAAAAACCTTCACGCACCTGAAAACGATACCCTGTAGCCACCTTCTTTAATTCGAGGGTGTGACTCGCATAGTTTTCCTGAAGCTGGTTCAGTACGGACTGGATGGCGGGTTTCCCAGGCTGCTCAGATTCATCAAAAATCCCTGACAGTTCATCAAGATTGAGAGGCCTTCCTGCCGCCAGCAAAGCGGCTTCAATGATCGATTGAAGTTCCATGTCAGTCCTTCATGGGGCCGGCAGCGAGTGCACGAATTTCGAGTGGGCCGAGGGGCTCATCCTGAATGATTTCAATAATTCTCTCCTTGCTCATTTCCAGTATCGCAAGGAGGGAAACCACGACCCCTGCCCTTCCCTCATCCACGTCAAAAAGCGCCTGAAAAGGGAGGCAAACATGACCCTGGAGCGAGCCCAGAATACGCGTCATTCGTTCACGAACAGAGAGTGGTTCACGCTGGATCTGATGATGAGTTACCTGATCCGCACGTTTCAAAACATCTTTGAATGCCAGAAGAACTTCGCGAAGATCAACTTCCGGGTATACCTTGTTGACGCGAATCGTTGAGATGTCAGTGTCAATTTCGTGGACATCCCGTTCAAGTCGTGTGAGTTGATCGATTTCAAGCGCAGCGGCCTTGAATTGTTCGTATTCCTGGAGGCGCCGAATGAGTTCAGCTCGCGGGTCATGTTCTTCTCCGTCCAGTGTCTCTGGACGGGGCAACAATAACTTGGACTTGATTTCAGCCAAGATGGCGGCCATCAAGAGATATTCGGCTGCCAGTTCAATCTTGAGCTCGGACATCATCTCGATATAGGAGATGTATTGTTTGGTGATATCAGCAACCGGGATGTTCACAATGGAAAATCCTTGTCGCCTGATCAAATACAACAGAAGATCCAAAGGACCTTCAAAGGTCTCCAGAAAAACTTCGAGCGCATCAGGCGGGATGTAGAGATCTTCGGGGAGGTCATGAACCGGAGACCCAAGGACACGGGCTACCGGATTTAAATGCACTCCTTCAACGGAAATCGCGGCAGGCTCAGGATTCAGAAGGTTCCCGGTTGCACTGTTCAAAAGCCAGCAATCCCCATCATCAAGCCGCGAAGCAGAACAATGGGAAGCCCAACAAAAATGTTGATGATCCCGGTGAACATTAGGCCGAGCAGGATATAGAAGCCATAGGGCTCGATTTGACTGTACTTCTGGGCAAGGTTGTAAGGCAGGAGCTCAACGACAACGCGACCGCCGTCCAAGGGGGGGATCGGAACCATGTTGAATACGGCAAGAATGATGTTGAAGCTGATCCCGAATTTGATCATTTCAACAAGCCCCATGGCGTGGAGTTCGCTTCCGATAAGCGGTACGGCATGGAATAAAGCAGCCCAGAAAATCGCCATCAACACATTTGCCGAAGGTCCTGCGAGTGCCACCATCAACATGCCCCAGCGAGGATAGCGGGTAATGCGCGCTCCATTAACTGGAACCGGTTTAGCCCAGCCGAACAGGAAATTCCCACCCATGGCCAGCATGATTCCAGGAATGATGATAGTGCCGAGCAAATCAATGTGCGCTATAGGATTTAGGGTCAGGCGACCTTGGCGTGCTGCTGTATCGTCGCCTAAAAACTTCGCCATGTAGCCATGGGCTACCTCATGCATCGTAATGGCGAAAAGCAAAGGGAGAATTTTGGCGATAATCGCCTGTTCATCTGAAAGTGCCATATCCATGCGGTTTCTCTGAATGCGGTTTAGCGGAGGTTATCTGCAATCCCGCGACCTTGACGCGTGATTTCAGGGTTGGCTCCGGTCAAGTCAATAATCGTTGTGGGTTCGTAAATTACGACACCCGAATCGATGACCAGTTCAACTTCCTTCTGGAGGCGATCACGAATCTCCTCCGGATCACTCATGGGATCATCCTGATCAGGTAGCAGAAGCGTTGAACTAAAAAGGGGCTCATCGAGCTCGTGCAGAATGGCACTGGTAATGGCATCGTCCGGAAGACGAATACCGATGGTCTTTTTCTTGGCATGCTGGAGGCGACGGGGCGTCTCCCGGGTGGCTTCTAGAATGAAGGTAAAAGGCCCCGGCGTCAGTGATTTCATGAGCCGAAATCCCTCATTGCTCATCTTCGCAAAGGTGGATGCCTGAGCAATATCTCGACAAATCAGGGTGAAGTTGTGGTCGTCATCCAGACGGCGCAGGCGGCGGATCAACTCAAGGCCATCCTTGTTATCAATGCGGCAACCAAACGCATACGAAGAGTCGTTGGGGTAAACGACAAGACCACCCTGGCGAAGGATTTCCACTGTTCGCTTGATGAGCCGAGGTTGTGGGTCTTTGGGATGGATCTGGAATAGCTGTGACATTCCCTTATTCTACTATATACAAGGGATCCATCGGATCATCCGAGGAGTTCAGCAGGACTCGGTCTTCACAGCGTGGTGGGTGGCAAAAAAAACCCGTCTATTATCGAGGGGATTGTGCTGGTTTTTTCGCGACTTCATTTCGAAGGTAAACGGGTTCTACATCCTCTGATCGACAGAAGACTCCGCGACGGAAATCTGTTGCTGCCAACCGTGCCAAGATGCCTGCTCGTGGGAATCGATCCTCAAGAATGCTGATGTGCGGATTTCCCAGTTTCTCGGTCAATATTTTTCGGTAGGTCATCCAGCCACTGCCGCTACCGACATCGCCGGGTAAGGCCTTCAAAGTCACCACGTCCGGCGGAAGTACCCTTTCTTCTTCGATCAGGATGACGCTATCGCCATCTGATTTGCGGTAGCTACCCCAGTACACCTCTCCCATGCGGGCATCTATCGCGGCATGTACCTGTTGGGTACCGCATTCTTCCATAGCCTCGAAGGCCAACGCTGCAAGCGTCGAGATGGGCACTACGGGGAGGTCTAGGCCTAACGACAATCCCTGGACAACTCCTGCAGCAATTCGAACGCCGGTGAAAGAACCTGGGCCGCGGCCAAAGGCAATGGCATCAAGCATGGGAAGACTGCATTGTGATTCAGCGAGAACATCCTGAATCATGGGAAGAATGATGCGATTGTGCTCCCGTGGAGCAAGTCGGAATCGTTCATTGACCTGGCCATCTAACCAGAGTGCCACTGAGCAGGCTTCAGTGGCAGTATCCAGTGCGAGTATCTTCATGGGGTTTGAATCGGCAAGCTTTTGAGAAACTGGCAAAAGGTATCAAGATCGGGTGACATAGGGACGGGTGGAAGACTTTCTAGGACTGTTTTTCCGTAGGATTTGGTCATGATACGAGGATCGCAAAGCATGATCCCGCCTCTGTCATCCTGCCCCCTAAGTAAGCGACCTACCCCCTGCTTCAAGGCAATGATGGCTGATGGCAGCTGGTAATGAGGAAATGGATGGAGCCCTTTTGAGCGCAAAGCATCGAGTTTGGCCGCCATAACGGGGTCTCCGGGCGATGCAAAGGGTAACTTGTCGATAATGACCAGCGAGAGTGCTGGTCCTGGAACATCAACGCCTTCCCAGAAGGTCGCAGTGCCCAAAAGAATCCCATGTGCGGACTGTTTGAAGGCATCCAAAAGACGTGTTTTCGGTTGGCTTCCCTGAACAAACAGGGGGAATGGGACTTTTTGGGGGAGAAGTTCGGCGGCCAGCTGCAATGCAGCATGTGAGGTGAAGAGAAAAAATGCCCGACCGCGACTTGCCTCAAGGACCGGTATGCTGGCTTCAACAATCGTCCGTGTGTAGAGCGGACTGGAGGGTTCAGGCAACCCTTTGGGAAGGTAAAGGCGAGCATTTTGGACAAAGTCGAAAGGGCTCTGCCAAATGGCGGCGCGGGTTCCTGCAATACCCAGCTCATGGGTGAAATGATCAAACCGATCGCGAACGGTGAGTGTGGCTGAGGTAAAGACCCACGCGGTTTTCAGGCGATCTTGAAATTGGCGAAACTCATCTGCGATCTCGACGGGGGTGCGATTCAGGCTGAATCCCGTCTTACGCACTTCGAACCAGCGGACCTGATTGTCATCGGTGGGCTTAAGGAAGGATTCAAGCTGAGTCAGTAAGGCTATAGTTCGCGCAAAACACGCTTCAATCCCTTTTCCCCGACCTCTATGGGGCTGAAGTTGGTCCCGGACAACCCCGAGCTGAACCTGAACTGCATCCAATGCATCAATCACGGGTGACCAGGTCTCCACCTGATGCCAGGCCTCTCGACGGGCCGGTTCTCCCAGTGCAATCCGGATATCGTGTGACAAACGAATAAGTCGGTCGGCTTCCTCTTGCAAATGGCTAGCGTCCGGGGCCTCTCTGACACGTTCGGTTGAAATATCCGAACCGAGATCAATGAGTTGCCGCGATGTAAGGCTACTGCCGAGGAATTGTGCTGCAGATTCAAGGAATTGATGCGCTTCATCCACGATGATGCCATCGACACTGGGCAATAACTCACCCTGCCCCTCGTTACGAAGCGCCCAATCGGCCCAAAGGAGATGATGATTGACCACTACGATGTCGGCCTCGCGAGAACGCGTTCTGGCTTTCACCAAGAAGCAGTCGCCATGATCAGGGCACTCGGTTCCGAGGCAGTTATCGACCGTGGAGGTTGCCCCTGACCAGAGGATCGAAGCTTCAGGCACATCCCCAAGCTCTGAGATATCACCTGTCAAGGTGGCGCGAGACCATCGGCGAATGCTCTCAAGTGCAGCAGCATCGCGGGGTCCATGGCCTGCTTTGAATCCCAGGTGATGCTTGAGGCGATAGATGCAAAGGTAATTGGATCGCCCCTTGAGAAGCGCTGCCTTGAAGGGAATTTCCAGTGCACGGCGAAGTACTGGAAGATCCTTTCGAAAAAGCTGGTCTTGAAGGGTTTTGGTCGCTGTTGAGATCAGAACCTTTTTTCCCGAAAGAATGGCAGGAACCAAATAAGCCAAGGTTTTACCAGTTCCGGTGCCAGCTTCAGCAACAAAAGTAGATCGGGTTTCTAGTGTTTCAGCAATCGCAGTGGCCATGGCAACTTGCTGAGGTCTGGCCACAAATGAGGGCATATGACGTTGAAGAGCTCCGCCCTCGGCAAAGGCGGCCTTGATCTTCACAGCGTTACCAGGCTTTCTCGAGTGCGTCTTGAGCACCCATTCCATTGCCCTGCTGACGGCGGGCATCAGCGATGATGCGCCAATTGGACTTCACCAGTTCTGCGTTGGATTTCGCCAGCGAATTGGATTTTTTGGCAAGATCTTCTGCAAGGCCGGGCTGGTTCTGGCGAAGGCGAATTTCCGCCAGCACATGCCAGAGTTCAGGATTTTTGGGTTGAATCCGGAGTGCACGATCAATCTGGGCTGCTGCATCTCCATACCGACGTGCCTTGAATTGGGCTTCGATGTCACTTTCAAGTGCAGCGACTGCCGGTGGAGCCGATTGCGTGAACAGTTTATCCCCAATCCGAGGAGACAGGGTGCGGATGGGGGCAGGGTCTGGGGGGGGCTGATAATCAATAGTCGGTAAGGCCGGTTCTATCACGGGCTCTATCGGCGGTAAGGCACTTTGTGCGACAGCCGATTCCTCCGGCGTGGCATAAGGTGAGGTGCTGGCATCCGATGGGCGACCTGTATCTACATCCTGAGTTAAAGCGGGCGATGGTTGTGTGATTACAGGCTCTTGGGGGGCTTTTGGAACCGGTTCAAGCCCTGTCTCGATCGGAACGGTTACGACACTGGGTTTTGTTTCAGGGGCACGGTTGACCTGGATCGAAGGTCGATCCAAGGATGATCTCTCCGATGGGGGACGCGAAGGAGACGTCGTACAGGCCGAGAGTAAAACGAAGAGTACGGGCGCAAGCCGGGTAAAGAATATGAGCATCGGTCTTTGGATGACCTTTAACAAACTAAGGCCGGGAAGCATACCTTAATCCTCAAGAGGATTTCCCCGGTCGTGTCATCATTTGAACTTTATTTTGACTTGATGGTCCATGTATTGTGCGGTTTGAACGGTGGGTTACCGATAATATTACGGCCACCTCTGTTCCTTCGCAAAACGGTGGATGTTTTGTTGTGTACGGCTCTTCGCTTCGGTATATTGCTGGATGAAGGGTTCCGCGGACACCTGTGAAAGGTAGACCTTCGTACATGGCACGGAAAACGCCATCGACGACTATAACAACTGACAAATATAGAGAGTGAGGGAACAAAATATGAGCAACCTCCAGATTGCCAAACGAGTACTTGCCGCTGCGGGCCTTCTTGCCGCCAGCTTGATGCCGATCACCGCATGGTCACATGGTGGTGCGAGTGTTGATACTGATCAGTGCCGAGTGCAGGTTGGATCTCAGTTGGTGCACTTCACGGCATATCAGCCGCAGCTGACTGGAACCACGGAATACTGTAACAATATTCCCGAACTGGGCCAGTCAACGATCGTGTTCGATTACGAAGGTAAAGCGCTTCGTGAAATGACGGTTGAATTCGAAATTACGAAGGAGCCTGAAGGAACCCGGTTCTACTATGAACCGCCGGCGACCCACTCCAAGGGAACATTCAACACCACGTTGAATTTCACTGACGCAGGAAAGTATCTGGTTCACGTGACTCTCGTTAATGAAAATCAAAAAGTGGACGCGCACATCCCGTTCACTGTCGGCCGCGGCGCTGCTGGTGTACCGACCAGCACCATCGTAGTCGTCCTGACGCTTCTGGTCGCAGGTCTATACATCCTTTACCTGTCTAATGCAGGGTTTAAGGCTGTTGTGGATAAGTTCCTTAAAAAGCCTGCCTAACCGATAACTGCCGCCCTAGGGCGGCACCCAGAACGCCAGGTCACGGTTAGTCTGTGCCCTGGCGTTTTGTCAATCATGGAATAGAAAAATGCCGAGACATCAACTCGCACTTATCACCACCCTGCTCTTTTCGATCTATTCGCTGGACGTTGCGGCCGTGTTTACTGCGCCCACGACTGCCAAAGTAGCCTCGGGGCAGGCTGAACCTTTCTGCAACAGTGGCGCACCTCCGGAATGGCGCAAGTCTCAGGAGGTTGAAGGTGTCTGGATGCAGGAGTCTCGTGTTTGTAACCCGGATAACCCGAACGATATTGCAGCGTTCGTTAAAGGAACAAACAACATATCCATGCAGACCTTGATGGATACGTCGAATCTGGCGGCAGATGCCATTACGGCGACCAATGATCTTGATGGCGATGGCGATCCTGATCACTACATCATCAAGCTTGAGATCATGGAGGTGAACGGTCACTCACCCGATTTTCCGGGAGTGGTGCCTACATTTGATATTGCCCCGGGTATTCAGCCGAGTTTCTGGGTTTTTGTTCCTAAAAATCGAGACATGTCGACACGCAGCTTTGCGAGTGGGGAAGCCAATCCCCTTCTCCGCATGCCCTCCCCTCCGATTCGGGTTGAGCAGGGTGACGTAGTTTGGCTTGTCGTTGAAAACTCACATTATTTCCCCCATTCGATTCACCTTCACGGTGTCGATCACCCCTTCATGGACCACGCCGGTGAAGGAAACGACGGTGTTGGGCAAACCAGCCAGATGGATATCATGCCCGGCCAGAGCAAGACCTATGTGATCAAGCCACGGCAGCCAGGCACGATGTACTACCACTGCCATGTACAGCCGCATACCCACATTGCGATGGGTCTCGCCGGGATGTTCATCATCGAGGAAAACCGCCCCAATAACTGGCCGCAAGTTTTCAATGTCGGAGCAGGTCAGGTCAGGCATCCGTCCGTTGCAGTGCTCGAGCAGTACAAGCAGGAATACGACCTCCATTATCAATCCGTTGATAAGGAGCTCCATCAGATCCCACAGTCAGCCAATGATGTTCGCCTCGTCGCCAAGAAGATGAACCAGGAGTACGACATCACCGAGTCAACGGATGATTATTTCCTGCTAAATGGCCGTGCGTTCCCTTATACCCTTCGTGAATCGTTAATCGTGATTGGGCCGAATGAAAAGACCAAGATCCGTGTACTGAATGGTCATCAGGATCCCATGGCGCTGCATATTCATGGTCACAAGGCCACTGAAACACACTATGACGGAGTTCAGCACAATCCAGCTGCACAGGTCACACGTGACGTCTATGCTCTGGCACCCGCGCAACGTCTTGATCTCGCGTTGGACTCCACCAATGACGGATTGCATAGTTTCGGGTCCGGTCTATGGATGTTCCACGATCACACGGAGCGTGCTTTCACCACCAATGGACAAGGTGAAGGCGGGAGTATCAGTCTTCTCGCCTATAAGGATTTCGTCGAAGAGAACGGAAATCTCAAGGTCTCTCACACGATGGATCTCAAGCCGTATTTCACCCGCGAATTTTGGGAGCGGAAGATCCCGGTTTGGCAGGATTTCATGGATGACTGGGGAAGCCTGGGTGCACCGGCTGGCACGATGGATACAAAGCCCGGCATCAATGCCGGCGCGACTGAGGGCTCAGCTCAATCGGCAACAACAGGTCTTGGAAGTGACAACACCGGTGGTGGCCTGCTGGGGGGCTTGGGGTTGGGTATCGCCCTCTACTTTGCCTACCAACATCGTGAGCGCCTGATCCGTCAGGTCAAATCGTTCCTTCCCAAATCAAACGGATGAGGGTCCCCAAAATGAACAGAACGCTAAGAATGGTAATGGGTGTAGTCCTCTGGGCACTTGCCGTACCGACCATGGCCGCAAAGGCAGAAGTGATCATTGATCACACCGGGAAGCTGATGGATCATGGTGATGGACATCTCATGAACATGGATGGTGCCATGATCATGGGGCAAAACAAGGACAAGCTTCCTCCGGGCTGCAGTAGCATCAGTGAAGAAAGAAGCATCGAAGTCCATGCAGGGCACGAATATGCGCGCCAGTACCCAGGCACCATGTTCGGGTTTTCTTCCCATGAATGGCGGGTTAAACCCTGTACAAAGCTGACAGTCACCCTGGTGAACGAGGATCGCATCCGACATCAGTGGATGATGCATGGGCTACCCAAGTTCATGTATGACAAGGGCATGTTCCATCTTGAGGTTACAGGCCCTGGGAAGATTACGGGTACGATGATCCTCCCATCGGAAGATAAGACCTACATGGTGCATTGCGATATCGCACAGCACATGGAAAAGGGGATGAAAGCGCAGTTGATCGTCGGCAACGGAAGTTCACCCTTCCCGAGCATCCCCGGCGTTACGGATCTTGCCATTCCTGATGACTATGGACCCAAGGTTGCAGATTCGGTCAAATTGCCAACCGCAGTGGCTTCCGCGCCTGCTTCAGCTAATGCTCAGTCCTCCGGTTCGGGTAATGCCGTTTTCCTTCTCGGTGTCATCATAGGAGCCGTTGGTACCCCCTTTGGTCTGACGTATTACCGCAAGCGCTTTGAAGGAATGACGCGTGATGAAATCATTCACTATCTCCTGAATAGTTCAAAATCAACTTTTGACAAGGCTCTTGGCTTGATCATGACGGTAATTGCGAAATTCAGCCGCAAATAGACCTCCGTTGAATCACGTACGGATGACTCATAATGGTGCATGCACTGCACCATTATTTGTCACTGTTTAGCGCTCTCCGGCTCCCACTCTTGGGGCAGACGCCCAAATTGCGAGCATTTATGCGGACTTAGGTTTTAGGCCCGGTTTTTGCTCACTGTGTTTGATCCTTGTCCCAAGAGCAATCAAAATGGAAACAATAACAAAAAGCCAGGACGTCCTCTTCATCCTTCTCGGCGCAATCATGGTACTTGCCATGCACGCTGGATTCGCATTCCTTGAAGTAGGTACCGTCCGAAGAAAAAATCAGGTCAATGCATTGGTCAAGATTCTGACCGATTTTGCCGTTTCGACCATCGCCTATTTCTTCATTGGGTATTACATCGCCTACGGCGTTAATTTTTGCCAAAGCGCTGATCAGCTGACCATTGATAGTGGTTATGGCCTCGTCAAATTCTTTTTCCTCCTGACCTTCGCTGCAGCGATTCCCGCCATCATTTCAGGGGGCATTGCTGAACGGGCTCGATTCTATCCGCAGCTCGCAGCAACATTTCTTCTGGTCGGCTTTATCTATCCCTTTTTTGAAGGGATCGCGTGGAATAACCACTACGGGATTCAAGCTTGGCTTGAGGCCCAGTTTGGTGCGCCCTTCCACGACTTTGCGGGTTCCGTTGTGGTGCATGCCATGGGGGGGTGGATCGCATTGGTTGCCGTGATCCTCATGGGTCCGCGCAGTGGCCGTTATTCAAAATCAGGCGGCATTGCTGCACATCCGCCATCCAGTATCCCATTTCTGGCTCTGGGGGCCTGGGTGCTGACGGTCGGCTGGTTTGGTTTCAACGTCATGTCAGCACAAACCCTAAACGCGGTCAGTGGTCTTGTTGCCGTGAATTCCCTGATGGCTATGGTTGGTGGCACGCTCGCGGCTATGGTCGCCGGCCGAAATGACCCCGGATTTGTTCATAACGGTCCACTTGCCGGGCTGGTTGCCGTGTGTGCGGGATCTGATGTCATGCATCCGATAGGCGCCCTAACGCTGGGCCTGGTTGCAGGCTGGATGTTCGTTAAGATGTTCACCCTCACTCAGAACCGTTGGAAGATCGACGATGTTCTCGGAGTATGGCCCCTCCATGGGCTCTGCGGTGCCCTCGGGGGCGTTGCCGCAGGGGTTTTGGGGCTTCAATCGCTGGGTGGCCTTGGAAAGGTTGCCTTTTGGTCACAGCTTCTCGGTACTGGCTTGGCGATTGTGATCGCGATCCTGGGTGGTCTTCTCACCTATGGCGTCATCAAAGTGATCGTTGGCCTTCGGCTGGATCGTGAAGAAGAGTTCAATGGCGCTGATCTCACAATTCACCAGATCGGGGCATCCTCGGACACCGATACGGGCTGGTAATTTACCCTGGGCACCGGATCCTGGTTCCGGTGCCCTTTCCCTATAGATCTCTTGGATGGAACCTCCCGTCTCTAGTCCGATACAATCAGGGCTGGTTTCTTCTTGTTGAGCCCTCATGCGCATTCATCGCGATTCGAAAACTCCACCCTCGCCCTTTTCGCTTCTTCAGTGGCTTGATCGTCACTTTCTGGAATTAGCCCGAGAGCTCAGACTCAGTTATCTTCCCCCGCTGATGGTCTATCTGGCGGCAGGGATTTCGGGTCTTACGGGAATTGTCGGGACATTCTTCGTAAAAGAATATCTTGGTCTTACGGCTGAGTTTCTCGCAGGACTTGCATTTTGGGCGATGCTTCCCTGGACACTGAAGCTTCCAATCGGACACTTGGTCGACCTGATTTGGCGCTATAAAGGCCTCTTGGTCATCCTTGGCGCAAGCATGATTGCTGTGAGCCTTGGGATTATGGTGGGGCTTCTTGCAGACCGCCCGCTGATGGAGAGTTATCTTCCTGCGGGTACCTGGTATGTCATCAGCGTTCTTCTGGCTCCCGTCGGTTACGTCATTCAGGATGTGGTTGCCGATGCCATGACCGTTGAAGCGGTTCCAGGGACCGATTCTGATGGCCGTCTTCTTACAGATGCTCAGCAACGCCTCATGCATTCGACCATGCAAACGCTGGGTCGGGTATCGACTATTGTGGGGAGTCTGGTCGTAGCCTTAGTAAACGTTTACATGTTCGCGGGTGTTGAAGGTCTCCACGAACTTGAAAAGATCGGCATTTATCTTCGCCTTTATGAAATGGCACTTTGCATTCCAGTGATCTCGTGTCTGGGTGTCATTCTCGCATTGACACTTCGTTATCACTACCGCCGTAAGTTGGTTCGGCTGGGCTACACACGCCACGAAATCGAATCGTTGATGCGCGAACCATCTACCGCGACACGTCCGAATTGGTGGATCCTTGGGGGAGGGCTCTTTTTTGCACTTGCCTCGATCGGCATTGGCATTGCCAATTTCACCTACGGTCAGGAGCTGATCTTTCTCGTCTCATCAACGGTGATCATCGCTTTGATGATTCGCATTTCCCGTGAAATGCAAACGGATGCCCGGAATGTCCTCGTGGGCACGGCAATCTTGATCTTCTTCTTTCGTGCGGTGCCGTCTCCAGGCCCTGGTTCCAGTTGGTGGATGATCGATTCACTCGGCTTTGATCAGTCCTTCATGGCGCGCCTTTCCCTCATCGGTAGTGTCTTAAGCCTGGGTGGACTCTTTCTGTTCAGGCGTCAAATGGCTGAAAAGCCCGTATCTTCGATTGTGGCATTCCTGACCGTCGTCGGAACGGTTCTCTCCATCCCCACAATCGCCATGTATTACGGCTTTCACCAATGGACTGCGGCGATGACCAACGGCATTGTGGATGCACGCTTCATTGCCATTGTTGATACCGCCCTTGAGTCACCCTTGGGCCAGATTGCCATGGTTCCAATGCTGGCCTGGATTGCGCATTCGGCACCCAATCACCTCAAAGCCACTTTCTTTGCGGTCATGGCCTCTTTTACCAACTTGTCTTTGGCTCTGAGCCAACTGCTGACCAAATATCTCAACAAAATTTATGTGGTGACACGAGAGATTCGTGATCCGGTCAGCGGTCTTGAGACCATGCCTGCAAGCTATCAGGATCTCGGGGAATTGCTTATCGTCTCAACTCTACTCGGACTTCTGATTCCGTTTACGGCCATTTGGATTGTTCGCCGATTCCGTCTTCCAAGCGTATGAGCAACACCGGCTTACGGAATGCCATCGTGTACAATCCCGCCAGGTCTTCAACGGATTCAGGCCAATTCACCTCCATGCTTTCATTTCTTCGTCTTCTGCGACAGCGCTATACGAAGGCAGTTGAGCAGGCGGGAGATCGTGACCCTGAAATCAAATCTGCCTACCCTTCCCTGCTTCAGAGCCTGAGTCTTGCTGAATTCTCTCTATACAGGGAGTCACTCAAGCTTATTGGTGCGTCAGAACCGCTCCATCTTGGCGTTTTCGGCCCTACCCAATCCGGCAAAAGTTCATTGATTAATTGGGTCAGTGGTTTGCCCTTGGCCGTACCCAGTCCCTTGGCCGGTTTTACAGTGCATCCGCAAGGGTTTTCAGGCCCCCGTTCACCGGGCTGGCTGGACCGCTTAGGGGCTTATTTCGAAGGCGCGCAACGTCAATCTTCAAGAACACTGAATGCATCTGATCTCAACGCATTCGGGTTTGATGTTGTAGAGGCCAGTCGACTACCCGACTCTCTGGATGGCGTGATTCTTTGGGATACACCTGACTTTGACTCTGTGGCTTCCAATCGGTATCAAGATGCCGTTCTTCGGGTTGCGGCTTTGGTTGATGTGGTCGTGCTGATCGTCAGCAAAGACAAGTACGGTGATCTTACGGTATGGGAGTTTCTTCGTCTGATTGAGCCTTTGGCTCAACCAACGCTTTTGGTGATCAACAAAACCGACCCTGAATCCGAAGCAGCGCTTGTGGCGTCCATTCAAAATAAATGGACGAGCTTTCGAAAAGATCCGCTGCCAGAAATCGTTACCGTTCCCTACAGTCGTGAATCGGCGCAAAGTGAGATGCAAGAGGCCATGGGGTCTCTCCTACAACCCAAAATCGTGCGCCTGCTGACGGCTGCCAATCGCCACGAAGGTGCTGCCCAGCGCATGATCGAGGTGCACTGGAACACCTGGGTCCAGCCTGTTCTGGCTGAACACACCCTTAGCTATCACTGGCGGGAGCGTCTCGATGCCCTTCTGGCTGACTGTATGGAGCGCTATCAGAGGGACTATCTTAATCACCCCAATCATTATGAAACCTTCCAGCGCGCGCTTGCTGAGCTGCTGACGCTGTTGGAAGTACCTGGTATTGGCAGTGCGCTTCATGCTGCGCGTCGCGTAGTGACCTGGCCCATGCGTCAATTGACGCGTCTCGGACGGGCTGCTAGCGGTCGGGAAACCCATGTGGATGGTGTGGAGCGGGCCGTACTGCACCAGCTGGCTCAGCATGCGCTGATCCAGCTTTCGGAAGAACTGTTAATTGAACAGGGAAAAGACATTGCAGAGCAGCGCTGGCGCGGTGGGCTCAGTCAACAGCTGGGTAATCGGAGGGCGTCGCTCTTGGGGCGATTTGACCAAGCAGCCCAGGACTATGTCATGGGATTTCGACCCGAGATCGAATCGACCGCGCGTAGTCTCTATGAACACCTTGAGGAACATCCAATGGTCCTCAATAGCCTTCGAGCCACAAGGGTGACGACCGACGCAGCGGCACTGGGTGTTGCTCTCCATACGGGTGGTATTGGCGTTCAGGACTTTGTGATTGCGCCGGCCATATTGTCGATGACGTCGATTCTTACTGAAAGTGCGCTGGGCCACTTTATGGGTCGGGCTCAGGAACAACTCAAGCGCAAGCAATTCGATGCCGTTCGTTCCTTATTTGAAGAGGCACTTTTGGGACCAATAGCCAGCATTCCAGATGCTATCGATCCCGGACTTCGGATTGGGATTACCCCCGAGCAGCTTGAAACGGCAGCAACCCTGAGGTAGGCATGGGTTCAGTAATTGCAGGTGGTTTGGCGCGTACTACGCCCCAACTGGATGCCTTCCTTAAAACGGCCATAGAAGCCGAATGGCTCTCCCCTCAAGATCTCACTGCCTATGATCTGGTGGCCATTCGCAGTCCGGGAAGTCTATTCAATCCAGAAAGTCACCGCCCATTAACCGCGGCCTTTTTCGGCGGTACCGGCGTTGGAAAAAGCTCCCTACTCAATCAGCTCGCGGGACAAGAGATAGCCCGAACGGGCATTGAGCGCCCCACCAGCCGGGAAGTATCGATTTATCTGCATGAGTCGGTCGCATTTCAGCAGCTTCCCAATGATCTTCCCATTTCAGACGTTCGTATGGCGCGGCATGCCAACGAGTCCACGCGGCAGATCCTATGGATCGATATGCCGGATATTGACAGTGTGGATTCAGCCAACCGCGACATCGTCCTTCAGTGGCTTCCCCACATTGATGTGTTGATCTATGTGGTCAGTCCGGAACGTTATCGCGATGACAAGGGCTGGCGTCTATTGAAGGAGTACGGTGGAGATCACGCCTGGATCTTTGTTCTCAATCAATGGGATCGTGGCGAATCGGTTCAATATGACGATTTCAGGCGTCTCCTCATGGAGGCCGGATTTTCCGACCCGATTGTGCTCAGGACAATTGCCAAGCAACGAACCGATGAGCCACTCGAAGCCTCGGAGTTGCCGGAGCTTGAACGAATTCTCAGTGAGATTTCATCTCAGCACCTCATGGCTCAGTTGGAAGCGCACGCAGGAATTGCCCGATTGGATGCCCTGCGAGAGGTCTTGGGCCACTTTGAAATCGCCTTGGGGGCAAATGCTGAATACACGCAGCTTTCCTCCCGATGGCGCGAGATCTGGGAAGAGACCGTGCGGGATCTGATGGAAGGCATGGAATGGACATTGATTGCCTTAGTCCGAATGTTGTCAGGTCGTATGAGTGATAAGGCCAGTGAAGGGCCTTCTGAAAATCCTCAGTCCGCACAACAAACGATGCCGGTGATCTGGGATGAGTGGGCATCAAGTCGCGCACAGGATACGTTAGCCCAGCTATTGGTTACTGCAGGGGAACTTGGCTTGCCTCCAAGGCCGCTCAGATTGGCTTTAAACCCCTTCATAGAAACGACGGGCAAACAAGTCGTCCAGCGAGGGCAGCTCAGATTGCGTCAAGCACTGGCGCTTCCAGGAAATGCCTTGCAACGAACGGCCATGCGTATTGCAGGCATACTCAGTGTCTTATTGCCATCGCTTGCTTTGGCATGGGCGTCCTATCAGGTTGTGTTGGGCTATTACGAGAGTGCAACGCATCATCTGGATTACCTCGGCACTGATTTTGCGATTCACACGCTGCTTTTGATTGGTTTGGCCTGGCTTGCTCCCTGGTTCATCTATACCCGGCTTCGCCCCTCGGTAGAGGCCAGTGCTCTCAAGGGACTGAGGACGGGCATTCGGCAGGCGCTCGATGCAGCGGGCGAAGGCGTACTAGGGACGCTTGAACAGACCGCAACGGCGCATCAGGGTGTCCTGAGCGCACTACGCGAGATTCAAGTGATGATCGAAAAGGAGGCCGCTCAGGCCAATCGAGACTATGCGCCGCTTGTGCGACGCATGATTGCGAGGGGCGGAACGCCCCCCGAAAACAAAGACTAGTCCATCAGATCGAAATACGTCTTGTCGACACCACATTCCGGGCAATACCAGTCATCCGGGATGTCGGCATAACGGGTGCCTGGCTCAAGGCCCGAATCCGGGTCACCCAGCTCTTCGTCATAAATCCAGCCGCAGGCCGTGCAGATATATTTCTTGTAATCGCTCATGGGTCAATTTTGTCCGAGGGTGGTTAAAGAAGTATCCCGACCGGGGTGGTCCGGGGTTAAAGGAAAAAAAGATAAACAAGATAGAACAGGCTAATAGCGGTCAGACTGATCCAATGTTCGAGGGCGTGAATTTTGAGCCATGACCTGAAATAGGCCCACGATCTAAAGGTCTTGCGAATCTTTCGTTTTATCGTGAGATAGAGCCACGTACTCAGGATAAGAAAGGCAGTCAGTCCCAACCAGGCCGTATACATTTGGCCTTCATGCTCTTCGAGATGGAAGGCATGGATGAGTAATTCTTCTGTGGCCAACTCAAGGTATTCGAGCAGGATGTGTAGAACATGCAGGGAGATGCCAAGAACATCATCCCAGAAAAAGAAGACCAGAACAGCCAGAGTCCAGATCAGAAATTTTTGTCGGGACCTGGTGACAGAGTCCGGAACGTGAACGCCTTCTGGGTCGTTGGTTGGTGCTTCGCTCATCGCGGGTAATCACTAGACCTTGGGTTCAGGAAAGTTTCAAATCATCCGCCCGCAGGTGGGACAATCCGGGTTTCTTCTCAGTCGCAGCCGATTCCATTCCAGTCGCCATGCATCAAAGATCAGGAGATGGCCGGTCATAACCGATTCCGGATTGACCAGATACTTGATAGCCTCGAGTGCCTGCATGCTTCCGATGATTCCCGGCAAAGGAGCCACGACCCCATTGCGACTACATGAATCCATTGATTCATTGACATCTTGGTAGAGGCAATTGTAGCAAGGACTTTCAGGCCTCGCAGGATCATATACGGCAATTTGTCCTTCAAATCGTATGACAGCCCCGCTGACCAGTGCCGTTCCGGTCTGAACGCAGACGCGATTGATCATGAATCGTGTGGTCAGGTTATCGGTACAGTCGAGGATCAGGTCGACCCTATCGGCAATGGCTTTCAGTTCAGTTTCATCCAGGCGCTGATCAATCAGTTCATAGAGTAGGTCCGGATTTAAAGACGTGAGGACCTCTGCGGCAGATAGTGTCTTTTTTCGACCGACGTCGGGCGTACCGTGCAGTATTTGACGCTGAAGATTGCTGAGATCGACGACATCATCGTCACAAAGGATCAGTCGACCAACTCCCGCGCTGGCAAGATACATGGCTGCGGGTGAGCCAAGACCTCCTAGACCCACCACCAGAACACGGCTAGCGAGCAACTTATCCTGCCCTTCTATGTCAATCTGAGGGAGCAGTAGGTGTCTGCTGTAGCGAAGCAGTTGGTTATCATCCATGGTCTTTGCGTTGTCGGTGTTGAGGCAATGTGATGTGCGTCCCATCAAGCCCTCTAATGTAATATCATTAGCAAGTTAATTAAATGTCCACACACCTCAAATAGAGCATGAAGCGGATTCTGGTCATTGGTCTCCTGACATTCACCTTCCCGGTATACGCCGAGCCTCCAGAGCCAGCTCCGGGCGCAACGATACCGTTGGACCAGCCTGATCTGCCTGCACCCGTGGAAAGTGGTAAACCCATGGATCCCGACGTCACCATCATCCGAAAAGGTGAGGAAACGATTGAGGAACATCGGGAAAATGGTCAGGTTTACATGATCAAGGTCAATCCATCGGTCGGTTTCCCCTACTCCTGGGTCGACATGGATCGTGATGGCACGTTGGATTCCATGCACAACGACAATACCCGCGGGATGAACATCAACCGCTGGACCCTCTTTAGCTGGTGAGCCCAGCGCGTTGGCGCTGAGCTTGCTTACATCGGTCTATTTCATGTCATTCAGTATTCGTTTTGACCGGTTTGTCGGAGCCGGATTGACTCCATTGTTGCGAGGTGGGCTCAAGGGTCTTGAAAAGGAAAGTCTTAGACTGGATGCTGATGGTCATATTGCAAGGACCCCGCACCCCTTGAGTCTGGGCTCTGCCCTCACGCACCCTCAAATTACGACAGATTATTCGGAAGCCCTCATCGAGCTGATCACACCGGCATTTGATGACGCGGAAATGACCTTACAGGCGCTTTCGGACATCCACCGCTTTGTTCTCGGGGATCTGGGCGACGAGGTGTTGCTCGCAACCTCCATGCCTATCGGAATCGACGGCGATGACAGCATTCCCATTGCCCAATATGGATCATCCAATATTGGCAAGATGAAGCACGTCTATCGGCAAGGGCTTTCCTGGCGCTACGGACGCACCATGCAGGCCATTGCGGGACTTCACTACAACTATTCCTTTCCCGAGGCTTTATGGCCTGCCCTGCTGGCGCTTGAAGCGCCAGAAAAGTCCCTTCAGGACGGCATCAATGAGGCCTATTTTGGTGTCGTAAGGAACGTGCATCGCTACGGTTGGTTGCTGATTTATCTTTTTGGCAACTCGCCTGCTCTGGATAAGCAATTCTTCAAAGGACGTGAACTTCTTGCCAATCGGTTCGAGCCTCTGGACCCTGAGACCTTTTGCTGGCCGCATGCCACTTCCTTAAGGATGAGTGACATCGGCTACAAGAATGACACGCAAATGGGACTCGACATCTCCTTCGAGAGTCTGGATCAATACGTTGCGAGCCTTGAATCGGCCATTAATCGTCGACATCCCCCGTATACCGATATCGGAATTAAGATTGATGGCGAGTACCGTCAGTTAAACGACAACATTCTGCAGATCGAGAACGAGTACTACAGCCCGGTCCGTCCCAAGCAGATTGCACAGTCCGGCGAAAAACCCACCTTGGCACTTCGAAAGCGCGGTGTTCGCTATCTTGAGCTTCGGGCCATGGATCTCCAATGTCATGAATCAGCCGGAATCAGTCTGGAGGCGATGCATTTTTTGGAGATTTTCACCTTGTGGTGTTTGATCAAAGATAGCCCTCCCCTCACTGATGAAGCCAAGTCCGCGGCCAGTCGCAATCATCTTGCTGTGGCCTGTTGCGGTCGCGGTAGCGACTTCTTCTTGATTCGCGAGGATAAGGAAGTTCCCCTGGGTCCCTATGCCAACGAAATACTGAGTGAAATGCTGGAAGTGGCGACTGCGTTGGATGATCTGAATGGCCGGAGGATTTACCGGGCCGCGATTGAAGCGCAGTTGCCTCGTGTGGCTGATGTGACACTGACGCCTTCAGCCAGGATCCTCAGGACCCTTCGGGATGAAAAGATCAGCTTTCGAGAGTTTGCGCTGGATCTTTCCCGCCGCCATGCAATCCACTGGCGCACGGATGCCCTCAACCACAAAAAGGACGCTGAATTCCGCGCCATTGCTGAATCTTCATTGCAACGTCAACGTGAAATCGAAAGCGGGGACCGGGTGGCTTTTGAAGACTTTCTTGACGCCTACTGGCGGCAATCCTAAATCCCAAATCAGGCTCATCACCCAATAAAAAGGGCCGGGCAGATAAACTGCGCGGCCCCTTCATTTACTGTTCAATACGTGACCCTGAGGTCACGTACCCAGCGAACCTGGAATGAACAATTAGTGCTGGTAGGTGACCTTGCCACTCTGTGCGCCGCTGTTAACTGCTTCAAGAGCAGAAACAACGCCAGTCAGAGTTTCAGCTGCCTTCTTGGTATCGCCGTTGTAGCACTCTTCCTGAGCAACCTTGATGGTCTTGATTGCATCCTGAAGCGGCTTGCCAGCTGCATCACCAGTGATTTCCTTGTAGTGCTGCTTAGCTGCCTTGATTTCAGACACGCAAAGGTCCTTGTTACCTGCGGTTGCAGCTGCAAGTGCATCCTTTGCCTTGTTGACGGTCAGCTGCATGTGCTCCTTAACGCCTTCTGCGTTTTCAGCAGCGAAAACACTGCCAGAGAATGCGAGTGCGATGAGGGTGGTGCTAACAGCGGTCTTGATCATTTTCATTTTTAATTTTCTCTCCTCCGGGGTCCCCGTCGGTTCACCGGATACAGTAGTGGATATCCAAGCTGACAGTCGGGGTACGTCCCTTCGCGCCAACTTGACCCATAGTAGTGGAGTTCATTCGGATTGTCATCCAATTTGTAAATACACCGTAACCTGATGGAAATATTACCGACAAGGAAAAACAAAAAGCGCCAATGAAGGCGCTTTTTGGCTATCAGACCCGTCGTGGCTAGATGCCCGTCGGCTGCTGCTGGGTCAGATGGTCAAGCCAAAGCCCGGAAAGCTTCTCCTGAACGGAATTCTGACGCAGGCGGGCCTGAAGGTTTGGAAAATCGACGCGATCAAGATCCTGGTCCTGGTTGTAGCAGGAGTACACAAAGTATTCCTTCCCGGTTTCAGGCTCCACGTGTTTGCAAAGGCATTGCGCACAAACCCCCTTCATCATGCATTGCATCGGTGAATTAATTGAGCCAATAGCGTGATGATGGGCCTTGATGTAGGGCTTGAGCTCATTGAAACGCGCTGCTTTGACGGCCGCCATCATCCGATCCGAGCCAATGACGATCATATGTTCTACATCATCCAAGTGAATCGGAGTGGCGCCCATTTCACCCTTGGCATAAGAAACCATCGCCTGAACGATGTTGCCGACAAAGCTTTTGTCCTGCGGTCGTAGCGTCGGAATGGGTTGAGCACCCGGACGATCGTCGACTGCCCAAACTACGACATCAGAGGCTGCTTCGATTTCCTCCACCTTGAAGACGTCTTCGCTATTGCGGTAGCCCGCAAAATAGATGACGCGGCTGCCCGCAGCTCTCAGTGCCTTACCAATTGAGAAAAGCACTGCATTGCCCAGACCACCGCCTAGAAGAGCGACCGTCTGGCCAGCAAGAATCTCCGTCGGTGCTCCGGTCACACCCATCACCACGACAGGATCACCGGGTTTCCAACGCGACAAGAGTCTTGATGAGGACCCCATTTCGAGGGCAATTAGGGAAATCAGACCTTTCTCCTTATCGACCCATGCCCCTGTAAGCGCAAGGCCTTCTGAAGCGAGGACCGTACCCTCCACCACTGGCGCCAGAGATTCGAAATTCTGTACTCGATAGAACTGACCCGGCGCAAAGTACTTGGCCGCAAGAGGAGCCCTGACAATCACTTCAATGATGGTTGGGGTCACTCGGTTGATTTCAACAATCCGTGCGGACAACTGGTCATCGAGACGCGCCTGAAAAGCTTTCAGGGCAGTTTCACGTGCGGGCTGATCCGTGGACTTGAGTCCAGCAAATTCTTTTTCATAAAGCCGGCTGATATAGGGGTAACCGTGCTTTGCGCTAGCCATGGCCTTGACGACATTACCGGCATAAACCGGATGGTTGTCGCCATAAAAAGTGATGTAGCGACCATTTCGTGCATAGGACGTGAATGGCGCAGGCTTTCCAATCTTGACCTGGGCATCGTCGTCTGTGGCGACAAGTTCAGGCAGATCACCGGACCAGTTAGGTTCAAACCGCTGATAGAACTTGCGATCCATGACAAAGCTCTCGGGGTGCTCTGATTCATAGATGGTGTTGGGAGAGGTTCCTGCCGCAACGAAAAGACTCTTCAGAGGGACAGCGAGTTCGGTGTCTCGAACCCAACGCCCCTCTTCCAGTTTGAGTTTTTCGAATTTGACGGCCGAAAGATGCCCATACTGATCTTCGATGGCTTCCAGAGGGCTCATCCCGGGGGCAAGACGAATGCCTTCGTCCAGCGCCTCAGTGATTTCCTCGGCATTCTGACGATAGGCCGGAGAGTCCTCTATGCCCTTTCGATAGAACATGGTGACCCCACCCCAGCTTTCCAGCAACGGGAGGAAATTAGGGGTTTCACCACTAGCCACAGCACGCGCCCGTTCCGCCGATATCTTTCGGCCATGGTCCAGGAATTCATCAAGAATGATGATTTCCTCGGCGTCATACATTTTTCTAACTTCGGCCTCGCCATGAAGCGCACAGAGATTTTCGTAACGATGAAGAACTTTTTCGACCTGAACCGGGTAATAGGCCAGTGCTTCTGTACAGGTATCAATCGCTGTCAAGCCGCCACCGATAACACCGGCAGGGAGGCGGACTTGCATGTTGGCCAAGGAGGATTCCTTTGCGGCGCCAGTGAGCTGGAGACCCATCAGGAAGTCAGAAGCCTTGCGAATGCCACGGATGAGGTTGTTCTTTAGATCAATCAAGGTCGGTTTACCGGCCCCTGATGCGATCGCAATGTGATCAAAGCCAAGATCCCAGGCCTCATTGATGGTGAGGGTGCCGCCAAAACGGACCCCGCCATAAATCTTGAAGTTTTGACGGCGCAGAAGATTGAGGTAGATGACCTTGAGGAAGTTCTTGTCCCAGCGTACGGTAATCCCATACTCGGCAACCCCACCAAATCCGAGCATGATGCGCTTGTCGAGATCTTCATAAAGATCACGGAAGTTCCTGATCGGCATCGGCGCTGTTTCGGCATCTCCAGTCAGGTGCAAAGGCAAAGGCTCGATCTTGAGTCCGTCAATCCCAACGACACCGAAACCTTCATTCGCCAGATAGTGCGAAAGGGTGTAACCGGCAGGTCCCATACCAGCGACCAGCACATTCCGCCCGTTGTAAGGCAATGCATGCTGTCGACGCACATTGAGGGGGTTCCAGCGGGTGAGCAGGCTGTATATTTCAAAACCCCAAGGCATGAACAGCACGTCAGTCAGGACGTTGGTTTCGATCTGCGGGATATTGACCGGCTCGGTCTTCTGGTAGATACAACCCTTCATGCAATCATTGCAGATGCGATGACCGGTGCCAGGGCACAGGGGATTATCCACCGTGATGAGCGCCAATGCGCCGAGATTATCGCCCTCGCGTTTGAGGGTATGCATTTCGGAAATCTTTTCTTCCAGTGGGCAACCGGTAATGGTCACGCCCAACGGGTTGACCTTGTAGGTGCCGTCCTTCTTGTTGCGCATGCCCTTGGAGCAACTGTCGGTGTCGCGGTCATGGCAATAGATGCAGTGATTGACTTCGTAATGAACGCGACGCCCTTCAAAGCGCGGATCAGTCAGGCCAAAGCCATCACGACGACGGTGATGCCCCTCGGCTACGGTCCATACCCCGTAACCTTCCGCCGCCTTCTCCCCATGATGAACTAAATGGTTGAAATCGGTTTTTGCAGGGGACTTGAAGCTGATCCATCCCTTGATCTTGGACTTCATCCCCTCATCACGGGCAGAGGCGAACACCCAACGTCCCAAAATATCGTCGAGATGCTCAGCCAGTTCTGCATCGGTGCCCCGAAGTGCATCAGCAAACTTCGCAGAGGCCTGAGTGCAGCTCATCAATCGTCCACGCAGTGCGGGTATTGCAGCATGCTCCCCATTTTCAACCGCATTTCGCAAGGTTATGGCCCATTGGGCCACTGAGGCTTCACGATCGGCCTTCAGAACTTCTTCATCAATAACTGCCTTGATGGCGATATCGAACTGTTCGGAGAGGCTGGCAAGATCCCATTGCGCCGGGTCCTGGCCCTTAAAGCGGCTGGCGGCCTTGTCAACAATCCGGTTCTTGAATGCAAATACGGTTTCAAAATCAAAGCGGATGCTTTCTGCCTGCGCCGCACGTTCTGATTCAACGCCAAACAGGTGTGCAACAAAGTCGCCCACAACGGGCGCGAGATCGACCAGGAGCTCAGAAACCTCTTCAGGCTTCATGTCCTCGCCTTTTCCATTACGGTATGCAACATAGCGTTGGTAAAGCGAAGCACAGCGCTTTTCAAGCGCGTGCTCGAATACCGTTGTCAATTCGGCAAGACGGAGCGGATCGTAAAGATCTGCATAGGAAAAGCCCGGGAGCTTGAGAGTCAGGGTTTCGGTCGTCGAAGTGGTCATCTACGCTTAAGATCTGAAATAGGGGGACGGGAGCCATGCAGGACCCCGAGAGATTTGGCGGATTAAGGTCTGAATTTTATGGCAAAAGCAGCCTCAAGTCGATTTCACACAGCACAAACATCCAGAGGATGTGTCTTTCCGCCAAGGGCTTGGTATTCTTGTGCACGAACCTGGCGTGACGCCTGATCGATCCCCAACTTCCTTAAAACTCAAGCAATCCCATGCGTAACGGTACCCCCAAGACGATCCGCCTCCGCGACTACAAGGCCCCTGATTTCATCGTCGAGACGGTTGAGCTGCTGTTCGATCTTAAGGAAGAAAACACGCGTGTCACCAGCACGATGACGCTTCGCCGGAATGCTCAGGGTGATCGCAAAGCGCCACTCCATCTTGATGGTGAGGGCCTGAAGCTGATCTCAGTCAAGATCGGGGGTTCTCCCCTTGGTGACAAGGATTACGCGCTGTCTGACGAGTCTTTGCAGTTACATCATCTTCCAGATGGCCCTTTTCAAGTCGAGATCGTGACGGAAATCAATCCACGGGAGAACACGGCCCTTGAAGGCCTCTATCTCTCCAGTGGCATGTTTTGTACACAATGCGAGGCCCAAGGGTTCCGAAAGATTACCTATTTTCCGGATCGTCCGGATGTCATGGCGATCTATACGACAACGCTCGTTGCTGACAAGCATACTTACCCGGTCTTGCTGTCGAACGGCAATCTCGATGCACAAGGTGATCTTCTGGATGGCCGGCACTTTGCGCGATGGGTGGATCCTTTTCCAAAACCCAGCTACCTGTTTGCCCTGGTCGCAGGACAGCTCGCGTGTCTCGAGGACCAGTACATCACAGGAACCGGTCGCAAGGTCATATTGCAGGTCTTTGCTGAACCTGAAGATATTGATAAGTGCGGCCACGCCCTTGAATCCCTGAAGAACGCTATGCGATGGGATGAGGAGCGCTTCGGTCGCGAATACGACCTTGATCTCTACATGATTGTTGCAGTCAGCCATTTCAATATGGGGGCCATGGAGAACAAGGGCCTTAACATTTTCAATACGAAATATGTTCTGGCCAGCCCCGAGACGGCAACGGATTCTGATTATGAGCACATCGAAGGTGTCATTGGTCATGAATACTTCCATAACTGGACGGGTAACCGCATTACCTGCAGGGACTGGTTCCAGCTCAGTTTGAAGGAAGGATTGACCGTGTTTCGTGATCAGGAGTTTTCATCAGACCGTCACTCTCGCCGGGTCAAGCGGATCGATGAAGTCAACATGCTGAGAAACCGACAGTTCGTGGAGGACGCGGGCCCCCTATCTCACCCGGTGAGGCCTGACTCCTATATCGAAATCAATAATTTTTATACGCTGACCGTTTACGAGAAGGGCGCCGAAGTGGTTCGGATGCTGCAAACGCTTTTGGGAAGGGATGGATTTCGGAAGGGAACGGATCTCTATTTCGAACGCCATGATGGGCAAGCGGTTACTTGCGATGATTTCATCCAATGCATGGAAGACGCCAACAAAGTGGCGCTGACGCAGTTCAAGCTTTGGTACAGTCAGGCTGGAACGCCCGAGGTCAGCGTTGAAGAGTCCTACGACGACCAGACCGAAACGCTGACGCTGATTGTCCGTCAATCCAATGCGCCCTCGCCCGGCCAGCCTGAAAAACTGCCACAGGTGATTCCATTGGCTGTGGGTCTTTTAGGTCCGGACGGTCAGGATTTGTTGCCAAGACTTGAGGGGGAAACGGATGTCTCTGGCCTTACGACGCGGGTTCTGACCGTCAGTCATCAGGAAGATCAGTTCCGATTCATAGGGGTTCCTCGTGGGACGATTTTATCCCCGCTGAGAGATTTTTCCGCGCCCGTTCGTTTGCAGCAACAAAGAACCCCAGAAGAACTGGCTTTTTTGTTGGCCCATGATTCTGATGCCTTTAACCAATGGGATGCGGGCCAGCTCCTGGCGACGCAGGCAATACAGAAAAGTTATGACGGGGAAGATGCTTCAGGACTATTGGATCTTCTTGTTCATGCCTATGAATCCATAGCCAGGCAGGGTTTGTCCGATCTTTCTTATTTGTCTTTGTTGCTTGCGCTTCCTGATTTTGACTATGTCTCAAGCTTCATTAAGGAGGTTGATCCAATCCGCTTGCATACTGCCCGTGAAGGGGTCAAAAAATCAATTGCGGATCAACTTTCGGACACGTGGGCTTCACTCTACTCCTTGCATCATGAAATCGATAATCGACAATTCGATGCTGCGGCCATAGGGCGCCGCCGTCTCAAGAATCTGTGTCTTGATTATCTGGCAACGCGCGACACGCCAGAATCCCATGCGCTGTGCCTGAATCAATTTGACCACAGCCCGACCATGACGGACCGGATGGCTGCGTTGAGTGCGATCATCAACTCTGATCACCCGCAGAAGAATGAAGCACTCGATCGCTTCTACCAGACCTGGAAACAGGAGGATCTGGTCGTGTGCAAATGGTTTACGCTTCAAGCGACCTGCAGAAGGCCCGGGAGTTTGGCTTCAGTTCAGGCACTAATGCAACATTCTGCCTTTGATATCAGGACACCCAATCATGTTCGGAGCCTGATTGGTGCCTTCACCCAGTCAAATCCGGCCAACTTCCACACGGAGGAAGGCGATGGATATCGGTTCCTTGCAGATCAAGTCATTGCCCTCAATGGCATTAATCCTCAAATTGCTTCTAGGATGCTGACGGCGCTCACCGCATGGCGCCGTTTTGACCCAAGCCGCCAACTCTTGATGCAGGGGGCGCTTGAGCGGGTGGCACACACCCCCAACCTTTCCAGTGATGTCTACGAGGTAGCCAGCAAGGCGCTGGCAAAGTGAGGAAGCTGAGGCGTGCAATCGGGACTGATGACATGCATTCTGCTTCTGCAGATTTTACTGACAGCGTGTTCAGGGCGAAGTGATGTAGGGTCTCGCCACGGAAAACCCACGGTCACGCGAGATTATGGCTATGTTATTGGCGACCTCCTGCCCATGGAATATCGCTTTGAGCTCAAGGGTGATGAGATTGACCCCTCCTCACTTCCTCCCGTAGGCCCTCTTAACGAATGGCTGACGATCCGCAGCTACCACATTGAACATCACCCTCATCGCGAGGGCGATGAAACATGGCTTCGTGTGGAATACCAGATTTTCAAGGGGGTCAAGGAACCCGAGCTCCTGACGGTTCCCTCCTTGTCCTTTCATCTCCGTGCGCATCCTGAATCTTCGCTGACGACCGATCCTTGGAGCTTTACCCAGGTTCCGGTCATACCTCCAGATCAGACCAACGAGGCCATCGAGCCCCATGAGGGGCTTGGTGGTCAGCTCATCGATATTCGTTCAGCGAGCCAGCGGCTGGCCTACTGGTTTAGCGGGGTAATGCTGATCCTTCTTCTCATGATCCTACGAAGGTACCTGCATCAACGCAGATTCCGTCCTTTTCAGAGTGCGCAGTCGAAAATTCGTGCCGCCTTTCGGGAGGGTGCGGATCCTCAGTTGATCATGGAGGGGATGCGTCTGATGCACCGCGCCCTTGATCACACCTATGGTCAGACCCTGTTTCGAAGGGATATTCCTGACTTTCTCAGCGCACACCCGAACTACAAAATGTCGGAGTCTGGGCTTGAGACCTTTTTTGCGCTTTCAGGCCGTCTTTTTTTTGAGTCAGAACCTTTTAGTCCTGATGCCCAAGAGCTCTCGAAGCTTGTACAGTTGCTTGGGCAATGTGTCCGGGCTGAGCGGGGGCAGCTGTGAGTGTTGGATTGCTGACCCCCTGGGCACTGGCATTACTGCCGCTGGCTGCAATTCCCTGGTTTCGTCGTGGGCAGGAGTCGATGGCCTATTCGTCGCTGAGCATGGTTCCCGATGATCCGCTCTCTGATTGGATAGACAGAGCACTCAGGGTAATGGCCAGTCTGGCTTTGAGCCTCCTCATCCTGGGAATGAGTGGTCCCTATGAGCGTGAGAAGTCAGTGGAACGCATTGGAACTGGAGCGCACATCGTTCTCCTGCTCGATCGAAGCAGCAGCATGAACGAAAACTTTACTGGCCGATATCTGGGTGCCAAGGCGAGTGAGTCGAAAAGCGCTATGGCTCGAAAGTTACTCTCTGAATTCGTGGATCGGCGAATTCATGATCTTTTTGCCATGGTGGCTTTTGCTGCTGCACCGATTTACGTTCTTCCACTTACGGACGACAGGACAGCTGTACAAGCAGCGATCGCTGCGGCGGGAGGGCGCGGTCATGGCGTGACCAATATAGCGCCGGGGCTCGCTATGGCCCTCGATTTTTTTTCTCAGCGGCCCAAGGAAGGCTCGCGCATCATTCTTTTGGTGAGTGATGGCGCAGCACGAATCGATGAACAAACGCGCGACCGACTGAGGCAAAACTTTGAAGAAACCGGTACCACCTTGTATTGGATTTATCTTCGTAATCCAACCAGTGCCCCCTTGACTGAAAAGCCCACCAATCCCAATGAATCAACGACGCCCGAATATTTTCTAAATGCCTATTTCGAATCGTTGGATGTCCCTTACAAGGCCTTTGAAGCTGAAAATCCTGACGCCATGGAGAAAGCGATCAAGGAGGTTGAACGTCTGGAGAATCTCCCGCTTCCCTATCGGGAGTTTCTTCCCCGGCAAGATCTCAGTAACGGCTTCTTCATATGTGCCCTCCTCTTTATGGGGGTGCTGATGGTAGCCCGCCTTCTGGAGATACGTGAATGGACGCCCTGATAAAACGGCTCCTAAATCCCTGGGTACTCCGCGTCGCGTTACTCACGATGCTTACGGGAACGGTGCATGCCATCCAGGAGATGATCCACCTGAACGAGCTCAATGCCGAGTTGGAGGACCCTGAACACATTGTCTTGTCAGAGGACGCGTCACCTGAATTGATTTTTACCCGGGCTCACTGGCTGGAAAGCCGTGATCCTCTCGAGGCCATCCGGCTTTATGGGAGCATCCTTCAACGCAGCCCGCCTGAACAGATGGCACGCATTCGTTACAACCTGGGGTCCCTCTACCTCAAGGATGCTGCAAAGATATGGAAGAAAAATGGTCTTTCCGAATACATCCGTATCAACACGCTTTTGGGGGCTGCCAAGGATAATCTTCGTGAATCCCTTATGCTGGACCCCTCCAACTGGCAGGCCAGATTCAATCTAGAGTACGCCGAGCGCATCACGCCGCCCCCAAAAGAGAGACCCAAGAATGACTTTCAGGGTAACAAGGGAAGCGTATTTGCCACATTGCCCACAATCCCCGGCGGGGGTCCATGAAGTCTTTCCCCAAGCTTCGGGTGTCCTGGAGGCTTCTCCTAGTAATTCTGGCCTTCAGCATCACCCTTGTCGTCTTATTTAAACCGGAATCAACGCTCCCTCGTCGGGTGTATCGCTACACCTTTGTCCTTGATATCACACAAAGCATGAACGCCAGGGACTATCACCAGACTGGTTATCCCGAAGACCGCCTGGGGTTTTCAAAAGCCGCAATTCTGGAGTCGCTTCACGAACTTCCCTGCGGATCCGAGGTAGGCTTGGGGCTGTTCACGACACAGTCGGTACATTTCCTTTTTGAACCCCTTGAGATCTGTCGGCATTTCAGTGTTATTGACGATGCCTTGCGGCATATTGACTGGCGGATGGCCTGGTCAGCTGATACCCATGTCGAGATGGGCCTGTACCAGGCTATTCGTGAGCAATTGAAAAAAGATCCATCAGCACGACTGGTTTTTTTGACCGATGGTCAGGAAACCCCACCTCAAACCGTAAGGGCACAATTCGACAGTCCACCGCACGCACTAAAAGGCCTTATTGTTGGCGTCGGTGGTAGAGCCCCGGTCAGTATTCCCCGCTATGATCGGGAGAATAATCTCCAGGGAATCTGGGAAAATGCCGACATCGAGAAACCCCCGATCTCCACTACGGTTTACTCCGAGAAGGTGGAAATCCGTACCTTGCCGACGGAGGGTCCTTATCTGTCCTGGATGGATGAAGCCCATCTTAAAACCCTTGCAGCGACAACGGGGCTGGGTTTTTACGCCCTGACAACTCCTGATGGCCTAAAAAAAGCCCTTTTGAATGATGATCTAGCGGAACTTCGTCCGGCATTAACCGATCTAAGAATCTGGTGGGGTCTTGGCGCTGTTTTATTCTTCGTCATTGCCTACGGGATGGAACGTTCAAAACGTCAGTTAAGCGGTTCCAAATGAATTCCGGTTAGCCCTTTCTCTCATTCACATGGTGCGTGGGTACCAAAGGGTTCGGAACCAACGACAACAACAAAATAAAACTGAGGAGTTCAGTCATGGCGATGCTTCTTTCCGTGCTATTTACGATGGGATTCGCTTATTGGTTCTTTAAAACGGCTACTCGTCTTGGAGCCAGCGGTTTTCATTGGGCGATTGTGGGCGCAGTTTCCTATCAGATTCCAGCGTGGGGCTGGATGATCACGATTTCAAAACCTTATATTTCAGCAATTCAGGGTACGGCAAACCGCGCTGCCTTTGGTGCTGGCATGATGGGCCACTCTTGGCTTCTGGTCGGTCTCGTGACCGCCCTCCTTGTCTATAAGTTCGCTCTTTTAAAGACGAACGTCAGGGACTAATTCGGAAGATGGCTCCCCGGGTATACCACTGCCCGGGGTGAAATCTCCCACACTTCCCGCGCATAGGTCTCGATAGCGCGATCGCTTGAGAATCGCCCGGTCCTCGCTATATTGAGGATTGCTTTTCTTGTCCAGTTCTCAGGTTCTTCCCAAAGGGAATCAACTTTGCTCTGTTGAGAAATATAGCTTTCAAAATCAGCCAACAACATGAATGTATCCCCTTCATGGACGAGGCTTTCGACCAAGGGGGTATAGCGCCCCGGATCATCAGGGGAGAAAAAGCCTGAACGAATCATCTCCAGAACCTCCCTCAATGCATCCAGGCGATTGAGAATGCTCAATGGGTCATAACCCGTCTGTTTCAGCGCACTGAGTTCCTGTTCAGTCTTGCCGAACAAGAAGAAGTTGTCCTCGCCAACCGCCTTAAGAATTTCAATATTTGCCCCATCGTAGGTTCCGATGGTGAGGGCGCCATTAATCGCCATTTTCATATTCCCTGTGCCTGAGGCTTCTGTTCCAGCTGTTGAAATCTGTTCAGAAAGATCAATGGCGGGGATCAACTGCATCGCTTTTGACACACTGTAATCGGGAAGGAAGAAAACCTTGAGACGCCCGTCCATCCGCGGATCTTGATTGATGACTTTTGCTACATCATTGATGAGCTTGATGATGAGTTTAGCGCGCTGGTAGGCAGGGGCTGCCTTCCCTCCAATGATGATGGTGCGAGGAGGACTGGCGGCCCCGCTGAGGATATTCTGATAGCGAACAATCACGTGAAGAATGTTCAACAACTGGCGTTTGTACTCGTGGATTCGTTTGATCTGAACGTCAAAAAGACTATGGGTATCGATTCCTGAAGGTAATCCCTTGGGATTCGTCAGAATCCAGCGATTCTTGTTGGCGAGACGGACGTTTCTGAAAGCCTCCCGAAATGCTGCATCCTCGGCGAAGGGTTCGAGGCGATAAATTTCCGAAAGATCCTTAATCCAGTGCGGCCCGATCGCGTCGGTAATCAGGCTTGATAATCCGGTATTTGCCTGATGGAGCCAGCGTCTCGGGGTGACACCATTGGTGATATTGATAAAGCGTTCAGGGTAGAGCTTCGCAAAATCACGGAAGATGGTGGATTGCATCAATTGGGTGTGGAGTTCGGCAACGCCATTGACCTTATGGCTCCCAACAATAGCGAGATGGGACATGCGCACGCGTTTTTCGTGATCGTCATCGATGATAGATATCCGACGTATAAGATCCGGATCGTCGGGGTACGCCTCACAAACGGAAGACAGAAAGCGTCGATTGATCTCATATATCAGATCAAGATGACGGGGGAGTAATCGACCCATGAGACTCACAGGCCAGGTCTCAAGGGCTTCTGGCATCAGCGTATGGTTGGTGTAGCTAAAACAACGGCAGGTGATCTGCCATGCCCGATCCCAAGCCAGTTGCATCTGATCGACCAAGAGTCTCATCAGTTCCGGTATGGCGATCGCCGGATGTGTGTCGTTGAGTTGTATGGCCACCTCCCGCGGGAGCTGATCCATATCTCTTGGATCGCGCAGAAAGTTATTGATCAGGTCTTGCAGAGAAGCCGACACAAAAAAGTATTCCTGTTTCAGACGGAGCTCCCTTCCCACTAACGTTGAATCATCGGGATAGAGGACTTTTGAGAGATTTTCCGATCGGTTCTTAAGATCGACTGCTCGAATGTAATTCCCTTCGTTAAAGTATCTAAGATCAAAGTCACTGGTAGCTTTCGCTGACCAGAGTCTGAGATTATTAACGGTATGACCGCCATAGCCCGGGATCGGCGTATCGTAGGCCATTGCCATGACATCATCGGTGTGGATCCAGCGATAACGAACGACACCATCATTTTCCGTAATCGTCTCAATTTCACCGCCGAATTGGACGCGGTACTGCACATCGGTTCTTGGGAATTCCCAGGGGTTCCCCCAGCGGAGCCAGTTGTCAGGATGCTCAACCTGCCAACCTTGATTGATCTCCTGAGTGAAAAGGCCATATTCATAGCGAATGCCATAGCCAAAACCGGGCATATTCAGCGATGCCAATGAGTCCATAAAACAGGCAGCCAGTCGACCTAAGCCGCCATTTCCAAGACCAGCTTCAGCCTCAACAGCCTCCATGTCCTCCATACGAAGGCCAACGTTTTCGAGTGCCTCACTGAATCGATCTGTCAGGCGTAAATTGGATATGGCGTTACCAAGCGACCTCCCCATAAGAAACTCCATGGAGAGGTAATAAACCCGTTTGGAATCGTTGAGATAGTAACTGCGCATGGATTCCATCCACTGGGCAATCAGGGCATCTCGAACCACATAGGCCACCGCCTGGAACCAATCGCGCTGTTGGGTTTCAACAGGGTCTTTCCCCAGGAGGAAAATCAGTCCGCGAACAATTTGTTTTTCAAGTTGCGAGACTTCGAGTACTGAAGGCGCCGGTCCATGTCCTTGAGCTATAGTCATTCGTCTGAATATCCAGAGGTTAGGATGCGAATTGAAGAATCAGGTATGCAATGACCGCATAGCGAATGAACTTACCTATCCCGATGATCAGCGTAGATTTCCAAAATGACAGTTGTAACCATCCTGCGGCAAAACAAAGACCGTCTCCTACAACAGGAAGCCAGGTAAAAAAAAGTGCTGGATAGCCGTATCGCCGCATGGTCAAAACTGCACGGTGTCGTTTGGCATCGTCTGGGTGGTCGGCGGGCCACTTTTTTCCCGCAAGCCATCCCAGGTACCAAGTGGTGATGGCCCCGAGTGTGTTCCCTATCGTTGCAACGGATAAAAGATCCGAAAGTGAGTGTTGTCCTGCTTTAACAAGAACAGCGAGCACGGCCTCCGAGCCTCCTGGGGCTAGCGTAGATGAAATAAATGCGCTGATGAAAAGCCCCCAAAGACCCGAGGCACCATCGATAAGACTATTCAGTGATGACAATGGATCACCTGATCATTGAAATTTGACAGATCACGGCTAGATTCCCTAGAATTTACGGTTCTAAGGCAACGTAGCTCAGTTGGTTAGAGCACCGCATTCATAATGCGGGTGTCG
>JBEGVN010000028.1:0-12430 GCA_041178325.1 Pseudomonadota bacterium
AAGCGCGCCGAGAACATGGCTACGGAAAGGGAAACGGCCTTCAAAAAAGACCGCGCGGCTCGGTGAGCAGGCGGGCATGCCCCAATGGTTATGGAATCGAACGCCGGCAGATGCAATAGCCTGGATATTGGGCATTGCTGCTGCGGTTTTTCCTCCGTACCCAAAAGAACTCATCTGATCGATGCCGACGTCATCCATGATGACGAAAAGGATGTTGGGCGGAAGTTGCGCGGACCATGCAATTGCGGGGGGCGCGAGGATCGCAAACAACAAGGTCATTAAGGGAAATTGAACATGCCGCATTTGGGGGATCCCATAAAAAAGGCGACTCATGCCGTCGCTATAACTCGATATTAGCGATCTTGGCGGGTGGATGCCTTCATTGAAGCCGGTGCCAGGATCGTTTGGGTGGATGGCATCAACAAACAGGATCTTCTGGATGTCATTGAGAGAGTCAAGGGACGTGCTCACCTGATGGCGAACATCGTCGGTGGGGGTAAGCTTGAAAGTCGTTCAGCCGGGGAGTTTAAGCAGATGGGCGTTTCGATTGTTAACTTGAGTACAGCCTTGTTGTTCCCGGCCATGTCGGCAATATCCTTCGCGATGCGAACCCTGATTGAGGGGGACTTTGCCGTGAGTAATGAACTCCCCGGGACAAGTCTAAAGGAAGCCAACGAACGGATGAGTCTGAATTACAATCGATTCGTGACGAATCGACGAGCGGCTTGATGATAGAAGTAATTTTGACCCTGTTGGGTCTTGGGGGCATCGCGGGCGTTCTTGCAGGACTCCTCGGAATCGGCGGTGGGGTGGTCATCGTTCCCATCCTGATCTGGATCTTCGGCTCCCAGGAGGGGATCCTGCAAGATCAGTTGATGCAGTTTGCGCTGGGGACCTCGCTCGCCACGATCTGCTTTACCCATATCGAATCGCGATGATCCAAAGTTGTAATATGCGAACTTTCAAGTCGATCCTTGGCCTCAAGCCGAGGCAAAATTAATAAAAGATGATGTATAAGAAGAAGGAGGCAAACATGTTGAAAGTCGGATTGATCGCTGGCGTGGCCATGGTTTCGCTCGTGGGGTGTGGGCAGGGGGATATGTCCACCGAAATGACCCAGAAGCGTGTCAAGGTCTGTGAAGAGGTGATGAAAAAATACATCGTCGAAGCCAAGTTGGTCGAGCGGGATTGGAAGAAGACTATGGCAACATGCAACATCAGTCAGCTTCACCGAAGTCTTGCGCAATGGGAATGTGTGCTCAAGGGCATGGAGGAAGGCGAGGAATACGTCAAGGCGACTGAACGTTGTGGTGCTGATCCGGATCCGAAGTGAGCTTGGTTGTGATGAATGGATGATGGATAAACCGCTCAATGGCCAAGAAGTAGATCGCCCAGTCTTCCCGACCGTCGGGTCTTCCGATTTATGGTCGAACTGATTTCCTCGACGTTTTCGCCAATGAGCGTCAGACGATGTCTGGCGCGGGTTATCCCGGTGTAAAGGAGTTCACGCGAGAGGACAGGCGCATGAGAGGGGTTTGGCAGCATGAGGGCCACATGGCCAAACTCCGAGCCTTGCGATTTATGAACCGTCATCGCAAAAACTGTTTCGACCTCGGTGAGGCGTCCAGGCAGAACAATTCTGAAAGGGGTATCCGTGTTCTCGGGGTGCTTGAAGACGACCCGAAGCGAAATCTTGTCCTCTCTTTCATCAAGGAAGGGAAGGGTCATCCCGACATCACCGTTCATGAGCCCGAGTTCATAATCATTTTTGGTCACCATTACGGGGCGTCCTGCATACCACCCTGAGACCTGATCCATGGCGGGTTGAATCAGGCCTTGTTTTTCAAGCCGGCGCTGAATACGCTGATTGAGTGATTCGACTCCCCAAGGACCCTCGTGAACCGCACAGAGAATCTGAAAGCTTCCCAAGGCCTCCAGTAATTGATTGAAAAGGGCAGTCAATGCTTCTGGGGTGAAGACTTCCGTCCTGATAATTTCCGGAATCATTTCGAGATAATGACGGTATCCCCTTGCACCCGAGTCCTCGGCACGGTTCACGCTCCCATGGCACAGTGCATCAAGGAGTCGATCCCCGGGCCCCGGCGTTTGAATCCAGTGAACATCCAGGTAGGGCGCATCTCCGGTCAGGATCGCTCGCGCACGGGGGATATCCCCAAGATTGACGGCTTCAGCCAGTTGCCCAATGCCTGAGTGACCCGCAAACCGTTCGGAATGGCGGAGCATGACGGTCTGCTGAGCAAGCGCATCAACCCGCTGGCCGGGGGCAGCCTCCATGTTTTCACCCGTAGCGGCTTGAATCCAGTCGGTGGTCTCAGCCGAATATCCCCGCGTTTCAAGATCGCGGCAAAGATCTCCCATGACGGAACCGGCTTCAACCGAGGAGAGCTGATCCTTGTCACCTACCAGGATTAGCCGGGCACTCGGAGGAACAGCGTCCATGAGGGCAGCCATGCGTTCAAGATCAATCATGGAGGCTTCATCGATCACCACCACATCCGCATGGAGGGGGTTTCGGGCATGGTGACGAAATTGCCGGGTGTTCTTTCGGGAACCCAGCATCTGATGGATGGTGGAGGCCTTCGTCGGAATCTTCTCCCGAATGGCTTCAGGCAGCGTCCTGAGTGATCCCATGATCGATTCGGTGAGGCGGGCGGCGGCCTTGCCGGTAGGAGCGCCCAGAAGAATGCGAAGATTCGGTGACTTTGAGAGCAACAGGGCCAGCATCCTTACGACCGTGAAAGTCTTGCCGGTCCCAGGCCCTCCCGTCAGGATCAGGAGTTTTCCTCGTGTTGCAAGGGCGGTCGCGATTTTCTGGTAATTGGGTCCCGGGATAGGAGGATTTCGCGGCGGAAACAAACGCTCGAGTTCCGCTTTCTCGGAAAAGGGCGAGGGATCGGTCTCTTGAATCCGTACAAGAATCCTTTGGGCCACGACTTGTTCGTGTCGCCAGTTGCGGGCCAGGTAAAGACAGCCGCCATCAAAGACCAGGGGACAGCCGCCGGTCCCCTGGTCAATCAGCATCGAGGCCTGAAAGGCTTGGGCCCATTCGGAAAGTTTAGACGGATCCTGAAAAGCGGAGACCTCGGATCGAACCGGATCTATTGGCTCCTCAGGGTCTTCTGGCATGCCGAGATGGAGAAATCCAACCGGGTCGGTGAGGAACTCCAGGGGGTCAAGGCAGACGTGACCCAAGCCCAGACGCCAACTGGTGAGGGCCCCTGCGAGAATGACTTTTGAATCTGCCGCGGGATCTTGTTGGAGGAGGAACGCTGCAAAACCGCGGTCGATCGGGCGAAGCACCTGAGCTGCGACCCAGCGATCGAGAAGACTCAGGATCTCATGCGACATGCCCGGCCTCCTTCGAAGGATCTCCTTCGAACAGACGATCGAGTGCTTCGATCATCGCCCGGTCGGGCTTGATGAAATGAAGGCCCCGGGTAGAGCTTCCGACCCCTCGGAGGAAGAAATACGCGACTCCTCCGATCCTCTCGTCATAGTCATAGCGATCGCCCATCCGGCTCTTGAGATAACGGTGCAAGGCCAGAAGGTAAAGAGCGTACTGGAGGTCATACCGGTGCTCGAGGACGGCGGACTCAATGGCTTCCTGGGTGTAGTGCGCATCCCCCGATCCCAGACGATTGGATTTGTAGTCCGCGACGTAATAGCGGTCACCGATCCGGAAGGTGAGATCCATAAACCCCTTGAGCATGCCGTTGAGCATCCCGGATTTGAGCGCCGGGCGCTTTTGGCCTTCAAGAATCTCCCGGGTGACCACGGCATCAATGGATTTCAGATTCGCCTGGTTCACTTCGAACCAGAATTCCATTTCCATACGGCTGTCTTCAAGGGACAGCGCATCGAAGGCAAAGGGCGTCGACCCCAGGTTGAATTCGGTATGGAGGAATTGCTGCAACCAGGCATCGAGGGGATCAACCCAGGCCTCCCCATAGCTTTGGGTTTTGAGCGATGCCACAAGGATCTCCCTTCGAAGCTCAGGGTCGCTCGCAACACGATCAAAGCCCTGATCGCCGATTGCCTCCAGAAGCTTGTGCAGATAATCCCCGTGGACCTTTCCGGCCGGAAAGGCATGGAAGTTAAGAATCGCTATTGTGGAAGGCTTTGGGTTTTCGCCCTCACCCTGTTCATCCTCCCGGTCATCAGCACCGCTCTCGATGGGACCCGGCGTTCGCCGGAACGAGCGCTTCATCTCTGCCAGTTGCCTTACGAGATGGCTGTAGCTATCAATGGACCAGGCCTCGAAGGGAGCGCCAGAAAAGGTTTCAAGGGTGGGTGCCGTCAGAGCCTCTGAATACGATCCCTTGAAGCTGATGTATTCGGGCGTTTGCACCACGAGGATCTCGGTGTCGGGGTGTTCGCCTACCATGCGATCGATGCCGGGAAGGACATCCTCAGGCGCGATGGAGGTACCTCCCGCCATGAGATACCCCAGAGCCCCGCGATGTAACCCCGTCTTTTTGGGATCGTCCCTGGATTCTCCCTCGGGACCCTGGTCCTTGCCGTGCCGGAACGGCGCGACACCGAGCCAGCAGGCGTGTTCGGCCCGGGTCAGGGCCACGTAGAAGAGGCGGAGGGCTTCCTGAAGACGTTCCTGGTCGCAGCGTTGAAACGGGGAATCAGATTGGGAGAGATCTCCCGGTTCCAGGCTGAGTTTCAGCGCGAGACTTTCATCATGGTAGGCATAGAGCGAGCGATCGGGAGCCATCGGTCTTGCACTGGCGATGAAGGGCAGGAAGACAAGGGGGTACTGAAGGCCCTTGGATTTATGGATGGTGATGACCCGGATGAGAGCACTGTCGCTTTCAAGCCGGAGAATGTTTTCATCCTCGGCCCCGCTTTCTTGAATGGATTCCTTAAAGTAACGCAGGAGTCCATTTTCCCCATCGACCTGAGTCGATTCGGTCTGGAGAAATTCAGCCAGATGGAGGAGATTGGTGAGGGATCGTTCGCCCTCAGCGCTTTGGATGAGTCGGGCTGGGAGCTCCTGATCGAGAATGAACTGGCGGATGGCCGGAAGGATCCCTTTCTCGTGCCAGATCCTTGCGTAGCCGACGAAACGCGTTATGGTCTCGTCCAGAATCAGATCATCGAGGTTCAAGGCTTCCAGGGCCTTGAAGCTCAATGAAAGCGTCGGGGTGGCCATCGCCGATCGGATGCGCCGTCCATCGCGCGGGGAGAGGAACGCCTCAAGCCAGAGGACGATGTCTTGGGCTTCCTGTGTCCTCAGGACCGACTCGCTGTCGGAGAGATAGACGCTTCGGAGATTTCGAAGGAAAAGGGCTTCGCGGATGGCCCTGGCATCATGTCGGTCCTGAACCAGGATGGCGATGTCCGAAGGCTTGAGCGGCCTTTTGGCTCCTGTGCTCTCATCCTCGAAATAAACCGAGGCGCCTTTGGTATCAGTCCCTGTTCCGGCGGCATTGAGAAGTGTCGCAATTTCATTGGCCGCAATCTCGGCCATGACCTTCCGGTAAGGCTCGAGCGCCATGACGTCACCCCCATTGGGGTGGTACCAGATGGTGAGGCTTTTGATGGGTTGATCATTACGGATCAATCGGTCGGATCGGCCCCTGGCCTTCACGGGATCAAAGGGGATCGCGTGATCTTTTCCCTGAGGGCTTTTGAAGTTGAAGGCACCTTGAGGATGGGATTCCCCATGGAGGAAGATCCGGTTGACGGCATCGACCAGGGCCGGTGTGGATCGATAGTTGGTGTCGAGCGTATGGCGTGCCACTCCTTCCTGGCCTCGGGCATCGAGATAGGCGTAGATGTCGGCGCCTCTAAATCCATAGATCGACTGCTTGGGATCCCCGACCATCAGCCAGGCTTCCTGATCCCTGGCCTTTCCATAAATTCGCTTGAAGATCTCGTACTGCAGGGGATCGGTATCCTGAAATTCATCGATGAGGGCCACCGGGTACTGGGCCCTGATGACGGCCGCGAGCGAATCGTCACCGGTTTGAGTGAGCGATTGATGAAGTTTGGCGATGAGATCGTCCTGATCGACGATGGCCCGGGTGTGTTTGATCTTCCCGAACTGGTGCCGGATCCAGCGAGCGGCATGAATCAGAAGCGTCTTCCGGAATTCATCTTCTGCGCGTCTTGAATCCCTGGTATCAAGATAGTCCCTGAGTGCCCGAAAGGCTTCATGATCGGGTGCTTTGCCGGAATCTTTGTCAGTGAGTTCGAATCCGCCAGTCGCAAATCGTTGAATCTTAACCTTGTCGTCTAGCTTGCTCCCATCGGCTGCCCATCGCTCGATCTTTTCGAAAGTCTCATCAATTTTTTTGTATAAATTGCGATTGAGGGTGTTTGCATCCTTGGCATCGAGAATCAGTTTTGTGATTTCCTGAGCATGGGTGTGCCAGAGGGTTCGCGCCCGGATTTCGGTCTCAAGGCGTTCGGCTTGGCTGGACTCAAGGGTTGCAAAGGCCTGACTGAGATCCTGGGCTTGGCTGGCCGCAAGGGCTTCAAACGCTCGAGATTCGACATCCAGAAGGTCACGGACCCGCTTCAGAAGGGCTTCAGGGGTTTCCGCAACCCACGATAAGACTTGATGGATTTCCTTTTTCTTCAGGGGATAAAAGACCGTTCGCCAGTAATCCCGCGCACATTCAAGAAGAAGATCGATGGGGTCATTAACGACCTCGACCTCAAACAGCGAGCCGCTGTCAAAGGCATGTTGGCGCAGCATTCTTTGACACCAGCCGTGGATGGTGAAGATGGCGGCATCGTCCATGGATTCCGCTGCAAGATTCAATCGATAGGCCGCAGCCAGCCGCTGATCGTGATCGGTGATGATCTCGCCAATGCCCTTGAGGAAGCCATCGGAGGTCGTCTCGTCGGGATGGCGAAGGTATTGCGCGGTTTCATTGAGCCGGCTGCGGATCCGGTCCTGAAGTTCCTGCGTCGCCGCTTTCGTGAAGGTCACGACCAGGATGTCCTTGGGCATCAGGGCTTTGGGATAGGTCTTTGAAAGCGTCTCGTGCCCAAGGATCAGGCGCACATAGAGGGAGGCAATACTCCAGGTTTTCCCGGTACCGGCACTCGCTTCAATCAGCTGAATCCCGCGCAAGGGCAGGGTCAATACATCCAGGGTGGGCGTCCTCATGCCGGACCTCCTTTTGCATGGAAGGCCTCATGCAAGGGCCGATAGAGCCGATCGGCCCAGTCGATGAATCCCAGATCGTGGACGCTCCCTTCAAGGAGCGCTTCAAGGGAGGGAAAGGTCCGCCGAAGATAGGGGGATCGGCCAACTTCGCCATCAAAGAGGATGTTCCCTTCGTAGGCTTCTCGCATGGCATTCAAGCGCGTTTTGGATGCGCTTTCACTCTTTTCAAGGGCGGCGAAGGCCGTTTGTGGTGCGATGGGAAGAGGGGCTGAAAGACCGACTTCAAAGGCTTCAACCATCGCCGTGAGGTGCTCAAGCGCTTTCTCTCTCGATGTGAGAGCGGGTAGGGCAATCAGGCCATCCACCCCGATCAAATAGGAACTCAGCGAAAGCCCTCCGGCGTAGGCCGCAAGATGGCGTACCCAGAGGGATAGCAGCTTGTCGAGACGGGGCTTTGATTTTTGGTAGATCTTCGAGGGGGTTCGTTCGATAAGTGCATAGCGATCCTCGCCCGAGGCATGGCGGCGAAGCTGAAACAGCCAGTCTTCGAGGGTGAGTTCCAGTTCCGATTCGGTCTTGAAGTGAAGGGGGGGAAGTTCGAGGGGATGATCCAGTTCCTCGGGCCATTCCGCCTTAAGGCGGCTTTCCTCATCAAGAATCGTCTGGAGGGTGATCTCCAGATGATCCTGAACGAGATCCCCCGTGGCTCCGAGAGGGAACTGGCCTTCCTGGCGGACCTTGGACAGCACCTTTTTGAAGATCCCGTCCTCTGAATCGTCCTTCAAGGCGTCGAGGGATTCGAAGATCTTTGCGCCGTTCGTGTAGACATCGAGGTTCGTGAATACGAAGCTTTCATCATCGTCGCCCACGGATTCCCCCCGCTCGAAATACACATTGAGGCGCTGGTTCAGGAAATGCTGGGAAGGGTTCTTGAGGAACCGGGCCAGGGCCTTGAGATCCACTGTGGATTCGATGGCGGGAGGGGGAAGAGGTGCAGTCTCGTCCCGATGCCTTTGAGCCTCGCCATGGGTTCTCGCCCATTCGTTCGAATAGGTGAAGAGCCGTTCATCGGCTGAATCGAAGTACCGCGTGCTGAAGGGCTGCAGCGGGTATTCGGTCGTGAGGTGATGAAGCAGTCTTTTCCCTGCGAGGATTCTTTTTTCAGGGGCTTCATCGCCTTCAAGATGCCAACCCCCGGCAAGGTGATCGCGCAGCTGGTTAACGAGGACCGAGGCCTGGCGTTCTGAGTTGTCCCGAATGTTTCTGCCGACCCAGGAAATGAGGAGCCGCTCTCTCGCCGAAAGAAGCGCTTCGAGGAACATGTAGCGATCATCATCACGGCGGGAGCGATCCCCGGGACGGTAGGTGTTCGGGGTCTGAAGAAGATCGAAGGTCCGCTGGGGCTGAAGGCGGGGGAAATCAGCCGCGTTCATCCCCAGAAGGCAGACGACCTTGAAGGGAATCGAGCGCATCGGCATCAGGGTGCAGAAATTGACACTCCCTCCCAGGAACCTTTGCGTGAGCCTCGGTTCATCAAGTTTCGAGATCCAGGCTTCCTTGACGATGGCTAAGGGCAGGGAGGTCGTGAGACCGGCTTCAGACAATTGTCGATACCATTGATCGAGGGTCTCCCGAAGCAGGGCCACCGAGCGTTCTTCTTCAGCGCCCTGGGGCTGAAAGAAGGCTTCGATCAGATCCTTGAAAAGGGCCACCCAGGCTTCAGGGGTGGCTTCAGCCTTGAGGCGATCTCTCAAGGACTGCAATGAATTCAATAGATCACGAAGGGCGCCGAGGATGGGACCTTCCATCCCGCCGATTTCGGGATAAGGCGTGATGCCTTCGAAGGCGTCCCCATGCCCCATCGCGTACCCCAAAAATAGCCGCTTGAATCCAAAATCCCAGGTGTTCTGGTTGAGCGATAGTGTGGGGTCAATGGGGGCATGGAATTCGCCCTCACTCCGATGCTCGACATCAATGCCCCAGCGGATGCCGGCATCGCGGATCCAGCGTTGAAGGAGGGCGACATCAGGCACCTTCAGCCCGAATCGTCGCTGCAGGGCTTCGACTTCCAAAAGATCCAGGATTTCGCTGGCGGCAAAGCGGGAGGCAGGGAGATCCAGCAAGGCTTCCATGGCCTTGAAAATGGGATCGTGACCCCGGGTCTTGCGGTCCGCAATACTGTAGGGAATCGCCGGGGGCGGGTTTTCAATCGAGGAATCGGGCTCCTGACCGAAGACCGCCTCGATGTGCGGTGCATACCGGTCAATGTCCGGCAGCATGACAATGACATCGCGGGGCTGGATCGAGGACGGGGAATTTCCTTTTTGATCAAAGATCCGAAGCAGCTGATCGTGAAGGATTTCGATTTCCCGCTGTGGACTGTGTGCGACGTGGAAGGTGATGGAGTCATCGTCCTTTCCGATTGGTGTCGTCCTTTCTGCTTCAGAGGGCAGGGGCAGCAATTCCGAAATGCCGTTCTGGACCCGCTGAAGCAATGACGGAGCGTCAGGCAAGTCGTCCGAGAAAAGGTTGATGTCGTTCTTGAAGATCTTCTGGGAGGTCGCAAGGTCATCCCATTCATCAAGGAGCTTTACATAGTCCCGCCCCTGTTTTCCCCAGGCGGCCAGGAGAGGATTTCCGAAACGGTGGAGATCCTGATCTTCAAGCACGCTCGGGAAGCCTTCCTTTTTGGCAAACCGGCGGCTGGATTCAGAAAGGAGCTCCTTGCCTTCGATGATGTCGGCCCAGTAATAGCGGCAGGGGTTATGGACGAAATAGAGGACCTGACAGACCCTCGAGAGGGCGGCCAGGGTCTCAAGGACTTGCCTTGGAAGGGATGAGATCCCGAAAATGATGATCCGGCGGGGAAGCCCTGACGGAATGGGTTCGCCCTGATCCGCGATCTCATGCAGTCTCGAAATCAGCTTGGTATGCAGCCGGGACCGGCTGTTCATTTCCCAGTGATCTCCAAGATCCTCAATCAGGGCGCGCCAGAAATCAGGCTGCCAGCGTTGATCGGGTGAGATATCGAGAGAGGCGGTGCCCTCTTCCCGCTTTTTAAGGATGTCTTTCCCCTCGGCCCAGTCGAGAAGCCAGTCGGAGCGGTGAATCTGATACTGATCAAAAAGGTCCGCGAGCTGCAGGGCGAGCTGATAGGGCTTGATGGGGTGAGGGTTTCGTTCAAGAAAGCGCTTCAAAGGGGCATAGCGCTCAGGATCCTTTGCGATCCGATCCGGAATCTGACGATAGATCCGCCAGATCAGGGGTGCCCGATCAAAGGGGGATGAGCGGGGAACGCGCTCCGCATCAAGAACCGCCCGGTAGCACTGCCATATAAAGGGGCTGGGGAGGAGGAAATCGGTATCGGCGCTGATTCCGAGGACTTCATGGCTGGCAAATCCCATTCGGAGCCACTGCCGAATCCCATTGCTCTGAACGAGGATGATTTCCTTTTCAAAAGGGGGCAGGGGATTCGACTTGATCCAGCCCATCAGGGCGCTTCGAAGATCCTCCATCCGATCGGAGTGGATCATGGCAAGGCCAGGGGTCAGATCGAATTCAGAATCGGCTTGAGTCATACTGACATTATGGACTGAGCAAAGCTCGCCGAGTGAGCCCTCGGGAACATCCTTGATGTGTCTCTTTTTTTATTTTGCCCGAGGGATAAGGTCCCCATGCAACGACCCTTGAAAGCGCCGCTTACGGATCGAGATCTCAAAAGACTCGAACAGTTTTTGGAAGAGAATTGTGTTCCGGAAGGAGGCCTCAGTCTTGAGTCGCTTGACGGGCTTCTATGTGCGCTGGCCATTGGGCCCGAACTGGTCATGCCCTCGACCTGGATCCCCGTGGTCATGGGAGAAGCAAAATTCAAGGATGAATCACAAGCCAATTCGATCATCGATCTCCTGATGCGCCGCTGGAACGTGACGGTCGGAAGCGTCAAGGTCAATCCGCTTTCGGGTGGCTCTGGTGCGTATGTGCCTCTCATCGACCCTCAGGATCTATTGTACGAGGACGATGCCCTTGATTCTCTTTGTGGTTACGATTGGGCTGATGGATTCATTCTGGGAATGACCTTGTCCCAGTCCGAATGGGAATCGCTTTTCGATGAGGAATCTCTATCCGACTGTCTGACGCCGATCATGCTGCTGAATACGGGAACCATCCGAGCGGTGGTTGATGAGGAGATCACGCATGCACGGCGGAAACAGATGGTCGAGATGATTCCGCGTTCGGTCCATTTGCTGTGGGCGTATTGGCAATCCAATCCAACTCCCTCGGGGTCAGGGCCAGTCGTCAGCGAATCGAAGGTCAAGGTCGGTCGTAACGATCCCTGTCCGTGTGGTAGCGGTAAGAAATACAAAAAATGCTGCCTCCACTGAGAGAAGACAGTGCTCATGGTCTCGGGAGTCGAGAGGTTGACCGGAAAGAGCTCAGTCAATCCAAAGACCGCTGCAATCAGGAGGACATGGCTACGGTAAGAAGTAAATCCTTCAGGAAGCCAAACCATTCGCGGAATCTTCAAGATTAATTCACCTTCAGCCGAATCAGACCCAGAATCTTGGCCGTGTAGATTTTCTCTCGGTCATCAAGATTCGGTTTGACGCAACGATAGATGGCGGTCAGGGCTTTGAGATCGTGAGGGCTAGGCTCATGAATTTGTGAGCAGAATCGAAGGATTTCCGTGAAAGCCGGCGAAAATGATACGGGTGTTCTCGGTAGTCTCAGCATTGAATCGATGGCTTGCATCTGATTTCCTCGAGAAAAAGAGGCTGCCATTGAGGAGATTCACCCAAAGACAGCCCCAAACAGAGAGTAGAAAGGGCATTCGCATGTCCTTGTCGTTGGTTTTGCAATCCACGTGCCAAGTTTTCTTTTGCGAAGAATCCAGCCAACCCGCAGGTAAGAAGACTTGGATTCCGGGGGGGATCCAGGCGAAGGGTTGCATTTCACCCAGCGCTGTGTGAAATGACTCGGTACAACTCTCACATTATCTCGGACTCCGTTATTGGCTCTTGATCTTCGATGAGCACCATTAGAAAAATCATTCATGTCGACATGGATGCCTTCTACGCGTCCGTTGAGCAAAGGGATTTTCCTGAATATCGGGGTAAACCGATCATTGTCGGTGGCTCACCAGATTCACGTGGCGTAGTAGCGACGTGCAGTTATGAAGCGCGGAAGTTTGGCGTGAGATCAGCCATGCCGGCAGGTTACGCGAGGCGTCTTTGTCCTGATGCAATTTTCGTCAGACCCCGATTTGATGTTTACCGCGAGGTC
>JBEGVN010000029.1:0-32838 GCA_041178325.1 Pseudomonadota bacterium
CATCGCAAAGCCAGTCGATGATGCGAAGGTCAAAGTCTTCACCGCCAAGGTGGGTGTCACCATTGGTTGAAAGTACTTCAAACTGATGTTCGCCATCGACTTCAGCAATCTCGATGATCGAAACGTCGAAGGTACCGCCACCCAGGTCGTAGACTGCAACCTTCATGTCGCCTTGCTTGCGATCCAGGCCAAAGGCCATGGCCGCAGCCGTGGGTTCATTGATGATGCGCTTGACTTCAAGGCCAGCAATTCGTCCCGCGTCCTTGGTGGCCTGACGCTGAGAGTCGTTGAAGTAAGCCGGTACCGTGATGACAGCTTCGGTTACTTCCTCGCCGAGAAACGCTTCGGCGTCCTTCTTGAGCTTCATGAGGACACGCGCAGAAACCTCGGGCGGCGCCATCTTTTTGCCGTTTGCTTCAACCCAGGCGTCGCCATTGTCCGCACCGACGATCTTGAAAGGCACCAGATGAATGTCTTTCTGAACTTCGGCGTCCTTGAAGCGACGGCCGATCAGACGCTTAACCGCGTAGAGGGTGTTGCTCGGATTGGTCACAGCCTGGCGCTTGGCGGACTGGCCGACCAGCACTTCATTGTCAGGTGCGAAGGCAACGATCGACGGGGTCGTCCTTGCGCCTTCGGAATTCTCGATCACCCGGGGCTTGCCGCCCTCAAGGATGGCCACACAGGAATTCGTGGTGCCCAAATCGATGCCGATAATTTTTGACATGCTTTTCTCCGGGGTAAAACGCTGAAATACGGTGATCCTTTGGAATCTGAAGCCGATATTGGGATCAGTTCCTGGTTTTCAAGAGGCTTATTGCGGGGCCTGAGCTACGACAACCATGGCAGGCCTCAAAAGGCGCTCGCTGAGGAGGTAACCCTTCTGGTAGACCTTGAGCACGGTGTTGGCTTCGTGGTCGGGCGTCGGCTGCATGGCCATGGCCTGATGCAACTCGGGATTGAACCGTTCGCCTTCGGGGTCGACTGCAATCAGCTGGAATTTCTCGAAACTCGCCAGAAGTTGCTTCAACGTGAGCTCCATCCCTTCGCGGAGCTTTGCAACTTCGGGATTGTCACTGGATTCGACTCCAAGACCTAATTCAAGGCTGTCTGCAACGCTCAGAAGTTCGCGGGCGAATTTTTCGATCGCAAACTTGTGGGCATTCTGGACATCCTTTTCTGCCCGGCGCTTGAGGTTCTCAAGTTCGGCCTGGGTTCTGATGAAGCGATCCCAGTTTTCCTGTGTCTTTTCCTGTGCCGTGGCTAATGCCTGAGTCAGGGTTTCGAGGGTTGGGGTTTCAGCGGGTGCATCGCCAGAAACGGTTTCCTCGGCCTTGGATTCGGCTGCGGTTTGGGTTTCTTCTGGCAAAACGTCATCAGGGCTCATGGGGAGCGGCTCCTCGTAGGTGTTTCTAAATTCAGGTGGGTCTGCATCCTTGGGGACGAAGACCTAAGTTCATCAAGATGGGGGCAAACTTTGGAGATTCAAGGCCGCACCCACCAGTTTTGCAGTGAGATCGACCAAAGGGATGACCCGCTCATATTCCATGCGGGTTGGACCGATCACGCCGAGGACTCCAACGGCACGATCGTTGATGCTATACGCCGAAGTTACCAGGCTGCATTGATCGAAGGCCCGATGTCCCGACTCTTCGCCAATGAAGATTTTGACTCCAGGGGACTGGATGCACCGGTCCATCAGCCGAACCATGTCCTCTTTTTGGTGCAAGGTTTCAAAGAGGTGCCGAAATTGGTCGATATGGGCCAGTTCGGAAAAATCCATCAGGTTGATTTCGCCGCTGACCAAAAGGGGTTTTCTGGGGGGCGTTGCGGGATTAAGTGCCAGTTCACTGAGATGGGCGGCATCCAGAAGCTCCTGACTCAGCTTCTCTCGGGCATCCTTGACTTCCCGGAGCAGTGTTTCCTTGACCTGGTTTACGTCCCTGCCGGCAAATCGGCTGTTAAGAAAGTTGGCGGCAGCCTGAAGCTCAGCAGGTGTGAATTCCCGGGGGGCTTGAATGATCTTGTTTTGAATCTCCTGCTGTCCCGAGATCAGGATGACCAGCAGGCGCCCCTCGGATAAGGGCAGAAATTCAATGTGGGTGAAGGTTTGGGTGTCATGCCGGGGCAGCATGACAACGCCAGCCATGTGCGTGGTTTCTGAGAGCAGTCTGGACGCCGCCTCAAGGAGATCCGCCGGGGACTGCTGCTGGACGATCTCCTCCTGCAGTTGCCGGATGAATGTTTCTTCCAGGGGGCGAACGGTCAGGAGTGTGTCAATGAAAAGCCGATAGCCCGATGTGGTAGGCATCCGACCGGCGCTGGTGTGCGGTGCGGTAATGAGTCCGAGGTCTTCAAGATCGGCCATCACGTTGCGGATAGTCGCAGGGCTCAGGTTAAGACCTGCTTCCTTGGCCAGCGCTCTTGAGCCAACCGGTTGACCCTCATCGATATAGCGCTCCACAAGCACCTTTAAAAGGTGCTGGGCGCGATCGTTGAGTGGAGGTTTGATCGGCACGATGGGAGAAATTAGCACTCTCGGTTTAAGAGTGCCAAAAACTAGCAATCCCTAGATTCTGTGTCAAGATCGACTTACCATAGACTTGTCTGGAAAGGCGGCCACCAAGGTGGGTCAGGCCGTTCTTGAAATTCCCTCTAGCAATCGCGCAATTCCACCTCTCGCACATGAATGATGCAGTCCGATTTCGAGTCGCCGGCCTGATTGCCAAGCCTGATGCCGAGCGGGTGGGAGAAGCTTTGGGCGAGCTTCAGCGCTTCATGGCCAGCCGGGGCGTGGCGGTCGTGCCGGAAACAGACACCGCCCGAATCCTTGGGGTTTCCCCTGGCGTGCCATTGGAAGAGTTGGGGCGTCAGGTAGATTTTGCTGTGGTTGTCGGTGGTGATGGGACCCTTCTGGGGGCTGCGCGTGCATTGGCGCCTTATGACGTTCCTCTTTTGGGCGTTAATCTGGGGCGACTGGGGTTCCTGGCAGATATCTCTCCGATCGACCTGGTGGCGCGCCTGCGAGAGGTTCTGGATGGTGCCTGTACAGAGGAGCGTCGGTTCCTTTTGACTGCCAGCGTGATACGCGATGGGGAAAAGATTTTCGAGCAGTCGGCGGTCAACGATGTCGTCGTCCATCGCTCCAACGCGACCAGCATGATCGAAATGGTGACCCATGTTGATGGCGTCTTTCTAAACTCACAGCGTTCCGATGGTCTGATCGTTTCGACTCCGACAGGCTCCACGGCCTACGCGCTCTCCGTGGGCGGGCCGATTTTGTCACCGTGCCTTAAAGCACTGGTTCTGGCGCCCATTAATCCCCACGCGTTGACGATGCGGCCGATCGTTCTGGATAGTGAGAGTGTGATCGGGATTACCTTCCGTGCAGGCCGAAATTTTGGGGCGCGAGTCATTTGTGACAGCGTGACCAGCCCGAACCTTGAGCTGGATGACCGCATTGAAATTCGTCAGTCGGGTCGTTTTTTCAGGCTACTTCACCCTGAGGACTACGACTTTTTTGAAATCTTGCGGGCAAAACTGAACTGGAGTTCCGGTCAACCGGTCTAGCCATGCTGCATACCATCGCTATTCGAGATCTGGCGGTTGTCGATCGTCTGGATCTTTCATTGGAGCCGGGATTCACCGTTTTGACGGGGGAAACTGGTGCCGGAAAGTCAATTTTGCTCACGGCGCTGGGGCTTGCACTGGGAGACCGGGCCGACACCGCTTGCATTCGGCCGGGAGCGCAGCGCGCGGAAGTCAGTCTGACTTTTCTGCTCCAGGATGCCGAACCTGCTCAGGCCTGGTTGGAAGAACAGGCCCTCTCCGCGGGTGAGGAGGAGTGCATTCTTCGTCGCGTTGTCGCATCGGACGGTCGTTCACGGGCTTTCATTAATGGTTCTCCCGTGACTTTGCAGACCTTGCAGGAATTTTCTCAACGCCTACTTGAAATTCATGGGCAGCATGCCCATGTCCAACTCATGAAGCCGCAGGAGCAGCGAAAACTACTCGATGCGGCGGCGCGCAATGATGAGCTTCTGGCGTCCTTGCAGTCGACCTTCAAACGCTGGCGTGAGGTCAGCATGCGGCTTGAAAGTCTCGAATCGGAGGGCTTGGAACGAAAGGGTCGGCTCGAATTGCTGGGGTTTCAGATTGAAGAGCTTGAGCTCTCGGATATTGCCAGCCTGGATTACGCTGCGTTGGTCGAGGAACACAGTCGCCAGGCACACGCAGAGAAAATTCTCGAAGTCGCACAGCGCGAGCTCAATCTGCTCTATGAGGCGGATTCCGGATCAGTAGTTCAGCAGCTGGCGCAGGCCAATCGCGGGCTGAGCGAACTTAAGGGTTGGGTTCCCGATTTTGAAGCCCATCTGGGTTTGCTGGAAGAAGCCTTGGTGCAGATCAAGGAGGCATCCATCGGCCTTCGGCGCGAAGTTGATCGCCATGAAGCAGATCCTGCGCGGCTGGGTTTGCTTGAGGACCGTCTGGCAGACGTCCACCGACTGGCGAGAAAACATCAGGTGCGTCCTGAAGCATTGGCCGAACACCTTGAGGTATTGCGTGCGGATCGCGATCTGCTCGTGGGGTCGGGTGAAACCAGTGAACAGCTCCGTGAAGAAGTGTCGGCGCTAGAGGTGGAATACCGAAAGTTCAGCCAGGTGCTTTCCGAACGAAGAATTAAAGCCGCTGAAGCGCTTGAGCTTGAGGTCATGGCTTTGGTACGGGAACTGGGGATGCCTCAGGCCCGCATCGCATTTCAGGTGGAACGGGAGGCAATCCCCTTGCCCCGCCTCCACGGGGATGACCACGTTGAGATTCAAGTCAGCGCGAATCCCGGGATGCCCCTGAGACCTCTGTCCAAGGTGGCATCGGGCGGCGAACTCTCGCGCATCAGCTTGGCTCTCCAAGTGGCGCTGACCGGTGGCAAGAGTGTTTCGACCCTCATTTTTGATGAGGTAGACAGTGGTATTGGCGGAGGCGTTGCCGAGGTCGTGGGCCAAAAACTTCGGCAATTGGGTGCCTCCATTCAGGTCTTGTCGGTGACGCACTTGCCGCAGGTCGCCGCGCAGGGGCATCAGCACCTCAAGGTGTTAAAAGGCACAGTGGGTGAACTTACCCGAACCGAGGTGCATGTGCTGGATAGTGGCCAAAGGGTTGACGAAATTGCCCGAATGCTGGGCGGTGTGGTGATCACGCCTCAGACTCTGGCGCATGCCCAAGAGATGCTCGATCGCGGAGTCGGGGCCTGTTGAAAAAGTAATTAGGGAATGGTGCACGGACATGGCGTCCTGCCATCAACGTGAATGGGGTCTGTCTTCCTGATACTATGGACCCCCGAATTTAGCGGGGTTTTACCCCCCAAGAGGTTGTGCAACTGTGAATGACATGCTCAAAAACGTGATTCTCTGGGTCGTTGTGGCCGTCGTCCTGATGTCGATGTTCAACAACTTCGGCGGCAGGAAATCCCAGGAATCCAATATGCCCTACTCGCAGTTCATCCAATCGGTGCGAGATGGGCAGATTAAGCAAGTCATCATCGACGGATCCCAGATCCGGGGCACGATGGGCAGCGGTGAGCGGTTTTCAAGTATCGCTCCTCAGAATGATCCCCACATGATTGATGATCTGGTCGAAAACCATGTCGACTTCAAGGTCGATCCTCCCGAAACCCAGTCCTTCCTGTCTCAGGTCTTTATCTCCTGGTTCCCGATGCTGCTTCTGGTGGGGGTATGGGTTTTCTTTATGCGTCAGATGCAAGGCGGTGGCGGTGGTCGAGGGGCAATGTCCTTTGGCAAGAGCAAGGCGCGGCTGATCGAGGAAGATCAGATCAAGGTGACCTTTGCAGATGTCGCCGGGGTGGAGGAAGCCAAGGAAGACGTTCAGGAAATGGTCGACTTTCTGAAGGATCCCAGCAAGTTTCAGAAGCTTGGCGGCAAGATTCCACGTGGCGCTCTCATGGTCGGGCCGCCGGGGACCGGTAAGACCCTGCTGGCCAAGGCCATTGCGGGCGAAGCCCGTGTGCCGTTTTTCTCGATCTCAGGTTCTGATTTCGTTGAAATGTTCGTCGGCGTTGGGGCCTCGCGTGTGCGCGATATGTTCGAGCAGGCCAAGAAAAATGCACCCTGTATCATTTTTATTGACGAAATTGATGCTGTGGGTCGTCATCGCGGAGCGGGTCTTGGCGGCGGTCACGATGAGCGTGAACAAACGCTGAACCAGCTTCTGGTCGAGATGGATGGCTTTGAGGGGACGGAAGGCATCATTGTCATCGCAGCCACGAATCGTCCCGATGTTCTGGATCCTGCGCTTTTACGTCCGGGTCGCTTTGACCGTCAGGTGGTGGTTGGATTGCCGGATGTCCGTGGACGTGAACAGATCCTCAAGGTCCATATGAAGCGAGTCCCTTTGGCCAGCGATGTGGAGGTGTCTTACCTCGCACGCGGAACCCCTGGCTTTTCGGGGGCAGACCTCGCTAACCTGGTGAATGAGGCCGCGCTGTTTGCGGCCCGCAAGAACAAGCGCGAAGTTCAGATGGAGGACTTTGAGAAGGCCAAGGACAAGATCCTGATGGGTGCTGAGCGCCGTTCAATGGTGATGAGCGAAGAGGAGAAGCGCCTAACGGCATACCACGAGGCCGGTCATGCGATTGTCGGTCGCCTAGTCCCCGAGCACGACCCTGTCTACAAGGTCAGCATCATGCCCCGAGGCCGCGCATTGGGCATTACCATGTTCCTGCCGGAGCGAGATCAATACAGCGCGAGCCTTGAGAAACTGGAAAGCCAGATCTCGAGCCTTTTTGGCGGCCGTATTGCCGAGGAAATTATTTTTGGACGTCGCAAGGTCACCACGGGGGCCTCAAATGATATCGAGCGTGCGACCAGCCTTGCGCGCAATATGGTGACGCGTTGGGGATTATCCGAGCGTCTTGGGCCTCTGGCATACAGCGAGGAGGAGGGCGAAGTCTTCCTGGGGCGCTCAGTCACCAAGCATAAGTCGGTCTCTGAGGAAACTTCGCACCTGATTGATGAAGAGATTCGTTCGTTTATTGATCGCAACTATGAACGCAGCGAGCGGATTCTGAGGGAGAACCTTGAGAAACTTCACCTGATGGCCGATGCGCTTATGAAGTATGAAACCATCGATCATTTTCAGATTGATGACATCATGGAAGGTAAAACACCCCGTGCACCCCAGCACTGGGATGAGACGCCGCCCAACGGAGGAGGTTCTGCTCCTTTGAATGTGGATGATTCCGAGGGCTCATCGCCCGATGGAATTGGCAAGGCAGCCGAGCAGCATTGAGTTTCGGCCAAGGATAATAAATCAGTTCAGGGGACGCCGACCGGGGGGTTGGCGGATACTGCAATAGACGCTCTATTGCTTCGAGTGCGGGGAAGGCTTTTATGAGTCGGGCATATTTTGGAACCGATGGTATTCGTGGAAAGGTCGGTACCTACCCGATCACGGCAGATTTTGTCCTCAAACTGGGATGGGCTGCGGGACGTATCTTTGCCCGCGACCGGGAAGAGCCGACCGTCCTGATTGGCAAGGACACCCGCATTTCAGGTTACATGTTTGAGTCGGCGCTCGAGGCCGGTTTGTCGGCAGCCGGCGTCAATACCCAGTTGCTGGGTCCCATGCCCACCCCGGCCATTTCCTATTTGACCCGAACCTTTCGGGCTGAAGCCGGCATTGTCATCAGTGCTTCGCACAATCCTTACTACGATAACGGCATCAAGTTCTTTGGTCCGGATGGTCTCAAGCTATCGGATGAAATTGAACACGAGATCGAGGCCGAAATTGATCAGCCGATGACCACCGTGGATTCATCGCGCATTGGTCGGGCCAAGCGCCTCCAGGACGCGGCAGGCCGATACATCGAGTTTTGTAAAAGCACGATCGCTACCCGCATGGACTTTAATGGGATTCGTGTGGTGATCGATTGCGCCAATGGATCGACTTATCACATTGCGCCCTACGTTTTCGCAGAGCTCGGTGCGACGGTCATCACCATGGGGGACGCGCCCAACGGCTTCAATATCAATGAAGGGGTGGGGGCGACCAAGCCTCATGCCTTGCGGGAACGTGTTCTTGAGGTGGGTGCCGATCTTGGTCTTGCTTTTGACGGCGATGGCGACCGACTGATCATGGTCGACCATACCGGGACCATTGTCGATGGGGATGAGGTTCTGTTCATCATCGCCTCCGCCCGATTGTCGCGCGGGGAATTACACGGCCCCGTGGTCGGAACCCTCATGACCAATTTGGGTCTAGAACATGCGCTCGCCCCCTTTGGTGTGGAGCTCAAGCGCGCGGCGGTCGGTGACCGTTACGTCATGGAAATGATGTTGGCGCATGACAGCACGCTGGGGGGGGAAAACTCCGGCCATATCATTTGCCGGGATCGCATTCCAACGGGTGATGGCATTGTTGCCGCGCTCCAGGTTATGGAAGCAATGCGCGCATCAGATAAAACGCTGTTCGATCTTCGCAAGGGAATGGATAAATATCCTCAGACATTGGTCAATGTTAGGACACGGGAACGCGTCAACCTGAGTCAGATGGAATCGGTTCAATTGCTGAAAGCCGAAGTGGAGCAGGAATTGGCGGGTCAAGGTCGTGTGTTACTGAGAACCTCGGGCACGGAGCCCCTGGTCAGAGTCATGGTCGAGGGGGCTGATGGCGAAAAGGTTCAGGCACTTGCAGACCGACTTGCTGAGGCTGTTCGGGATGCGCTGGATGGTGGGGATTGACTCCTGGAAAGGTCTCAATAGCCGGCGATTGGAAATTTTGATTAAATAATTGAAGAGATATAGGCGGAATTAGGTTCTAAGCCTAAATAATAAAAGGAGAAATAGGATGTCTAAAGGCCAAAATTTGCAGGATCCTTTCCTGAATGCCTTGCGCAAGGAACATGTGCCGGTATCCATCTATCTGGTCAACGGGATCAAGTTGCAGGGTAAGGTCGATTCTTTCGATCAATACGTCATCATTCTCAAGAATGCTGTTAGCCAGATGGTTTATAAACACGCCATCTCGACGATCGTCCCGGCCCGTCAGGTTCGGCTGAGTGCCGGCCCGGAAGAGGAAGAGGTTGAGGGTTAAGACGAGACAAGACAGATGCGCATCTCGATGAGCACCCCAGCGGGGACGGTCATTGTTTGACCGTCCAAAATCGGGTGAGCGGGCGGTACTTGTTCTCGGTGGGGGAAACGACGAACTTCCGGTTCTCGAGGAACTTCAGGAACTTGCGCGGTCTGCGGGGGCAGACCCTGTCGGCTACCTCATCAGCAAGCGGGAACACGCAGACCCTAAATTTTTTATCGGCAAAGGCAAGGTCGAGGAACTCGGCCTCTTGATCGAATCCCTGGGTGCGGAGTTGGTGTTGTTTAACAACCCCTTGTCACCCTCTCAGGAAAGGAATCTCGAAAAAGCGCTTCAAGTCAGGGTTCTGGATCGAACGGGGCTGATTCTCGATATCTTTGCTCAGCGGGCTCAAAGCTACGAGGGAAAACTTCAGGTTGAATTGGCTCAGTTGAAGCACCTCTCTACCCGTTTGGTTCGGGGTTGGACGCATCTTGAGCGACAAAAGGGGGGTATCGGGCTTCGAGGGCCGGGTGAAACACAGCTCGAAACAGACAAAAGGTTGATTGGTCGTCGGATCCTTCAGATCCAGAAACGACTGGAGAAGGTTGATCGTCAGCGCGATCAGGGTCGAAGGGCCCGCCGTCGCACCGAGGTTCCCGTGGTGGGGCTTGTGGGCTACACCAATGCAGGCAAATCGACCCTGATCAATGCCTTGACGGGGGCTGGGGTCTATGCGGCAGACCAACTGTTTGCGACGCTGGATCCGACTTTGAAGCGGTATACGATCGGCCAGGGTCAGACCGTGGTTCTGGCGGACACCGTGGGTTTCGTGAGAGACCTTCCCCATGAGCTGGTTGCAGCCTTCAAGTCAACGCTTCAGGAAACCGTTGAGGCGGATCTGCTGCTTCATGTCATCGATGCGACCGATGAGCAGCTGCAAGAAACCATCGATGAGGTCGAGCGGGTTATCGATGAAATTGGTGCAGGGGATGTCCCTCGCGTTCGGGTCTTGAACAAAATTGATGGTCTTGAGGGCCGCGAACCGACGCTGGAGCGCAATGCAGACGGTCGAATTGACGCTGTCTGGTTGTCGGCAAAGGATTCGCGCGGGCTTGAACTGATTGATGAGATTGTCCGTGAGCAGGTGGTTCCTCAGCGCGTGCGTCGCGAGATTCGAATCAAACCATCGGAAGGTCGTCTACGTGCCCAGCTATACGAACAGGCGACGGTTCTTTCAGAGACCGTGGACGAGGAGGGCGGTTGGGTGATGCAGGTCGAGGGAAACCCCGATCGATTCAGAAAGCTGCATCTTGCCGATGACGCGGAACACGATAGCCAATTACACAATGCCTTGTTAGCCTAGTCGGCTGACGGCGAAACGCTGAAACACCAAAAAGGCCAAAGATTGAAGGCCTGGAGAACACGATGTCCTGGAATGAACCGGGTGGAAACAAAAAGGATCCGTGGAGCGGCAGAGACAATCAGCCGCAACCGCCGGATTTGGATGAAGTACTCAAGAGTCTTCAAGACAAGCTGAAGGGTCTTTTCGGCAACACGCCCATGGGGGGTGGTGACGGAAATTCAGGGGCGAGTCAGTTGGTAGGGCTCATCGCCCTTGTTGCGGTCCTTTTGTGGTCCCTGACCGGAATCTATCTGGTGGATGAGGGCAGCCGCGCGGTCGTGACCCGCTTTGGCGCCTATGTTGAAACGACGCTTCCGGGGATTCACTGGCACCTGCCGGTTCCTGTAGAGCGCGTAGATCTGGTGAACCTTGAGCAACAACGCTTTGTCGAGATTGGCTATCGGTCGGGTGGACGGCAGCAGTCTTTGGGATCTGTCCCTAAAGAAGCGCTCATGCTGACGCAGGACGAAAACATCATTGATATCCGGCTGGCGGTGCAGTATCAGATCAAAGATGCCAAGGCTTACCTTTTCAACGTAGCCGATCCGGATCTCACTTTGAAACAAGTGATTGAGAGCGCCCAAAGAGCGGTCATTGGCAAGAACACGATGGACTTTGTCCTGACCGAGGGACGCAGTAACATTGCCGATGAAATCAAGTCGGAAATTCAGCATACGCTGGATGAGTACGAAACCGGAATCAGTGTGAGCAACGTCAACCTCGTTGATGCGCAACCGCCGGATGAGGTTCAGAACGCCTTCGAAGATGCCATCAAGGCGCGTGAGGACGAGCAAAGGCTCAAGAATGAAGCTGAAGCCTATGCCAATGAGGTGGTGCCAAAGGCGCGTGGGGCTGCTGCGCGACTGCTTGAGGAATCTGAGGCCTACAAGCAAAGGACGATCGCTCACGCCGAAGGTGAATCTTCTCGCTTTCTGCAGCTTTTGACCGAGTATGAAAAGGCGCCGGATGTGACGCGGGAACGTTTGTACCTTGAAACCATGCAGGATGTGATCGGCCAGTCCGGTGTTACGGTGGTCGACGTCAAAGGCTCCAATAACGCAATCTACCTTCCTATTGACCGACTTCAAAAGGGAATGGCACCTTCGCCGGCACTTCGCGACAGTGAGCCTCCGGCTTCTGTAGCGCAGGAGTCGCCGGAATCTGGCACTAAATCCGCACGCAGTGCCTCGGGTCGAGGTCGTGATAGCCGAGGAGGGCAGCAGAAGTGAATCGACAAACCCTCCTGAGTGGACTGGGCTCTCTCGTCCTTCTCGTATTGTTGACCTCAACCTTCACGGTTTCAGAGACCGAGAAGGTCATCGTGCTTGAATTTAAGAAGATTGTCGGAACGGACTACGGCCCTGGACTTCACTTCAAATTGCCCTACCGGCAGGTCAAGAAGTTCGATCGGCGCATCCTTTCGCTGGAGTCGAAGCCTGAACGGTTTCTGACCTCTGAGAAGAAAAACGTTCTGGTGGATTGGTTCGTCAAATGGCGAATCAACGATGTCACCAAGTTCTATACCTCCGTCGGCGGAGATAAGGCTCAGGCCAATATCCGCCTGGATCAGATCACCAAGGACGCGATGCGAAACGAATTCAGTAAGCGAACCATTCGTGAGTTGGTCTCTTCTGATCGGGGGCGGATACAGGACGCCCTGACCACCATGGTGGCGCCGGCTGTCGCAAGCTTAGGTGTCGAAGTGACGGACATTCGCGTCATGCGCATTGATCTTCCCGAGGAAGTCAGCTCATCGGTCTATCACCGCATGGAGGCCGAACGGGCTCGCGTGGCTCGAGAGTTTCGTTCGCGGGGTGCTGAAGCGGCTGAAAAGATTCGAGCTGAGGCGGATCGCCAGCGCGAAGTCCTGATCGCCGAGGCCCAAAAGGGCGCTGAAATTCGCCGGGGTGAAGGGGACGCGACCGCGACCGAAATTTACGCCAAGGCCTACAGCAAAAACAAAGAGTTCTTCCAGTTCAACCGCAGTCTGATTGCCTACCGACAGGCTTTCAGGGATGATGGAACGCAGCTCTTGCTGTCTCCGGACTCGGAGTTCTTCCGCTACTTCAAGGCAACCCATTAAGGGTGTCCCAAAACGCAGTTGACTCGAGCCACCCCTTCCCGGAGGGGTGGTGACCCGAGCCCTGTTGATTTACCATCTCCCGTTTGTTCAGGCCTTAAGAAAAAACGCGCATGCTGACCCAGGACCGCTGGCTCCTCCCTGAGGGCATTGAAGAAATCTTTCCGGACGAGGCAGAACACCTCGATTACCTCGGACGCCTACTGATCGATCAGTTCCATGCCTGGGGTTATCGGTTGGTGATGCCGCCGATGGTGGATTTCCTGGATTCGCTCCTTACAGGGAGTGGCTATGAACTCGATCAGCAAACCCTCAAATTTGTGGATCCTCTGACCGGCCGGCTGGTCGGGCTACGCGCGGATATGACGCCCCAGGTGGCCAGAATCGATGCCCGTACGGCGGCCTCAGGCTTACCCTCACGCCTTTGCTATCTTGGCAACGTGATTCATGGCGTGGGCGCCCACCTTGAAAAAACCCGTAATCCTATCCAGATAGGGGCTGAGCTCTATGGGCACAGTGGTGGAGGGGCCACAGCCGAGGTGATTCGCCTGATGCTCGAAACGCTCCATGCAGCAGGTATTCGCGAGGTTCATCTTGACCTTGGGCATGTGGGGATTTATCGGGCGTTGGCCCAAGAGGCGGGTCTTTCAGAGACGGAAGAAGCCAGTCTCTTTGATATTCTTCAAAGGAAGGATGCGACCGATCTGAACCAGTTCCTTGCAGAAAAGGCTATTCGCCCGGAGATTCGGCCCTTGATGAAGGCGCTTTTGGACCTGAATGGTCCTCTTGAAGTCCTGGATGAGGCGCGCCGTCTATTGGCGAATGGAGGAGAGCAAATTTTGGCAGCTCTTTCGGAGCTTGCCGATTTGGGCGCCGAGCTTAAGCGACGTTACCCCGGGCTTCCGCTGCATCTCGACCTTGCAGAGCTTCGGGGTTACCAGTACCACACCGGGATCGTCTTTGCTGCCTTCGTTCCAGGGCAAGGCCGCGAAATTGCCAGAGGCGGCCGTTATGACGACATCGGCAAGGTCTTTGGATTTGCCCGGCCCGCAGTTGGCTTCAGTGCGGATCTTAAGTTTCTTGCGCGCCTCGGTGCGGCTTCCAGTCGCCATGTCGCCCGACGGATTTTTGCGCCGGCCACAGAGGATCCGGCTCTGGAACGGCAGGTCGCAGCGCTTCGATCCGAGGGGCGGGTGGTCATCCAGTCCCTGGGGCATGCCGATGAGACCGCAGAGCAGCTGGGTTGCGCCGAGAGCCTGATCCTGAAGGACGGCCGCTGGACCCTGGTCTGATCCATCCAATTATTCAGTCACACCGAACAGAGCAGAAGAAAACATGGGAAAGAACGTTGTCGTGATCGGCACCCAGTGGGGAGATGAGGGCAAAGGCAAGCTGGTCGACATCCTCACCGAACGCGCCAAAGGGGTCGTCCGCTTTCAGGGCGGGCATAACGCCGGCCATACCCTGGTCATCGATGGGCAAAAAACCGTTCTCCATCTGATTCCCTCGGGCATTCTGAGGGAAGGGGTGACCTGCTATATCGGTAACGGCGTTGTGTTGTCGCCGGATGCCTTGATGGAGGAAATCGGTATTCTTGAAAAGGCCGGAATACCGGTCAGGGAGCGCCTCGTCATTAGCGAAGCGTGCGCGCTGATTCTCCCGATCCATATTGCGCTGGATGTGGCGCGCGAAAAGGCGCGCGGTGCCAAGGCGATCGGGACGACCGGTCGTGGGATTGGTCCTGCCTATGAAGACAAGGTTTCTCGCCGGGGCCTGCGTGCCGGTGATCTTTTCTATCCGCATCTTCTCGAAGAAAGGCTCAAGGATCTTTTGGACTTTCATAACTTTGTCCTCTCCCAGTACTTCAAGGAAAAGCCGCTCGATTTCAAGGAGGAATTCGACAAGCTCTGCCGCATCGGCGAAGAGATCAAGCCCATGTTGGGCGATGTTACCGGCGACTTGCATCGCCTGGGTGATGCCGGTGCACCGGTACTCTATGAGGGCGCTCAGGGGGCGATGCTCGATATCGACCATGGCACTTACCCCTTCGTGACCTCATCCAATACGACGGCTGGAGGAGCATCAGCCGGAACCGGTGTCGGTCTTCTTGCATTTGACTATGTGCTTGGAATTACCAAGGCCTATTCAACGCGTGTAGGTAATGGTCCTTTCCCGACGGAACTCTTTGATGAGGTCGGAAAACACCTTTCCAGCCGCGGCGCAGAATTTGGTGCAACCACTGGAAGAGCGAGGCGTTGTGGCTGGTTTGATGCGGTTCTGATGCGTCGTTCCGCGAAACTGAACAGCCTGACTGGCCTGTGCCTGACCAAGCTGGATGTCCTCGATGGCCTTGAAAAGATTCGGATTTGCACAGCCTACCGTTATCGTGGCGTCGATATTGACACTATTCCGATTGGTGCAGAGGCGTATGCGGAGTGTGAGCCGGTCATGGAGGAAATACCGGGTTGGACCGATTCCACTGAGGGGGTGACGGATTTTGATGCGTTGCCGGAAGCTGCGCGCAACTATATTCGCCGAATCGAAGCGCTTGTTGGCGTGCCTGTACACATCCTGTCAACGGGCCCGGATCGCCGCGAGACCATCGTACTCCATCATCCCTTTGACTAAATCAGAAGCTGTTGAATTTTCTACTCAATCTGCTGTGGGCAATTTTTGGGGGCGGGATTTTGACCGCCCTCGAATATCTTTTGGCCGGTCTATTTCTTTGTCTCTCTGTCGTCGGCATTCCTTTCGGACTCCAGTGCTTTAAGCTTGCGGGCTTGGCGCTCTTCCCCTTCGGAAAGGTGTTTGAGCCGCATTACCCGAGCCCACTGGGATTCATAGGCAATCTCTTGTGGATGGTCTTTGCCGGGTTCTGGATCTTTATCAGCCATGTCGCTCTGGGGCTTTCCCTGGCCCTGACCGTCATTGGTATTCCTTTTGCCCTTCAGCACCTGAAGTTGGCGGTTCTGGCGTTGGCGCCGTTTGATGTCGAGGTAAGGTCTGCCTGATGGATGGCATTGCTTGAAGTCACAAGAGGGCTTGGCTGAAGTTTTTCGTTAAAGCCAGCCGCTTGGGCAAAAAGGCGTATAACGAGGCCGCATCTTGATCCGAGATGGTCGATCCTGTTGATGCTATGGGAAGACTCGGCGCTTGGGCGTCGAATGGAGATGATCGGTGTGCAGGACCGCAATCGTCTTCAGTGATCGAGAAAGATTCACCTTATGACGGATTTCCGCCCAAAAAGGGAATTCGGATTGGAAAACAGCCGATGATGGGGTTCGGTCGTTTTCGTCGATTGCTTCATTTGAATTGGTCGGGGTGAGAGGATTCGAACCTCCGACCACCTGCACCCCATACAGGTGCGCTACCAGGCTGCGCTACACCCCGAAAGATGAGATCATAGCGGTTCTGGGTGTCTCAAGTCAAAATCCCTTGATGTGCACAAGCCAGATAAAGAGCTTGTTGATGTCCAAACTCCTTCTTCGCCTATTTCCTACCCCGTCTGAAACCGTTCCTCTCCAGGGGCTTTATCTCCAGGAAAAGCTGCACCTCAGGGGATCGCCAGGTCGTCCGTTTGTCTATGCTAATTTCCTGAGCAGCCTTGATGGGCGAATTGCGCTCGAGGATGAAACGGGAATTCCCTATCTCCCCAAGGAACTGACGACCGAAGATGACTTTCGCCTTTTTCTTGAACTTCATGCGCAGGCTGACTGTCTCGTGACGCATGGGGGATATCTTCGAGCGCTCCACGAAGGACGGCTTGGAAACATTCTTCAAGTGGGGGTTCATGAACTTGGGCTCGATCTTCCTTCCTGGCGAGAGGCCCAGGGTCTGAACCCGCAGCCCGCGATTGTTGTTGCAAGCGCAAGTCTTGATTTTCCGATCCCAGAGTCGATCCGATCCTCAGGTCAAAGGCTCATGATTGCCACGGGACAGGATGCAAATCCAGATCGCGTGCAGGAGTGGGAAGACTGCGGTTACGAGGTGATTCGGGCAGGCGCAGGAAAGGAGGTCAATGGTGGGGTGCTCAGTCGCTGCCTTTCAGAACGTGGATACAAGTCGCTTTATCTCATCGCAGGTCCTTTGATGCTCGAAACCATGGTGCGGGAAGAACAGCTTTCCGTCCTGTTCCAGACGATTTCGCACCAGCTTCTGGGTGGCGAAGCCTTTCGTTCAATGGTGCCGGGGCCTCCCTTGGGCCTTTGCGGAAAAGTTCGCATGTCATCGCTCTACTTCGATGTTGATGCCGGTGGCGGAGTTGGGCAATGGTTTGCGCAATTTGCCCTCGGAGAAAAGCTTTCGGCGGAGAAGGAAGAGTGAAAGTTGCTGAGGCCAAGGTCACGCTGGTAACCGCGGGGGGGCGGCGTGTTGGGGCGGCCATTGTAAGGGAGCTTCACGCGGCCGGGGATCGCATTATCATCCATTGCCGGGAGTCTCGTGAGGCAGCAGAAGCGTTGGCGGCAGAGCTCAATGCGCTGCGGCCTGACTCCGTGGATGTCCTACAGGCGAATCTGAAGGAGGCCACTCAACGAGAGGCCCTTATTGCCCATGCAACCCAGCGATGGGGGCGGCTGGATGCTCTGGTGAATAATGCATCGACCTTCTATCCAAGCCCTGTCGGTACGGTCACGGAGGCGATCTGGGACGATCTTGTCGATGTAAATCTCAAGGCTCCCTTCTTTCTGGCGCAGGCCGCCTATCCCGCCTTGGCGCAATCCCGTGGCGCGATCGTCAATATTGTCGATATTTACGCTGAGCGGCCCCTTGAAGCCTATCCCGTCTACTCCATTGCAAAGGCAGGGTTGTTGGCGTTGACCCGAAGTCTCGCTCGGGAGCTTGCGCCCGAGGTCAGGGTGAATGCGGTGTCGCCCGGAGCGATTCTTTGGCCTGAGGCACCGGTCGAGGACCAAGAGAAGGAAAAGATCCTCTCAACGATTCCGATGGGTGAGCGGGGTCACCCATCGGACATCGCAAAAACCGTCCGTTTTTTTCTTAAGGATGCCCCCTACATCACGGGCCAAGTCCTCGCGGTCGATGGCGGGAGGACCTTGAGTCTTTAGTCGCCCGGGGGTTCGAGGCGTCGTTGCTTGGCGGCAGTTTGATCGAAACCAGACCAAAGCTCCCCATAGGTCTTTCCATTCTCAGGGTGTTTGAGGTCGGGGGCTAATTCGGCCAAAGGTTCCAGCACGAAGGCGTAGCGGATGATTTCGGGGCGAGGAATTTGGAGTCGGCCACGCGTGAAAATCGCGTCACCCCAAAGGATCAAGTCGATGTCGAGTGTTCTCGATGAGAACTTTTGGCTTTCCCGCGTCCGTCCATGACGCTCCTCGATCGCCCTGAGATGTTCTGCGATGGTCTCTGCCGGGAGCTCGCAATCAAATGCGGCGACGAGGTTATGAAAGATGGGGCCCTCGAAACCGACGGCTTCGGTTTCATAAATACTGGAAAGCGCAAGGGGGCCGAAAAGATCGGCGAGGTCCTTGAGCGCCGCCGGAATATGCCGCTCAGGATCAATGTTGCTGCCTATGCTGAGAAATGCTTTAGGCATTTTACCTAGGGCGCGCTGCGCTCAATCCGAATACCGACATCACTGGCTCCACTGATGGCGCCGCGCTTGTTGAGGGTTAGGTGAACCCATGGCACACCGAACTCTTGAATCAGGATCTCCGTAATTTTCTCGGCGAGTGTTTCCACCAGTTGGAAGCTGCTTTCTTCAACAAAACCAATGACGCGCTTCGAAACGGCCTTGTAATCCAACGTGTGGCCGATATCGTCCGTTTCTGCCGCTCTGCGGATATCCGTGGCCATTTCAAGATCGATAACCACGGTTTGCCGGATTTCACGCTCCCAGTCATAGATGCCGATGACGGTCTCGATGGTGAGGCCCTTAAGAAAAATGATGTCCATGGATGTGTTTGGGTCTATTCGGTGGCTGACAAAGGAATTGGTAACATACACGCTTTCATCCTCGCAACACCGGGAAAAAGCGAAATGACAATCTGGGCATTGATTCCACTGGCATACCTTATGGGTTCTGTTTCGACGGCGATCATCGTCAGCCGCCTTCTGGGGCTTCCTGACCCCCGCCAGCAGGGATCCAAAAATCCAGGTGCAACCAATGTCCTTCGATTGGGGGGGAAGAAAGCGGCCGCGATCACGCTCATTGGCGACGCCCTGAAAGGGCTGATCCCGGTCGTGATTGCCAAGGCTCTGGGGGTGGCCCCGGAGATTCTTGCTGCGGTCAGTCTTGCGGCCTTTCTCGGGCATCTCTACCCGATTTTCTTCGGTTTTAAGGGGGGTAAGGGTGTGGCAACGGCTTTGGGCATTTTCCTGGGGCTCTCGCCTTGGGTTGGGCTGGCTGTTCTTGCGACCTGGTTGCTGACGGCGTTCCTCTTCAAATATTCATCGCTCGCTGCGCTCACGGCCGCGCTGCTCTCCCCCCTTTATCTCTGGTTCATTCTGCACTCGGAAGTCCTGGTAGGGGTTGGTCTGACCATGGCGCTACTTTTGGTTTCCCGGCATCGGGCCAATATCGAACGGCTTTTAAAGGGTGAAGAGAGTCGGATTGGAAGCGGCAAAAAAAAGAAGCCTCAGGATTCAGAGTGAGGCTGCGCCAGGCTGTCTCAGCTCTGAAAGGGGCCAACGCGGCCTTGCAAGGATCTCGGCCGGCTCCCTCTGGCCGGCCCTGAGGCGCTGAAAGCCCGCGTAGGCGATCATGGCGCCGTTGTCCCCGCAAAACTCAAGCCTTGGAAAGGCCACGGCATAGCCTCCCTTTCGAACCATTTCTTCCAGCTTCTCGCGAATACGGCGGTTGGCGCTAACGCCTCCAGCGACCACCAGACTTCGAAGTCCGGAGGCTTCAAGGGCGCGGCGGGTCTTGATGACCAGGGTGTCGGCCACGGCTTCCTCAAATCCGGCGGCGACATCTCTCCGATCCTCCGGTGTTCCTTCGGTTCCTTCAAGAGTGACCAGGGTGTGGGTTTTGAGGCCGCTGAAACTGAAGTCGAGACCCGGTCGATCGGTCATGGGTCTTGGAAATCTGAATCGCGAGGGGTTTCCGTGTTCGGCCAGCCGAGAGAGAGCGGGGCCCCCGGGATAACCCAGGCCGAGCATTTTTGCGGTCTTGTCAAACGCCTCTCCCGCAGCGTCATCGACGGATTCCCCAAGAATCTGATACTCGCCGATGGCTCTGACCTCGACGAGTTGGGTGTGTCCCCCCGAAATCAATAGCGCCAGGAAAGGGAATGCTGGGGGGTTGTCTTCAAGCAGCGGGGCCAAGAGGTGGCCTTCCATGTGGTGGACAGCAACAGCAGGGATGTCGAGGCTGAGCGCGAGACTTCGAGCCACGGATGCACCTGCCATCAGTGCACCAATAAGTCCGGGCCCTGCGGTATAGGCAATGCCACCAAGATCCGCAAGGCTCAGCCTGGTCTCTGCCAGAAGCTCACGAATCAGCGGGACCAGCTTCCGGATATGATCGCGGGAGGCAAGCTCTGGCACTACGCCGCCATATTCGGCGTGAATCTGGATCTGACTGAAAAGGCGGTGTGCCAAAAGCCCACGGTCACCTGTGTAGAGCGCAACCCCTGTCTCGTCGCAGGAGCTTTCGATGCCGAGGACGATCATCGTTGTTTTGCCATATTTGGATAAGTCGGTATAATGAGCGGCTTTCCGTTCGCCCCGGGTTTCCCGGAATACTAACGCATTGATTTGCTGGAATATATTGGAAGTCTTGCATGCCTTCAATCAAGATCAGAGAGAACGAGCCCTTCGAAATCGCGATTCGTCGCTTCAAGCGGGCTTGTGAAAAGGCCGGAACCCTGTCTGAGGTTCGCCGCCGCGAGTTCTACGAAAAGCCGACCGAAGAGCGCAAGCGTAAGGCTGCTGCTGCGGTTAAGCGTCACCTGAAGAAGCTGTCCCGCGAGCGCTTCGCGCTGCAGAACCTCCGTAAGGGTCGTCCCCAGACCGAAAGGTAAGTGGGATGAGCGAGCTCAAGCTTCGCCTCCAGTCCGATATGAAGACGGCCATGAAGGCCGGCGAAAAGGATCGACTGGGTGTCATCCGACTGATCTTGGCTGCGATCAAGCAGCGTGAGGTGGATGAGCGAATTGAGCTCGATGATGCTGCGGTCCTGGCCGTGCTTGACAAGATGGTCAAGCAGCGGCGAGAGTCCGTAACGCAATACGAGGCCGCTAACCGTGAAGATCTTGCTGCCGTTGAGCGGGCCGAGATCACGGTTGTTCAGTCCTATCTGCCGACACCTCTCAGTGACGGTGAGATTGAAGCCCTCATCGCGTCAGCCATCCAGGAGACCGGCGCTGCTGGGCCTAGTGGGATGGGCAAGGTGATGGCTGTTCTTCGAGGCCCTATGCAGGGCCGAGCTGACATGACCGTTGTTAGCGCAAGGGTTAAGCAACAGCTGGGCGTCTAGCTCCAGTTACGGTAGATTAATTCCGTACCCGCAAGGGTGCGTCGTCCCGGGCAATCTGTCCGGACCTCCGTGCGATGTCCCAGTTCGAGGCACATGGCGGGCAGAATTCCCGATACGTTCATACAAGACCTTCTGGCGAGAACCGATCTCGTTGAGTTGATCGAAGCCCGCGTCCCACTTAAACGCTCGGGTAGTAACTACACCGCGCGCTGTCCTTTCCATGATGAGAAAACGCCGAGCTTCTCGGTCAGTCGCCCCAAGCAACTTTATTACTGCTTTGGTTGCGGTGCGCGTGGGACGGCCATTAGTTTTCTAATGGACTATGACCGCTTGAGTTTTCCCGAAGCTATAGAAGCTCTGGCGGAGGTGCACGGACTCGAGGTTCCGCGGGAGGACGGCGATACGGGCCAGCGCCAATCCCAGGACCGGGTTCGAGCACTTTTCGAGGCGTTGGAGCGGGCTTCCAAGTTTTACCAACAGCAACTCCGTAGTCATTCTGATGCGAGCAAGGCTATCGATTACCTTCGCGGTCGCGGAGTGACGGGAGAGCTCGCGCAAAGATATCAGGTGGGCTATGCCCCGGGCGGCCTTCGAAACCTTCCCATGACGGAACCGTTGGAGATCCAGAAGGCGGCTGGATTGGTCAATGAAAAGTCCCCAGGGCGCACCATGGACTGGTTCCGGGATCGCATCATCTTCCCCATTCGTGATCGCCGTGGTCGGACCATCGGATTTGGTGGTCGAGTGATTGGCGATGGCCAACCCAAGTACCTCAACTCACCCGAAACCGACATTTTTCATAAGCATCGCGAGGTTTATGGCCTCTATGAGTTGTTGGATGCTGTCCGAAAGCCGGAGGCGATCCTGGTGGTCGAGGGCTATATGGATGTCATCGCGCTTTCCCAGTTCGGCGTCTTAAACGCGGTTGCGGCCCTCGGCACTGCAACCTCTCCAGATCATGTGGCGCTTCTTTTCAGGTACACGCCTGTCATCGTCTTTTGTTTTGATGGGGATGGAGCCGGTCGGCGGGCAGCATGGAAGGCCTTGGAGTCCAGTCTTTCGCACCTTAGGGAAGGTCGGCAGGTTCGCTTTCTGATGCTGCCTGACGGCCATGATCCCGATTCTTTGGTCCGTCAGGAGGGTGCTGAAGCCTTCCGGACCCGAATCATGGAAGCCCAGCCTTTTTCGGATTACTTCTTTGAGAGCCTTGAAGTGGGGCTTGATCTCAGCAGTATCGAGGGGCGAGCGGCTCTGACAGCCAAGGCGGAACCTTTTTTGGAAAAGATCCATCCTGGGGTCTTTCGCGAAATGCTTGGGGAGCGCCTGAACCAGCTGACCGGACGGGCGGGAAATGGTTTTGAGGTCAGGCGTCCCCAGGCGGTGAGATCGGCGCCCAGGGCAGCCAAAGGCCAACCATCGGCTTTTCGGACATTCATGGCGTTACTGATCCAGCATCCTGCGTTGGTTGACCATCTTGATACGCAAGCCTTGGGCGTTCTCGTGAATGGGCAGCCTCAAGGGCCATTACTCCAAGTGGTGGTTGAATTTTTGATGTCACACCCCCACGTTACTGCGGCGGGGGTGATTGAAGGTCTTCGGAATGTTCCTGAAGGCGAAATGGTCGCCCGGCTCGCCGCCTGGGACACGCAAGTGGTTGAAGAGCAAGCAGAAGCGACTTTCCTTGATTATCTGAGACACCTGACCGGAAGCCGGACCCGGGAAAGTCGACTCAAGGAACTGATCGATCGCGCACGATCCGGCAGTCTGACTTTGGAAGAGCGCGAGGAGTTGCGAGCGCTGACCCTCCAAGGCAGCGAATGAATCCGATGGAAAGGAGAGCGGTTTTCCGCTACACTATCGAGTTCCCGAAATCAATCTAGAAACGGGCCAGTTCATGAATCCTGAACAGCAGCAATCCCTCAAAGAACTTATCGCCAAAGGCAAAATGCAGGGCTATCTCACCTATTCCGAGGTGAATGACCACTTGCCAGGCGACGTAGTTGATCCGGAGCAGATGGAAGAAATCGTCTGCATGATCAATGACATGGGTATCGAGGTCCATGAGGACCGTCCGGATACCGACATGATTGCTGAAACCGCAGTCGTCACTGAAGATGACGAGGAAGAAGCAGCAGAAGTCGCAGCAGCGCTCGTATCCTCTGTCGATACCGAGCTTGGTCGGACGACCGATCCTGTCCGCATGTACATGCGTGAAATGGGCACCGTCGAGCTCCTGACCCGAGAAGGCGAACTCAAGATCGCCAAGCGCATTGAGGAAGGCATTAATCTTGCCGCCAAGGAGCTGGTCCGTTTTCCAGGCGCCATGCATCACTTCATTTCCGCATTCGAAAGTGTCGAACGCGGCGAGATGCGTTTGTCTGAGTTGATCTCCGATTTCTACGATCCCAATGCCGATGATGCGCCCGTTGAGGCTCCGGCTGCTGAGGATGATGACGCCGATGATACGGTGGATGAGGCGGATACCGGTCCGGATCCCGAACTCGTCAAGGAAAAGCTTGCGGTTTTTAGCAAGCGATTCAAGGCGGCCACAACTGCGCATAACAAGAATGGGGCGCAGCATGAAAAAACCCAGAAGGCCTTCGATCAGCTGGCCGAAACCTTCATGGAGTTTAAAAAGACGCCGATCTTCTTCAAGGAACTGACGGACCTGCTTCGCGGTACGGTCGAGCGTGTCCATGAAGAGGAGCGCATCATCCGTGATCTTTGCATTCTGCGTTGCCGAATTCCGCGCGCTGAATTCATTGCCTCCTTTGTGGGTAATGAGACCAACGAAGCGTGGCTGAAGCCTTGGCTGGAATCAGACAAGCCTTATGCGAAGCTCTTGCCGGATCATGTCGAAGCGATTCGTGGCGCGCAGCAGCGCTTAGCCGAAATCGAGAAAGAGAGCCTGATCAGCGTCAAGGACATCAAGGAAATCAATCGCCGCGTATCCATTGGTGAAATCCAGGCGCGTGCAGCAAAGAAGGAAATGATCGAGGCCAATTTGCGTCTCGTGATCTCGATTGCCAAGAAGTACACGAACCGTGGGCTTCAGTTCCTGGATCTCATTCAGGAAGGCAATATCGGCCTGATGAAAGCGGTCGATAAGTTCGAATACCGTCGCGGTTACAAGTTCTCGACTTATGCGACCTGGTGGATTCGTCAGGCCATTACCCGTTCGATCGCGGATCAGGCCCGTACAATTCGTATTCCGGTTCATATGATCGAGACGATCAATAAGCTCAATCGTATTTCGAGGCAGATGCTTCAGGAAATGGGTCGCGAGCCGACGCCGGATGAATTGGCCGTCCGCATGGAAATGCCGGAAGACAAGGTGCGTAAGGTCCTGAAGATCGCGAAGGAGCCCATCTCCATGGAAACCCCCATCGGGGATGACGAGGATTCGCATTTGGGGGATTTCATTGAGGATTCCCGAGTGATGTCTCCTGTTGAGCATGCTACTGTTGCAAGCCTTCGGGAATCAACCCAGCAAATCCTCGCAAGTCTTACCGCTCGCGAAGCCAAGGTGCTTCGAATGCGTTTTGGAATCGATATGAACACTGACCATACCCTCGAGGAAGTCGGCAAGCAGTTCGATGTCACCCGTGAACGTATCCGTCAGATCGAAGCTAAGGCGCTTCGGAAACTCCGCCACCCTTCTCGTTCGGAGCAGCTCAAGAGTTTTCTGGATATCGAGTAACCTTTTTACGGGCCTCTAGCTCAGTTGGTTAGAGCAGGGGACTCATAATCCCTTGGTCCTCGGTTCGAGCCCGAGGGGGCCCACCATTAAATAAAGGGTTAGATTAATTTCTAGCCCTTTTTTATGGTCCTCGATAGACGAATGTTTTTAGTCGCTACATTTAGCATGCTGCTTTAAAATAATAAGATATTAGCAATAAAAATTAATTAATACTTTGATATTGGTGGTTGGTATGACTAGCAGTTTTTTTGCGAAAAGAGAGGTCCACAAGATTAAGGTTTCATATTGGTTGGTGGTGTTATTTCTTGCGGTTTGGCCTACAGCAAAGGCATTGGCTGTTGCAGGGGGACCTGCTTGCCCGGGTAGTGCCTTTTGTCTCTACACAGATATTACAGGTGCAAACACCACGATTGACTCGGCTCCCCACAGTACTTCTTGGACTATTAATGTTACCTCTGGAACTTTGTCTTTTGATGGTGGTTTTTTCACGATTAAAAATGGGAATGGTACGAGCCAACCAATCGTTCTCAAGCTTTACTCTGGCTCTAATTCGTCCGGAAGTCTTCTTGAGACGGTCAGTGTGCCAGCATCATCGGTTACAAGTTCTTACTCGTATGTAGCATTCAACTTTTCAAGTCCTCGAACTTTGGGTGTTGGAAGTTATTTTGTGACCCTCACTTCATCTACTGGTACGAATGGATCTGAACAGTACTTTATCAAGGGTTACGATAACTCCTATATATCAAGCACCGGAAGTAGTTCTAGCGTTGCCACCAATGCAAGTGCAGTAGTGGGGGCTGAAAGTAGTAGTTTTACTATTTCAAAGACCTCTTCATCGGCCACAGTTAATACTAATTCTTCATACTATTACACTATAGGAATTGGTAATAATGGTGGGACCACTTCAGGTACTAGTGTTACTGTTAAGGATCAGCTTCCTGCCGGTGTGAAGGCAACTTCCGCGACGGTGGCTTCAGGCGTCAGTACAGCGACCTGTTCTCCTTACAACTCTGCTGGCGCTCTCTTGACCTGTAATGTGACGCTCAGCGCCGGTCTTGCCCCAGGTGTTGCTCCAAGTGGTGCAACCTTTAAGATAAATACTACCTCTCCAGCATCAGCGGGTAGCATCACAAATTATGCATCAGTGGCAACTTCTAGCTCTGCCACAGCGCCCACTCCCTCATCGAGTTGCACCAGTGCGAATTGTGCAAGCGCATCAACAACAATATCTGCTCCGGCAACAGCCAACTTAACACTTGCGAAGGTTGCGAGTAGCTCTGTCATCAGCCCGAGTGGTTCTTTGACCTATAGTTTCACTATTCAGAATACTGGTGGAGTAGCTTACTCGGGCTCTACAGTAACTTTGAAAGATCAGTTGCCGGCTGGATTCAGTCCGGTGGGGGTCACTCCTGGTTCAGGGGTGACTTCAATCAGTGGATGTACTGGCGCTGCAGGTGCTATGTTGACTTGTACTGTTACGCTAAGTGGAACGATAGCTACAAACGGAACCGCTTCGTTCACTCTGGACACAACGGCATCAGGCTCATCTGGAAATTATACGAACTATGCATCAATTGCCGCTGATGGTGGAGGAACGGTTCCAACACCGGGTGCTGCGTGTCTTGATGGTAATTGTGCGAGTGCTTTAGTTACTGTTTCTGCCTCATCAACCGGCACGATCTCGGGAATTGTTTTTTATGATACCAATGGTGATGGATCTCAAAATGGTTCTGAATCTGGAGTTTCAGGGGCTACTGTGAGTTTGAGCGGGGCAAGCTCTGGGTCAACGGTAACAGGAGTGGATGGCTCTTATGCCTTTAGTACCCTTGCGCCTGGAAGCTACACGGTAAGCTATACCGTACCATCTGGTTATGCAAAGACGACGGACCTGAGTCAAAGCGTCACGGTTTATGCGGGACAGATGAGTACAGCATATTTTGGTCAAGTTGCCGTGGCGGCGGCTCATGGCAGCAAAAAAACAGCTATTAACACGCCCGTAACAGGTGATCTCACAAATCTGGTGGTGGTTCCTTCTACGTCATCTGCTGTAAAGGCCTATTCTGCAACAGTATCTCCTAGCAATGGATCGGTGACAGTTGATGCTTCAACTGGCGCCTATACCTATACTCCAGTATCCGGTTTTATTGGAACTGATACATTTACTTACCAAGTTTGCGCCGACTCCGCATGCGCATCCCAAACAGTAACGATTGCAATTGATCCTAGCGGGTATATCTATGATAGCTCATCCAGAATTGGGATTCCCGGAGCTATAGTCACACTCAATTACAACGGAAACCCTGTCCCTTCAGGTTATGTGGCCTCCGGATCAGCAACCTATTCTTCAACATCATCAGGTTATTATGAGTTCTATTTCACTGGATCTGCTCCTTCAGGTTCTGGGTACTCTTTGACGGTTTCAAAAAGTGGGTATGCATTTCCTAGCACATCAATACCTGCAACTACAGCTCCTGCTGGTTTTACTGGTGGTTCAGTTGGCTATTCAGGGGTCCCGCCTGTTGGCCAAACGACAACCTACTATCTGAGTTTTGATAAGCCGACCACCGATATTACTAACAACAACATCCCGCTTGATGCTGTCTCAAGTGCTGGTGCTGGTGCTGGTGGTGGTGGTGGTGGTGGTGGTGGTGGTGGTGGTGGTGGCGCAACCACCCCGACCAATGGAGATATTGCTGCCTCGATTTCAGGCTTCCCTTCAGCAGTGATTGCAGGGCAGACTGTAAGTGGGAATGTAATTTGTACTAACCAGGGTCCGGATGCGGCCACCAACGCTTCCTGCAGTGTTTCTGGTTTGCCTGCAGGGGCGGCGGTCAGCTGTTCTCCGAGTTCTCCGCAGTTCAGTCTGGCCGTTGGTGCTGCCATTAATTGCGCTGTGAGCTACGTGGCTCCCGATCCTATATCCAATCCGGTTACTGTCACGGGAACGGCTGGGGCAACCAACGATGGGAATTCCTCCAATAATGTGGTTTCGGAGACCGTTCCGGTTCTCACTCCGGACATCGCGGTCACCATTTCGGGAATCCCGAAGACCTCTGTTCCGGGCCAGACGATCAACGGCACGGTTGCCTGTACTAACCTTGGACCGGTTTCAGCGACGTCTGTCTCTTGTGATGTGACTGGTCTTCCGCCGGGTGCAACGATGAGCTGCACGCCTCCTTCCCCTCAGGTGACCCTCGCGGCTGGTGCGGCGATCCTCTGCAATATTTCATATATTGCGCCGGACCCCCCCAATCCTGTGGTTCTTAATGCCAGTGCAAGCGCCGCAAATGATTCGAATGCTAACAACAACTCTGCAACATTAGCCCCTTCGGCTCCCAATGGCGACATGGCGGTGATCCTTTCAGGATTCCCTGAAACCCTTTCGAATGGCCAGCCGGTAAACGGCGTGGTGACCTGTCCCAATCTGGGTCCAGATGCTGCTCAGAATGCGACCTGTAATGTGCTGGGGCTTCCTGCAGGTGCGAGTGTGGTCTGTACGCCCTCATCACCACAAAGCAGTCTCCCAGTCGGCGCCAGCCTCTCTTGTGCGGTCTCTTTTACGGCGCCTAATCCTTCAACCAATCCGGTCGTGATTACGGGGCAGACCAGTGCGACCAATGATCCCAATACCGCGAATAACAAGGCGATTCAGACACCGGGTTCAAATTCGGATATGGGGGTCTCTCTGCTGGGATTCCCGCAGACCGTCGTCAAAGGACAGTCTGTCACAGGGACCGTCAGCTGCCAGAACTTGGGACCGGATGCTGCAGTCAATGCGTTCTGTGAGGTCGCAGGTCTTCCTGCAGGTGCTAGTGTGAGTTGCACTCCGACTTCGCCACAAGGGTCTCTGCCTCCAGGCGGCGTTATCAATTGTGCGGTGAGCTACCTATCACCTGATCCGCTGACCGCACCAGTTGTGGTGACAGGGCAGACGGGCGCCACCAATGACACTAATGCCATTAACAATATGGCCACCCAAACCATTCCGGGTTCAGTGGCTGATATGGGAGTTGTGCTTGTCGGATTCCCCGACTCCGTAGTCAGGGGCCAGACGGTCAAGGGCGATGTGGTTTGCACAAATTCCGGTCCTGATGTCGCAGTCAATGCCATCTGCAACGTGACTGGACTTCCTTCCGGGGCTTCGATTCTCTGTAATCCCTCTTCACCCCAGGCGTCTTTGGCGGTAGGGGCTAGCATGAGTTGCGCGGTGAGTTATGTGGCTCCTGATCCTTTGGTCACGCCTGTTAACGTTACGGGTATTACCAATGCGACTAATGACCCTAACATTGCAAATAACGTGGCCAAGGCGTCGATCCCTGGTTCATCGGCCGACATGGGAGTCACTTTCTCAGGTTTCCCTGCAAATAGCACCCCGGGACAAACCATTACGGGCGTTGTGAGTTGCACCAATCTGGGACCAGATGCGGCTTCGAATGCCTTCTGTGATGTCGTGGGTCTTCCAGTCGGTGCGACTGTGACCTGTAGCCCCTCGTCACCCCAAGGCAATCTGCCCGTCGGTGGAACGATGAACTGCGCTGTTAGTTACATCGCGCCACCTGCAGGTCAAGGGCCTGTGACTCTGTCGGGACTCACTGGCGCGAGCAATGACCCTAATCTCGTCAATAACCAGGCGTCGATAAAGGTGCCCGGGTCTACTTCAGATATGAGTGTCATGCTCTCGGGCTTCCCGTCAGCGGTCGCTGAAGGTCAGTCGGTCTGGGGCACGGCAACCTGCACCAATAACGGGCCGGATGCCGCAATCAACGCAACCTGCGATGTAGTCGGTCTTCCAGTCGGCGCCATCGTCAGCTGTACGCCTGCTTCGCCCCAGGGAAGTCTGGCTGCCGGGAATGCCATTAGCTGTTTGATCAGCTATGTATCACCCGATCCGATTGATAATCCTGTCACCATCACGGGGCTCACTAACGCTACGAACGATAACAACACCTCGAACAATGTAGCGAAGCTGATCGTGCCCAACGCCAACGCGGACATGTCTGTCAGTATGACGGGCTTCCCAGGCAGCGTGACGGCCGGACAACAGGTTGTGGGTGTAGTGAGCTGCACAAATCTCGGACCAGCATCTGCCTTGAATGCAAGCTGCTCGATTGGGGGGCTTCCACAGGGTGCAGTCGTGAACTGTTTGCCCACGCCTCCCGTCGCGGCGCTCAGTGTCGGTGGAGTGATCAGCTGCAATGTTTCCTACGTGGCACCGGACCCCGCTGTCAGCCCCGTCAGGATTATCGGTATCGCAGCTTCTGCCAATGATCCGAACCTGGCCAATAACACGGCTACCCTCAACGTACCCGGGGAAAATGCGGATGTGGTTGCCCAGTTCAGTGGCTTCCCGCGGACGCTGACCCCAGGAAAGGTCATTAAGGGCGAGTTGACGTGTACGAACCTTGGTCCAGCCGCTGCCCGAAATGTGGGTTGCTCTATGGATGGCTTGCCTTCCGATGCCTCCATCAGTTGCTCGCCGACCAGTCCGCAGGCCGGTCTGGCTCCCGGTGCCGTGATTCGTTGCGATATCCAGTACCGCATCCCATCTTTGGGTACAGGGCCTCAAGATCCCGTGGCGCTGGCCGTTGCCAGTAATGATATGAACTGGATCAATAATAGCTTGCGTCTTACGACGGGTGTGCCTCAAAAGCCCCTTCGGTTGAAGAGCAACCGGAAGGACACCTGTTGCTCACGTCCTGTCGTGTTCAACCTGACGGGTGGGAGCGGTCGAGGAGCAGTGAAGTTCTACGCTACAGCCACCGGGGATGCGGCCTGCCTTCTGAAGCCTACGGGCACCCATGCGGTCCTGAGGATGCAGGCAACCACTGGCAGCTGCACAGTGACGGCGGTCAAGGGAGGGGATCGCACTTATGAGGCGACCAACTCGAACAGTATCGTCATCACCAACAGCAAGGGGAGGTAAGGCAAGATGACTAATGCATTGCCATCCTTGATGAACAATAAATCTAATCCCAAGAGGAATCTGACAGTGACTATGCTTCGTCCCAATGTCTTGGCTCTCGCTTTGATGACGGCGATGGGTTTGCCGCAGGCAGTCCACGCGTCCGCCACCGAAACATCTGAATCTGGTGTTCAGGGGAGCTCGGCTCTTGGGATGTACCGTGAGGGTTTGATCGACCCGGAGGGTAATCTCACGGACCCCCGGGGAGCCTCGCAGTCGGTTGGCCCAATTGTTCTTGAACGTCAGCCTGTAAAGGATGCAGCGGCACGAAAGGATCGGGCTCGATCCATCCACCAGGCGAAAGGCGAGCAAAAAGGCGATGAACCCTTGACGGTGACCTTCAAGCTAGACCACCAGCACTATCATCACGCTCAGGGTTCGCAAGGTCAGGTCGGAAGCCTTTCCGGAGTGGAGTTTGGACAGGGCGGTCCATCCACTCACGACCGCCTGAGTCAGTATGGCGAATTGACCGAAACCTTCTCGGCTGATCCGCATGCTGCTCCCGCTGGCCCGTCGAAAAGTTACACGACAGAGCTGAACAGCACAGAGTCAAAGACCTCTCATGATCCACAGAGCCTGACACTGCAGTCCAACAAGGGAGGAGTCAATGACCCCCATTACGCGGTCCAGCTTAAGGCGTTTACCCACTTTCTGGCGGGCAAGCCGGCTGGGGCCCATGAAATGGCTGAACTGGTGATTCATTTCAATCACCCAGTGAACAATCCCATCTTGCATATTTCAGAGCTGGGTGGAGCCCTTCCTTCGGGGGGATTCAGTATCGAGTTGGACCATATCAAGACTGATAAAGGCTCAACCGAGGCGCGCCTGAATCGACTTTCAGGGACGGGAGACCGTTTCAAAGTCTCGGATAACGGACTAAGGAATACCCATCCCAACGTGGATTGTCATCAACCGACCGATAAGGCGGGAGCAGGGTGCGGTAGTCTCGAAATCCAAGGCGAGAACATCAGCGTGATCCGTATGTCCCTGAAGCTGCGGACAGCGCACCCCATTCCGGAACATGAAAAGGATAATCTGGAGGGGGGTGATCGGATCGCTATTTCAGTAAGCGTCTCTTCACCGGCTGCTGCAGTAGCCAATGAGTCTACGGTCGAAGCGGTGACTCCCATTTCTTCTCCCATTCCCCCAGGTGTTGTGGCATGGACCGGAGCTTATGTGGGTGTCACGGCCGGTGCCATCTTCAATCAGAGCGACGTGACTGCTCAGAACATCGGTCTTGTGAGTGACCCTTGTAAATCCAGTGGAAGCAACACAAGCTTCCTGCCAGGAGCTTTGGCAGGCTACCTGCATCAGCTGGAAAATGATGTGGTTGTGGGTGCTGAGGCCGACTTTACTTACCCGTGGGGAAACATGGGATCAGAGTGTCTTTGCGTAAACGGATCCTACGATCGCTTCAAGACGGCTAATAAGGTTCAAGGTTCACTTCGGGCTCGGCTCGGGTATGCCGCTCCTTACAACCTTCTGCCCTACATCACAGCTGGCGTTAGTTTTGCGAGCCAAAGCATTGGCTACAACAACGAGTTTGGTGATCACTACAGCAAGAATACGGCGCAGACGGGCTGGGTCCTTGGGGCGGGTCTTGAGTATGGCTTCCTCAATGGCCTCTCGGTTCGTGGCGAATACCTTTACACGAACTACGCAAACTCTCTTAACATGGGGCTTCCCACGATTAATGGGGCCTACGATTCTTCAGGACAGGCAAGTGCCAATGTAAATTCTAATGTTGTTAGAGCTGCTCTGAATTACCGGTTCTAGATCTAGATGACTGTTCTTCTGGAATTCGATATAGCGGATTGGAGTAATTTGAAATCTGGATGAGCTGTGGAGGATGGTCATCGTTTGTAGTGCCGCGGGTCCATACCATAAATTGAGGCCCCATGGAGAACATTCCATGGGGCCTTTTCCTGATCTCAGCTGAAGTCCGTTTATCCAGAAAGGATCTACTTTTCTGAGATCCAACCTTGGTTTTTGGCGTACGTTTCAAACTCGTCGCTGATTCGATCTGCCAAGTTGCTGGCCTGATGAGCTGATGCCGATTGATAAGCCTTTGCTCCTGCCCGAGCAACGCTGGTCGCGGCCGTCGCTGCCGTTCCTGCTTCGGCTGCTGCGCCGACACCTGCCGTAGCTGCAGCTCCTGGAGCATTGCCGC
>JBEGVN010000030.1:0-25710 GCA_041178325.1 Pseudomonadota bacterium
TAGGCCCGTTTGCGCGTATTCACGACACGGAATATAGCTTATGCTAACCACCCTAACAACCGCTCTCCGGATCGGAGAGTTCGCTATCCCTCCCCGCCCTGAAGGACGGGGTTTCTCGCGAGATTAACGATGAAATATTGTCTGATAGCACGGCTTTGCCTTGTCACTTGGTTTGTAGGAATTTCCCAAATGGCAATGGCCGAAAACATAGGCTCGGTGAATTACCGTTTCAAATGGCTGGGTCCGAGTGACAAGATTGCTGTCGAGGCCTTTGATGATCCGGGAGTTTCAGGGGTGACCTGTTATTTGTCTCGTGCGGAAACAGGCGGGATCAAGGGAATGGTCGGTCTTGCTGAAAATCCCTCCAAAGCCTCCATTGCATGCCGTCAGACCGGTCAGATTGATGCTGGAGTCATGGATCGTCTGAAGGATGAAGAGGAAGTTTTCAGCGCTCGTGCCTCGGCGATCTTCAAATCCACTCAGGTGATTCGTTTTTTGGATCGAAAAAGGGGGGCGCTGGTCTATCTGACGTATAGCGATCGGATTGTGGACGGAAGTCCTGACAATTCTATTTCAGTGGTTCCCATCCGGGCGTTGAGCCCCTGATCCGATTTTTAGCGGAAGGGGCTCGTTTCAGCCGCCGTGTATCGTTGCGAGAGTTTGGGGAGCAGCGCGAAAATAAAGCCCCAGCCCAGTGCCATTGACTGAAGGCCATGATTGGCGTCGGCGATTATGAGTACTCCCATATGCTCACCTGCCATGGCAAAAAGAGGACCAAAGCATGAGCCGAGCAGCAAGGATCGGAAGGGGTGGCCTCTTAATCCGGAAAGCGCGCCGTTCATCATGGTGCCAATCGCCATCCAGAAAATGAGCATCCACCATGCCAAGGCGTGGTAGCCCGTGGTTCCCTGATATTGGAGCCAGCCTTGGTGCACAACAATGCCTTCCCATGCGCCGCCGATCAAAAAGGCCATCGTGACGGTCTTGATCTGAGCGCTTGACCAACCCCCCTGCCGCAATTGCAGCAAAACCAGAATAAATCCGAACAGGGAGGCCAGCCCTGAAAATCCTGCAAGGGTTCCTACGAGTAGCGACGAGATAATGATGCAAAAGATCACGCTATCTATGAATGAGTGCCGAGCTGAGATCATGTCCTTATGATGGATTCACTGTAAGAGAGAATCATTATTGTACGTAATTTCCTCCTATCTAGAACGTGCAAAGGACGCAGCGCCAAAGTGGACCTCTCATCTGACACTTGTTGCATCATTGTGGTGCGCTCTCCTTGATGTAACCGCGTGAATACTTGATTTCGCGGTTGAAGTAATCATGGCCCGGCTCTTGCAAGTTGTTGGTCATGAACACTCAAAACGCCCCAGCCTACTTCGATGAAATGCGGTCTGGTTCCGATGGAATCCGACCGGTATACCAACGTTATGCCGACTGGCTAAAGGATCTGCCAGACGGAACACTCCATCGTAAGGAGCAGGAAGCTGAATTGTTGTTTCGTCGTCTTGGGATCACCTTCGCGGTTTATGGTGAATCCGACGGGGGTGAAAGGCTGATTCCATTTGATGTGGTTCCTCGAATTTTCGGTGGGTCGGAATGGCGTCGACTGGAAGCCGGAATCGTACAAAGGGTCAAGGCACTGAATGCCTTTTTGCACGATATCTACCACGGTCAGGAAATCATGCGCGCTGGCATCGTAGATGCCCAGCAGATAACCCGTAATGCGGGATTTAGGCCGGAAATGATGGGTGTTGATCTGCCGAATCAGGTTTATGCTCAAATTGCCGGCATCGATCTCGTTCGGGTCAGTGAAAACGAATTCTACGTTCTTGAGGATAACCTTAGAACGCCTTCTGGCGTGTCCTACATGTTGGAAAATCGCCGCACCATGATGCGGCTTTTTCCCGATCTTTTTGCCCAACAGATTGTTGCACCAGTAGAGCACTATCCCTTGATGTTGCTCGACACTCTTCGTGAGTCGGCGCCTCCTAATGTCCTTGATCCGGTCATCGCAGTTTTAACTCCTGGCGCATACAACAGCGCCTACTTTGAGCATGCCTTTTTGGCAAGTCAGATGGGTGTCGAGTTGGTCGAAGGTCAGGATCTATTCGTTGAAAATCGGCGAGTTTTCATGCACACCACTGAAGGGCCAAGGCCGGTTCATGTGATCTACCGCCGGGTTGATGATGACTTTCTCGACCCCTTGGTGTTTCGTCCTGATTCCGTTCTCGGGGTCCCAGGTCTTCTCGATGCCTATATATCTGGCAATGTTTCATTGATTAATGGTGTTGGAACCGGGGTCGCGGATGACAAGTCGACCTACCTTCATGTTCCCGAGATGATTGAGTTTTATCTGGGTGAAAAGCCCATCCTTTCGAATGTCCCGACCTATCGCTTGGGTATTGCCGATGATCTCAAGTATGTCCTTGAGCATCTTCCCGAACTGGTCGTCAAGGAGGTTCAAGGATCTGGCGGCTACGGAATGCTCGTGGGGCCAACCAGTAGTACGGATGAAATTGAAGCCTATCGACAGAGGATCCTGAGCGATCCTTCTAATTTTATTGCGCAGCCCACATTGGCTCTGTCGACCTGTCCCACACTGGTTGAGCAGGGGGTCGCTCCACGTCACGTCGATCTAAGACCGTTTGTACTCTCCGGTAAGGAGGTCAGGCTTGTTCCTGGCGGGCTTACGCGTGTTGCACTTCGAGAGGGCTCCTTGGTTGTGAATTCATCTCAAGGTGGCGGTACCAAGGACACCTGGGTTTTGGAGGATTAAGTCATGTTATCGCGAACTGCAGAAAATCTTTTTTGGATGGCCAGACATATCGAGCGTGCTGAAAATACGGCCCGCATCCTGGATGTCGCACATCGTTCCTCCCTCGTCCCTCTCGATCTTGAGGGCGCCGAAGCTTATCTCTGGTATGCGCCCCTCAATATCACCGGCTGCGCTTTGGGCTACGAGGAAAAGCATGGATTGGCTCGAGCACGTGAAGTGACACACTTCATGGCCTTGGATCCTGATAATCCCTCGAGCATCTATAACTGTCTGCGCTGTGCCCGTGAAAATGCGCGTTCGGTGCGTGGTGCCATCACCTCTGAAATGTGGGAGGTCATCAATGGCACATGGCTTGAGGTGAATCGACTGGCCAGAGACTTTGACGAAAAAAATTACAGTGATTTCTTTGAGTGGGTGAAAGAACGCTCACATCTGTTCCGCGGCGTCACACTGGGCACGATCATCAAGGATATTTCACTGAGCTTCATTCGTTTAGGGACCTTTCTAGAACGAGCTGACAACAGTGCACGGATTCTCGATGTGAAATATCACATTCTGCTTCCGAGTGTGCATGATGTTGGTGGGGCTGCAGATTATTACCAGTGGGGTTCTCTGCTCCGCTCGGTCAGTGCCTTCGAGGCCTACCGAAAGATTTATCGTGACGTGATTTCGCCTCTGAAGGTGGCGGAGCTATTCATCCTTAGAGACGACATGCCCCGCTCATTGCATGCTTGTTTCAATGAAATTGAGACCTCATTGGCCCATATCAATGGGGGGTCTGGACGCGAAGTGCGACGACTGGCAGGCGAAATCCACGCCAATCTTCATTTTGGTCGCATCGAAGACGTCTTTGCTCGGGGTCTTCATGAATACCTGACTGATTTCCTGGCCTCTATGGATGTTCTGGGTAAAGAGATACGAAATGCCTATCTCTCGCGCCGGGCAGATCTCTATGATGTCTCCCTTTCCAAAGTAGCCTGAACCCTAGACCCAATGACTTACTGTGTAGCCATGAAACTCGACGCCGGAATGGTTTTCGCCTCCGACTCGAGAACCAACGCCGGTGTCGATCAGATCGCCTGCTTTAAGAAAATGCGGACGTTCATTCGCGCCGGGGATCGCGCCATTGTGATCCTTAGCTCAGGGAATCTCTCCATTACACAGAATGCCCTCAACCTTCTAGAGCAGCAGGCTCGGCAAGCCGAGAAGCGGAATATCTGGAATGTCGAATCGATGTTCGATGTCGCTCAAATTCTGGGTGAGTGTCTCCGTTCGGTTCGTCAGAACGATGGCGCCTATTTGGCGCAGAACAACGTTGATTCGAGCGCAAACTTTATTGTTGGCGGCCAGATTGGTGGCGAAAGAATGCGTTTGTGTCTGGTTTATGCCGAGGGAAACTTCATCGAAGCCAGCGAAGAAACCCCATTTTTTCAGATCGGAGAAACCAAGTATGGCAAGCCGATTCTGGATCGTGTGATTCGAGCCGATACCAGCCTTGAAGACGCGATCAAATCCGTTCTGGTTTCGTTTGATTCCACCATGCGAAGTAATCTTTCGGTAGGTCTTCCAATAGATTTGGCCTGTTATCGGGACGGCAATCTGCACTTGGATCTCGAATATCACATCACCCAAGATGATCCCTACTTTTCACAAATCAGTCGCCGCTGGAGTGAGGGCTTAAGAGGGGTTTTTGCATCACTGCCAAATCCAGACTGGCTCGCCTCATCGGACTATTCCGACGGTCAAGGCCACTGACGCCACCACGAGAGAGTTTGTGAGCATCAAGGTTCAACTTAAGCACAAGACCCACTATCGATTTGATCGAGCTGTCGTCGCGTCACCCCACGAAATCCGTCTTAGGCCTGCGCTGCACAGTCGGACTCCCGTTTCAGGTTATGCGCTCGAAATAAGACCCCAAAACCATTTCATTCATTGGCAGCAGGATGCCTTTGGGAATTTTGTTGCACGGGTAACTTTCCCGGAGCCTGTTCGGGAAATGTACATTGGGGTTGAGTTGGTTGCCGATATGACGGTCATCAATCCGTTTGACTTTTTTGTCGAGGATTGGGCGGAATTCTTTCCCTATGCATACCCAACAGATACCCGGAAGGAACTTGCACCCTATTTGGAGTGTGATGCATCTGGGCCTCATTTTGAAGCCTTCCTGAAACAGGTTAAGGCGCAAATACCGGAAAAGATCACCACGACAAACCTTCTGGTGATGTTGAATCAACTGGTTCAAGCACGAATTCAGTACATGATTCGACTTGAGCCTGGGGTTCAGACCCCTGAGGAGTCGCTTACTCTGAGCTCCGGCTCTTGTCGGGATAGCGCATGGCTTCTCGCCCAATTGCTGAGACATTTGGGGATTGCCACCCGATTTGTTTCTGGCTATTTGATTCAGCTGGTGGCGGATCAAGCTCCGCTTGAAGGTCCTGAAGGCCCATCAGAGGACTTTACGGACCTACATGCCTGGTGTGAGGCCTATGTCCCGGGGGCGGGTTGGGTCGGAATGGATGCAACCTCGGGTCTGCTGGCCGGCGAGGGACATATTCCCCTTGCTGTCTCCAGTCTTCCTACAGCCGCAGCACCCGTCATTGGACTGACCAGCGTCTGCCAGGCTGAACTTGATTTCAGTATGGGGGTCACCCGTATTCATGAGGACCCAAGAGTCACGCTACCTTACACCGATTCCGTTTGGTCAAACATCATGGCCTTGGGGGATCAGGTCGAAGCAGATCTTTTGGCGAGTGATGTCCGATTAACACAGGGCGGGGAGCCGACTTTCGTTTCAGCCGATAACATGGATGGGGCTGAGTGGAATACGGATGCCTTGGGCGATGAGAAGTGGGCCAAGGCGAATGAATTGATGGAGCGCCTGAGAGACCGCTTTGCTCCTGGAGGTCTGGTTCATTTCGGACAAGGTAAATGGTATCCGGGCGAACCTTTGCCCCGATGGGCGCTCAATATTTTTTGGCGGGATGATGGGAATCCTCTCTGGCAAAACCTGGATCTTCTTCGGCCCTCTCCGTCAAAAAAGAATGCGCCGAATGTCCAAGCTTTCGCAGAAGAGCTTACCCAGAGACTGGCACTTCATTCGGGGTATCTGATTCCGGCTTTCGAAGATCCTTGGCACGCGCTTGATGCCGAGTCCCGATATCCTCAAAACATAGATCCCCATGACCATCCTCTGGAAGAACTTTCCGCGCGCAATGTGCTAGCCAAGGCTATTCGTGAAGGTTTAGGCGAAATAGTTGGGTATGTGCTGCCTTTGAAGCCGGTTTCTGAAACAAGGCGCTGGCGCTCGAGCCGTTGGCCCTTGCGGCAGGAGCGCCTCTATCTGATTCCAGGTGATTCCCCAATGGGCCTTCGCTTGCCTTTGGCCAGTCTACCTTGGGTTTTACCGGAGGATATGGAGCCTGCATTTGAGCGTGACCCTTTCGAGCCCCGTAAGGCACTTGAAAAACCGATTCCAGGAAATGAAAAGCCAGAGCCGTTGAAGGAGGTAGAAGATCCCCGGGAAGTCGTGCATACCGCTTTGGTACTTCAAGTGCGCGATGGTGTACTCCATGTCTTTCTCCCGCCGCTCAGTCAGCTCGAGGACTTTGTCTGCTTGATTTCCGTAATTGAGAGCGTTGCTGAGAAAACCCGACAACCGATTCGGCTTGAGGGATATGCACCACCGCGTGATCCCCGTTTGAAAATGTTATCTGTGACACCGGATCCGGGTGTCATTGAGGTCAACATTCATCCGTCGGGCGATTGGCAAACCTTAGTCAGCCGGACCCGTGATCTTTACGCCGATGCTAGAAAAACTCGTCTGATTGCAGAAAAGTTTATGTTGGATGGTCGCCATACTGGAACCGGTGGCGGAAATCACATCACGCTCGGGGGGGCAACGCCGGGTGAAAGTCCCTTCCTTCGCCGTCCCGACCTATTGGTCAGTTTGATTCGATTTTGGCAACGCCACCCATCGCTGTCTTATCTCTTCTCAGGTCAGTTTATCGGCCCAACGAGCCAGGCTCCCCGTGTCGACGAAGCGCGTGACGATAATCTTTACGAATTGGAGATCGCCTTTCAGCAGCTTGAGGCTCATTGCGACATTGGTGAAGAAACGCCAAAGCCCTGGCTTGTTGATAGGCTCTTGAGGAATCTCCTGATCGACATGACCGGGAATACCCATCGATCCGAGTTTTGTATCGACAAGTTGTACTCGCCGGACAGTGCGACAGGACGTCTGGGGCTTTTGGAGCTTCGCGCATTTGAAATGCCCCCGCATTACCAAATGAGTCTGGTTCAGGCCCTCTTGTTGCGTTGTCTCATTGCAAGATTCTGGCGGACCCCCGAGCGTCGCCCGCTTGTTTATTGGGATACTGCGCTGCATGACCGGTTTATGCTGCCTCATTTCATTGAGTCTGATCTTCGTGAAGTGATTAATGAATTGCGACTTTCTGGTTATTCATTTGATGAAAATTGGTTACAGCCTTTCATGGAATTCAGGTTCCCACGCCATGGGACGGTAGCCGTTGAGGGCATCGCGCTCAGTCTGAGGCAGGCCATTGAACCATGGCATGTTCTGGGGGAAGAAGTATCCGGCGGCGGTACGGCCCGCTACGTTGATTCCTCGGTAGAACGGCTTGAGGTCCGGGTCGATGGGCTGCTTTCCCATCGCCACGAGGTGCTTTGTAATGGTCGAAAGATCCCCTTACATCCGACGGGTACGCCAGGCCAATTCGTTGCTGGGGTTCGCTTTAAAGCGTGGTCTCCGCCGTCTTCGTTGCACCCAACCATCGGAGTGCAGGCGCCTTTGGTCTTTGATGTGTATGACAAGCTCGAAGGAATCTCTCTCGGCGGATGCACCTATCACGTCAGTCATCCTGGCGGGCGCAATTACGACACCTTTCCCGTCAACGCCCAGGAAGCAGAGGCCCGTCGCAGGGCGCGTTTCTGGGAGCATGGCCATGTCCAAGGCAAGCGTATGGTTGCCGACGAACCCCGTAACCACAGGTTTCCCTCAACCCTGGACCTCAGGTGGGAGCCTTCGACCCGGAGATTACCTTAATGACTTACTCCACCCGTCTGCCGCGTTACGGAGACAAGCAGAATTCTGCTTTCTATGAAGACTATTTACAGAGGCTTCTGGAGGATAGAGATAGCAGTGGACTGACCGAAATGATCGGTGGCATTGAAGCCATGTTGATCAGCGTCGAGCCTGGAAATTCGGTTGAATACATCGCTGAACTGGCTTTGATGTCACCCTATGAGTATCTGGTAACGCTGGATAGTGAAAAACATCTGACGCATGTTCTTCGTATCGATATGCAATCGCCAGATATTCTTCTTCGCGAACCGAAGGAGATGGCTTACTCCGATATTTTCCGGAGTCTGAATGATCTATATCCGGTCGGTGCCCGTCGCCCACACTCGCGATATCTTGGGGAGATCCTGCATTGTAAGGATCGACATCAGGTAGTCGCAATGCAACAGCAGCGCGAATTTAGATTCTTCCAGGTGGGCCAGTTGGCCGACCTTGATTTCCCACTCAACGTCAGTATCTCGAAACCATCGCCCTACACCCAAAATGTGATCGGTTACATGGAAAGACCGCTGGATAGCATTCGGGTTTATCAGCATGGCAACTGCATTATTCTTCCGCAGGCTCAGGCTGCCAATGATCGCGGCAAGGAAATGCAAGAACGTATCGGTATCAAGGACTTTCTCTGTCCGGTCGATCACCTTGCTACGCGGGTTTATAGCCAAAATCGCGAGGTTGCCATCCTCGAATATCTGGCACTCTCCAGCTATTACTACTGGGGAAGTTATGACATCAAGGATCAGAACTCTTCGACGAATGTCACCAAGAGTGCCCATGCATTGCCCGAGTCGCAAAGTCCCGCGAAGGTATTTACGGCGAACAATCACCCCTATTGCGTCAATCACTTGGACCGCTTACCCAGTCCGACGGAAACCTTTGTCCGCAACTATGGACCAAGGCTTCATCACATTGCTGTCGAGGTGAAAGATGGACAGCTTGATGGACGAGAGTACATCGACGTGGTGGTCGACGCGATTGCCAGTCAAGGCAAGGGCTTTCTTCTTGAAACCATCGGTTCTCGTAGCGAGGGTCTTAAGCAGATTTTCTCTTCTGCATCCGACTTTTCCTCACTCATCATTGAATATGTTCAGCGTTTCGGTGATTTCGAAGGGTTCTTTACCAAAGACAATGTCGCAAAGCTGACTTTTGCTGCAGGGCAGGAAGAGGGAGTTAAAGAGGACCTCTATTGAGGGTCAGGACGTCTAAGGTGTGATAATGAGGGGTCACTTCATAACGAGCGCCCCCTTTGTCAAAAGCGATCACTAAATCTTCGCCGTTCACTCTAGATGAGGAACTCGTTCATGCGTTGGTCCTCCTCGCAGAGGCAGCAGGGCAAGAAATCCTGTCTTTTTATGGCCAAAAGGCAGCGGTATGGGAAAAAGGCGACTCATCGCCACTAACCGCTGCAGATCTTGCAAGTCATCAGATAATTCAGCGCGGCCTGAAGGGTCTGGCTTCTCATGTCCCATTGCTTTCCGAAGAGTCCGCTCCCATGGATGATGCGGAACGTTTGTCATGGTCAACCTACTGGCTCGTGGATCCTCTCGATGGAACCAAGGAATTCCTGAATCGTAATGGGGAGTTCACGGTCAACATTGCACTGATCGAAAACCAATACCCCTGTTTCGGAATTGTGCATGTCCCGGTCCATGGTCTGACCTATGTCGGACAGGGAGGGAAGGGTGCCTTCCGTATGGATGCGAATCACATCAAAACATCGCTTTCTGTTGCAGAGATTGCTTCGGATCCGCTGAGAGTCTTGGGGTCGCGGTCTCACCCGGCTCCGGATCTTGACGCTTATCTGGTGCAACAGGGATCCATAGTTATGGAACCTGTGGGCAGTTCGCTCAAGTTTTGCCGTGTTGCCGAGGGAACGGCTGACCTCTACCCTCGTTTTGGCCCGACCTCTGAATGGGATACGGCAGCGGGTCAGGCCGTTCTCGAAGCTGCCGGAGGTCGTGTTGTTGACCTTCAAGGTCGTCGGCTTAGGTACAATCACAAGGTAAGTCTGCTGAATCCTTTTTTCCTCGCTTTTGGGGATCTTGGCCGGAATTGGTTGCCGTGTCAGGAAGGGTATTGAAGCATCACCCATTGTTCGAGTCAGGCTATGAAAATCATCATCCTTGGGGCGGGTCAGGTCGGTAGTAGCCTGCTCCAGAGTCTCGCCAGTGAAAAGAACGATATCGTCATGGTGGATATCCGCCAGGAGATCCTTGATAAGCTACAGGATCGTTTTGATATTCGAACGGTCTTAGGGCACGCGGCGCATCCGCCGATTCTTCAGGCTGCTGGAGCGCGGGAGGCGGATATGTTGATCGCAGCAACCAGTGATGACGAAACCAACATGTTGGCTTGCCAAATTGCTGACATTCTTTTCAAGATCCCTCGCAAGATTGCCCGAGTTCGGTCAATCGAATATTTTGCCTACCCCGGCCTTTTCTCTCCTGAGACGATTCCGATTGATTACGTGATCAGCCCGGAACAAATTGTGACGCAGTACATCGAACGCTTGCTCTCTCATCCAGGTTCGAGTCAGGTGTTGGATTTTGCAGAGGGTCGGGTCAGGATGGCGTCATTGCAAGCGGTTCGGGGCGGCCCAATGGTGGGACGCGAAATTCGTGAGCTTCATGAGCACGTCCCCAATCTGCATGCCCGAATTGCGGCCATATTCCGCAACGGTCAACCGATTGCACCCAACGGCAGCACGGTGATTTTGCACGGTGATGAAGTCTTCTTCTTGGCATCACGAGAGGAAATCAAGGGAGTGATGTCCGAATTAGGTAAGTCGGAAAAGCCCTATAAACGTCTGATCTTTGCTGGCGGGGGACATGTCGGTAAACGGGTTGCTCTTGCCCTTGAAGGCCAATATTCGATCAAGGTGATTGAGCGAGATCCCCAGCGCGCCAAGAAGATCGCAGGCCAGCTGAAAAATACCACGGTCCTCGTAGGTGACGCTTCCGACCGGGAGCTTCTCATCAGTGAAAACGTAGATAGCGCAGATGTCTTTTGTGCCATCACGAATAATGACGAGGCGAATATTCTTTCCGCAATGCTAGCCAAGCGCCTCGGTGCCCGACGGGTCATCGCACTGGTTAACAATGATGCCTATTCAGAAATCGTCGATGACAAACAAGTGGATCTGGTCATTTCACCCCAGCAAGCGACCATCAGTGCCCTTCTTCGCTATATCCGGCGGGGCGATGTGGGGCAGGTCCACTCCATCCGACATGGGGCCTCGGAGGCTATTGAAATGGTGGCTCACGGACAAATCGGCATATCAAGAGTCATCGGTATTCCCCTGAATGAAATCAATATGCCTGAAGGGATCGTGATGGGAGCTCTGGTGCGCGATGATGAAGTTCTCCATGTTCATCACGACACGGTGATTCAGGAGGGGGACCATGTGATCATGTTCTTGCTTGATAAACGCCTTATCCCCGAGGTCGAGCGGTTGTTTCATGCTGTTGACACACTTTGATTGCTTGAAGGAGAACTCAGGTGACTGACATTAAGAAGTTGGATCCCGCTGCTGCCCACACCGCCCTGACTGCGGATCCTCTGGCCGTCCTGATTGACGTGCGGGATCCTGTTGAGTTCAGCTTTGTCGGTCATCCCATCGGTGCTTTGAATATCCCTTTCAAGTTTGCCCCAAGCATGGCAACGAATCCTGATTTTCTCTCATCGGTTCGTGTGAGCGTGCCTGACGAGAAGACGTCGATTTTTCTTCTCTGCCGAAGCGGGCAGAGATCCATGGCTGCGGCCGAGATTCTCCAGCAGTCGGGGTATCTAAACCTGACCAATATCGAGGAAGGTTTTGAGGGTGGCATCGATGAGGCGAAGCACCGTTCAACCGTCAACGGCTGGCGTTTCCGTGGGCTTCCATGGGTGCAAAGTTAAGGCTAAGACTATCACTCTGTCTAAGACTGGAGCTTCATCAGCGTGTAGAGGGTGTCGAGATACGGTGTTCTGAAGCCGATACGTCGGGCGGCTCTTAAGGCATTCCCAAGAATGACTTCAACCTCTGTTGCTTCCCCGGCAGCCCTGTCCAATGTCATGCTTGGAAGGTAAGGAGGCATGCGGTGGGTGCCATTAATTTGTTTTTCAATGATGCCGTTCGGAAGCACATGGCCGAGTTGTGTGGCGGTTTGGTGGATTTCTTCCATGACCTTTCGAACAAGTTCCTCTGCGCCGCCCAATACCGCTGCGGTGTGTGCGTTGCTGATCGTACACAGCGCACTGAAGGAGGCATTCCAGAGTGTCTTTTGCCATCGAACAGCTTCAAGTTGTGTTGAGTATTCTGCGCTTGCACCGGTAGAGAGCCACCGACTGACCAGGGTCTCACCGATCACAGAGTGGCCTTTGGGATATCGACCCAAGACAATATGCCCGTAAGCCTGATGGATGACATGTCCTGGCTGGGTGCGTGTGGCACAGACGAAGGCAACCCCGCCAATCACTTCATTTTGTGGAAAACTCTCGGCAAGTTCATTTTCAACTTCAAGGCCATTAGAAATCGAAACGATCACTGTTCCTCTCCCGACGACGGGTTTCAAGAGCGCGATCCGATCGCAACGCGGTGTCAGCTTGACTGCCAAGAGAACAATTTCGGGTTGCGTTCTCAGTGGTTCGCCCGGTTGGATCACTTGTGAGGGCTTGAAAATCCATTCCCCAAGTCCAACGCGGCTTTCAATCCGGATGCCCTCACGGCTGACCTGATCAAAGTCGCTCCGACATTGGGCCGTTACTGAAGCCCCTGCACGTGACAGCAATCCGCCATAGAGGCTACCGACTGCGCCGGTCCCAATCAGGTGAATTCGCATCAGCCCAGAGGATCGATAATCGATTTAACGAAGGGGATAGTCAGTCGCCGTGCTGCGGCCATCGAAGCTCGATCCAACTGATCAAGATAACGGATGAGGCTCCCGAGGTCGCGCTCCACCCGATGAACCAGATAGCGGGCTACAGGTTCACTCATTTCGAGTCCGAGTGCGCTGGCATGCCCTATGAGTGCTTGTATGGATTCTTGTTCAGACAGTGGCTTCATCGCGAGGGTGGGGCCTGAGGATAGGCGACTGCGCAAATCCTCCAGAACGAAGGGTAACTGGCCTGGCGGCGATTTTGCTGCCAAGACCAACTGAGCGCCCCGATCCTTGAGGGCATTAAACAGAAGAAAAAGAGCCTCCTCCCATTCACGTTCACCTGCAATGACGTCAATATCATCGAGACAAAGGCAATCGAACTCTTCCAATCCTACTATGGCAGATGGACCTTGCGTCTTGATGAGTGCCAGGGGTAACGTCATGGCGAGTTGGCCTTGGCTTCCTGCTGCCCCGCAAGTCGCCTGCAGAAGATGAGTCTTTCCGCTCCCAGGGGGGCCGTGGAGGAAGACAGGGATTGGAGCTGTTCCCAGAGCCACGGCTTGTAGCAGTCTAATGGTTTCTGCGTTCGGTCCCGGAAAGAACCTGGCAAAGGTGTACTCAGGATCGAGGCCGAAAGGAAGAGGGAGTTGTTGGCTCACGGCCAATCAGGCAACACGCGTCGTCTTAAGTGCCACCGCTGTCCGACTCATGCGGGCGCCAAACGCACGGCAAAGAGCTCTTTCTTCCGGTGTCAGGTCTTCTTTGCCTGAACCTGAGAGTCGGCTAGGACCATAGGGGGTTCCACCGGAGCGTGTCTGACTCAGCGCCTTTTCCTGGCTGGGAATGCCAACAACAACCATCCCATGGTGGAGCAGGGGGATCATCATGGAAAGGAGGGTCGATTCATGTCCGCCATGCATCGAGGAGGTGGATGTAAAAACACCGGCAGGCTTTCCCGAAAGTGCTCCTGAGAACCAAAGGCCACTTGAACTATCAATAAAGTGTTTCAGGGCGGCGGCCATATTGCCAAAGTGCGTAGGGCTCCCAAGGACTAGGCCATCACAGTCCCTGAGTTCATCGAGCGTTGCGTAGGGCGCTCCTTCCGTCGGAATGCTGTCTTCCACTTGCGCTGTCGTGGGAGATACATCAGGCACTGTTCGTATTTTTGCGGTTACTCCTTCGACTTCCTCGACGCCCCGCGCGATGTGATTGGCCATTTCGGCGGTAGCGCCATAGCGGCTGTAATACAGAATCAGGATTTCGGTCATGGTTTTTGTGTGTTCAGTGGATTTACAGAATCGAGAGCACGGATTCAGGGGGGCGACCTATGGCCGCACGGTCTCCATAGACGACAATTGGTCGTTCGATTAGGACAGGATGCGACAGCATTGCTGCAATGAGGGTCTCATCCGTGACTTTAGGATCATCGAGTCCGAGTTCCTTGAAGGTCGATTCGCCCTTGCGAAGCAGTGCGCGAGGACCGACGCCGAGAGCCTTGATAATGGTCTCTAAATCAGCCTGACTTGGCGGGGTCTTCAGGTATTCGACGACATTAGGTTCAAACCCACGGGATTTGAGAAGATCCAGAGTTTCTCGGGACTTCGAGCAGCGTGGGTTATGGTAGATCGTAATGTTCATGGCAGGACCGAGTAATCACACTTCCGGATGTTGAGACGATTCGAAAACGATTAGTTCTCTTAGGATGGTCGTCGCGTATGTACCGGCAGGAAGGTTAAATCGAAGTCTTAAAGACCCATCATCCAGCGCTTCAGCAGTCAGTTGTTCAGGCACCAGTCGATAGGGGCGTCTCAGGCTTTCAAGCCTTTCGGACTTAAGACCATCATGGATTTCTGAGAAACGAGAAAGAACGCGGTTTTCGATTTCTGCCGCTTTTCCCGAGGCAACAGAGGGTTTTTCACCCACCAGAGGTCCACTTGGATGAATCACCATACGACGGATCCTGTCCTTGATATCCTCTGCGTCGGCTTCAGCCTCGAAATGACTTTTCGAGTCGGGAAACATATAGACGTCGCCCGCAATAGACTGATTCCAGGTGCCGTCCAAGACGCGCTCTGAGAGGATCTGATTAAAAATCTCAGAACGGGCAGCAGAGAGAAATATGCCTCGAAGGTTTGGGTTGATCCGAGTGCTGGGATTGCGAATCAGATCAAGCGCACGCTCTACATTATTGCCATCGCGTCCGAAACGCTGAGGGCCGAAATAGTTCGGCACTCCAGATTCAGCAATGGCTTTGACGCGTTCCATTAACGCAGTAGGGGGCTGATCGAGATCACGAATCGTCAGCGTGAACTGATTCTCCTTAATCGCACCGCGTCGCAGCTTTCGGTCATTACGCGTATGGGTAATGACCTTGAACTGTTCACCCTGCCAAAGGCTCCAGTCAGGATCTTCTTTCCCAGGCAATTGAACGCTGAACCATTGGCGAGTTCGGCCATGACGGTCCTTCAGGCCCGCATATCCGATATCCCGCGCTTTGGTACTGGTGAAACGCGCTAACTGGCGGGCCACAAAATCTGTGTTTTCTCCCCATTTCTCAACCAGGACAAAGGCATGCTCACCCAGTCCTGAAGGTTCGAAGCTCAAGACCTCCTCAACAATAAAGTCTTCAGGCGTTGTCTTGATGCTGCCCCGAACCGACGGTCGACCGTGAACGTAGCTTAGCTGGGCTGTGGGGTCCAAAATAAAAGCTCAGTCTTTGGATAACAGTGCAATGGCGTAGGTCGAGATGCCCTCGCCACGACCTTCAAAGCCCATCCACTCAGTGGTAGTCGCCTTCACATTGACTGCATCAGGGTCAATACCCAGATCTTCGGCAACCGTGTCGCGCATTTTCTCGATATAAGGAGCGAGCTTGGGGAGTTGGGCGACGACAGTGACATCGACATTGATAATGCCGTACCCCCGATCCCTGATTTTTTCAACAACACCACGGAGCAGAATGCGGCTGTCGATTCCCTTGTAGGTTTTATCGGTATCAGGAAAGTGACGACCGATATCACCCATGGCTGCTGCACCCAGAAGGGCATCGCAAAGGGCATGGAGGGCGACGTCACCGTCGGAGTGAGCAGCAAGGCTTTTTTCGTAGGTTACAGGTACGCCGCAAAGCATGAGTTGTCCGCCATCGGTGAAACGATGGGCGTCATATCCTTGTCCGATTCTCAGCATTGGTTCTCCAGATAGAAAGCGGCCAGAGGCAAATCCTCGGGTCGAGTGATTTTGATATTGTCAGGCCGTCCTTCAACGATCCGTGGCTGATATCCCTTGAGCTCAATTGCACTGGCTTCATCAGTGACCAAATTCCCCCGCTCTGCGGCTTCTTCCAATGCCGACCTGAGTAGGCCATAGCGAAACATTTGGGGCGTCAATGCACGCCAGGTGGTACTTCGATCCGGCGTTCCGACAATGAGCCCTTGTTCTACGGTTTTAAGGGTGTCACTGACGGGTAGCGCCAGAATACCGCCAACCGGATCATGCCGAAGGGTATCGATCAGCTTTTCGACATCGTTTTGGGTGAGGCAGAGGCGTGCGGCGTCATGTACGAGGACCCAGTCATCCGGGGCGGCAGTGTGTTCCAGACTTTTCAACGCGGAATAGACGGAATCGGAACGCTCACGACCGCCCTGTGCGCGGATAATGCGGGGATCCTTTGAGACAGCGAGATCATCCCAATAGCCGTCCTCGTCACCCAATGCAACCGCAATGGCTGAAATCTGTGAAACCGAAAGGATCCTTTCGAGGGTATGCTCGAGTACTGTTTTTCCCAGGACTTCAAGATATTGTTTGGGAACAGCGCTTCCCATGCGCTTTCCGACGCCGGCAGCAGGGACAACGGCCCAGAAGTGATTAGTCATGCGTCACCAGTTACCCATGAGGCGATAGGAAAAACCCAGGCCAAACGACGATCATGGGGGGGGGAGTGCCTCGTCCGGTTTGACGGGCGTCAGTGTCTTGCCTTTTGGCTTGGTCTTGGATTTTGTTCGTCCTTGAGATGGTTTTGCTGATCCGTCACTTTTGGGTGCCGGACTTTGTGATTCCTTGTCTTCGTATACCTGTACGAAAGTTTCGCCGGGTTTTACAAGTCCAAGATCATGTCGAGCTCGTTCTTCGATGGCATCCGTACCATCCCGAAGATCAGCCACGTCGGCCGCTACGGCCGCATTTCGAGCTCGGCGCTGTTCGCCTTCCTGACGTAACTCCTCAATACGTCCAAGTGTTTCCTTGTACTCACTCACGCCGCCATCACCCCACCATAAACGGTATTGGAGGGCGGCAATCAGGAGTGCCAGGAAGGCAATCAGCTTGACCAAGAGTGCTTCTCTTGGTGGATTAGAAGGCCCGCTTGAAGGCGGACTTGCCAGCGTACTTTGCCTTGGGGCCCAGTTCCGCTTCGATCTTAAGAAGACGGTTGTACTTGGCAATACGATCTGAGCGACTGAGCGAGCCGGTCTTGATCTGTCCGGACCGGGTCGCAACAGCGAGGTCAGCAATCGTCGAATCTTCCGTTTCTCCGGAACGGTGAGACATAACTGTCGTGTAGCCGGCGGCATGGGCCATGTCGATAGCTTCCAGCGTTTCGGTCAGTGATCCGATCTGATTAACCTTGATGAGAATTGAATTTGCTACCTTGGCTTCAATACCCTTCTTCAGAATCGCAGGGTTAGTGACGAAAAGGTCATCGCCAACGATCTGGATCTTGTCGCCGAGCTTGTCCGTCATGATGCCCCAACCGTGCCAATCGCCTTCCGCCAGACCATCTTCGATGGAGATGATCGGGTACTTGTCGACCCAGGCTGCCAGATAATCGACAAACTCTTCAGAGGTAAACTTCTTGCCTTCGGACTCAAGGTGGTAAAGACCATCTTTGTAGAACTCGGAGCTGGCAACATCAAGACCGAGGAAGATGTCCTTGCCAGCAACATAGCCTGCATTGCTGATCGCTTCGAGGATCACTTCAATGGCAGATTCGTTGGACGGGAGGTTAGGGGCAAAGCCACCTTCATCACCAACGCCAGTGGCGAGACCGCGGTCGTGCAGAACTTTCTTCAGTGCGTGGAAGACTTCTGCGCCATAGCGGATGGCTTCACGGAAGTTTGGTGCACCAACGGGCAGAATCATGAATTCCTGCATGTCGACACTGTTGTCGGCATGGGCGCCACCGTTGATGATGTTCATCATCGGGACGGGCAGGAGGTATTCGCTATCATTGTTGAGGAAAGCATAAAGCGGCTTGCCCGCTTCCTGCGCTGAAGCACGAGCGGCGGCCAGAGAGACACCAAGGATAGCGTTTGCACCGAGACGGCCCTTATTATCAGTTCCGTCAAGGTCAATCATCTTCTTGTCCAGAGCCTTCTGGTCGGCAGCATCCAGTCCAATCACCGCTGAGCGAAGTTCACCATTGACGTTTGCAACCGCCTTGGTAACGCCCTTGCCCAGATAGCGGGATTTGTCGCCATCGCGAAGTTCGATCGCTTCGCGCGAACCCGTGGATGCCCCGGAGGGGACCATGGCGCTGCCTACAGCGCCTGACTCAAGGATGACGTCAACAGCGACCGTCGGGTTGCCGCGAGAGTCAAGGACTTCAAGGGCTTTCACATCAACAATTTTGCTCATCGGGTTTGATCTCCTGTGATCAAAAAGTAAAGGTTAGAAAAGTATCAAAGCAGGGGTTGGCTTTTGACTGCGGAATCAATGGTCTTGAGCGTCTCCAGAAGCTCACGCATTCTATGGAGCGGCCAGGAGTTGGGGCCGTCGCTCAATGCTTTTTCAGGGTCCGGATGGGTTTCCATAAACAGTCCTGCAATACCAACAGCCAAAGCCGCCCTAGCGAGAGCGGGAACAAATTCGCGCTGACCGCCGGAACTATTACCCTGTCCGCCTGGTAGCTGGACGGAGTGGGTTGCATCAAACACGACAGGGCAGCCGGTATCGCGCATGATCATCAAAGAGCGCATGTCCGAAACCAGGTTGTTGTATCCGAATGAAACCCCACGCTCGCACGCCATGATCTTGGTATTGCCGGTGGCGGTAGCTTTGTCGATCACGTTCTTCATGTCCCAGGGGGCTAAGAACTGACCTTTCTTGATATTCACCGGCCGCCCGAGACGGGCGACGCTTTGGATGAAGTTGGTTTGCCTGCAGAGGAAGGCAGGGGTCTGGAGTACATCGACAACCGCAGCAACCTCTGTCAGAGGGGTATCCTCGTGAACATCGGTCAGGACGGGAACTCCGATTTGACGCTTCACCTCAGACAGAATCCTGAGACCTTCAGAGACGCCTGGTCCCCTGAAACTGTTTCCAGAGGAGCGGTTGGCCTTGTCAAAGGAGGATTTGTAGATAAAGGGAATCCCCAGGGCCTGCGTTAACTCGCGAAGGGTCCCGGCGGTATCAATGGCCAGAGCTTCACTTTCGATCACGCAGGGGCCAGCGATCAGGAAGAAAGGTTGATCGATGCCTGCCTCAAAGCCGCACAGCTTCATGTGTCGCTCCGATTTTCAACGTGATCTCGCGCGGCCCTTATGAAGCCGGTGAAAAGGGGGTGTCCCTTCCGCGGGGTCGAGGTGAATTCTGGATGGAACTGGCAGGCGAGGAACCATGGATGTCCCGGGATTTCAATGGCTTCAACCAACTTGCCATCCAGCGAGGTTCCGCAAACCTTGAGTCCTTTATTTACGAGGGTTTCAAGATAGGAGTTATTAAATTCGTAACGGTGACGATGACGTTCAATGACTTCAGGGGCACCATAAACTTCCCTTCCCAGGCTGCCTTCAACCAGTTTGCAGGCTTGTCCACCGAGACGCATGGTGCCTCCAATATCCGAAGCCTCAGATCGGTGTTCGATCTGGCCTGAAGCATCTTGCCATTCCGTGATCAATGCGATCACAGGGTGAGGGGTCTTCGCGTCGAATTCCGTACTGTGTGCACCAGTCAGTCCAGCCATGTTGCGGGCAAACTCGATAACCGCGACCTGCATGCCAAGACAAATGCCAAGGTAGGGAATTCCGGATTCTCTCGCGTAACGGACAGTCCTGATTTTCCCTTCGACACCTCTCTCACCAAAGCCCCCTGGAACGAGAATGGCGTCAATGTGATGGAGCATGGAGCGCGGATCATCGCCAATGTCTTCAGAATCAAAATAATGGATCTTGACCTTGGTCCGCGTCTTGATGCCGGCATGAATCAGGGCCTCTGAAAGTGACTTGTACGCATCTGTATGGTGAACGTACTTTCCGACCATCGCGACATTGACCTCTCGGTCCCAGTGCGTCAGGCCATCAATCACAGCCTCCCATTCTGATAGGTCAGCAGCCGGTGCATCAATATGCAGCTTTCTGACCACGATCTCGTCCAGACGCTGGGCATGGAGCAGGGAAGGGATTCGATAGATCGTGTCGGCGTCAACTGCCGTGATGACGGCAGCCTCGCTGACGTTCGTAAAGAGAGCAATTTTCCGGCGTTCAGATTCAGGAATCATCCGATCCGATCGGCAGATGAGGACATCAGGTTGGATGCCAATCGTCCTGAGTTCCTTGACCGAGTGTTGTGTGGGCTTGGTCTTGAGTTCGCCCGCCGTTCCAATATAGGGCACCAAGGTCAGGTGAATGAACAGCGTTTGTTCCTCGCCAAGCTCAACCCGCATTTGGCGGATAGCTTCAAGGAAGGGTTGTGACTCAATATCGCCAACGGTTCCGCCAATTTCAATGAGTGCGACATCGTAGCCTTCAGCACTCAACTGAATGACCCGCTTTATCTCATCGGTGATGTGGGGGATGACCTGAACCGTGGCGCCCAGATATTCGCCCCGGCGCTCTTTGCGGATGACGTTTTCGTATATTTGTCCGGTCGTCCAGTTATTAACCTTTCCCATCGTGCTTCTCAGGAAGCGCTCATAATGACCAAGGTCAAGATCGGTCTCTGCCCCATCGGAGGTCACGAAGACCTCGCCATGCTGGAATGGGCTCATGGTTCCAGGATCCACATTAATGTAGGGATCCAGTTTGGTCATGGTGACCTTGAGTCCGCGGGCTTCGAGAATGGCGCCCAATGATGAGGCTGCAATTCCCTTGCCCAGCGAAGATACGACGCCGCCGGTGATGAAAATGTATTTGGTCATTCGGGATGATGGAGTGTTTGGCGATCCGAAGGGCGCCTGGAACGTCCCACGAAATGATGCTGGATGTCCGGACCAGACTATGCGTTTATTTTACTTCAGCTGAGCCCCCGAGTCATGGGCATTGGGTAACCTTATTTGCGCGCTTGGGTTAACATCAGTCAATTGATCATCTCCTGGGAGTGTTCCATGCGGTCCGTGCTTCGTTCTTCCATGCTTTTCACCTTACTTTCGATGGTCCTGTCTGGATGCGTCTGGGTTGATCTCAATCCCAAGGGAGAAGAGGTTAAGGTTCTGACGCCTGCCGAAGCCTCACGGTGTAAACGTATCGGTCATGTCGAATCCAATACGGCTGCAGACATTGCAGGGATCCCACGGGATGATGAGTCGCTTAACAATGAACTGACACGCCTTGCGCGCAATCACGCGGGTGAGCTCGGTGGCAATGGGGTCGTTGCTATCGGTACCCCCAAGAATGGACAGCAGTCGTTTAACGTGTTCCGGTGCCCCTCGAGCGCAACCCGCTAAATTCGAGTTGACTGAAGGGCTTCCAGTGCCCCCGTTGGATCAATGCCCTCCGGCGGGCGCCAACGCGGTCTGGGAACCGAATGCCATTGGGCATGTGTGAATATCTCTGAGTTGAGCCAAAAGCCCCCAACACTGGCGAGCATACCTCCAAGGTAGAGCAGGGGAATATGTGATCGCACCCAGTGTGGTAAGCGATGCTCTTGAAAAAGATCCTTCAGTGCATGATGGCCTCGGCGGCCCTCCAGCTGGATTTTTTCGCCGCCCTGCCTGTAGCGAATCTGAATCACTGAAGAATCCCAGTAACTATCCATTGATTCCATTTCGCAGTTAAAGGCCATGGTCCCATTGCCGCCGGGCAATATGAGAGGTTTTCGCCAGTCCGACCAGGTGCAGGGGGAAGGCTGTTCGAAAAACGGAATCCGGTAGGCTACATTCCGATAGCGATGAAGTCGGCTTCCATCAGGAAGCAGGATCATGGGCGTTCGATCTGTCCCCGATCTGAACAGCTCTTCAATGATACTGATGATCATTCGCTCCGATGGCATACGCAGCGAATGATGTGAAAACCAGCCTCGAATCGCAAGACGCAAGGCCGAAGGGTCAAGGTGTTCGGCTGCGCTCAGGTCAAAATGACCCTCAGGCGCTATTTTCTCTGCCAGGGCCTGTTGTTGCTTTCGCTGCTGTTCCGCAGCGTCTGCTGCGTGCCGTGCTGTTCGTGACAGAACCCGAGAGGTTGCCGGCCAGCGCTCCTTGATTTTTGGGATGATAGTGTGGCGAAGGTAATTGCGATCAAACCGCGTATCTTGATTGCTCTGATCGTCTATCCAGCACAAACCATGCTGTTGGGCATAATTGAGAATGTGATGGCTTTCGATACGAAGGAAAGGCCTCAGTAATACCCCTGCACCCAGTGGGGCGCTTTCTGGCATGCCTGAAATTCCTTCAAGCCCTGCACCGCGCAAAAGTTGGAGCAGAACCGTTTCGGCTTGATCATCCTGATGATGAGCCATCAGCAATAAATCATCCTGGGCAATCAAGGTGTGGAAGACCTGGTACCGTGCTATTCGTGCAGCTTCTTCGGGGCTTTCCCCAGGATTCCCCTTTGCATTGACCTTCTGGATGGTCAGTGGGATCGTGAATAAATCACATAGTTCCTGGCAGGATCTTGCCCATCGGTCGGCATCTTGATGTAAGCCGTGATGGACATGTATGGCCCTCAGCGAAAGATTCGGATACCGGTGACGAATCGATGCACAAAGGTGGAGAAGGACGGTTGAGTCCCGTCCCCCGCTTAGTGCAATCCAGCCAGTCCGGGTTCCCTGGTAATGAGCCAGTTGTCGGGCGATGTGATCCGGATGAAGCAGACAGCCTCTTTATTCAAAGTTAGGCGATGGCCTCTTCAAACACCCCATAAGACATAAGCTTTTGATGGCGTTCGGACAGGAGGCGTTCTCTGGGGATCATGGCGAGTTCCTCAAGGTTACGCTTGAGTGTCGACTTGAGGTTTTCGGCGGTCTTTTCACGATCCCGATGGCAGCCGCCTAGGGGTTCTGAAACCACCTCATCAATCAGTCCAAGATCCATCAACCGATCGGAAGTGATTCCCATTGCTTCTGCCGCAAGTTCGGCCTTGTCGGCGCTTTTCCAGAGGATGGAGGCGCAACCTTCAGGCGAGATCACGGAATAGGTGCTGTATTGCAGCATCAAAAGCCGATCGCCAACACCGATGGCAAGGGCGCCACCGGATCCGCCTTCCCCTATGACGGTGCAAATAATCGGTGTATTGAGCGTTGCCATCTCAAAAAGATTGCGGGCAATTGCTTCACTTTGGCCACGTTCCTCGGCGTTAATGCCAGGGTACGCCCCAGGGGTATCGATCAGGCAGACTATCGGGAGCTTAAACCGTTCAGCAAGTTTCATGAGGCGGAGCGCCTTGCGGTAACCTTCTGGACGAGGCATTCCGAAGTTGCGATGAATTTTTTCCTTGGTATCACGGCCTTTTTGATGACCGATCAGCATGACCGGAATTCCATCGAGCTTTGCTATGCCTCCAACGATTGCAGGATCATCAGCAAAGGTGCGATCGCCATGCAATTCCTTGAAATCCTGAAAAATCAGGTCCACATAATCCAGCGTATAGAGGCGCTGCGGATGACGTGACAGTTGGGAAATCTGCCATGCGCTAAGGTTCGAAAAGACCTGCTCAGTCAGTTTGCGACTCTTTTCCTCAAGCTTGGTAATTTCCTCGCTGATGTTGATTTCATTGTCGAATCCCACTCGACGAAGTTCGTCGATCTTGGCCTGAAGGTCGGCGATGGGTTGTTCGAATTCGAGGAAATTGAGATCCATGCGTGATATCCGATAAAAGCTGACCGACTATTTTAACACTTCGGCCAGAAAATCTTGAGCCAGTCGCCAGGACCTTTCATCGGTCAGCGGGTTGTAGACCGTGCCGAACTCTCGGTCATTGGCTTCAGGGTTCGTGAATGCATGCATTGTGGCCCCGTAGAAATGGAGTTGCCAATCAGCGCCGCGTTGCGTCAACTCTTGGCCTAATTCCACGCCTTGCTCTGGCGTTGCCATGGGGTCTTCGAATCCATGCAGCACGAGAATCTTGGCCTGAATAGCGGGCGTTGGCATTCCAGCAGGCGGCGAAAAAATACCATGCAGGCTGACGACTCCCCGCAATGGCACCCCGGCTCTCGCAAGGTCAAGGACACACAGCCCCCCAAAGCAGTAGCCAATTGCAGCAATGCGCGACGCGTCGACCTCTGGTTGTGCTTTCAGGGCTTCAATTGTGGTCAAAAGACGTTCGAGAAGATGGTTTCGATCGTGTGCAACACTATTCATCAGCGTTTGGCACTCTTCTCGGGTTTGGCCCACCTGTCCATCACCATAAAGATCTATGGCGAACGCCGCATAACCGAGTCGCGCCAGGATATGGGCCCGTTCCATAGCCTGCTGATTACATCCTGCCCAAGTGGGCGCGATCAAAATCGACGGAAGGGGATTTTGCGGGTCTTTGGGCGAAGCAAAATACCCCTCAAGGGTCACACCCTGATGCGTGTGGCGAATTTTTCGGGTCGTCAAAGCCATTTGAGTCGATCTTTCTCTTTAGTGCCTAGGGAATCACGGATTAATGAGGTTATGACCTCCCTATGATGACCATAACCTCTTAGGTCAGTCCTTTGACTTCGTCCTCAGGAAGCTTCTTCACCTGGCCGCGCTTACGGGCAACGTGCCAATCGACGTCCTTGCCTTCATTCTCGCATCGCTTTGCGGCACCCGTATAGCCCGCATCAGCAAAGACAATCTAGTCATCCGACCGGAGCCACTGTCCTGCCATGGCCGCATCGCTCACATTGGCGGCGGTACCTACAGCGGTTTGAGTGAGGCCTGAGATGACATCTACGCCGATATGCATCTTCATCCCGAAATGCCACTCCTTGCCCTTCTTGGCTTGGTGCATCTCTGGGTCGCGGGTTTTGTCCTTGTTCTTGGTCGAGGGGGGAGCCGCTATGAGCGTTGCATCCACGATGGTCCCCTCTCTGAGCATCAACCCTTTGTCAGCCAGGAGGGCATTGATTTGATCCAGAATCTTGGGAGCCAGTTCGTTCTCTTCCAGCAGATGGCGGAAGTTCTTGAGCGTTGTGGAGTCCGGCACGCGCTCGGAGGTCAGGTCGATGCCGACAAACCGCGCCAGCACAGGCATGTCATAGAGGGCATCTTCAGTGCCTTCGTCGGAAAAGTTGTACCAGAGTTGCACGAAATAGAGACGCAGCATCCGTTCAATGCCGATCGGCGGACGGCCACGTTCACCCGTCGGGTAGAACGGTTCGATCAACGCCACCAAGAGTGCCCAAGGAATCGACTTCTCCATTTGAGAGAGTAATACCTCGCGACGCGTCTGACGAGACTTGTTTTGAAGAAGCACGTCCAGAAAGCTGGTTTGTTGCTGCATCGCTTTACGTTGATTGGCGGTCGGAAGAACTGCCATCTATTTTACTGGCCGGGTGCCCTAAATTTACCGGGCTCACCGATTTATTCCGCGGCTCCTTAGCACACTCTCAACAAAGGCTAACCCATGCAAAATTTTCTAAATGGCATCGTCAATTTCGAAATAGACCTATTTGCAGTCGGAGCATTTTATATTTCTTTATTTATCGTTTTGTCTGTCCTCGGACAGGTTATCGTTAAAAAAATGATGGGATCTGAAGCGATAGCTCTGTGCCATGAGGTCGGTGGCTACTATATGTCGATCGTAGGAGTGAGGTACTTGCTCTCGGGAGCCGCGGATTTGATCGGTGAACCCGGT
>JBEGVN010000031.1:0-27440 GCA_041178325.1 Pseudomonadota bacterium
AGAAGATATCAACGGCGGCATTGACGGCTAATTCTCCACCTAATTTTTCAAAAAGGCTTTGTTCTTCTGACATGGATCCTCCTCATTTTTGGGTCTTCAGTGTGAGAGTTAGTAAAGAGACCTTACCGAAATAGGTTCGCCTCGAAACCTATTCTAATGATGCAAAATATATACTGCATTATCAAGGGTGGGTCGTCTCGGGACGGTCCTGATCTTTCCAGTCCTTTTTTGCAAGGGACTGAGGGTTTTATGGGATGTCTTGAAATCGTCAGATGGTGCCCCGAGCCGGGGTCGAACCGGCACAACCGTAAGGTCGAGAGATTTTAAGTCTCTTGCGTCTACCAATTTCGCCATCGGGGCAGGTGGGAGTACCTGAATGAGTTACTCGCGCGACTGTTCGATTGTAACAGAGCCGGGACTGACCGCCCCTGATCGCGTTGTATAAAAAAGGGAGGTCCCTCGGCCTCCCTTATCACTTTTGGTTAAGTTTGAAATCAGACCCCTGGCCATCTCCAGGCATTGATTTCCGGGCTGTCGATCCCATTTTTATACGCATAATTCCGGCAGGCGATCTGACGGTTGCGATAACGTTCTTTGGCATGTCCGCCAGCTAATTGCAGTTCGGGCACACGGTCAATCACATCAATCGCGAGGCTGAAACGATCGATTTGATTTTGGATCGCGAGTTCCAGTGGCGTATTGATGTTGCCCTTTTCCTTATAGCCGCGAACGTGGAAATTGGCATGGTTGTGTCGGCGATAGGCCAGGCGATGGATTAGGAAGGGATAGCCGTGGAAGTTGAAGATGACGGGTCTGTCTTTTGTAAACAAGCTATCGAAATCACGATCACTCAAGCCATGGGGGTGCTCATGCTCCGGTTGCAACTTAAAAAGATCGACAACGTTGACGTAACGGATCTTGAGTTCAGGAAAATCCTCGCGGAGCATTGAGATTGCGGCCAAGGTTTCCTTGGTAGGAATGTCACCTGCCGAGGCCATGACGACATCCGGTGTTTTCCCTTGATCGTTACTCGCCCAGTCCCAGATTCCAATCCCCTTGGTGCAATGCGCGACCGCGCTGTCCATGTCGAGATACTGAAGATGGTTCTGCTTGTCCGCGACAATGACATTGACATAGTTTTCACTACGCAGGCAGTGGTCAGCGACCGAGAGAAGACAGTTGACGTCTGGTGGGAGGTAAATCCGAGTGACGTCAGCGCTCTTGTTGGCGACAACGTCTAGGAAGCCGGGGTCCTGATGGGTAAAACCATTGTGATCCTGCCGCCATACCGTTGAGGTGATCAAGAGATTGAGCGAGGCAACCGAGGGTCGCCATGACAGGCGGTTGGCAATCGAGAGCCATTTCGCGTGCTGGTTGAACATGGAGTCAATCACGTGAACGAAAGACTCGTAGGTCGAGAAAAAGCCATGTCGACCTGAGAGGATGTAGCCTTCGAGCATGCCTTCAAGGGTATGCTCGCTCAGCATTTCGACCACGCGTCCGTCCATTGACAGTTCTCCGCCGTCGCTGTCCTCTGGGAAATAGGATTCAAGCCACAGTTTCTGAGAAACCTCATAGATGGCATTGAGCTTGTTCGAGGTGTTTTCATCGGGACCAAAGACGCGGAAATTCGTCATGTTGGCTTTCATGATGTCTCGAAGCAGTTTTCCGAGTGGTCGAGTGTTTTCCGCTTCATTCTGCCCGGGGTGCTCTACAGCCAGCGCGTAATCGCGGTAGCTAGGTATTTTTAGCGCTCGTTTGAGCTTGCCGCCATTGGCCTTGGGGTTGCTGCCCATTCGGCGGTCACCTTGAGGAACAAAGTTTCGGATGATGGGGGCCGGTGAGCCATCGGCAGCAAAGAGTTCCTCGGGACGATAAGAGCGCATCCAGGTTTCAAGAATCTTAAGATGCTCAGGTGATTTTTTGACATCGGCGATGGGGACCTGGTGCGCGCGCCAGAATCCTTCAAGACGATGACCATCGATTTCCTGAGGCGCGGTCCATCCCTTGGGAGCCCGAAGCACAATCATCGGCCAACGAGGACGACTGAAAGTAGGTTCGTTTCGCGCCTTCTCTCGAATTTTTTCGATTTCGGAAACGCAGTGATCCAAGGTGCTTGCCATTGCCGCATGCATGCTCTCAGGCTCGGAGCCCTCAACGAAGTAGGGCTTCCAGCCATAGCCTTCGAAGAGTTTTTCGAGTTCTTCGTGGGGGATGCGCGCCAGAATGGTGGGGTTGTTGATCTTGTAGCCGTTGAGATTCAGGATCGGGAGAACTGCTCCATCCACCTTGGGGTTCAGGAATTTGTTGATGTGCCATGAGGTGGCCAGGGGGCCGGTTTCAGATTCGCCATCCCCGACAACGGCGGCGACAATCAGGTCCGGATTGTCGAAGGCTGCACCGCACGCATGTGAAAGGACATAGCCCAGTTCACCGCCCTCATGAATGGAGCCTGGGGTTTCTGGCGTACAGTGACTGCCAATGCCGCCCGGGAAAGAGAATTGATGGAAAAAGGCGTGCAGCCCTTCCTCATCTTGTCCCTTGTCCGGATAAATCTCTGAGTAACTGCCTTCGAGGTAGACTGGGCCCAGAACGCCAGGTGCGCCATGGCCAGGGCCAGCCAGAAAGATCATGTCGAGGTCTTTCTCACGAATCACGCGGTTCAAATGGGTATAGGCGAAGGCCAGACCGGGGCTTGCTCCCCAATGCCCCAGAAGACGATTCTTTATGTGTTCGGGCTTCAGGGGCTCCTTCAGGAGCGGGTTGTCCTGAAGGTAGATCATTCCCAGCGCAAGATAGTTGCAGGCCCGCCAGAAGGCGTGAATTTGACCTAGTTCCTCAGGAGAAAGTGGTTGAGCAGGCACCGTGGAGCGTGCAGTGCCATAGGCGCTGATGGCATGGAGATCATTCATGTCGGGTTCTTCTAGGGCAGGGGTGGTTCAGGGTGTGGGCACAATGGCCATTACCCCAGGAAGTATAAGGCTAATAGGCCAAAGTTACAGTTCAACCAAGGCCAGCGAGAGATGCTGGGCCGCTCGGGATTCGGCGGCCCGGTGCCAAAGCTTCAGCCGGCTTTAAGCCGGGCTTTTTCGAGTTGCTCGATTCGCCGCCATTTTTTCATCGTACCGCGGTGCTGACGTCGCTCAGTGGCCGGAAGGGTTTTGAGTTCGGTAACAAGCTCTCTCAGGTGTTCGACTTCACGTCGATAGGTGAAACAAAGCTCATCACATCCTTCCATGAACTGGCGATGGATCCAGGCATCCACGCTTCCGATTTTTTCGGGTCCGTCATTGGTTTCAGTGTTGCTCATCGTGTGCTCCTTTGCCGTAAGGGCTCTTTTGGGAGGGTACGGCTCTTTGTCATGCACGATAGCGCAAGGTTCAATGCTGATGTGGCACTTATTGGTAAACAATCTGTCTCATGGTCAACGATCTTCGGATCACTCAAAACAGGAGCCTTGAATGAAAGCCCAGACCATGATTTTTCTTGGCCTCTTCCTATTGCCGAGTGGGATTTTGACGGGATCCATCCTCTTATTCACCAGTGGAAGCTTGAGTCTTCTTGCTGGCAATCTTCGACTTCTCAGCACGATGAGAACCACTGAATAGGATGGAAATGCAAAGTCATAAAAAACCCGGCGCTCGTTGAGGCCGGGTTTTTTATGACTCGAGAGAGGAATAGTTTTTTTATCTTCAATGCTGAGATTAAATTCTCCTCAAAAAGTTCAATCTGTTCCCCCTCTTTTTCAATTAATCCGGCATGCCTTCAGGAAGGCGCTCACCAAAGGCTGTTTTGACAGCAGTGAGGCGCTCCTTGCAGATTTTGTAAGATGCCAGTGCCTTGTCGACCATCGGTATTAAAGCATCGATGTCCGGTTCTTTTTGATTGCGTAAGGTCTCGGCGACATCTTTCAGGATGGCATAGTGGGTTTTGTAGCTTTCGGTTTCATCGGTCATGTATTTCCTCCGGGTGAATCAGGGACGACGCCGAGGACGCCATCATGGAATTCAAGGGCGAGACGTTTTTCTCGCAAGGCATCACGGCGGGATGTCAGGGGTTTTCCGCGAGGATCTCTGACCATGGCAAATCCCCTGCGTAGGGTGGCGTCAGGACCCACGCCCAGAATTTCCCGGGCCAGAGCTTCAATCTCATGCCCCGCCTCATCTATTCTTAATGTCGCAAGCTCTAGCGCCCGACCTTTTAACTGTTCAAGTTCAAGGTCCTGACTCTGAATCAGGTTCTCCGTATTTCCCCGAATATGGTCCATCAGTCGATCCAGATGATGAAGACTCGCCTGAATCCCCCCTTGGCTGTTCTCACGGATGCTGGACCAGATGCGGTCCAGCCCCAGTTCACTCTGTGTGATGGCATGACGGATGTCCGAAGCCACCTCGATCCTGAGTCGATCAACCTCGGATTCTGCCGTTTTCAAAAGGGCATCGGACAACCGAAGAATCATCAGGAAGTTCTGGATAGCGTCCCGGGTATTGGCATAAATGATTCCGCTGATATGACCGATCACCTTTGATGGGGTATCGAAGCGGATGTTGGCTACCTCATCAAGGATGGTGTTGTCCCGTTCGTGGCCGATGCCCGTCAGGACCGGGATCTTGACCTTACATAGGACCTCGGCAAGATCCCGGTCATTCAGCCAATAGAGGTCGGTCACGGACCCGCCGCCTCGGATAATGCAAAGGGCATCAGCGTTTAAGCCATCCTCTTCGAATTGCGTGATGGCTGCACGAATGCTTGCAGGGGCTTCTGGCCCCTGAAAGACCGCCGTATAGTAGGTAAATTGACAGATACCATGGGCTTCCAGCCGATCTGCATCCTCGCGAAAATCGCCAAGCCCTGCGGCGTCCTTCGGGCTAATGACGACGACGTGAGTAAATTCCGTGGGTGTCGGGAGACTTTGATTGAGGTGAAACACCTGGGCATCGATGAGGCTTTTTCGAATGGCCTCCAATTTCTTGGCGATATCCCCGAGGGTATAGGAGGGGTCGATATCTTCGACCAAGGCGCGAAGCCCATAAGTCGGATTGTGATCGACCGAGAGCTGAAACAAGACTTTGATGCCGCTCTCAAGCTGCGCGCCAGTCTCCCGTTCAAAGCGATCGACAACCTTGGTGGCCTTTTGTTGCCAGAGAAACGCAGGAATCCTCGCGGCCAGCTGTCCGAGACCGTCGTGTTCTACGAGTTCGAGCTGGAAGTGCCCGCCCTGGGTTCTTTTTAGTTGGCTTATTTCGACGCGCACCCACTGGGATTTGGGGACGCCTCGAACCAGTGCGAGATTCACCTGCTGGAGATAAGCCAGGAGGGTAATGCCGGGTGCGTCGCTCTCTTGAGAGGGGGTGACGGTCGGCGGATGATCCAAAAAAGATTCCGGTTTAAATTCTTCACCGGGCCGCCAGGTCGCGAAAGGGCCAGGGTCGAGCCCTTCAGGGACATACCATTTGCGAAGGGCAGGGTTCCAGCGGGCGCCGAGCTGCTTGGCAACATCCTTTTCTGCAAAGGGAACTTCGAGGAGAATGATCCGCGAATCAGTCATGGGGCGAGGGCGTCTCCGTTGACGCGGGAAATGGGAATTGTTCCTGCAGTCTAGAGGCTCGAAGCTTTCTGTGCCAAGACCAAAAAAAAGCCCCGTAGGACGGGGCTATCTAGGAGGAGAGATCAGAACAATGAGAAACAAAATTAGTCATTGGGCCCCTTGGCTGGTTTTGTAGAGTTTTTGACATCCACGGTTGCCACCGCTGCGACGATAACTGCACCAAGAATGAAGATTTCCATCAAATTACCTCTTTAGTAGTGAACTTGGTATGTAATCTATCAGATAACAAACCAACTAGGATTCTCCACACTGTAGCCTGTTTGTTGACAATCAAATGGATCTAGCGCTCTCTAAGTCCTGCCATTGAAGGGTTCTGTGTACTTGAAAACACCTATATCGAACCCCACTGATATATGGCCTTTTACCTAATCGATACCATCAAATTAATTTATGAATACGGAAGAAAAACGACTGCTCTCGGAATTTCTTGATCAATTGAAGGGAATTCGAGGAATTCAAAAGGATGAAGAAGCCCAGGCATTGATCAAGGTTGCAGCTGATTCTCAGCCCGATGCGCTCTATCTGCTGGTTCAAAAGTCATTGCTTCAGGATCAGGCGCTGAATGGTGCCAAGGTCCAGATTGCCGCCCTTCAAAGGGAGCTCGCAGACGTGCGGCGAAACGAGGGTGCCGCTGGCAGTTTTCTGGGCAATAACCCATGGGGCGCGCCTGCGGGTCGCCCTGCGCCTTTGGCAGCGCCGCAGGGCTATCCCCAAGCCGCGCCCGTTTCTGGGGCTATGGGGGCTTCGCCGTTCGGAAGTTTTCTTGGCTCTGCCGCAGCTACGGCGGCTGGGGTTGCAGGAGGCGCCTTCCTGTTTCAGGGGCTTGAAAGCCTCATGGGACACCATGGCGGGGGCTATGGGTTTTCGGATACCGGGTACATGGGGCATGGCGGCGCCGAGAATGTGACCATCAATGAGTATTATGGTGACAGTGCTACGCCACGAACCACCGATGCCGCTTACCTTCCCGACGATGGAACGGATATTTCAGCCGAGGACGGCTGGGATAGCTACGACGACAATACCGATAGCATCGACGTCTGATGGCGCGCTAACTTCCTGGTCGGCTGATGCATTGCCCGAATCGTGCTTCGACCTTTCGGGCAAATCCGGCGGTCGTGAGTCCGCTGGTGATCTTGGGGCTGATCAACTTGATCTCGGGCAGTTGGGGCCTTGGAGGCATCTTCCCCCGGGCCCTGGAAAGCTCTGCAATTCGCTGCCAGGTCAGGGTACCTTCAAGCTCCGGCGTTTTTTCCCGGGCCAGATCCTCACGAATGGCTTGTTCTGAAAGCCCGAGGAGATCCTTGATCGACAGCGCGGCGTTCAGGGTCTCGCTTTCGGTTCTTGAAGGTCTATCCCCCTCATAGCGCAAAAGATCGCCATCGAGGGAAAGGCTTTGCCCTGAAAGACTGCCGATGGCGCGTTGAAGGCCGGCATTTCGACTTGCATAGTGCCCTGCGTTGTAGTCGGCAAACCGATACAGCATATGGTCATAGGCAGCCGGATAGTCGAGCAGATAGGCAATCCCGAAATAAAGACCGCCACGCCGACTAAAGACCTCCGCTCTGAGGGAGCGCGGATCCGGATAAGGGTAGGGCGCTGCCTTGAATTTCTGCTCGGCAAAGGCAAGGCTGACCTGCATCGGTCCCCCGGTTTTTACCGGGTTGCGGTTCCCAAGGAGGGTCTTCCCGAGAGGGAGTTCCGAGATCATGTCGTCGTATAGCCGGTTTAGATCGTTTTCGGTCCGAAGTTTCTGGATCCTTTCGCGATAGGTCTGACCGTTGGGTGACTTTACGGCAAGTGCGGCTTCCATCACAGCATTCGGGACATGAAACTGATCTCGTCGCTTCTCCAGTTCAGCCTGAATGATCCGGGGTAGCCCCGCGACTACCGGTTCAGCCTGGAAGGACGATTCCTGTGCGATGACAGCAATCGCAGCACACAGATTTTCCTTCGTGGCGGGAAGCTGCAGCGAGTTGAATGCGGTCATGATGTCCCGGCTCCAGCCCTTGGGATCATGAACGCCGCTTGGAAACAGCGCGGTGATGGCGGTGTCGGGATAGGTCTGGGCGATGCCCCCGGATGTGATTCGGGCTGAACTTGTTCTGCCCGTATCTTTTCCTGCGTGATGTCCTGGCAAGTTGACCCCGGCCCAGGCAGCATCGAGATCGCTTTGGGCGGCGTTTTGTGTGGCACAACCCGTCAGGACCATCAGGGGCAGGGCAATCATGGTGCTCAGTGGGCTTCTGCAGGTCATCTCAGGCGTCTCCATCCAACCATTTTCAATACAGGTCAAATTCTAGCCTGCCATGACCTTGGGGATCTCGCTCCAACGGGTCGTATAGGCAGGTGACAAGTTGTCCCGGTTCATCCGCCAGTTTCCCCTTGCCTGTTCTTTGGCCGTGAGCCCCTGCGAAGCTGTCCATAGTGTATTGCGGCCCATGACCTGATTGATGCGGTCCATGGTCAGCAGAAGCCTGTCCCTCTCTCCCCGGGATGGTGCGTCCTCGGGTTCGAATAAATCCGTCTGGGTGAGTTCTTCGCGGGTCACCTCGCCCAGCATGACACCGGCCTTCTGATAACGAAATCCCTCCCGGTAGATCGCTTCAAGGCCGCGGAGGGCGGCTTGCGTCAGGGTGAGCGTATCCCGGCTCGGTGTTTTAAGGCGCAGGGTGACCTGAGGGTGATACTGGGGCTCTTTGGGGTTGAACGGGGGCGTGTGGAGGAAAACCGTCAGCAGATAGGCCCTTGAACCATCCTCTCGCAGCTTTTCGGCGGCCCGCGCGGCGTGTGTACTGACGGACTGACGCAGCGACTCGAGATCGGTGGCCAAACCGCCAAAGCTTCGCGAGGCAATGATCTGCTGGCGTGGCGGCGGGCTTTCTTCGAGTGCAAGGCAAAGAACGCCGCGAAGTTCGAGCGCTGTTCGCTCCAGGATAACGTTAAAAGTGCTCCGAATTTTTGAAGGATCGGCCCGGCTGAGATCCAGTGCGTTTCGAATGCCCAGAGACTCGAGCTTTTGCGACCAGCGCCGACCGATACCCCAGACTTCACCGATTGGCGTTTCTGCGAGATAGCGTTGCTTCTCGAAAGGATCGAGGCCGGGCAGGTTGCAGTATCCCAGCGCCTTGAAATCAGGGTGTTTTTTCGCCAGCCGATTGGCCAGCTTGGCCAGAGTTTTAGTTTCACCAATGCCCACGCCCACAGGAATTCCGACCCAGCGTTCAACTTTCTGACGAAGCTCGATGGCCATCTTCGTTGCATCGAAATAGCGAAAGCCGTCGCATTCAAGGAAGGATTCATCGATGGAGTAAATCTCCTGGCGATCCGAGTACTGTCCGATTACTGACATCATTCGGGTGGAAAGATCGGCATACAGCGTGTAGTTCGAGGAAAGAGCGATGCCGCCAGCCTTTTCGAAGGCCTTTCGGATCTGGAAATAAGGCGTTCCCATCTGGATGCCCAGAGCTTTGGCCTCGTTGGAGCGTGCGACGCAGCAGCCGTCATTATTGGAGAGCACGACAACGGGTCGGTGCCGCAAGGCAGGTCGGAACAGCCGCTCGCAGCTGACATAGAAATTGTTGCCATCGACCAGGATGAAGCAGCGCTCAGACGGCATGGATAACCCGCGTCACAACTCCCCAGATCATGCAGTCGAGACCTTCGGTAATCTTGAGCGGCTTGTAGTCAGGATGCTCCGGGACCAGCCAGGTTCCGTTTTTCCGGAATCGCAGGCGCTTGACGGTCAGTTCGCCGTTGACGGCCGCAATGACGATTCGGCCATCCTGCGGTTCGAGGGCTCGATCGACAATGAGAAGATCTCCATCATGGATGCCGGCTCCCCGCATCGAATGACCGGAAACCCGGGTAAAGAAAGTTGCGGCCGGGTGTTCGACCAGATGGGTATTGAGATCCAGTCGTTGGTCGACGTAATCGTCGGCCGGGGAGGGGAAGCCTGCGGGCACCCGGCTGGCAAAAAGTGGCAGGGGCATGGGTGTCGCCCCGGTGATCCCGCGCTGAATGGAAATCACGCGCAAGGGCGCCCTGGTGTCAGTCTGCGCGTTCTTTTGAGTGCGCGGTAGGCGAGTGGATCTTTGAGGAAACATGGCGGGATCCAGGTTTTGGGTAACGATATTTAGCATAAGCTATTTGGCTTGCCTGCGGCAACCTCCTTCAAGAGTGCTGTGCTAGAGTGGGATTTCATTGTCAACCCGTAGACTGGCCATGGCAGATCTTCGCCTTCACAACGCCCTCTCCTCCTATTATTCGATGATCGCGCGTCTTGCGCTTGCCGTCGGAGGCGTTGAGTACACCTCCCACGTCATGGATATCCACCGGGGGCGAGAACAGCTGACGCCAGAGTATGGAGCGATCAACCCGCATCTCACCGTGCCTGCTCTCGAGGCGGGGCCTGAGATTCTGGCCGATAGCCGTGAGATTCTGGCGTGGGTCGTGCGCAAGCGACCGGAAGTCTTTATGGATGGTGGGGAGGCCGAACAGGCCTTTTTGGAGGCCCACTATGCCTTTTCGATCGAAGGGTTGACCTTCGGAAGGACGATGCTGCGCTGGCCGATTCTCAAATGGGTCTTTCCGAGGCTTCTCGCTAAAATGTGTGTCTCCTTGCGTCTTCAGCAGAAGGCTCATCCTGAGCTCGGCGAAGTCTTTGCCAACAAGATTTTGCAAAACGAGGCGCGGATTCGATTCTTCAGTGAAGGGTCACTGAAGGACAAGGTTGAGGCGCTTCGTGAGTCTGCGGTTCATCTCATCGGTAGCGTTCCGATACCGAAGGGGACTTATCTTTTTGGTGATAAACCCAGCGCTGCCGATGTGGTACTGGCTGTTTTTCTAGCCCGCCTTCAGATGATTGGGGAGTGGGCTTTGGTCTCCCGTCGCCCGGATCTCATCGCGTGGTTTGAGGAAATTTCTCTAACACCGGCCTATAAAGCGGCCGATGTCTGGTCCGTCTTTTCGCTCAGACGAGTCCTTCAGAACCGCTAAAGGGACTTATCCAGGGACTGGTGGCCCCGGTCTCCCATCCAGCGAATTCCCTGAAGATCGGAGCCTTCAAGGGTGAAAGCCTCGCCGAAGCCTCGGACATAGGTGGCCTTATCCGGCGTGATCCTGAAAAGGTGAAAATCCCGGAGGTTCCTCAGCATCCCGACAATGGGGCCGTGACGTTCGGCCATGCGGTCCAGCAGGGGAGCAAAGGCCGAGTCTTCGCGAGGGATTTCCCGGGCACTCCCCTCATAGGTGACCCTTTTGCGGGCAAAGACCTGTTTCATGAGCGATTCCTCCTCGATGAAGAGAAGGCTGACCCGCGGGTCCTGAAGCAGGTTGCGGGTATGGGCCGCGAGTTCGCTCAAAAAGACGTGGAAACAACCCTCATCATCTTCGACGTAAGGTGCATAGCTCGCATGTGGCCTTCCATCCTCTGCTGCCGTGGCCATCAAAACGCTCTGAAAAGCACGATGAAAAGAGCGTGCCTCCGCCAGAATTTCAGTAAGTGGCGGTGTTTGGCGTGGTTCCTGCGTTAATTTTTCGCTCATTCGGGTTTTTCCCTCTTGAAATCCTGAAAATCCGTCCCCATCTGTTTTGAGTGTCCCTGATGGGGCCTTTTCCGGCGTGGGCCGGAGACCATCAATTTGATTGAAACCAAGGAGAAGTTATGACGATACGTCCTTTGCATGACCGGGTATTGCTGAAGCGCCTTGATGAAGAGAAGACCTCGCCGGGCGGCATCGTAATCCCCGATAGCGCCAAGGAAAAGCCGACCCAGGCCGAAGTCGTGGCCGTAGGCCCCGGCAAGTCCCTGGATAACGGCGAAATCCGCAAGCTCACCGTGAAGGCTGGCGATAAGGTTCTGGTCGGAAAATATGCCGGCACCGAACTCAAGCTCGATGGTATCGAGTATGTCGTGCTTCGCGAAGATGAAATCCTCGGCATCATCGGCTGAGCCTTTCATTCATCCCTTTCATCTCAGTTTCATTGAAGATCAAGAGTTATGGCAGCTAAAGAAGTTAAATTTTCAGAAGACGCCCGTCATCGCATGCTGGCGGGTCTCAACGTACTCGCCGATGCAGTCAAGCAGACCCTGGGCCCGAAGGGCCGAAACGTCGTTCTCGACAAGAGTTTCGGCGCACCGACCATCACCAAGGACGGCGTTTCTGTCGCCAAGGAAATCGAACTTGCAGACAAGTTCGAAAACATGGGCGCCCAGCTGGTCAAGCAGGTAGCTTCCAAGACCAATGACGTGGCCGGTGACGGTACCACCACCGCGACCGTACTGGCTCAGGCCATCGTTCGTGAAGGTCTGAAGTCCGTGACGGCGGGTGCGAATCCGACCGACATCAAGCGTGGCATCGACCTCGCGGTCACTGTAGCAGTGGATGCCCTCAAGGCCAGCTCCAAGCCTTGCTCCACCAGCAAGGAAATTGCGCAGGTCGGCTCCATCTCGGCCAACTCCGATGAAAACGTCGGTAATATCATTGCCGAGGCCATGGACAAGGTCGGCAAGGAAGGTGTCATCACCGTTGAAGACGGTTCAGGTCTTGAAAACGAACTCGACGTGGTCGAAGGCATGCAGTTCGATCGTGGCTATCTTTCACCTTATTTCGTGAATGAACAGGAGACGATGAGTGTTGAGCTCGACAATCCCTTCATTCTGCTCCATGACAAGAAGATCTCAAACATTCGTGATCTTCTGCCCACCCTTGAAAAGGTATCCAAGGCCGGACGTTCGCTCCTGATCGTGGCCGAGGATGTCGAGGGCGAAGCCTTGGCGACCCTGGTCGTCAACACCATGCGTGGCATCCTGAAGGTTGCAGCCGTCAAGGCGCCAGGCTTTGGTGATCGGCGCAAGGCCATGCTGGAAGATATCGCCATCCTGACCGGTGGTACCGTGATCGCAGAGGAAGTTGGCCTCTCCCTGGAGAAGGTTGAACTGACCGATCTCGGTACGGCCAAGAAAATCCAGATCAATAAGGAAAATACCGTCATCGTGGACGGTGCCGGTAGTGTGGATGCCATCCGGGCCCGTGTTGAGCAGATCCGTCGCCAGATCGAAGACACCAGCTCTGATTACGATCGTGAAAAGCTTCAGGAGCGCGTCGCCAAGCTTTCTGGCGGTGTTGCCGTGATCAAGGTTGGTGCAGCAACCGAGATTGAAATGAAGGAAAAGAAGGCACGCGTTGAAGATGCGCTCCATGCAACCCGTGCTGCCGTTGAGGAAGGAATTGTCCCGGGCGGCGGTGTAGCGCTGGTTCGTGCTATTGCTTCTCTCAAGGATCTCAAGGGCATCAACCACGACCAGACGGTCGGTGTCAGCATCCTGCGTCGTGCGATCGAAGAGCCGCTGCGTCAGATCGTCGCCAATGCAGGTGTCGAGCCTTCAGTGGTCCTGGCCAAGGTCATCGAAGGCACCGGCGCCTATGGCTATAACGCGGCAACGGAAGAATACGGGGACATGATTGCCATGGGTATTCTGGATCCGACCAAGGTCACCCGCTCGGCGCTTCAGAACGCAGCGTCCATTGCAGGGCTGATGCTGACCACTGAAGCCATGGTCACAGAGGTTCCGAAAAAGGATGCGCCGGCGCTTCCCCCGGGTGGCATGGGCGACTACTAAGTCCGCACCCAAACCCTAATGCTCACAAGGGTCAGGCCTCGATGGAGGTCTGACCTTTAGAGACCTAACCGCACGTCAGATACTGGCGCGCGGTTTTTTTAGCGCTATAGAAACTCGAGACAAGCGCAATGAGAGCCCTGAATGGGCCAACACGAGAATTTAAGGGGAGGGAGTCTGAATACGCAGGAAAGAATTCTGGCGAACCGTCATGAAGTCGCGGGGGGGGTGGTACGACTTCGTTGCGGGGGATCTGAAGGATCGCCAGAACCCAGCTCTGTAACAACCCAAGTGGTGGGCTGGACGTCCTGTCATCATTTTTTTTAATTTTTTCCGGAACTTCCTGCTCCGGGACACGCATTTTTAGATAACAGATCGAATCTGTCAACAATTCATTTACGAGAGAATGAGAACTCAGGTCAAGATCAGGAATGCCACGAGGACATAGACCCAGCGCGGGAGCTTGTTCTGATAGCCGGCTACGGTCCAGTCATCAACAACGTTCATCCAGGCCAGAATGGCTCGGAGGGTGTGCTCTTCAATGATGGGGGTCGGAGTGGAGGCTTTGGCAGGGGTAGGGCTTGATGCCGACTTTGCGGTGGTGCGGGGTTTTCGGGTTCGGGGTTTGGTCTGTTCAGCCATCGGGATCCTCTCTCTACGTGACGGGGGACTGAGTCTGAGTCATCGGAACTCCATTACGGAGTAAGGGCGCCCCGCCGTGTCGATGTGGCGGGGCATCCGGCTTAGATGAGGAAGTCCTCGATCTTGCGGCCCTTATCGGTGAATTCACGCAGCCAGCGGGGCTTGACGCCACGACCGGTCCAGGTCTGTTCGGGATTGGACGGGTTACGGTATTTCGGAGCCACCTTGCTACCTTTTCTGGAAGAAACTGCCTTAACCCCAGATTCATGAATCGTTATGGATACACCGATAGAATCGGCTAGTTCCTTGATTTGAGCAATAACGTTCTTCCGTTCGCTCTTTTTCTTTTCGGCCAGAGCCTTTTCAGCTTTCTGAACAAGTTCGGAGAGTTCTTGAAGACCGAGGTGAAGGAAACTGTCGCTCATGTGAAATCCTTGGGAGTAAATAAGAGACCAAGAGTATACGGTTCCAATAAGGTTGTTGGGAAGTATTAATTTATTACAGCGTATTTTCACCTAATCAAACATGGACAGTATCGCGGGAGAAATCACAAAAAAAACCGCCGGGAAATCCGAAGATCTCCCGGCGGTTTTTATCAGAGGGCGGGCTAAAATTAGCCTGCGAGCTTGATATTGGTTTTCGTCGTCCAGCCGGATTTTCCTTCGCAGTCGCCATCCGTCATCCTGACTTTCACATAGGAAAGAAGGTCGATGACCTGCAATTCCTCGATCTGTCCATGGGTGCCGGGTTGTGCGGTACAGATGCTCTGCTCGCGATCTTCTTCGGATACCGAGGCGCTCATCATGCCAGGACCTGCCGTAATATGGCTGAGTCCGCCGTTCGGATTTTCAATGACAACCTCCTGCCCTTGGCTGAAAGATACATTACGTACCTCTGACTGGGAGTTGCCGCCGATGAGAAAATATCCAAGTCCACCGAGAACAACTGCGGCGATTCCACCGTATAGTGCCATCGGATTTGACTTGATGCTGGAAAGGCCCGAAGTGGAAGATTGATCGCTGTTTCCAAAATTAATCGACATCTGGTTAACCTCTATTCATATTGTTATCGGGGCGGGCAGCGCTGGGATTAAGCACGCGTGGCCACGTAATCGGACGTTGCAATCCAGGACGGTTACCTGTTTCCCCTCCTGAGGAAAGCCAAACAATCCCAGTCGAGCATTTGTTCATCAGAAGACCAAAAAGTTCCCGAGAATTTCACTAGGGTATCCCTGTTTATCGTGTGGGAATGTGTTCAATCCCCACAGGGCATAGGCTAAGATGCCGGTTTATTTAAATGATTGTGGGTTCTGGTCATGATGCGGATACTTGGGTCGGTATTTCTTGTCAGTAGTCTTTGGGTCAGCAATCTCTTTGCCGCAGGCCTCTCTCCACTGAGCAGCGAAGAACTTCAGTTTATGGAATCGCAGGGTGCTGTTGTCGTTGACATCAGGACGGCTGAAGAGTGGAAGGCGACCGGCGTGATTCCTGGGAGCCAAACCCTGACTTTTTATGATCGCGAAGGGCATTTTGACCTTCCGGGATTCAGCAAGGCCTTAGGTCGGATCGCACCGGATCACAAAACCCCCGTGATTCTGGTTTGCAGGTCCGGACACCGGAGCGGCGATGCGGGAAAGATGCTGGCCTCGGAGTGGCCTGATCGGAAGATTCTTCATCTTGGGAAAGGCATTACCGAGTGGATTCGCGAAGGGAAGCCGACTACCCCTCGCTAGTTCCAATCCGGAGATTTGCGGATGGAACGACTCCCCGGCTTATAGGGTTTTGCGCAAGACATCGGATGAACACTCCCCGGAGCGTGGGCCTTCGGGATTCCTCGCTGGATCTTAATTCTTCATGTATTTCAACCATTCCTCTTTTTTCAAAGCGCTGAAACTCTCGCTTTTCGTTCAACCGTTTCGCTGGCGCCGTGTGTTCTATGTCCTTTCCTTTACGACCCTTTATCTGATTTTTGTCGGCGGGGTCAGGGTGATGCGCTGGCTCGACCGACTCATCTGGCCAGACATCGAGAAGACTCCGATTGTGGCGCCGGTCTTTATCATTGCGCCACCGCGAAGCGGAACCTCGTTTTTACAGAAACTCCTGACATTGGATCAGGAGCGGTTCGTATTCTGGAAGATGTATCAGACGATTTTGCCGACGGTCTTGACCGAAAAGCTCATTCAATGGGGATTGGCTTGCGATCGTCTTTTGGGTCGACCGGTGGGTCGACTTCTGGGCTGGTGTGAAAAACGCTGGTTTGGGGGATGGGATAACCTTCACACGATGCGACTGGATGCGCCAGAGGAAGATGGAGCGCTTTATCTTTATGCCTTCGCCTGTGAGGCGATCTACATGCTGTTCCCTTTTATCGAGGAGCTTTGGGAGCTTGGCTTTCCGGATATGCTGCCCCAAGAGGTCCGACGGGCCCTGATGCACTACTACAGAAGCTGCCTTCAGCGTCTCATCTACAGCAGTGGGAGCGGGAAGACCCTTCTGATCAAATCAACCAACTCCTCAGGCACGGTAAGGTCGATTCTCGAAGCCTTTCCGGATGCAAGGTTCATCACGATTCTTCGGGATCCAGCCGATTCGATCGCATCAAGCATCAGTCTCATGATCCCGGCCCTGAGGGCCCATTCCCCCGAGATTCAACCCGATGGAGAGATCTCCAAGGCCTACGCGAGACTTTCGAGCGAGTGGTACAAATACTTGCACCATTTCTCCTTGGGGCTCCCTGAGCATCAAATTCATACCGTCGATTATCAAGCGCTGGTTCGAGATCCCTCAGCAGCCGTCGAGGCAATCTATCGGCATTTTGAGTGGGAGATTTCCCCGGACTTCCGTGCATGTCTGAATGCACAGCAGCAACGTCAGAAAACCTATCAGAGCGGACATCGCTACCGGCTTGAGGAGTTCGGTGTTGACCGGGAGTGGCTCTACAATGAGCTTACCCCTGTTTTATCCGCCCGCGGGTTTGTCCGAACCGATACATCGCCCAAATCGACCGAAAATTAGGAATGTCCGGACAAGGGCGACATGGATAAGCCCGACGGCAAGCATAAGAAGACTTTGCGAAAGCAGCTCCCCCAGAAGCGAACGATCATCAGCAAGGGCGGCTGCAAGCAGGATGGCAAGGCCAATGTTTCGATTGGCGGTTCCAAAGCCCATCACCAGCCGGTCAGAAAAGGGGCCTTGGCCTAAAGTGAGGCCAATCGCAAAAGAGGCTTCATAGAATAGGACATAGGGCCAGGCATCATCGATTCTGAAGGCCGCAAGATGTCCGGCCTCAAGCGAGGCGAGATAGATCAGGGAGACAACGCCGATCGCTTCGGATATCCATTCCATGGGTTTTTGGATGCGATGAGAAAGTCTCGGAAACCGCTCGCAAACACCAATGCCCAGCATTAGGGGTAGCGTGATGGATGCTGCCAGAAGCTCAAGGATCATAAGTGGCGAGGGTGTTGCATTGCCCCCATCCTGCAAAAGCCAGAAACTCAGGGTGACCGCGCAGGGTGTCAGTACCGCGGAAAACGCCGGGAATAGGGCGGTCAGGCCGGTAGCCAGCGCCTGATGACCATGCGCCATCCGCACAAAAAGCGGAACGACCGGGGCAAAGGGGGCACAGGCCAAAAATATCAGAGCGCGAGAGGGACTCTGTTCAAGTCCTGTGTAAATGATTAGCGCAGTGGCAAGGACTGGAATCAGAAGGAAATTTCCGATAACCAGTGCCCCAAGGCGCACCCGTCGTAAAGCAGCCATCAGGGCGTCGAATGAAGTCTGAAGTCCGATGGCCAGCAAGAGCCCGAAGAGGGAAGCAAAGGCCAGTGCGCGGACCATCTCGAGTGCGTGGGACGTGAGAAAATTGGGCAAGGGTCAGACCGATGTGAAAGGTGAACAAGGGGGAAATCCCTGCATGAGGGCATACCAGTGAGAATAGGCAAGCGCGGCTACAGGATCAAGGCACGCATTGATCACGGCTTATCCCGATGGTTTGAATGGTCAACACGACATGCCCTATGGGTCATCGTGCTCTCCATCGCGGCTGCAGCGGGCGCACTCTTTCATACGATCCATCACCTCAAAATCAATACGTATCCCGGAAATGTACTCTCCGACAGTTTGCCCTGGCGTCAGGACAAACTAGCCTTCGAAAAAGCCTTCCCGACATTCAGGGATTCGGTCGTGGTCGTAATTGATGCGCCTACGCCGGATCAGGCCAGGGATGCTGCAGATCAACTCGCCACCCGACTTGGCGAGGATCACGAACATTTCGAATGGGTGTTCTATCCGCCGGCCACGTCCTTTTTCCGCCAGCATGCCCTGTTGTTCTTGGGGGTGGATGTGCTTGAGGCTCGCACCGAGCGACTTGCGCAGGCGCAGCCTTTCCTCGCCGATATCGCTCAAGACCCGAGCCTCTCAGGCACTTTCCATCTGTTGCGGCGTGCGCTCACGCAGGAGGGGCCGTCTGAAATCGATCTGGGATCTCTCTTTGTGACGTTGGCCGGTACGCTGGATGATGCGCTCAGTGGGCTTGAGCGGCCGCTTTCCTGGAGTCAGGAAATGTCTGGCGTTCGCTCAGACAAGGATCAACGGGTTCTTTTGGAGGTCATGCCCAAGGTCGAGTACAGTTCCCTCGCACCGGGCGAGGCCATGATTGCAGCCATTCGTGATGCCGGTGATGGCCTGGGTTTTGGTCGGGATGGCATTCAGCTCAGGATCAGCGGGGCCGCAGCGCTTTCCATTGATGAACTCAAGAGCGCAAGTCTCGGGGCGCAGATGGCAAGCTTCGGATCCTTCGTGGGCGTTGCCTTGGTCATGCTGGTTGGTTTGCGTTCCCTTTGGCTGGTTTTTGCGGTGCAAGTAGGCCTCATCCTGGGCCTGATCTTTACGGCTTTTTTTGCAACGGTCGCCCTGGGACAGCTCAATCTGATCTCCGTTGCCTTTTCGGTCATGTACATCGGAATCGGGGCCGATTATGCAATCTATCTTTGCCTTCGTTATCGAGAGCTCTCAGGTTCCTCCCGTAATCATAGAGCCGCACTCAAAAGAGCCGTGCGACATGTCGGTGGATCCTTGGAAATTGGCACGCTGACCACTGCCATCGGCTTTTTTTGTTTTATTCCGACCAGTTACCGCGGTGTGGCTGAATTGGGCATCATCTCGGGTGCCGGAATGTTCATTAGCCTGTTCGTCACGCTTTTGGTGTTGCCGGCTTTTCTATGTCTACGGCGACCCCTCGCATTCCGCGATCAGGCGCTGGTTTCTGAAGGGCGGATGTCTCGTGTTGCAGGCCACATTCTGGGTTATCCGATTCGTCATTCAAGAGCTGTCCTCGTGGGCGCCGCGCTGCTGGGTGTGGCTTCAAGTCTTGAGCTTGAACACAGTCGTTTTGACCAGAACCCGCTGAACCTGCAGGATCCTTCCAGTGAGTCGGTTCAGACCTTCAGGGAGCTTCTTAAGGAAGGCGGCAATTCGCCGTGGTCTTTGGCTGTTCTTGCTGCAAATGAAGAGGAGGCGAAATCCCTTCAGGAAAAGCTCGAGGGTCTTGCCTCGGTTGATAGCGTGATGATGATCAGGGATTTTATTCCTGAAGAGCAGGAGGAAAAGCTCACCCTGATTGATCAGTTGTCGGTGACGTTGGGCACCCGACTCCTGCTGAAATCTGAGCCGTTGCCTTCCCCGGATCCTGTGAGGGCTCTCGCCACCCTGCGAGGTTTTCAGGCAGATTTGGCCGCCTATATTTATCGTCACCCGGGTGAGCGGGACATAGCGAAAGGAACACGGCTCGAACTCAATATGGCGCGAACCCTCGACCATCTTGAGGATATGGACACGCCCGCCCGGGCGGTCTACCTCGCGCGTTTAGATCGTATGCTGGTCAAGGAGCTTCGTCCGAATCTTGAGCGGCTTCAGGACGCGCTGAAAGCGGATCAAGTCACGATTGAAACGTTGCCTGTGGATCTTAAATCCCGCTGGATCAATCACGATGGTATTTGGCGAGTCGATGTCCGTCCCCGAGAGGATCTCCACGATCCCTCCGCGATGCGCCGTTTTGTTGATCAGGTCAGGGCCGTGGCGCCGCATGCAACGGGAACCCCGGTCTTGTTCTTGGAATCCAGTCAGGCAGTGGTTCGCGCCTTTTTGGAAGCTTTTGGTCTTGCCATTCTGGCGATCACAGTGGTGCTCTATTTCACCATGGAGCGCCGGATCGATGTGGTTCTCGTTCTGGCACCCTTGTTACTGGCCTCGATTCTGACCGGTGCTTTTATGATACGTTGGGGGGTTGCCTTCAATTTCGCCAACATCATCGCTTTACCCCTGATTTTCGGGATGGGTGTCGATAATTGCATACACATGGTCCACCGCTATCGGACCGCACCACCTCAAAATGGCGTTTTGCTTCATACCAGTACGGCCTTGGCCGTACTCCTCAGCGCACTGACCAATATCAGTGGTTTTGGAAATCTCTCGGTGGCGCCGCATCGTGGGATGGCGAGCATGGGAGTCATGCTGACGATTGGCATATTGGCGACGCTTTTTTGCAGCATGCTGGTTCTCCCAGCGCTCCTTCGGGAATGGGAGCGCTTTCAGTCGCGCCATGGCACAAAGGCCAAGACATGATGGGCATTTCGAATCGATGGGTCTGCGTCTTTGCGCTGTTTTCGCTTGCTCTGGCAGGGAATGGGCCTGCTGGGGCGGTAGAGAATGCGCTCGGGGTTTTCAGACCAGAGGATCGGCGAATTCTAGAACTGGGCTTTCGGGGCGAATTACGTTATCACCCGATTGCAGCAGAGATCTTGGAAGAACCGAGGGCCTTATTGGCACCGGATGAAGCCCCCCATCTTTATCGCGTCATTCCGGAGAGTGGATCTGAAATGGAGGAATTGCACCGGTTTGTTGCGGTCAGTGAGGCGTCCGGAACAGCCCGGTTTGAATACCAGCTAAATGCCGCCGAATCACAGTTGCTGAGAGTCTCGGACGGGCAGGGGGTTTTTATTGAGGGTGCCGTCGATAGGAAGGAAGGCGTCAAAACCGAATTCAATCCGGCCAAGCCGCTCCTACCTAAATTGCTCTCTCCAGGTCAATCGATGAGCGCGATGACCAAGGTGCGAGTACTTGACCTCGCGCATCCTGAAAAAGTTCGGCACAGTGGTGAACTCAATCTCACCCTGACCCATCTTGGAAGTTTTCATGCGAGAGTGCCCGCAGGCGAATACGAGACTGTCCTGGTTCGGCTCGAGAGTCTGGGAAAAATAGGCCCTGCCGAGATTGCACATCGTCAGTATTACTTTTTTGCCGAGGATATCGGTCTTGTGGCTTTCCTGGAGTCAAGGCGAATTTCGGCCTTTGCGATCTACGAAAAGAAAGAGCAGCAGGCGCTGGTGCTGATGCGTGAGGGTGATGGGCTCTGAAAACCGTGCAAGTCAGGCGCTTACAGGTACAATGAGGCCCTAAACCTAATTGGGCGCCCTCGGCGACAATACGCTCTAATCAACCGGTCTGGATCTGGACATATATCAAAGGGAAAGTTTGAGGCCCACGTGAAGCGACCCCATAGAATCCCGTTCTGGCTCTTTTTGGCCTTCCTGCTCAGTCTTTCAGGCTGTGCGATCTGGGGGCCAAACTATGAAAAGCCGCAGCTAGAAACCCCCGATACCTGGAAAAGCAAGGACCGACTATCCAGGATTGATGGCGTTCCATTGCCGGAAATGGCTTGGTGGGACCGCTTCAAAGATCCCGTCCTTAATGATCTGATAAAGCGGGCGCTGGTCCAGAACAACAGTGTGCAGGCCGCCTTGGGAAATATTTTCCAAGCCAAGGGGATACTCCATCAGATCGAAATGCGATGGGTGCCAAGGGTTGATGGAGGTGCGGGCTACATTTCGGTCAACGATACCAATCCATTGACGTTGGCCAAGCTTCCGTTCAATAGTGGATTTACTGCTGGCTTCATCCCGAATTATTCAATCAACATCCTTCAGCAGCTCCGGACACAGGAGCAGGCGCAGGCAAACCTTGCTGCTACCCGTGCTGCAAAGAATGCCGTCAGGCTAGGTATCATCAGCCAGATGACGGGGAGCTACTTTAGCCTTCGTGAAGAACAGTTTCGGCTTGAACTGCAGAAAAGCTTGGTGGCGGCCTTGGATGAGATCGTCACGAAATATACCGAAGCCCACAAGGAGGGTCTCATTTCGGCCTTCACCCTGCGGCAATACACGCTTCAGCTGGCTGATGCACGGGCGGAAATCCCTGTAATTCAATACAACATTGTTCGTCTTGGAAATACCATTCATCTCTTGTTGAATGAAAATCCGGGTCCTGTAGCCGAAGGGCAGGGATTTATGGCGCTTCCTTATAAGTCGATCATCAGTGGGAATCTTCCTTCCAAGGTTCTGATGAACCGCCCGGATGTTCTATCCGCGGAAGAGCAGCTGCGACGTTCAAATGCGAATATCGGCGTCAACACGGCCTTCTTCTTTCCGACCATCAGCTTGACTACCCCGGTGGGCCAGAGCTCGCAGGCGCTCTCGACACTGTTCACCAGCCCCGAAAGCTACTGGCAGTATCAGGGGGGGCTCAGCATGCCTATCGTTAATCTCGGTCAATTCGGGGCCATCGAGTCAGCCAAGGGGCAGTACTACACTGATTACTACAATTACCAGCAAACGGTCAGGGGTGCGTTCGCCTCTGTCGACAGCGATTTCGCCTCGCATGAGAAGTACACCGAAAGCCTTGAACAGATGCTGCTTTTCTACGACACCAACCAACAGCGTTATGAGAACGAGCAGACGCGACACAAAGAGGGTCTTGTGGGTATGCCTGAAGTGCTCAACCTCAGGGTCACGATGAATCAGGCGGGCATTCAGGCCGCACAGAGCAAATTGAATCAGCTCCTCAGCATTGTCCGCCTCTATCAGGATTTGGGTGGCGGCTATGAAGTTAACAACACCGAGGATGCGCACGACCTCGGTGACGGACATCGCTTCGGCGATCTATTCTAGGAATTTAGGCCATGCGACATTCCTCGTTTCTTATTGCATTGGGGGCCTCCCTCCTTCTCGGTGGTTGCCACAAAGAAGCGCCGCCACCCCCGCCGTTGCAGCATGTCAATGCCCTTGAAGTGCAACCGCATGACGTTGAATATGTCTTCAGTTATCCCGGCGTCGTCCAGGGTGTGATCGACTATCCCGTCATTCCCCGTGTCAGTGGCGCTATTTTTAAGCAGCTCTACAAAGAGGGCACACTGGTCAAAAAGGACCAGCCACTCTATGAAATTGACAGACGTCCCTACCTCTTTGCCCTTCAGAACGCCGAAGGGCAAGTTCAGAAGGACCAGGCAGCCACAGACAATTACCGCATCATCTATGAGCGTTATCAGAGTCTGACCAATAAGGACGTGACCTCGGTTCAGGACGTCAATACCGCACTGATCAACTATCAGGCAGCAGCAGGTAACCTCAAGACCTCGATTGCCAACGTCGACAACGCCAAGCTAAACCTTGAATACTGCACGGTTCGGGCGCCAGCGAGCGGCTACATTTCTGAACGTATGATTTCCGAAGGCATGATGGTGACGGCCTTTCAGACCCAGCTGAACGTCATCAATTCCCGTGACAGCATGTATGTCGCATTCTCCATGCCTGAGCTGGATCGCCTCACTATTGAAAACGGCGGACTTGATGGGCGTTACCAGATTCCCAACGAATACCGTTTCACGGTCGATCTCACGTTGGCGGATGGAACGAAGATTCCGACTGCCGGCAAGGTCGAATTTCGTGATATCCGCGTCTCATTCTCCGACGGCGTCTGGCAGCTGCGTGCCTCGATTGACAACAAGTCATTGCCGAAGAACAAGCTCCTCCCCGGACAGTTTGTCCACGTCTTCCTCAGGGACCTCGTGGTCCTGAATACCTTTGTGGTTCCGCAAGAGGCCATTTTCCGCGACCGGGATTCAAGCTTTGTCTTCATCCTGGATGGCGACAAGGTAAAAAAACAACGGGTGAATCCGGGCAAGTATCTTCTGGATGGCACGCAGTTGGTCGATGAAGGGCTCAGCCCTGGCATGAAAGTCGTGACCAACGGTGGCGTGCGTATCGAGGAGGGACAGCAGGTGATTACGGATGAACTCAAGCGTGATCAGGCGGCAGAAACATCGATTGCCCCCCAAACAGGTGAAGACCTGACCCCTATGACTCGCGACTCGGATCAGTAAGGAGCACGATCTCATGTTTTCCGAGAAGTTCATCTCACGGCCGGTCCTTTCGATCGTCTGTTCGGTCATGATCGTGATCGGCGGTGTCATGGCCGCGATCTACGCGCCCATCGACCAGTACCCCCTCATTATCCCGCCGGTCTTGAACATCAACTCGACGTTCCCGGGTGCAAGCTCCGAAGCGATTGCCAATGCAGTCACTGCGCCGATCGAAGACCAGATCGCCGGTACGGAAGGCATGATCTACATGCAGTCAGCCAGCCAGAATGGCAGCAACAGCGTCTCGATCAACGTGTATTTCGATGTGGGAACCGAGCTCGGTGTTGTCGAAGCCGACACGCTCAATCGCTCTCTGACGGCGTCAAACTCCTATATCCCCGAGCAGGCGCGGGGTCAGGGTATTCGTATTCGTAAGATGATCCCTGATCTTTTTCAGGTTATTCCGTTTTATTCCGTAACCGGCTCACCGGATCCCTTGTATATCGCCAACTATGTTCAGCGCTTCATCTATCCGGTGATCGAGCAGCTGCATGGTATCGGCTTCGTCAACATTCTCGGCCAGCGCTCCTACGCGGTCCGTATCAATGTGGATCCGAAAAAGCTCGCTTTCTACAAGATCAGCATCCCCGAGATCATTGCCAAGGTGCGTGATCAGAGCAGTCAGTATGCGATCGGGCAGAACGCTATGCCGCCGACCTATGGCCCGGAAAAATCCAACTTCCTGATCACGACCACTGGTTACTACACCGATGTGAAGCAGTTCCAGGACATCGTCATCCGCGCCAACATGGATGGCAAGGATGTGGTCGATCTCAAAAATCAGGAAAAGACCCAGCCGAATGACCTGACGCTGAATGGCCAAAGTCAGATCGTCAGGCTTAAGGACGTGGCTGAGGTGATCCTGGACGCTAACAGCTACAACAACTATTTCTTCGTCCACAAGCGCAATCATGAGACCGGCAAGGTCGACAAGTTCGAGGCCGTTTCACTTCAGCTTTACCTTGTGCCGGGTGCAAACCAGCTCAAGGCCAAGGCCGAAGTGGCTGAAGCGATGGCAAAGATCGAAGCCTTCCTTCCGAAGGGGATGAAGTACTTCTATCACTATGACTCCTCAATCTTCGTCTATCAGGCCATCGAGGGAGTCGTCGAGACTCTCTTGATTGCCTTCCTGCTGGTGTTCTGCGTCGTCTTCCTCTTCATCCAGGATCTTAGAGGCACGATCATCCCCATTCTGGCTATTCCGGTCGCGGTCATTGGCGCTTTCGCAGGAATCTATGCCAGTGGCTTCAACATCAATACCTTGTCCCTCTTCGGACTGGTGCTCGCCATCGGGATCGTGGTCGATGACGCCATCGTCGTTCTTGAGAACGTTGAGCGCATCATGACCGAGGACCATCTGAACTCCTTTGATGCAACCGTGAAGGCCATGCGGGAGGTTCAGGCACCGGTTATTGCTATCGTCATGGTCCTGAATGCCGTTTTCGTTCCGGTTGCATTCCTTGGGGGCTTCCAGGGCATCATGATGCAGCAGTTCGCTGTCACGATTGCCATCTCGGTCATCATTTCGGGGTTTGTGGCGCTGACTCTGACCCCTGCGCTTTGCGTGATCTTCCTTCGGAACGTCAAACACGTCGAAGGTCAGGAAAAGGTGCTCTTCTTCCGGGTCTTCGATAAATGGTTCGCCAAATTGCAGGCGGGCTACATGTTTCTTGTGACCTGGATCATTGATCACAGCAAGGCCTGCCTCAGCTTCTGGGCGGTGATTTTCGCGCTGACGATTGCGATGTTTCTCAAGATTCCGACCTCGGTGATGCCGCTCGAGGACATGGGTTACTTCTATAACGTCACCCACGTCAATTCAGGTGGCGCACTGCGCTACAGTGTCGAGGAAGCGAACAAGATTGCGGACAATATGATGGAGCGGATTCCGTACCTTGATCGCCTGGTCGTCATGGGTTCCCAGGACATCATCGACAACGGAACCTTCAAGACCAATACATCCACCATCATGGGTTGTCTTGCCGATGAAGGTGAACGTGATATGGCTCATCAGACCATCAACACGGCGCTGGATGAAACCCGTCGCATCAACGATGAAAACAAGAACATCACTGCCTATGCCTTCAATCAGCCGCCCGTACGCGGCCTGAGTCCCGGCGGTGGGGCAACGTTCTATCTGCAAGCAACGCAGCCTTTGACGGTCCAGGATCTTCATGATGATTCGGTGAAGATCACCGAGTATCTTGAAAAGAACTTCAAGGCAGTTAAAAAGGCCACCCAGTTCTATGATGTCGATACCCCTGAGCTTCGGGTCGATGTGGACCCGGTCAAGGCTTACTATTACAAGGTCGGCTTTGAGGATGCATACAACTCCTTGCAGGGCATCTTCGGTCTTTATTACATCAACTTCTTTACCAAGTGGGCGGACATATTCTGGGTGGAAATTACCGGCCAGTATGATTACCGCAAGAACCCTGAGCTCCTCAATACGGTGTTCATCAAGAATTCTGACGGAGAGATGGTTCCTGCCGGCAATATCATGACCGTCACCGAAACCACCGGAGCCGAAGTGGTTACCCGTCTGAATGACTTCCTGGCTAGCCAGATCGTCGTTGATCCCAACGAGGGTGATGGTCATACCACCGGTGAAATCATGGAGATCGTCGAGCGTGAGGTACCCAAGGTTTTGGGGAACCGTTACGCCGTCAAATGGTTTGGTTTGTGTTACCAGCAGCTGATTGCCGGCAATCAGTCGGCCGTGGCCCTGTCTTTGGGTCTTATCATGGTGTTTCTCATCCTTGCTGCACTCTTTGAGATGTGGACACTCCCGATCGTGGTCGTGATGGGCTTGCCATTCTCGCTTTTCGCGGCGGCAGCGGTCGTTCTGATGTTCAAGATGCCCAACGACACCTACTTTCAGGTCAGTCTGCTGACCCTCATCGGGTTGTCTGCCAAGAATGCCATCTTGATCGTGGAGTTCGCCATTGATGCGGTCAAAAAGGAGGGCATGAACTATCGGGATGCGGCGATTCATGCCGCCAAACTTCGTTTCAGACCCATTGTAATGACCTCGATCGCCTTTATTCTGGGTGCCGTCCCTCTGGTGACCTGTAATGGGGCAGGAGCAAATGCGCAGCATTCGGTAGGTGCCGGCATCATCGGCGGTATGTTGGGTTCCACCTGCGTTGCGGTCATGTTTATTCCGATGTTCTTTGCAGTGATGATGCGTCTGAGTCATGGCAATGACGGACCTTCAGGCCCCGCACCTGAGCATGGGGGGGAAGGTCATACCCCCTCGGGCCACGGGAATGAATTGACGTCTCATTGACGAAAAGGGCCGGCCTCAGTGCCGGCCCT
>JBEGVN010000032.1:0-8978 GCA_041178325.1 Pseudomonadota bacterium
ATCAATCAATCAGGTCTGACCCAGCGCTGATCAGACTGGGCCACCCCTTTTTGCCTGATTGATATTCGGGAAACACAGAAGGGGAATACAGCATCGGTAGATTCCTGAATGCGGATGGAACCATCTGATTCCCGAGTGTCTTAGTGGGGTATTCCTCATTTTTCGAAATTTCCCACTTGTCCGCATCACGCCCGGTAGCATTTTGGTGATGTGGACTTTTTTTGTGGGTCGAAGCCAAGAAGGGTTTTAACAATCGGGGTCGAACCCTCTTATTCCCACTCAATAGTGGCGGGCGGCTTTCCCGAGATATCGTAGGTGACGCGAGAAATTCCGGGGACTTCATTGATGATGCGCCGGGATACAAGGTCCAAAAAATCGTAGGGAAGATGAGCCCAGCGGGCGGTCATGAAATCAATGGTTTCGACCGCTCTAAGCGCGATCACGTAATCGTAACGTCGTCCATCACCCATAACCCCGACGGATTTCACCGGCAGGAAGACGGCAAAGGCCTGACTGGTTTTGTCATATAGATCATGCCGGTAAAGCTCTTCTATAAAGATCGCATCGGCCCTTCTCAGAAGGTCGGCATAGGCTTTTTTCACTTCGCCCAGAATCCGAACGCCGAGCCCCGGTCCCGGGAAAGGGTGGCGAAAGATCATTTCGGCAGGAAGACCAAGCTCTATGCCCATCTTTCGCACTTCATCCTTAAAAAGCTCACGTAAAGGTTCGACCAGTTTGAGCTTCATGTTTTCGGGAAGGCCGCCGACATTGTGATGCGACTTGATGACGTGGGCTTTTCCGGTCTTGGAGCCTGCTGACTCAATGACGTCAGGGTAAATGGTTCCCTGTGCCAGCCATTTGGCGGCCTGAAGCTTTCCGGCTTCCTCATCAAAGATTTCGACAAAAAGCCGGCCAATGACCTTGCGCTTGGCTTCAGGGTCATCGACACCCGCCAAGGCAGAAAGGAATCGGGCTTCAGCGTCCACGCGGATCACCCGAACTCCCATATGCTGGGCGAAGGTGGCCATGACCTGGTCGCCCTCGTTCAGCCGCAAAAGTCCCGTGTCCACGAAAACACAAATCAGTTGGTCACCAATGGCGCGATGCAGGAGGACCGCGACCACGGAGGAGTCAACGCCACCGGACAGCCCCAGAATGACCTCTTCGTTTCCGATCTTTTCGCGAAGATTCTTGAGGTTTTCCTCGATGATGTTTCGGGTATTCCAAAGATTCGCGCAGCCTGCGATTTCCTTGATAAAACGTTCGATGATCCGAAGGCCTTGATGGGTATGCGTGACTTCCGGATGAAACTGGAGCGCATAGAAGCCGCGCGACTCATCTGCCATTCCTGCGATCGGGGCCGTTTCGGTAGAGGCAATGCGGCTAAATCCCGGTGGAAGCGTAGTGACCTGATCGCCATGGCTCATCCAGACATCCAGAAGGCCATAGCCTTCAGGGCTGGAGTGATCCTCGATGTTGATCAGGAGCTTCGAGTGGCTGTGGGCCCGAACCTGCGCATAGCCAAATTCCCGATGGTCCGCAGCCTCCACTTTACCGCCGAGCTGTTCCGCCATGGTTTGCATGCCATAACAAATGCCGAGAACGGGAATGCCCAATGCGAAGACAATGTCGGCTGCGCGAGGGGTATCGGCAAGCGTCACGGTTTCAGGGCCGCCGGAGAGAATGATGGCGCGCGCACCAAATTCCTTGATGAAGGTGGCGTCGCAATCCCAGGGATGAATTTCGGAATAAACCCCAATTTCGCGGACGCGCCGTGCAATAAGTTGGGTGTATTGAGATCCAAAGTCGAGAATCAGGATCTTGTCGGCGTGAATGTTCTGCATGGCGTCCCGTCTCCTTTGCGGAGCATGGATGAAGGATTGAGTCAAAGGCGGCTCAGGTTTTCGGCCGCCTTCGATCAATCGTGAGAATAGTTGGGGGCTTCCTTGGTGATGGTCACGTCATGGACGTGGCTTTCACGCATGCCGGCCGAAGTCACGCGAACGAAACAGGCCTTATTGCGCATTTCCTCAATGCTTTGGCATCCGGTATATCCCATGGCTGAGCGAACACCCCCGACCAGCTGATGAAGAATGGAGACTACGGATCCCTTGTAGGGAACGCGTCCTTCGATGCCTTCGGGAACCAGTTTCTCGGTTTCAGTGCTTTCCTGAAAATAACGGTCACTGGACCCTTGGCTCTGCGACATCGCACCCAAAGAACCCATGCCGCGATAGCTCTTGTAAGAGCGGCCCTGAAAGAGCTCAACCTCACCCGGCGCTTCTTCGGTTCCTGCAAAAAGACCGCCCAGCATCACGGTATAGGCACCTGCCGCTAGCGCTTTCGCGACATCGCCAGAGTAGCGCACGCCCCCATCTGCGATCAGAGGAACGCCGGTGCCCTTGAGGGCTCCGGCAACGTTTGAGATGGCGGTGATCTGGGGAATGCCGACACCGGCAACAATACGCGTTGTACAAATCGAGCCTGGGCCAATCCCGACCTTGACCGCGTCGGCGCCGGCTTCAACCAGGGCCTTGGCCGCCTCGCCGGTAGCGATATTGCCGCCAATGACCTGAATCTTGGGGAAGTTCTGCTTGACCCAGCGGACGCGGTCGAGAACCCCCTGGGAGTGCCCGTGGGCCGTATCGACGACAATGACGTCAACGCCTGCAGCCGAGAGGGCCTCGATCCGCTCTTCGGTTCCAGCGCCGGTACTGACGGCGGCACCTACGCGCAGTCTTTCCTGTTCGTCTTTGCAGGCCTGGGGGTAGTCGCGGGACTTCTGAATGTCCTTGACGGTGATCATTCCGCGGAGCTGGAAACGGTCATTGACGACCAGGACCTTTTCGATGCGGTGCTGATGCAGAAGTCGAATGGCTTCTTCCTTGCTTGCACCTTCCCGAACCGTGATCAGCTTTTCCTTGGGTGTCATTGCCTTGGCAACCGATTCTTCAAGGCGGGTTTCAAAGCGCAGGTCCCGACTCGTCACGATTCCGACCAGATCTCCCTTGTCGACGACAGGGACCCCAGAGATTCCTTTGGCGCGAGTCAGTTCCAGTACTTCGCGAATGGTGGCATTCGGGGAAACGGTGAAGGGCTCCTTGATGACGCCACTTTCGTATTTTTTGACAGCACTGACCTCATAAGCCTGTCGCTCGGCGCTCATGTTCTTGTGGATGATGCCGATGCCGCCTTCCTGAGCGATCGTTATCGCAAGACGCCCCTCGGTCACGGTATCCATGGCGGCCGAGAGCAGAGGAATGTTGAGCTTGATGTTGCGAGTGAGGTAGGTCTCAAGGCTGACATCCCGCGGAAGCACACAGGAGTGGGCGGGAATGAGGAGAACATCGTCAAACGTCAGCGCTTCTTGAACTACACGCATGGGCTCATCCTTAACTGTCGTTAAACCTTGGAATTATAGGCGCTTTTTGAGAGAGGGGCCACCATCAGGGGTGGCCTAAAGCGCCTGTGGTCCTTAGCTCGTGAACGCACCAATCTTTGATTCCAGCGCGGCAAAGGCCGACGAGTTCTGGCTGAGGCTTGATCCTGTTGTGCTCCCCGCCTCTCTGCGCGCGATCGGGAAAAAATAGTCCAACATGGCCGCTTCTGCGATCGCATCAAAAAAGGCAGCCTTGATCGCCCATGAGAAAACGCCGCCAAAGATTAAGGGCCAAGGGCCCATTTGGATGGGGATATCGGAAACCAGGATTTCGATGCCTTTATGAAGGAGCGGCAGGGCAGTAAAAAATCCGAGCCAGGTAAAGGCCATCAGAATGGCACGATTTCGTAGCATGGAATAAAAGTGACGGTCATAGACTTCAAGGGCTTCTGCGGCTGATCGCCAGGGATCCTGATGGCCGCTCATGAAGTGCCAGGCCAGGAGCGTTCGATGATTGAGCGATGAGATTCTGGCGGCAATGTAAAGTTGGATCTGCGCAAGGGACCCCTCGGTTTTATCGAGCTTCACACAGGTATGGCGTTTGGAAAGGTCGGTCAAAACGTCACGGACTGAAAGATCAAGCTCATTCAGTTTTGAGGTACTCTCATAAGCCCCGTCCAGCCTTTCCTTGGCGTAGGTGAGAAGTGCACGGGCTGTAGGCAGCATCTTGCCGTCCCACTGGTCCGCAAGGATGCCGAGCTGGGGGAGGTCGACGATGCGAAGCCAAACGGTCCTGATGCGGGTCATGAGGAAAGCGAAAGCGACGAACCCGATGACAGCTCCAATGGGGCCAAGAGAAATCGCGTTTTTCTCAAGCGATCCAAACCCCACGAGCGTTCCAGCTCCCCCAAGCGTAGCCAACAGATAGCCAAAGGCAACGCCGAGACAAAGCCCCAGTCGGTAAAGTACATAGGCCATTGATTTTTCAATCGCTCGAATGGCGGCCATCAGGTCGAAGTCCCACATCGCGGATTCCTCGTGACATACAAAGGTGAGGCAAGCGGGGCGTTAACCCCATGCCGGACGCTTATTGTACCTTTGCCAGTCGGGTTTGGCGGGGATCAGGACTAGCGAGGCGAGCGCGGGGGCTTGCTGCGGCCTGGGAGTGGGGGGAGACCCGTGTGTTGAGTGCGAGCCCGCCCTTTCTGGAGAGGGGTTCGGCGCTTGCCCTCATGCTGGAGGCCAGTTCCTTTTGGTTGCCAGGCGGGGACTAGATGGTGTTTGCCGTTGCCGATGAGGTCGGCGCGACCCATGGATTTCAGGGCGTCCCGCAACAAGGGCCAGTTTTCGGCGTCGTGATAACGTAGGAAGGCCTTGTGCACTCGGCGCTGCTTTACCTTCTTGGGGATATACACATCCTCGCTGGTCCGGCTGACTCTGTGAAGCGGGTTCTTGCCGGAGTGGTACATGGTTGTTGCGTTGGCCATGGGGGATGGCAGGAAGGCCTGAACCTGGTCCGCCCTGAAGCCATTGCGCTTCAGCCAGAGTGCAAGGTTCAACATGTCCTCATCGGTCGTGCCGGGGTGAGCGGCAATGAAGTAGGGGATCAGGTATTGCTCCTTTCCTGCTTCACGCGAGAATTTGTCAAACAGGGTTTTGAACCGATCGTAGGTCCCGATACCTGGTTTCATCATCTTCGAGAGAGGGCCGGCCTCGGTATGTTCGGGGGCGATCTTGAGGTACCCGCCAACATGATGCGTCACGAGTTCTTTGACGTATTCGGGCGAGCGGACCGCAAGATCGTAGCGAAGACCCGACCCAATGGTGATCTTCTTGATCCCGGGAATGGCGCGCGCTTTTCGGTAGAGCTGGATCAGCGGGCCATGATCGGTGCCGAGGTTCTTGCAGATCCCAGGGAAAACACAGGAGAGCCTTCGGCAGGCGGCTTCTGTCTCGGGGTCCTTGCACGCCAGGCGATACATGTTGGCGGTCGGGCCCCCCAGATCTGTGATGTGCCCTGTGAAGCTCGGTGAGGTATCTCGAATGGTTTCCAGCTCACGGAGAATGGAATCTTCGGAACGGTTCTGTATGATTCGTCCCTCGTGTTCTGTGATCGAGCAGAAGCTACAGCCCCCAAAACATCCCCGCATGATGGTGACAGAGTGCTGAATCATCTCAAAGGCAGGAATTTTGGCGCCACCATAGCCTTGGTAGGGTATGCGTGAGTATGGAAGATCGTATACCCCATCCATTTCCCTCGTAGTCAGAGGAAATGGCGGGGAATTGATAAAGATGTCTCGCTCCCCGTGTCTCTGGACTAAGGCTCTGGCATTCCCCGGGTTGGTTTCTTGATGAAGTACCCGGGAGGCATGGGCGTAAAGCACGGGATCTTCGCGAAGCGCTTCAAAGGAAGGTAGGCGTATGGCTTCAACGGATTTGCGCTTTCGATGCAGGCGAATGGGGACCTCTTTACCGCCCTCAGCAGCAGTTTCGCAGGCGGGCGATGACATGGCGTAAGGGTCGGCGCGCGGGGTAATGGCTCCTGGTTGATCGACTTGAGTGGAGTCGATGACGAAGGACTCATCCAGAGGGTCTCTAAGGATCAAAGCGGTTCCGCGAATCCTGCTGAGGTCTCGAATGGATTCTCCTGCAGCGAGCCGATGGGCAATTTCAACCACCTGGCGCTCACCGTTTCCAAAGACCAGAAGATCAGCTTTTGCATCGATAAGAACCGATCGTCGCACGACGTCCGACCAATAGTCATAGTGGGCGACGCGACGAAGGCTTGCTTCAATGCCTCCCAGAACGATGTGGGCATCTTTGAAGGCTTCCCGGCAACGTTGCGCATAAACGGTTACGCATCGGTCTGGTCTGCGATCAGCGGCGCCATCGGGGGTATATGCATCATTGGATCGGATTTTTCGATCCGAGGTGTAGCGGTTCACCATGGAATCCATGTTTCCGCCAGTCACCCCAAAGAAAAGATTTGGTTTGCCTAAGGCTTTAAAGTCATCGGCAGAAGTCCATCTGGGTTGAGCAATGATGCCGACTCTGAATCCCTGAGCTTCAAGAAGTCGACCAATGATGGCCATGCCAAAGCTTGGGTGATCGACGTAGGCGTCTCCAGTTACGATGACGATATCGCATGAATCCCAGCCCAGCGCTTCCATCTCATGACGGGTGGTGGGGAGCTGCTTTGCGATACCAAATCGGTGAGCCCAATACTTACGATAGGAAAAGAGATCACGGACGTTATCCATGGCGGCCTATCGGATGTCGCTGCCCTTGCCTTGCTTTGCCCGCTAGTAAAGGTTTGCAAGGGTTCAGGGGGTGGAGAGTTTAGGTCAGATGGAGCCGATGATCAGATTTGAACTGACGACCCACACATTACGAATGCTAAGTCCGACCTTTCCAAAAAGTCGCCAATAGCTCCTATTTACTTAAAAAACAGGCAGTTACAGTTCTCTGTGTTTGCCGGGAATTCGTGTAATTTCACTCAAATGCCCTGTTTTTCTTGGCACGATTACACAGGAATTACACAGGAATTGCACCAAAAATTTTTGGTGCAATGACGCCCAAGAGTCTTGAAAGATGCCTAACAAAGGTGCCATGAACCATGCCCTGATTGCTCAAAGAGGTCAAAGATGCCCGTATTTTTAGGCGGGTTGATACAGGGGCGCCTTTGTGAGTGGCTTAACCATGTCAGTTCCCCCAGTCCAAGTAAGAGAGCTAAACAAGTTCACTCTTGACATAAAACCCAAGTAGCTTAGGTTAATGGTAAGCCGACTGTACTGACAATTTTTGGGCTGCGCGTAGTGATCTACCCGAACGACCATCTACCTGCCCACGTTCATGTCATCGGGAACGGCTGTGAGGCTGTCTTCAACTTGTGTTGTCCCGCAGGCATGCCTGAATTACGCGAGAACTATGGGTTCTCGCGTAAGGATCTGGTGAAGATTGCTGATGAACTGGATTCCAACCTGGAATTGCTCTGTAAGCGATTGAGAAAGATACATGAAGATCACTGACGATGTACTGGAAGCGGCGAACCATCGGGCTACTGAAAAGAAGGCTACATTCCCAGCCGCCATATCTGTGCGATATGACCGCCGGATTTCACGCGTTGTGATCGCGTTGGATTCTGGGCTGGAAGTGGCTTTTTCTCCAAAGCTGGCACAAGGCCTTGAACAAGCGCACCCCGATGATTTGTCGGAGGCTGAGATCAGTCCCTCCGGACTTGGTATTCACTTTCCCCGGTTGGATGCCGATATTTACTTGCCCGCGCTCCTTGAAGGCTTTTTAGGTTCGAAGTCTTGGATGGCTGCGGAGAGAGGCAAAAAGGGTGGTTCAGCCTCCACGGAGGCTAAAGCAGCCGCATCGCGGAAGAATGGCAAACTGGGTGGTCGCCCCAAGAAGCTGAAGGAATTAGTGGCTTAACCACAGCACTCCCCATGGATTTACTAATCCAGTCTAGATTGCAGAAAGTCGCACGCCCCGCTCACTAGCGGCCATATCGCGGTACCTATCTTTGGTATACTGCACAGGTGGTATGTATCCATGGTATTTATCTTTCGGAGGTGTATATGCCAACAACAGCTAAACTTTTTACGACAGGACGAAGCCAGGCGGTACGACTTCCTATGGAGTTCCGTTTTCAGGGAACAGAAGTCTTCATTAGGCGAGATCCACGCACTGGGGAGGTCGTGTTATCGCCTAAACCGATTTCATGGCAAGAGTTCTTTAAACTTGCTGATCAGACCGAGATCCCATCAGATTTCATGGCGGATCGTGAAGATTTACCGGCGGATGAGAGGCTCCTGTTTTGAATCTCCATATCCTTGACACGAATATGGCAAGTTACATCATCAAGGGGGATTTTCCTGAGGTCCGTGAACGGCTAGAGACCTTGCCGATGAGTAGCATTGCCATATCGGTCGTTACAGAAGCGGAGTTGCTGTTCGGGGTAGCTCGGAAGGGCCATCCAACGGGCCTTGCTCGTGTTGTCAAGGCGTTTCTAATGCGGGTTCAGATTTTGCCGTGGGATAGCAAAACCGCCACGGTATATGGCAACTTGAGAGCCGCCTGTACAAGTGCCGGAGTCACCCTTGGTGCACTGGATATGATGATCGCCGCACATGCCGTAGCGGAGAATGCAACCCTCGTTACTCACGACAAGGCATTTAGCCTTGTTCCTGGGGGAGTTCTGACGGTCGAAGACTGGATCAATGTCACCAGATAAGCACGATCCGTAGAGCATACCGAGATTCTGTGCTGGCATCCGTTCATGAAACCGCTGATGGCTTGCTAGAGGCCGGCCTGATGAATAAGCGAACCATGCGGAGATTCGACAAACTGTGCCTGACTCCAGTAACGCCTTGGCTCCAGGAGAGACAGTCATAAACCTGATGAGTCTGACAGAGCGCTGAGAATCGCGCGGTTGGTCGTGTTAGCAGAGTGCATTTTTGGGAATCATGAGAAGGCGCTGGCCTGGCTCAGAAAGCCGCGAAAGAGATTCTCAAGTCACTCTGCGATGGATCTCATGAAAAGTGAAATGGGTGGTCGCCTTGTTGAGGAGTCCTTGATTCAGCTTGGTGAAGGC
>JBEGVN010000033.1:0-35031 GCA_041178325.1 Pseudomonadota bacterium
CGAAACGGCCAAAACTTGACCGGCCTACCCAAAGAACTTGCCGATGCAATGCTTGCGAAATCTACTGGTGCTATCGACACAAACGCCGAAATTGATGGTGATGTGGCATTGTGATTCAACAGCATGGATGGAACTTGCTCTTCCACGAATGCTTGATTGAGCAATTACAAAAACTAAAAGTCGCAGGTGAACGCGCCGAAAAGCAGGACCCTTCCAATTCCCAATCAAACGCAAATGTTCGATTGTTTGCTGCGCTCTCTAAGTTGATTTTTGATGCTGTGCCCAGTGATCCCTATCGGGAGGAGTATCGACAGGGCAACACCATGGGCACAGGATTTAGGCACTGGCGTCGGGCAAAGATTGGAAGACGCTTTCGGTTGTTTTTTCGATTTGACTCTAAAAGCAGAATCATAATTTTCGCTTGGATCAATGACGAGAACACGCTGCGGTCTTCCGGCGGTAAAAGCGACCCGTACGCTGTATTCCAACGGATGCTTGAGCGAGGAAATCCGCCCGATGATTGGGCTACACTTGTGTCTTCAAGCAGAAAGGACTGGAACAACCCAACCTGATGGCCGCCTGACCTACTCACGATATTGCTGAGGCGCCATTTTTCGGGAGTCATCCGTATGACATCGGTCGCCATCTCGCTCTCATTGAGCGAATCCCCTACCGGAATCCCCAATAAAAGCTTTGTCGTGATTGCCAAACCGTGGCAATTACATTACATTTTTTACGACATCAAATTCAGCATCAAGGTCCGAAATCTGAGCGGTTGAGTGGTCATTAGGTGGACTGTTTGCCGACTGATTTTTTAACGCCAAAAGCGGTTTTTTAAGCGGTTTAGTCTCTAGAAGCCCATGATCTGTGGGGCAAGATGGATTGCAAATCCATCTAGGGCGGTTCGACTCCGCCACGCGCCTCCATAACTCGTTGACGTAACCTAGGTCTCTCCTCGTTTCAGTCCGTGATATACGGAATCCGATTACCTGATGTTGCCGTATCTAGCGACACAAATCCAGAAGTTACAGGTTCTAATGCCCCTGACCTGGCCCATCTACTTGCTCTATTCAAATCTGGGCAAAACAGCTAAGACGAGTTTCTTTGACTCTTGGCTGCTCCTCAACCCTCCCTAACCCCCAAGTTCCAGACATAGCAGCCATGATTGTGACGCACATGCCTACACTTGCGGCCTAGAGGGGTTGGTATCTGAGAAAAGGGCCTGTCCAAAGGGTTCTTTTCTTTTGATGGCCGCGGCATCTGTCGTTAACAAGAACACTCAAGTAAGCAAAGAAAGGTCTCCTTTCAAGAGTGAAAAATGAGCCCATAATCGAAGAATAAGAAGACCGGGAATTCCATGCATCTTAATGAGAATTGTTTGCATTTGCGCATGATTGATAATAGCATACGCATCAGACTTTCATCTGATGAATCCAGAGACTATGCGCCACCCATACAACATGCGAAGAAACGCCCTTTGGGGTCTCCTTTCAGTGGTTGTCCTTACCGCTACTTTTGTGCCCGTCACCGAGGCCAAGAATAAAAGCAGCGATCCTCGCATTGAGGAAATGTGGAAACTGATCGAGCAGCAACAAAAGCAGATTGAATCCCTCACCAAAAAAGTGGCTGAGCAAGAGAAGAGTCAGAGCATTGCATCCCATATTGCCGATAAGGCAGTGTTGGATAAGCCGCAGAGCTCTTCAGCCATTTCTTCTTCAGTTCGAACCGAGCTGAAAAACCCACCGAAGAGTGAAACCGAACGTAAAACGGATATCCTGGCCTCTGAGCTAGAGAAGATCAAAACTCAACTCTACATTCCTGATAAACGCGAGTACAAGACTGAGTACGGTCTGGGTCCGGCGGCCTCGGCAATCTACCGCATCAATCGTGGCCTTTCGATTGGCGGTTATGGCGAATGGATGTATAGCGATTACAGTAGTGGTCTGAGACCCACCATTGATAATGCGCGAGCGGTCCTCTACGCGGGGTACAAATTCAATGACTGGATCCTCATGAACACCGAGTTTGAGTTTGAGCATGGCTCTACGGGTGAAGGTGCGGAGGAGAAGGGAGAGGTCTCGGTCGAATTTGCCTACCTTGATTTCATGTTGAAAGATTACGCCAATGTCCGTTCGGGCATGATGCTGGTTCCAATGGGCTTCATCAACGAAATTCATGAGGGTCCTACCTTCCATGGCAACTACCGTCCTCAAGTAGAAAGGGTCATCATTCCCACTACTTGGCGAGAAATGGGCGCGGGCATTTGGGGTGAGATTGCTCCAGGTTTGCAGTACCGCTTTTATGGCTTGAACGGATTGAATGCCGAGGGATTCTCAAGCGGAGGCATCCGAGATGGCAGGCAATCAGGAACATTTGCCATAGCCGAGGATTTTGCATTTACAGGACGTCTGGACTACGACGTACCGTTAATTCCGGGTTTATTGGTTGGAACTTCTGCCTGGGTCGGTAATTCTGGTCAGGGGACGGTATTTACAAGTAAGGCATATGGCTCACAATCGCTAAGCGTATTGACCCAACTCTATGAGGGTCATTTGCAATGGCGTTGGCGTGGATTCGAAATGCGTGCACTTGGAGCCTATGGCTTTATTGGAAACGCTGCTCAGCTCAGTGCTGCCAAGGGGGAAACCATCGGAAGCCAGAACTACGGTTGGTATACCGAAATGGCATACAACATCATGCCAATCATCTGGCCTGAAAACCAGCAATATCTGGCACCGTTCTTCCGCTATGAGTCATACAACACACTGGCTGGGGTACCAACAGGATTTGACGATTACGGTGGGCTTTATGATCGCTGGATTTATCAGGCAGGGCTGAGCTACAAACCGATCGATAACGTGGCGGTCAAATTCGATTATCAGAATTTTAACTCACAGGCTAAAAACCTTCCCAGCCAATACAACTTGGGTGTTGCATTCATGTATTGATGCTTATTCGGTCTTGTCAAAAGGGCTAGGGGGGCTCTGGTACCCCCCTTTTTAGGAGACGCCCGGATAAAAGAACCTCATTACCTAAATGCGCGAAAGCCCCGTCGTTCAAGGCGGGGATGAATAGCGCGGACACGATAGTGTCCTGATTGTTAGGCGGGTGTTTTTTGTTGCTCAATGTATTGCCGGATAATTTCGATCGGCGCACCGCCACAACTGCCGGCAAAGTAGCTGGGTGACCACAGAGCCTTGCCCCACAGTTTCTTCTTAATGCTGGGATAGTCTCTTTTCCGGATAAGGAGGCTAGACACGCCCTTTAGGCTATTAACCAGTTTCGAGACCGTCACCTTGGGTGGATATTCCACCAGAAGATAATGGAATGGACGCTCGCTATCTTAACGGCATCTAGGTGCCAAAATGGTGATGCTTACTCACCTAACAGATAGGAGCGTCCGCTATGAAAATTAGCACGATTGGTATCGACTTGGCCAAGGACATTTTCCAGATCCACGCCGTGGACCAGAACGGTAAGGTTGTCCAACGCAAGAGACTAAGGCGCGGTGAAATGGCTGCGTATTTTTGCAATCTTGAACCTTGCCTCATTGGGATGGAGGCTTGTGCCAGTTCCCATTAGTGGGCGCGAAAGCTGGGCAGCATGGGGCATACGGTAAAGTTGATGGCCCCGCAATTTGTGAAGCCCTATGTTAAAACCAATAAGAATGATGCCGCAGATGCAGAAGCGATCTGCGAGGCGGTAACCAGACCCAACATGCGATTCGTTGCAATCAAGAACGTAGACCAGCAGACAGCACTCTCGATGCACCGGGTACGCCAGTTGTTGGTTGAGGAAAGAACAGCGCTTGCGAGTCAAATTCGGGGACTTCTCTCTGAGTTTGGAATCGTAATTCCCAGAGGGATTTACTCTCTCGGCATTCAAATACAAGGAATTCTTGAGGATGCAGAAAATGAACTCACACCAGGAATGCGAGAGCTCATCTCCGAGCGTTACGATCACATGCAGACGATCACTCAGCATATCGATGGATTTGATAAACGCATCAGATTTATGAACAAACAGAGCGAGTTAGCCATCAAGCTTGAGGCCATTCCTGGGGTTGGACCACTAACGGCCAGCGCCTTCGTGGCGACCATCGGAAACGCATTGGAATTTAAGAATGGCAGACAACTTGCCGCCTACATAGGGCTCGTACCGAGGCAACATTCAAGTGGAGGTAAGCAGACCCTCCTCGGAATTAGCAAACGGGGTGATACCTACCTTCGAACGCTACTGATTCATGGAGCCAGAGCCGTGGTTAGAAGCGTGATTGGGAAGCCTGACAAGAACCCCTGGTTACAGAAGTTGATGGGGCGACGAAACCGCAATATAGCGACCGTCGCGCTCGCAAATAAAAATGTCAGAACCATCTGGGCTCTGCTCGCCAAGTCCAGAGAATACGACCCAAATTATGCCGAAAGGGAGCTTTTGGCAAAGGCGACCTAACGCCAAGAAGGCTGTTGGACTTAAAGACTTCAACCGTAACGGAGAAGCTCTCAGCAGGATTGCATAGGCGATCATGACAATATGGCAGAACAGGTCAGACCGTGAGTAATCAAGCCAGTTACGTGCATAGCGCCCTGGAGCGCGCGAAGATGATGTGGCGTTACTTAGCGAATTCCATAAGGGTTAGGGGTTGTGAACCCCATCAAAAAACCGGATATATGGCTGCAACTTCCCTCGCATCTGAAATATTGGAAATGAAAGCTTTGCAATGGTGCGAGCGTCCATATATGTACGTGGTCATCCTCTCCATCAAATTCAACCAACGTTGCTTCAAAGTCGACACACACGCTAGCGAATATTCCTTGAAGGTCTTGCAGAATGGCTTTTGTGAATACGCCGCGTCGGTATTTAGTCACAAAGACCAGATGCACATGCATCTTGAAAGCGCAGTGCCTCCCTTGTCTAATTTCATTATCATTGCTCATAGACCCGAGGATGATTGAATCATGCAGCGGCTTCAAGCCTTTAAATTCGAATTGATGCCAAACGGTGAGCAACAGCGTGCTATGCGCCGTTTCGCCGGATCCTGTCGATTTGTCTTCAACAAGGCTCTGGCGTTGCAGCAAGCACAGTATGCTGAAGGCAAAAAGAAGTTGTCGTACGCCGATTTGTGCAAACAGCTGACGGTTTGGCGAAACAGTCTGGAAACAGGCTGGCTATCTGAAACCCATTCCCAACCCTTGCAACAGACGCTGAAGGACTTGGACCGGGCCTACAACAACTTCTTTGCCAAACGTGCGGAATTGCCTCACTTCAAGAAGAAAGGTCAGTCGGACAGTTTTCGCTACCCGCAAGGCTGCAAACTCGATCAGTCTAATGGTCGGCTATTCCTACCCAAACTCGGCTGGATGCGCTATCGCAAAAGCCGGGAAGTTTTGGGCACCATCAAAAAAGTCACGGTGTCCTTGAGTCAAGGCAAATGGTTAGTCTCAATTCAAACCGAACGTGAAGTCGAAACACCCCTGCACCCTTCAACGGGCATCTTGGGTATTGACATGGGTATCCTCCGATTTGCAACGTTTGATCGGCCATTACCGGAGTTTGATGATCGAGATCATCTGGCCCCGCTCAACAGTTTCAAACGTCACGAATCTGCCCTGCGTAAAGCGCAGAAGGCGATGAGCCGGAAGATTAAGTTCAGCAACAACTGGAGAAAAGAGAAAGCCGAAGTCCAGCGAATTCATGCCCGTATCGGCCATGCACGACGCGACTATCTGCACAAAGCCACGAACACGATCAGCAAAAACCACGCGGTGGTGTGTATCGAGGATTTGCAGGTACGGAATATGTCCACGTCTGCCTCTGGCACGACCGAAGCGCCGGGCAAAAACGTCAGGGCCAAATCTGGCCTGAATAAATCGATCCTCGACCAGGGTTGGTATGAGTTCCGTCGGCAGTTGGACTACAAATTGGCATGGAATGGTGGACAACTCATTGCCGTACCGCCGCAGAACACCAGCCGGACGTGTCCGTGCTGCGGGCATATCGCTAAAGAAAACCGTCTCAGTCAATCGCGTTTCGCGTGTGTTGAATGCGATTTTAAGGGCGATGCCGATGTGGTCGGGGCGATAAATGTTCTAAGGGCGGGACACGCCCGGTTAGCTTGTGCAGATACTTCGCCTGCTTTTGAGGCGTCGGGCCAAGAACCCACCGAAGTGACTCAGGCAGCATGAGTTGCCTGAGCGCCGAAGGAATCCTCTTCCTTTAGGAAGAGGAGGATGTCAAAGATTGAAGAAATAGAGTACAGATCATGATCATCCGAATCCTCTTGTTGAGCTCCGTCATATGTATCGTAACGGGTTGTGCCCCGATAACCCGCGTGACACATGTTTCAGATGACACCTACAACATAACCGAAACCGGTGGCTGGGGATACGATCTTAAAGCCCTTAAATCAGAAGTTCTAAATCAAGCCAAGCAATTTGCCTCTGCGGCTGGCAAGGGATATGAAGTCCTCGATGAGCAGGTTACACCCGACTCCCGGGTCGACATCTACCCGGCAGATGATGATACTTATTCGCTGACCTTCCGTTTGATCAATCCCAAATCCAAATAAGGACCGCAAAGGAACATAGGTCCTTTTTTTCGCCTTAAGCTGGTTCAAATGCACCGAAAAATCTAAAAAGTGGGGATTTAAACCGTTTTGTCACAAATAAGAGATAAGATGGTACGCATAAATTCTTGAAATTTGCCCTAGTCCCCTCGATACATACGAGTCCGATCAATGTTGAAGTATCTGGACAACCTCAAGCATGACCTGCCTGCCGGTGTGGTCGTTTTCCTTGTCGCCCTCCCCCTTTGTCTGGGCGTAGCACTCGCATCTGGCGCACCACTTTTTTCAGGCATTGTGGCGGGGATCGTCGGGGGCATCGTGATTTCTGCCCTCAGTGGCTCCCAACTCAGTGTCTCAGGACCTGCGGCCGGTCTTACGGCCATTACATTCAGTGCGATACAAGAATTGGGTCAGTTTGAGACTTTCCTTCTCGCAGGCCTCATCGCCGGGGCAATTCAGCTGGTTCTGGGCTACATCGGCGCTGGTGCGATCGGCTCGTTCATCCCCAATGCTGTTATTCGCGGAATGCTCGTTGCCATCGGGCTGATTCTGATCATCAAGCAAATTCCCCATGCCGTCGGCTACGGAGCAGATCTTATCGTCGATGAAACCTACGCACCGGAGTCACCCGTCTCCCTCCTCCATGAAATTGGAGGGGCCTTACGCTACATTTCCTGGGGTGCTACAGCCGTCTGCTTCGGTGCCATTCTTATCGTGCTAAGCTGGGACTGGCTTGCACGGCGGGGCTTCTCTATCGCGACCATCGTTCCGGGCCCCCTCTTGGCCGTGGTATGGGGTCTCATGTTTCAGGCTTTTGCTACCGGCACGGGTCTTGAGATTCCCGACCAGCATTTTGTGACACTTCCAGAGCATGAAAGCCTGGGCCATTTATGGGGATCCCTTCTTCATCCAGATTTTTCGCAATGGACAAACCCCAAGGTCTATCAATCCGCCGGGACTATTGCCATCGTCGCAAGCATTGAAACGCTGCTCAGTCTGGAAGCAATCGACCGGCTTGACCCCCTCAGGCGTCAGGCACCAGCAAACCGTGAACTGAAGGCACAGGGCGTCGGCAACATGATCAGTGCACTCCTGGGCGGCTTACCCGTAACCTCCGTAATCGTTCGAAGCTCGGCCAATTTGAATGCTGGAGGTAAAACCAAGTTGGCCTCGATGTTTCACGGTATCCTCCTCCTCATTAGCGTCCTCGTTTTTGCAGACCTGATGAACTCGATTCCATTAGCCACGCTGGCCGCAATTTTGTTGCTGACGGGCTTCAAATTGGCCAAACCAGCAATATTTATCGACATGTATCGACGGGGAAAAAATCAGTTTATCCCCTTCATTATCACCGTCAGTGCGATTCTCATCGATGACCTTTTGAAAGGAATCATGATTGGGACGGTGATTGGCCTCATCTTCGTCATTCGCTCCAATTTCCAGTCCGCGATCACATTAAATCGGAAGGACGAAAACTATTTGATTCGATTCAGAAAAGACGCCACTTTTCTTAACAAACACAAGTTCAGGTCCATTCTGGATGCAGTTGAACCTGGTAGTTGCGTTCTGATCGACGGCAGTCAGGCCCGATTCATTGATCGGGACATTCTTGATTGCATCATTGATTTCCATGAGGGAATGGCAGACAAGCGCCTCTCGGTGCAACTCAGGAACGTGCTTGGCTACTCCGGCGAACTGGATCTCAACTTTAAGTTGATCACCGAAAATACCACGGAGTAATGAATGGACATTTTTGAAAGAATGCTTCTTGATAATGAAGCCTGGGCTGAACAAAAAATAGAGAATACACCAAACTTCTTCAAGCGCCTGAGCGCTCAGCAGACCCCCGAAGTGCTCTGGATCGGATGCTCTGATAGTCGCGTTCCCTCCGAAATTGTAGTGAATGCGGAACCTGGAGAGATGTTCGTCCATCGCAATATCGCAAATCAGTTCATCTCAACTGACTTCAATTCCCTGAGCGTTCTTCAATATGCCGTGGATGTTCTGAAGGTCAGCCATGTGGTGGTCTGTGGCCATTACAACTGTGGAGGCATTCGTGCTGCAATGGAAAGTCAGTCCCCCGAGCTATTAATGGTCAACAAGTGGCTAAAGCACATCAAAGATCTCTACGTAGCCAACCGAATGCAGTTCGAATCCGGACTAGGAGATGAGGAGGCCTATCATCGCCTTGTTGAACTCAACGTAAAGCAGCAAGTCTTGAATCTTGCCCACACCTCAATCATTCAAAAAGCCTGGGCAGAGAGATCTTTGCCCACCCTTCATGGTTGCGTCTATGGCATTGACGATGGCCGTATCAAGGAAATCATTCGTCTTGATGCCAAACACCCTATCGACCCCGTTTACAAGTACGCCTTCACTTGAACACACGTTTGATGGCGAAAAATCTGGTTTTGGCTACCGCCCTTGGGAGGGAGGTTAGCGATCAAATTTTCGGCATGAGATCACATTGCTTGAGCGCCGACTGCCAAGCTATGGTGTGCCTGGATAGCGCCTTGTTGAATTTGGACCAAGCGCTGCTATCTGACCCGGGATTCAAAGTGTGATTATAAAAACTTTGAAAAGCATCCGGAATTTCAACCTTTTGTTCTTTTACCAATTCATCAATGGCTTCCACTAGTAGGCGAGCTTGTGTGTGGATAAGACTCATGTAAGGCTGCGCTTCGCCAATGTAAAACTTCTGAAAAACATTAAAGAAATAATCCCCTTTGACTGTTTTTCTCCCCATCGGACAAATTTTTCTTTGCTCCGCCACAGTCTCAAGAAGCTCAGATCCTTGTTGCATATACTCGGTCGTCACGACCATCCCCTGAAGCAACTGGCCAACAAGCTTCGAAGATTGAAGGATGTAGTATTTAGACTCCAGAATGCTCTGTTCTTTGGAATCCTGAACTGACTGAAGTTCGCGGCCTTGAGCGGAGATGAAGCGGAGAGCACTGACAAGTTCCGTCGCAGAAGACCTAGATTGTATCGGCAGTGCCTCTGAGCGGGTACTCAAAAGGATCCTAAATTCAGGACTTCCAAATGTTGCATTCCAAAAAACGACAGGCAGACTCGCAGCTTTTTGGTTTGCGATCGATTGCACCTCGGTAAGAAACTTTTTTTGTTTCGCTTCGTTTGATTGCTGTAAGTCTTGAATGCAGTTCTTAAGTTGGTAGAGGAAACGTCTCTCATAAAGGAGGCGAGAAGTCGGTGCTTGAAGCTTTCCAAGTGAGCTGTTTCGTGCGCTCACCTCACCTACCAGTCCGCAACGCCCAAGTCCTAAATAGGTGAAGAATCCAACTCTCATGTCGTCCAGAGGAAGCACGAGATCTCGAGGACGAGGGTAAGACGGGAGGGGTTCAGTTCGCTCGAGCGGGTTTAACGGTACCTCTGTGACATTAGAGACTCTCTCTAAAAGTCGCTCAAAGACTTTCTCAGGTGGACCGGCCTGGCCGCAACCAGAGAGTACCGTCACGAATAAAACCACAAGGATGGGAGCCCAATGCATTTCAATATTCCTGTTTCCGAAGGTTACAGAAGAATTGTTTCGTGGCACTTCAGGTGTCCAATGAGAGCAAATGATTTTTAGCAAACCGTCATCATCTCATTGGTTTTTTTTACCCTTGGATTTTCACCGGCGTTAAGCCAGTAGGACTGATACTCTCCTGATTGGTCATAGGTTTTAGCTTGCTTGTCCGGATTAAAGTGCCTTCCGCCTCGGGGATCTGTTCCGTAGCCAGCAATGTAAAGCCAATTTCCTTGATTCGAATACACGTCATAGTCGAGAAGTTGAGACTCAAACCAGGCAGCACCCGCCCTCCAATCACAGTGGAGATCGTGAACAAGGAAGCTGGCCACGATTTGCCTCATCCGGTTGGAGAGGTAACCGGTCAAACTAAGCTCACGCATCCCTGCGTCTATCAACTTTTTCCCGGTTTGTCCGTGGCACCAAGCTTTGAAAGCGACCTCATCATGTTGGGGCTTTTCCCTATCGCTTAGACCGGTGGGAAAGTACAGCTTTCTTCCGAACTTCAGATGTAAAAACCGGAAGTAATCTCGCCATAACAATTCAAACCACAGCCAGTATGTTCCTTCATTAAATCCATACAAGGACTCGTAGCGTTTGAGCGCCTCAAAGACCTTACGCGGCGAAAGCGCACCTTGCGCCAACCAGGGTGAAAACTTGCTCGAGAATTCGAGCCCTGAGATTTCGTTTCTTGTTTTCTTGTAGGTATCAGGTAACCGCCGATCAAGATACGTTGTCAGATGAGAAAGTGCGGCCTTCTCGCCCCCGAAGAATAGATCAATGTCATAAGGAAACGACGAACGGGGATCTGGAAAAGCTGGCTCGATTCCAATTGCTATGCCGTCTTGCTCAAAGTGATCTGGAGGATCAGGAAATTCTGTAGGCGGGGGTTCCGGCGCCGGCGGCTTGATGTCGACCCTCTCAACCTGATGCCTAAAGTCAGTGAATACGTCAGGTAGCTGATTGATATTAAATGGCAAATCCCAGGGATCAATAAGGCTGGATTGCCAAGTTGTTATCACTTGAAGTCCAGACTCTTTAAGTCTTTTAATGGCCTCTGCTTCATAGGGCGCCTCAATGGCTTCAGTAAAAATAAGCTTGCTATCCATGCACCTTGCAAGTTGAGATAAAACATCGCGAGGGCTACCCAAACATTCCAACAATTTCTGCCCCCTCGATTCGAGGGAAGAGCGAAGTACGTCCAGGGCTTGCCTCAAAAAAACTTTGCGATGAGGACCAACACGGTGGAATCCCCAGTTCCTCAGAAAATATTCAGGCTCATGGCAATAGACACAAAGCAAACATTCGCTTGCCTTAATCGCCTGCACCAAAGAGAGATTATCGTGAAGGCGAAGATTGTTTCTGAACCAGAATATGGCGCGCGGTTCTCTCATCCTCATAGATTCTTATGCCGACCATCACAAATGACGCCTTTTTGAGTTTGTTTGCAACCGCAGAACCAAATCTTTTCATCCTTTTGTGCCTTGAACTCTAAGGGAGAGAATTCGCTTCCCTTATGCGAGCCATCGCAGAATGGTTGTGACTTGCTCATTCCGCAGGAACACCACCAGTAACTTTTGCCGGTTTGCACCTCCACAACATAAGGGGCATTTTGAGCGATTTTGGGGCTTGTCATATTTCAGTCTCCTCATCATGGCTATTTACTATTTCAAGGTTCAGGTTTTTGACATCCTCCTCTCCCTCAAGGAAGAGAATTCGAGTGCCGCTAAGGCCGTTCGTGCTGCCTGAACCACTTTCGTGGGTTCTTGGCCCGACGCCCCAATAGCAGGCGAAGCATCTCCAAAAGCTAACTGGGCGTGTCCCGCCCTTAAAACATTGATCGCCCCGACGAGATCGGCGTCCCCTTTGATAACGTGTCAACAGTGGAACCTAACTCTAGGACCTTACTTATAAAGCTTGGTTTCTTTTGAAGTCTCAGATTTATCATTCCATGAGAAGGAGGGTTTCGTTGAATCTTTTCCGAGCGCGCGAGTCCACCAGTTAGGCCGCTAAATCAAGATAACCATCCATCATGGAACACTCCTCACCAGTCGCAACGGCATTAACTTCAAACACTACGACCGACAGCCAAATGGCGGAGATTTCAGCTGGTCTACTTTCGCCCGATCCAACGATTTCATCGAAGTTTTTCTACGACCTCAGGGGCTCCGTTCTTTTTGAGTCCATTACACAATTGGACGCCTATTACTTGACTCGAACTGAACGATCGATCCTCTGTGAAATTCAGGACAATTTGCGCGAGCTGATCGGGATGGGAGTCACCCTAGTGGACCTTGGTGCGGGAAATTGCTCAAAAGCGGAATCACTTTTTCAGAGCTTACAGCCGTCCCATTACGTTGCAGTCGACATTGCGAGTGAATTTCTGACCGGCGTTCTCAAACGACTCAGACAATCCTATGCAGGAATTCAAATAGACCAGATAGACCATGATTTCAGCGAAGGATTGGGCATATTGCCCACTCAGATCCATGGTCCTAGCGTATTCTTCTACCCCGGTTCCTCGATCGGAAACTTTTCCCCTGAACGTGCACGCTCTTTCCTCCGAAGTATTCGGGTTGCGGCATCTCCAGGTGATTCACTGCTAATCGGCATTGATCTGGTCAAGGAAAAAGCAATTCTTGAGGCGGCTTACAATGACCCTGCGGGAATCACTCGCCTTTTCAATCTGAACATCCTCGAGCACATCAACCGGCTTGTCTTTGCCGACTTTGATACGCGATTTTGGGACCACATGGCCTACTACAACGATGAGGCTATGAGGATCGAAATGCACTTGATCTCAAATCGAAATCAGACCGTCCGTTGGCTAGGCGGCGAGAGATATTTCAGTGCAGGGGAATCCATCTTGACCGAATACAGTCATAAATATCTATTGGATGAATTCGAGGCACTTCTTGGAGGTACAGGCTTTCATAGAATCAGGCACTGGACTGATGACAATAAATGGTTTGCATTAATTCTTGCTCAAGCCAAATAAAGATGGACTTAAGGAGCTTGATTCGATGTTGAACCGCTATAGGGCCGTGCGGGATCAGACCCTTGCATTGATCAAAGACCTGAGTCCTGAGGATTGCTGCCCTCAGTCTATGCCTGAAGCAAGCCCGACCAAATGGCACCTTGCGCACACCACTTGGTTCTTTGAAACCTTTGTGCTCGAGATTTATGAGCAGGGCTTTAAGCCATTCCACCCGTCTTTCAGGATGCTCTTCAATTCCTATTATGAGTCGGTAGGCCCGAAACATGATCGACCCTTACGGGGCATCATGACTCGGCCATCGTTACAGGAGGTCTTGGACTACAGAAACGATGTGGATGAAAGGATGTCGCAACTTATGACATCGGCCCGTATCGAGCTTGAAGATGTAGTTACAAGAATCGAGTGGGGCCTTCAGCATGAGCAGCAGCACCAGGAGCTGATCTTGAGTGATATCAAGCATCTTTTCTTTCAGAACCCCATGCGGCCTGCGATGCGCGCCGCAAGCTCAAGTCAAAATAATTCCCTTCGGAGCGGCGAAGTTATGCAACCAATGGAATGGTTTGAGCACCCGGGCGGCTTGGTTGAGGTAGGGGGAGATCAAGAGAGTTTTTGTTTTGACAACGAATTACCCCGGCATTCCTACTGGCTTGAACCTTTCAAACTTTCGCCCCAGTTGGTCACCAATCTGGAGTTTAAGCAATTCATAGATGATGGAGGCTACAAAAACCCTCGTTTTTGGCTTTCTGAAGGTTGGATGGAGTGCGAAAGGCTGCAACTATGCCACCCACTCTATTGGCAAAAAAACGCCGATGAATGGTTTGAATTTAACCTGGAAGGACAACAACCTTTGAACCTGCAGGCACCATTGATGCATGTGAGCTACTTCGAGGCGGATGCATTTGCACGGTGGGCTGGATATCGCTTGCCCAGCGAATTTGAATGGGAAGCGATGGTGATCAAAAAAAGGATAGATCCACTCCTGGCAGAAAAAACACTGGAAGATGCCATTCCACTGCGTCCTTGCATTCAGGAAAATGAGGGGTTTTCTGGGTTCTTTAGGATCGGATGGCAATGGACTCAATCCAGTTATGGACCCTACCCCGGATATAGACCCTTGGAGGGAGCTCTTGGTGAATATAACGGAAAGTTTATGGTCAACCAGCAGGTCCTTCGCGGAGGATCATGTGCGACGCCAGTAAGCCATCTCAGAGTGAGTTACAGAAACTTTTATCCAGCATCAAGTCGTTGGGCCTTTAGTGCAATTCGGCTAGCCTCTCCACATTGACCCCACCAGGACAATCAATGATAAAAAAAACAGAAGGACAAAAGGAGCCAATCATCGATTGGTTTTTTCGGACGGCTGAAGGAAAACTCGTGGTTGCACAATTCCCGAACTGGCCCCTTTGGACTTGGCTCGGTGCAACCGCCATCGAATCATTATCCTTATCATATTCATGGCATTGGGTTATCGGCTGGATCGGAACAACTGCCCTGGCGTGGTGGGCTTATCTGGAAATTTCAGAGGGGGTCAACAGATTCCGGCGGATCTTGGGAACGGTGGTTCTCATTTATCTTCTACTTTCCAGAACCCATCTGATCTAGGCCACTTCCTGCCCCTTTGGCGAATGCATTGCGTGCTTGAAACACATAATGGACCCTTTTGGAATCCAGCCCTGTCATGACAGCCTCAGATCGTCATGAGCTTCTGTCAACGGGACTAAAGCGGATCTCCCAAAGGCGTTTTCAACGCTTCAGGCACATCTTTTTATCTATTTTTCGCGAATTGCTTTGTATTGGGGCTTATTTATGCAATGATCTTACCTGCTTATGTTCGAGAAACTCTGCCAGCCCGAAATTCCGCTAGTGCCTTACGGTCTCTCGCCCCCGAGCATCTTTAGATTACACCCCCTTGTTTAACTCCCGGATTTTTATGAGCATTAATATCTACGTAGGTAACCTGAGCTTCAGCGTTGACAGCAGCGAGCTCCAGGCACTCTTTGGACCTTTCGGCACTGTAAAGTCAGCTAACGTGATCATGGATCGTGAAACTGGCCGCTCTAAGGGCTTCGGTTTCGTTGAAATGTCCAACGATCAGGAAGCAAAAGCTGCCATTACTGCACTCAATGGCAAAGAGCATAGCGGCCGTAGCATCACCGTAAACGAAGCACGTCCCCGTGAAGACAACCGCAGTGGCGGCGGCGGTGGCCGCGGTGGCTTCGGTGGTGGCCGTCGTTACTAAGAAGAATTGACGGATAAGAGTTTTTTATCCGTTCATCACTCCTCGCATCTTGCGAGGAGATCTTCAAGAGGCAAACCGGCTGTATGTTCCGACGAGGATAATGCAGCCAGTCCCTCGTAGGGACGCGTCAAGCAGAGAGTTTTCTCTCAAGTCCCTCTCTATATTCCAGCATTCGCAACACGGACATGGTTGAAACCCTCTCCGCATGCCATGAGTGTGACCTTCTGCAGCTGCTGCCTGATGTCCCTGGCTTAACACAAGCCAAATGCGCCCGCTGCGGCGCAGAGATGCATCAACATCAGCCCCTGGATCACGAAAAGCCTCTCGCGCTGATGCTTGCTGTGACCATCCTTTTTATTCTCGCCAACAGTTTCCCCATCATTGCTATTGAAACGGCAGGACTTCACCAGTCTGCGACGATCCTCGGTGCGGTTCAAAGCTTGTGGCAAGAGAACATGAAACTCGTCGCAGGACTTGTCCTCTTCACGACACTCATTGCACCCGGGCTTGAGATCCTGGCCCTTACAGCCCTTCTGGTCTGTCTACAATTTAAACTGCGGCCTTCTGGACTTCGAACACTGATGCGTATCGCGGTCAGATCCCGCCCTTGGAGTATGGTCGAGGTCTTTGTGATGGGAGTTCTGGTGTCTGTAGTCAAGCTCTCTCACCTTGCTCAGATTTATACGGGCATTGCGCTTTGGAGCTATGGGCTCTTAATCTTGCTATTTGCTGGCGCTATGACCCTTGTTAATCCGCAAGCACTCTGGGCAGAGATTAAACCCGATGAATGAGCATACATTCAAACCAGAGACAGCCGCGGCACATGGCCTTGCTTGCTGCACAACCTGCGGCGAACTCAGCAGGATGCCCGATACGACCTCATTTGTGACCTGTCCTCGATGCCAAAGTCAGCTTTACTTTCGAAAGCCAGCGGCAATAGAGCGCTCCTGGGCTTATCTCATCTCGGCCTATTTACTCTTTGGGCCAGCGATGATGTTACCCATCATGGAAACCGGCTCTCTTTTTGGAGAGCAGCGGGATACCATCATGAGTGGCATCCTTTTCCTGCTTGGATCAGGTTCTTGGGCTCTCGCAGCGATTGTCTTTATTGCCAGTATTTTTGTGCCTCTGGCCAAACTCATTTGTCTGACCTACCTACTGGTTACAATTCATAAAGGCAAACCGACCAAACGCCTCCACCGAACGCGCCTCTATCGAATGCTTGAGTTTGTAGGCCGCTGGTCTATGCTCGATGTCTATGTGGTAACGCTCTTATCCGTCCTTGTCCAGCTCAAGGGCCTTGCCAACATTTACCCCATGCCAGGCGCTATGGCCTTTGGAGCCGTTGTTGTCCTTACCATGATGGCTACCCTCAGTTTCGACCCCCGATTGATCTGGGATGCGGCCTTGGATCAGCACCAGACCATACCCGAATCAAAGTAACCCCCATCAACATGCATCAAAAAAAGCTTCTTGATCAGTTACCGATGGCAACCGCTGTCCATAAACGTATGCAAAGTCTGCCGGCCATATGGATTATCCCATTGATAGCGGCTGGACTCGGAATATGGCTAGCGACTCAAGCCGTGATGAAAGCGGGACCGACAGTCACCCTAACGTTCGAATCAGCTGAAGGCCTTGAAGCGGGCAAAACAAAGATCCGCTATAAAAATGTCGATATTGGCGATGTCAAAGAGATTGCCCTGTCAAAAGATCGGACGCAGGTCATTGTGACCGCCGAGTTTGTAAAAGATGCTGAGGATTTCCTCGTTGAAGACACCCAATTCTGGGTTGTGAGACCTCGGATCTCTGCAGGTGAAGTTTCAGGTATTGGCACGCTATTCTCGGGTTCATACATCTCACTCAAAGTGGGTGAATCCAAGATTCTCAGCGATCATTTTACTGGCCTCGAAGCAGCCCCCATTCTCACGTCCAAGCTCGCAGGGAAGGAATTCATGCTCTCAGCAACGGACATGGGTTCACTCGACATTGGGTCCCCAATCTACTACCGACATATACGTGTTGGTGAAGTGATTGCGTTCGATGTCGACCCAAATGGGCACGATATTCATCTACGTGTCTTTATCCATGCCCCCTTCCAAAACTATGTCAATCGAAATACCCGTTTCTGGAATGCAAGCGGGGTTGATGCCAGCATGGATAGCAAAGGTGTTCAGGTCGAGACGGAATCATTGATCTCGATTCTGGCCGGAGGAATTGCATTTGAATCCCCTGGTAACGAGATAAATCCCGAGTCTGTTACAGACGATCAGGTTTTCCCTTTATTCAAGGATCGCCTGAGCGCCATGAAGACCCCCAGCGGTAAACCTCAGACCTATGTCATGTACTTCAACGAGTCGCTGAGGGGATTAGTGCCTGGATCCAGCGTTGAGTTTCAAGGCATCCCCGTCGGTCAGGTCAGATCTGTGGCTATCCGTTTTGATGAAAATGCAAAGACATTTTCATTCCCGGTGACTGTTGAGATCTATGAGGACGAACTGGGTCTACCACAAATGTATATGCCGGACACGGCGGAGAAAGAGCAACGACGCCTCTTACTTGCGTCCCTGATAGCCAGAGGTTTTAGGGGGCAACTGCGGTCCGGAAGTCTCATAACAGGACAGCTTTATGTTGCCTTGGAGTTTTTTCCCGATTGCTCAACCGCAAAGATGGACTGGAATAAAGTGCCTCTTGAGCTTCCGACCACCCCGGGCACAGTTCAAGCCGTCGAGCAAAGTGTGACCAGCATTCTCAAAAAAATCGATCGGATGCCACTCGACGATATTGGGCTTCAAACACGCAATACGCTCGCCTCACTCAACGCGACGACCCAGAACCTCAACAAGTTTATGGAGCGTCTGAATAAGGATATTGCGCCTGAAGCTCAAGGCTCTCTGAGCGAACTCAAAAAAACCCTAGCGGAGCTCAAGGAGGCTCTTGAACCAAATTCCCCATTACAGCGGGACCTTCGAAAAACGCTGAAGGAAACCACTCGATCAGCCCAGACTATCCGGGATCTGGCCGACACCCTGGAAGCCGAGCCGGAATCACTGATCAAGGGAAAAAAGTCAGGAGACAACCAGTGAAATTAAACTTAATGCGACTACTCGCCCTTTCCCTAGCTCTTTTAGCGGCGTGTGCAAGGTCGCCAGATCGACAGTATTACACTCTCAGATCGTTGACGCCTGCAGCCCATTCAGGCGAGTTGACACAGCCGAGGCAAACCATAGCCATTACCGCGCTGACGATTCCAGAGAATGTTGATACGAACAAAATTGTCACCCGGAGGGCAGGAAGTTCTCAACTTGAAATCAGCGAGACGCATCGATGGGCAGAGTCACTCACCGCTGAAATCGCAACAGCACTGGCAGATAATCTTGGACAGCAGTTTCCTGGGGCTCTGGTCACCACACCGGGACAAACCGCCGCACCTTCCCATCCCGATCGTCAATTGGACATCGATATCACACGATTCGAGGGCACGTTAGGTGTTGGAGTTGAGCTGGAAGCGATCTGGACCATCCGAGGGCAAAAGGAGAGTTCCTCACAACATGGTCATACGAGACTGAGCGAAGCATCCAAAGGTTCGGATTACGAATCACTTGCCAACGCTTATATGGTGGCACTTCGCCGCCTTTCAGACTTGATCAGCCGGAGTCTCGAGCTAAAACCTTGATTTTTTCAAGCGACTGATGGCTACTCCGAACCAGAGTGACTTTGGCTTTCCAGTCAAAGCCAAAGCCATTCGATCCATTAAGGCCTCTTCGAAGATATCGGGCGATCGGAGCTTTTAAGCTGTTCAGCCGTATTGCCCTCAACCACGATGGTCTGCGGAAAAAGTGGGACAATGAAGTCCGTAAGAAAAGTGATCAGCCCATCTGAGAAGCGATCCTCTGTACGAACTCTGACTTCAACGAGTTTCTCCTGACTGATCAACTCAGAAATGTTATGACGATAAATCGGCAGTAACCCTCCCAAGAGATACCAATCCTTGTATTCATTCTGATATGCGGCCTTCTCATTTTCAGCCATGATTCGGACAGGGGTGTGATGCTCTGGAGCACTTAAGGTTGTTGTGAAGCATCCCGTGAGGGTGGAGCTGAAAATAAGCACCGCAAGCATCTTCATTTTGCCACTCCAACTTTCGAAGATTCTGGGCCATGCTCAGCAGGTGACCTCTGTGGCACCAAAGTTCCGTCGGGGGCATGCAGAATCCTGTTCCCCTCGACAATCAATGTTCTTCGGGGAAAACCAAAAATACCGGGGATGATGGAGTAAATGCCATCCACAAAAGTATTCGTCATCTGTATACGCGCTTCCTTCAATCCTTGCTCCTGAATGATGCTCGAAGCATTCACATCCTCCGGATTGAGCGGCTGACCACCCCAATATTTGAACCAGGCATGTCGCTCGACCTTGATCTCCGCGGGCTCACTTTGCGACATCAGTCTGACTTGACTTTGAGGCGGAGCATTCAAGTGCATAACGCCGCAACCTGATATCAGAAAACAGAGCGACATCGTTAAAAAAACAGAACTGCTTCCCACAAGAGATGAAAGACTTTTCAGCGGTGCAGAGTCTGGAAAATGATCGACTTTAGAGCGCATGTATACCCCCGTTTTTAAACATTGAAGCGTTTTAGCGATGACGATTCAACTTTTCGCTTTGATTTTGTCAACTGAGCTTCGAGTTCATGGTGGATTCTCATGCGCCTCAGGGCCTGGTCTGCAAGGCAATTTTCGTGATTCCTGCGTGCTGCGCAATCGCCATGACCTCCGCAGCCTTTCCATAATTCACACGGTCGTCGATCTCAAACTGGACTGTGACTTCCGGTGAAGTTTGCTGAAGGCCGGCCAGACGTTCACCAAGCTCAGCGGCAGAAAGTTTCTGCTTGTTGAGATAAATGCTCCCTTCAAGGTCAACGCTCACTATATTTACAGCGTTCGGCGGGGGGGGGGATGCAGCAACGGTTTTGGGAAGATTAACCCCCACCGATTGGGTCAGCAAGGGAGCGGTAACGATAAAAACCACGAGTAGAACCAGCATGACGTCGACCAACGGAGTCACATTGATTTCACTCATGGGCTGATCACTGTTTCGATTACCGAAGGCCACCGTTAGCTCCCCTTCCGCATGGAGAATCCTGTTCGAATTGCCAGATGGAGGAAATCGGTTGCAAAGTTCTCAAGATCCGTCTCAAACAACTTGGTCTGCCGGAGGAAAAAGTTATACGCCAAGACCGCAGGGATGGCCGAAGCAATTCCAATAGCCGTTGCGATGAGGGCTTCTCCAATGGGCCCAGCTACAACATCCAGACTGGCCGAACCAGCTTTGCTGATGTCCTGAAGTGCATGCATGATCCCCCAGACCGTCCCAAAAAGCCCTACAAAAGGTGCTGTACTCCCTATGCTTGCAAGCACCATCAAACCCCGTTCAGCCGATTGCCTTTCCATCTGAATGCTTTGACGAAGATTTCGCTCCAAGATGTCTTCAGGTTTACCAAGCGATTCAAGACGATCCCCTTCCCCACCCAAGCCTGACCTCAGTACGTCAAAGCCTGACTTGCCAATTCGGGCCATGGCACCGGGCATCCGGCTGAGTTCTGCAGCCGCCGAGAGGCTCGGGGATGCCCAGAACTCAACAGAATAGCGGACGTTATCCAGCTTGTTCACCCGATTTTCCCAGAGCTTCAACAGGATGATTGCCCAAGACACGATGGAGAAAGCAATCAACAACCAAAGCGTGGCGTTGACAGCAAAACTTGAACCAAAAAGATCCATAGCACGCTACTCGTTTTTGAGATTGAAATTGATTGGAACGTTGACTGAACTATTGACCGCGGTACCATCGCGTTTAGCCGGAACAAATTTCCAACGACGAACCGCTTCAAGCGCCGCTTCATCAAGTAACTCGTGACCGCTTGATCTTGCAACGCTCACGGCGCCTGCATTTCCATTCGCAAGCACCTCGACTCTCAAGACCACTCGCCCCTCCCAGCCCATGCGTTTGGCCTGAGCAGGATAATCAGGCCGAGGGTTATGGAGATAATCTGCATTCAGTTTAGGGCCTTCAAAATGCCCGGATGGAGACTCATTTGCAGAATTACTGGCCTGAGGACTCGAGGCAGCCGGCGCTGTCGGGCTAGCGCTTGACTCCTTTTGCTCCTGTGTCGCCTCGGAAGGATGCGTATCGGATACCTTTGGCGGAGCTCGCTCCTCAACCTTCTGAACAATCGGCTTGGCTGTAACTGGCTTTGGTTTGGACGGAAGCTTGGGTTTGACTGGCTGTGGAAGCGATGGCTTTGTCTCTCCAGATGGCTTGGCTTCAGGCGTTATCGTTTTAGATGGCACCGCTATCAGCGACACTGTCATCGACTGGCTCGCGTTCATTTTAGGAACTTCCGCAAGCAAGACGGTAAAACGGGCTACCCAAAGCAGTAGATGCGCAAGCAGGGAAAAAGCAAGCGCTAAAAGCCAGCGACGGATCTGTGGGGTGTTGCGTGTATCGTTTCGATTTCCCTGGAGACGGGTAAGCGAAGTAAGGCTAGTTTCACTCACGATGCAATGTCAGTAGGGAGGATCTCAGGATGGGTCCAGACCTTGAACCCTTTGTCATCAGATGAGGAAATCTTTCCCCGCAAACCAAAAGCAATGCAATTGCCAGGGCTTTTACCGTACCCCATTGAAGGCATCTTCGGTCTGTATCGGATCCACAAACAATAGTTTGCGCCTAAGGATGATGGACTAGGCGCAAGATGCGATCTCAACTCGATCACCAATCCCGAGCGATCAGGACATTCCCTTTTCCAGAGAAGCCTGATGCATCGGGGAAAAAGAGATTCTTTTAGTTGTTGGGGCCATTGACCGGCTTACGATCTTTCATCCAGTCAGGCCGACCTTGGGGTGCGTTATTTCCAAACGGACCTTCGTCGCAACCGGACAGCATGATAGCGCCAATGATCATAAACATCAGAGAGTAAAGTCGAGTCATGCGAGCCTCTATGGGTCGATGTGAAATCGATTACGCACAACGCGCAACCAACTAAGAGTCCAAAGCCTAAAGCCTCTGGTCAAGAATTCCAAAGCTTCAGTGCGTGATCATAATCCCAACCGAGGAGAATACAACTTGGTCCGACAAAAGACAGGGCATTTTTGCAGCCCTTTAGCAGCTCAAGGATTTGGATGCAGTCGTTTAAGCTTCTGAAGTACGGGACCAATTTTCCCCGGATCATGAAGAATTTCGAAATACTGGGTATCACTGACCTGTGATTCCTTTCGGTACCTCGAGTAGTCACCCAAAAGAGTATTCCAGCAATCGTCCTCCTGCCCAAGGGCCTCCTTGCACCACTCTATCTGCTGATTGGCTTGATCTAAACACTCTTGACGGTCCCAGGGAACGTTGTAGCCACAAATAAGGGCTTTCTGCTCACTGCTGAGCTCCGTGCTATAAAAAGTCTTTGCACAACCAATGACTAAAATCCAAGTCGAAAGCACACCCAAACGAAAGAGCACGCGGAAGAGCCTCGAATTAGTTGCCATGGACGACCTCACAGGGATATTGAAGGGAGTCTAAACTAATTGAAGCCCGTCGTTTTTGAACACAAACCGTGGCAGGCCGTAGTTCCAAATGGTACGATTTGAAGCCGTAAGCCCTTCTATCGCAGTCTTTTATTGCCTTGAAGAGAGCACACCATAAGAATCATATTAAGACCATTGAGAACGAGGAGATTGTCCTATGAGCGTCGAACTGAAAGACCTTCTGAAGCGTGAATACAACGTCGGTCGTAAAGACCAGCAGATTCGTCTGGCCGCAAGTATTGGCATCATGGTCATTGCTGCTATTGAAGAAAATGGCATTCTCATGCTGATTGGGGTTGCAGTTGCCGCCCTGGCCGTTCTTCAATGGTGTCCAACGTATACCTTCCTCGGCAAGAGCTCCGTTGAAAAGGGTGAGAAACCCCCCATTTTCTAAATGGTCTGCCACCGGCGGGCCGAACACATTGAATCCGCCAGCCCCTTGTCTTAGGCCCGCACAGTTCTGATCACCAAGAGTAAAAAGATGTCATCCATACCTTCCGAACTCCGATACACCGACGCACACCAATGGGCGCGACGGGAACCGGACGGGAGAGTAACCGTAGGGATCACTGACTACGCGCAGGACGCACTCGGCGATGTGGTCTTTATCGATCTTCCGGCTGAGGGAAAAACCGTCACTAAGGATCGAGCGATGTTTGTCGTTGAATCGGTAAAGGCCGCATCGGACGTTTTCGCTCCTGTGAGCGGGACCATTGCTGAAGTCAATTCCGCCCTTCAAAACGAACCGGAAAGCCTCAATGCAAAGCCCTATGAAGCCTGGATCGTCCGAATTTCGCCAACACATCCTGAGGAATACGACACGCTGATGGCGGCTGAGGCCTATTCGGCCATCACCGCTGACGGTGCCTGAATGCAGGATCTGACAATCACCCAACCGGATGACTGGCACCTCCATATTCGCGATGGTCAGTACCTCAAAGATGTTGTAAACGATTCGGCGCGTCACTTTGCTCGCGCCATTATCATGCCGAACTTGCGGCCCCCGGTTACGACAGTAAAGGCAGCTCTTGCTTATCGTGATCGCATTCTTTCAGCCGTTAGCCCCAATTTTGGGTTTGAGCCTTTGATGACGCTTTATCTCACCGATGAGACGCCGGTCGAGGAAGTGTGGGCCGCTGCAAATTCACCTTTTGTTCACGCCTTCAAACTCTACCCGGCCGGGGCAACCACCAATTCAGACTCTGGTGTGCAAAGGCTTGGCTCGCTCGATCCCTTATTCGCCGCAATGCAGGATGCCGGTATTCCTCTTCTCATTCATGGTGAAGTGACAGATTCAGAGATTGATATTTTTGATCGAGAAGCGCTGTTTATCGAGCGTCATCTTGCTTCGATCGTGGAACGGTTTCCCTCACTCAAGATCGTCCTTGAGCACGTCACGACTCTGGAAGGCGTCCAGTTTGTTGAGGCAAGTCGTCCTGGTGTTGCCGCAACCCTGACCGCGCATCATCTGCTATTGAACCGGAATCACATGCTGGTAGGTGGGATCAAACCTCACCTGTTTTGCCTCCCCATCCTCAAGCGTGAATCGCACCGGAAAGCGCTTTTGAACGCCGCGACCAGTGGGAACCCCAAGTTTTTCCTCGGTTCCGACAGCGCTCCGCATGCCCAAAATACGAAGGAGGCCGCCTGTGGTTGTGCCGGTTGTTACACGTCTCGTCATGCACTCTCGATGTATGCAACCGCATTCGCACAAGCAGGTAAAATCGACCAACTCGAAGCCTTTACCAGCTTTCATGGTCCCGACTTTTATGGCCTACCAAGAAACAGCGGCAAGATCACGCTCGAGAAGCGATCGGTAGCGGTCGAGTCCCGCCTTACCTATGGAGAGGAAACATTGGTTCCTCTATTCGCCGGTGAAATGCTTGAGTGGGCCGTCCGAGCCTAGAAGCCCTAAACCATATGTTAAAATCGAAGGTTTTCCCTTTCCCGTTAACGGGTATCTTGGGACTCGTCTGACCGCACACGCCTCCATGCAAGACTACAAACTAACCCACCTCAAGCAGCTTGAGGCTGAGAGCATCCACATCATCCGGGAAGTCGCCGCCGAATTCGACCGACCCGTCATGCTCTACTCCATCGGCAAGGACTCCGCGGTCATGCTGCACCTCGCGATGAAGGCCTTCTACCCCGGAAAGCCCCCTTTCCCCCTCCTCCATGTCGATACCACCTGGAAATTCCGCGAAATGATCACCTTTCGCGACCAGATGGCCCAAAAACTCGGCTTCGACCTCATCGTTCACATCAACCAGGAGGGCGTCGAACAAGGCGTCGGCCCATTCACCCATGGCAGCGAAAAACACACCGATGTCATGAAAACCGAGGGACTCAAGCAGGCACTCAATCACTACCAGTTCGATGCCGCCTTCGGTGGTGCTCGGCGTGATGAGGAAAAGTCGCGCGCCAAGGAAAGGGTCTACTCCTTCCGTGACAAAAATCACCGCTGGGATCCCAAAAATCAGCGCCCCGAACTTTGGAATGTCTACAACGGCAAGGTCAACAAAGGCGAGAGCATCCGCGTCTTCCCCCTCTCCAATTGGACCGAACTCGATATCTGGCAGTACATCTATCTCGAGAACATTCCGATCGTCCCGCTCTATTTCGCAGCACCGCGTCCCGTCGTCGAAAGAGATGGCACCCTCATCATGGTCGATGATGAACGCATGCCGCTCAAACCCGGTGAAACCCCAGAGATCCGAACCGTCCGATTCAGAACCTTGGGTTGCTATCCCCTGACGGGTGCCATCGAATCCACCGCAGCGACGCTCCCAGAAATCATTCAGGAAATGCTTCTCGCCACCACCTCCGAACGACAAGGTCGCCTCATCGATCACGATCAGGCCGGCTCCATGGAAAAGAAAAAGAAGGAAGGCTACTTCTGATGGCCCATCAATCCGATCTGATCGCCAGCGATATCCTCGAATACCTCGCCCAGCATGAGAAAAAAGAACTCTTGCGGTTCCTCACCTGCGGCAATGTCGATGATGGCAAGAGCACCCTCATCGGGCGACTCCTCCACGATTCCAAGATGATCTACGAGGACCAGATCGCCGCTCTCAAGAAGGACAGTTCACGGTTCGGCACCACCGGTGATGACTTTGATCCTGCACTTCTGATGGACGGTCTTGAGGCCGAACGTGAGCAGGGCATCACCATCGACGTGGCTTATCGCTACTTCTCCACGACCCGACGAAAGTTCATCATTGCGGATACTCCGGGCCATGAGCAGTACACCCGTAACATGGCCACCGGCGCATCAACCTGCGACCTTGCCATCATCCTGATAGATGCCCGCCATGGCGTTCAGACCCAGACCCGACGCCACAGTTACATCGTCTCGCTGCTCGGCATTCGTCATGTCATCGTTGCGATTAACAAGATGGATCTCGTTGGCTTTGATGAAGCTGTATTCGAGAAAATTCGCGAGGACTACCTCGCCTTTTCCCAGAAGCTCCATATTCCAGACATCCGCTTCATCCCCCTCTCCGCACTCAAGGGCGACAATGTCGTCAATTCAAGTGCACACATGCCCTGGTTCAATGAAGCCCCCTTGATGACATTGCTCGACAGCATTGAAATCAGTCACGATCAGAACCTTGAGAACCCCAGATTTCCGGTCCAGTACATCAACCGACCCAACCTGGATTTCAGAGGCTATAGTGGAACTGTTTCAGCAGGGATCTTTCGCAAGGGCGATGCCGTGACGGTGCTCCCCTCCGGCAAAAGCAGTACGATTTCTTCCATCGTGACGCAAGATGGAGATCTTGAAGAGGCTTTTTCGGGACAAGCGGTCACTCTGACCCTTAACGATGAAATCGATATCAGTCGCGGTGATCTTTTGGTAAGAAGCGATGACCGTCCTCATACCGGAAAGAATGTCCGTGCGCATGTAGTGTGGATGGCGGAACGAGAACTGCATCCCGCTCGCCCTTACCTGTTCAAACAAAACAGTCATCTGGTCTCAGGAACGGTTACTCGAATCAACCATCGTATCGATGTAAACACACAGATTCATCATCCAGCCGATGTACTCAAGCTGAATGAAATTGGTCTGATTGACATAGCCTTCAACGCCCCCTTGGCCTTTGATGCTTACGGCACCTGCAAGGCCACAGGTTCTTTTATTGTCATCGATCGCCTCACCAATGCCACCATTGGTGCAGGGCTCATTCAAGAAGCACAGCCTGAAGGAATTGCAACCCACCAGGGCCCGATAGATCGGAAGCTACGAGAAAAGCGGCTCGGCCAACGCGGCCTGACCGTTTGGATTCCAGAATCAAAGAAAGCACTCGCATCCAGTCTGGAATCACACCTCTTTGAACTCGGTTACCTGCCTTATTTACTTGATGATGCTGCCTTAAGGACCATAGCAAGACCAGTCACCCAAGCCCTCAATGATGCCGGCCTCCTCGTTCTTGCGATTGAATCAAAGGAGCAAGTTCCGGAGGGCAGCGATCATCTCCGGCTTCCCGAGTTCCTAAACGAGGTTGAGGCGGTCCTGACTTGGCTTGGGGATCAAGAAGCGCTGCTTCTTTAATAACGACGTCATAGGTCTCTTCCGGCTTGCACTACGGTGCATCGTCGGGAGACGATTTACGCACAAATTTAGCGCATCCAACCTTAAGACACGGCGTTTTTTCTCGCCAAAGCGGTGCAGTTATGCACATGCTTTTCTAACTTACTGATTCAGCTCTGGATTTTTGCACCGACCTGATCTGATTATTTTGTCCTTATAAATCAGTATGTTGCGATCGTGCAATATTTATACAATCCAACTCAGCCCTTGTCACAGTGTGGTCCTCACAACTCAATTCACAGAGTTATCCACAGAAAGTGTTGATAACTTAAGTCGTGATCTAACGGACTGATCTTCCTAGAGATTTTCAAGGACAACCGACTTGAAGCCTTTGACGACGACGAACAAAAGTAAAAAGCAGCAAAGAAACGCACAGGGCGATGACAAAAATGCCAGAAAATACCCACAACATTTTCGCGTAGCTTCCCGTCGCTTCCCGAATATAGGCGGCAAACGTCGATCCGGTGACCCCAGCCAGCGCCCAGGCTGTGAGCACATAACCATGAATAGCGCTCACCTGTCTCGTGCCAAAAATGTCGCCGATATAGGCGGGTAACGTTGCAAATCCACCGCCATAACAGGTCATGATCAGGTAGAGGGCGACCTGTAGGAAAAGCATTTCGTGCAATTCAGGTAGCACCGCAAATAGGAAGATCTGAATTAGAAAAAAACAGATGAATGTAGCCGGGCGTCCAAGCCAGTCTGAAACGCTTGCCCAGATGATTCGCCCGCCCCCATTAAAAAGCCCATTCATCCCAACCACCGCTGCAGCGGCCAACGCACTGACACCTGTCATTTCCTGAATCAAAGGAGATGCTACGGAGATCAGGGCGATTCCGCAGGAAATATTAATGAACATCATGGTCCATAACCCGTAAAAGGGCCAAGTCCGGACGGCCTCGGAGGCATTCATCGGCATCAGGTCAAAGGTCTTGCGGTGCGACTTCAACTTCGTCTGATTGCGGGCAACGGGGCTCCAACCTTGAGGGGGCGGTGACAAGTAAAGCGAAGAGGCCACCATGACGACCCAATAAACCGCAGCGAGCGCAAAGAAGGTATTACTGACACCCCAGCGTTCGATAAGCTCACTGATGACGGGCGCGCCCAAGAACGAGGCAAACCCAAAGCCCATGATGGCCAGACCTGTTGCCAACCCCCGGCGGTCAGGAAACCATTTGATAAGCGTAGAGACTGGTGTGACATAACCGGTCCCCAAACCAATCCCTCCAATAACGCCATAGGAGAGGTAAAGACCCCAAAGCTTGAGTGTTGGATCATCAACCCAATCAGAGGTAGCAATGCCCGATCCTACAAGGCCTGAACACCAGAAAAATGCGGACAAGATACCGCCAACCTTTGGACCACGGCGCTCTACCACATGCCCCATGAAAGCAGCCGAAATTCCAAGACAAAAGATTGCCAGTCCAAAGGTGTATTGAACCTCTTTGAATGTGCAGCCAAAAACACCCTGGAGTGGCTTAGAAAAAACACTCCAGGCGTAAACGGATCCGATACAGGCATGAATCCCCAAACCAGAGAGAGCAATCAGCCAACGGTTTTTAAGTCCCTTTGTCATAACTTTCCAAACGCATGGGTGAACAATATGGACGAAAGAGCCACCATTGCTGAGGATAACCCAAGCAGTGGGAAAAGCCTCCTTTATTCAGTCGTCAACGGCTGATAGTATTTGATCGATACCTATAACAGGGCAAACGCGGGCATCGTGGAAACCTACCAGCGCTTTTTAGATCAGAATGAGTCTTGGGCTCGCAAGCAGAAGCTTAATGATCCGACCTTTCTTGCGCGTCTTGATCATGAGCAAACACCGGATGTCCTGTGGATTGGCTGTTCAGATAGCCGGGTTCCAGCAGAGATTATCGTCAATGCAAAACCTGGTGAGATGTTTGTCCATCGAAATATTGCCAACCAGATGGCTACGACAGACTTCAATGGACTCACGGTTCTTCAATATGCCGTCGATGTTCTGCGTGTCAAACACATCATCGTCTGCGGTCACTATAACTGCGGGGGAATTATCGCTGCACTTAAACCCCAGACCCCCGGGCTTCTTCTGGTTAATAAATGGCTGATGGGGGTCAAAGACCTCTACAGCGTCAATCAGGATGAAATCGAGTCTTTGCCAACCCGACGCGAACGCGTTGCACGCCTCGTCGAATTGAATGTCATTAAACAAGTCGAGAACCTGGCACATAGCTCCATCGTTCAGGAGTCATGGCAGCGAAGTCAGGGCCCGTCCATACACGGCTGGGTGTATGGATTACGGAATGGCCGCCTGAAAGAGCTGATTCAGATGACCGCAGGCAATCCGGTTAAACCGGTTTACTCACATGGGGAATTGGATAGAACATTGTCTTAGGCGCATTTAGACTCCAATTTGATGACTGACCCGGCGTAAGGTACAAACCTTCTGATCAACGCAACGCTGCATTAAACGGCTCGGAATAGCGCAAGAGGCTATCTTTTAGTTTGGCGTCGCGTTTTTCTTTAAAGAATCTCAGAGCCTGGCGAAGCACTAATAAGACCAATTGTCAATCTTCAAAGCATACCTCGGCATGGCTTTTCTTTATGTTTTAGCATTGAATCAGTTGACAAATCACCACGTCGAAGTACTAGACTTCAGCTACGTGAGCATTAAATAAAGATCATCGTCCTACAACCGCGATGAAAATGCGGGCTAACCTAGTATCCCGCGTCATGCCAAACAAATTACCTCTCCTCTCTGTTGAGATGCTTGCGTGATTTCGTAAAAGTTCATCGAGGTGTGTCAGTGAAAATCTATAACATTCAGCGTATTTCAATAACCACTTCGGTCATTGCCCTGTGCTTTTTTGGTGGATGCACCAAGGAGATGGGTGCTGCTCTTGGCTCCGCCGCAGGTAGCATCGGAACCTCCTACCTTCCTGCAGCTGCAGTTCCGGTAGGAGATGCCGTCGAAATGATGAGCGGCCAGATCGGCGGGCTTGTGGGTGACCGAATTGCTCAGTTCTTGGATGCGGCCGAGAAAAAGCAGGCTGAAAAAGCCGCCTTGGATGCCTTAAATAGCCAAACCACTGGAGATGGTTCAACCCGGACTTGGGCCAGTAAAACCAACAGCGGAATTTCGGGTGGATCCACCATTGTTGCAGAAGATAAGTCGCAAGATGGGAGAGTTTGCAGAACCCAACGCAACTTCATCAATGTGCGAGGTAAAGATATTGAACAAACAGATCGCCTCTGCCGTGATCCCAATTCTGGTGCTTGGGTTCAAGCGTGAAACATAAAGATCCAGTGCCCCTGATTAACCTCCGAGGTTTCATTACGTTATGGATGCTTACGGTGGCTTTACCGCCAGAACTTCTGGCTGAGGTCTACCCATGCCCATCAGTTCCATCTGCTGAATCAGCTTTTTGGAGACCCATGACCTACAGTCTGGAAGTTGCGGGGGACGGCCACAATTTGATGGCACAGGGCCAAATTCAGGCGGGTGAAGCTCAGCGATTAAAGAGTGAACTTGCCATTGCAATGCACCAACCTGGTGGCATCAACGAAGTTTTGCTGAACTCACCGGGAGGCGACTCTGTCGAGAGCGAGAAAATGGGGCGACTTCTTCGTGAACTGGGAATTCCTACACGAATCGCCTCAGGCGCTTTCTGCGTTAGCGCCTGTTCCGTTGCATTTCTCGGTGGGGTTTTTAGAACAGTAGAAGTAGGGGGTACCTACAGTGTTCATATGTTCAGCAATTTTGCGAATCTCAATGAGAACGCTCAGTTAAAAAATTCCGTGAATGCCCTAAAAAAGATGGAAAAGGAATCTGCGAACTACGCAGCAGATCGCTATCAGTATCTCCTAGAAATGGGTATCTCACCTGATGTTGCGAAGCATGGTTTTTCTATCGAGAGTAAAGAAATCTCGTGCCCACCTCTGCCCGTGCTAAAACACTGGAATGTTGACAACAGCTGAGTCTTAAATGAAGAAAAAAAACATTTCCGATGCTCATAGAATCGCGATAACAATGTTTATCCTGGCTCAAATGATTCCAAACGCCATGAGCATGGAGGATGTCATAGCCCCCGCTGGAGCCAATCCAAGTATGGCAAAGTCACCGACTAAAAAGCATAAGGAAACACGACGCTCGAGCGCATCCGAGGATGATCAGGTACTTGGTGGACGTAAGCAAGAATCCCTTCGCGCACCTGCCACTCCCAACGGATTGGTCAATCCCTGCCAGATGGCGGACTCTCCAAAGTGGTGCAATGGCGAATAGACCCCTCCAGCTCTTCCCTCCCCCATGTCCGACAACCAATGCGAAGATTTCAAAAGTTCCTTAACCGCCATCGAGAGAAGCCTCAAGCTTCGAATTCATCAAGCTGGTTGGAAAGAAATAAGTCAGCGTTGGAACTTTTTGCAGTCTGGACCGAATCCATCGGCGTTCTGGTAGCAGCAATTTTTGCAATCCAGCAATATGCCGATAACTCCACAGCAGAACAGGTCAACAAAACCTTAAGCTATATAGATCGATTTCATGCTGATGCGGTTAGTGATGCCCGAGAGAAATTCGAAAAGGTCTTTGACGACCGAAAGAATGAAATCTTCAAGATTTCAACTCAACCCGATGCGGAAGTCCAGTTTGCACGGTACCTGGAACGCATTATGGATGAGCAAGATCTTGACGTGCTTTTGAACAAAATTCTCGAGTTTTTTGATGAATTAAACATCTGTGCCGAGGCTAACCTCTGTGACGAAAAAACTGCGATTCGTTTTTTTGGGAAGTATGCCTGGGATTTTTCAGGATTAATGAAGCCCTATATCTGGCACCTCCGCGAGGAGTACCACGATCCGACGATTGGCCTAGGCATGCTTCGAATCGCTCACCGGTTCAGATTACTTCAAAAGGAGAACTCATCGACACATGACGGCCCGATGAACGAAAATAAAAAGCCCTCTAAATGAGCTGCCCTCAGGGTCGGACTTTTGTCCTACCCTGAGGGCAGATCATGAATAAGGTCCTTATTTATTGCTTAAAAGCCAATCCATGGGGGACATGTCGACGTTGGCCCGCTATTTTATGCTTTCAAACATTATGGCAACGATGCTTATGTCCTAAGCTCCACTTAGCAACAAAAAAGCGGTTTATACTCAATACGTTGAGAGATTGCATCGTCCCATGGTATTTGGAACCACGATTGCGCCCCTTATCCTGCAGTTTTTTTTGACTTGGATAGGGATTCGACGTGTACGGATAGTTCTAATGCCTGCATTTAGGAGGTAAGTCATGAAAAATTATTGGAAAGCGTTTTTAACGACAACGACAATGATTCTTTTCGCGCCGGCCGCTCAGGCCGATGGACCGCGTAATGGCAAGTGGGAAGTTACTGCAAAGTCTGAAATGACTGGGATACCTGCAAATATGCCCGCGACAAACGTCACGATCTGTATTGACAAGGCATCGACTGAAGCCGGAAAACCCCCAATAATTGCGGACAAGTCATGCACATTCAGTGACTACAAGGCAGCAAACGGCGAAGCATCATGGAAGATGCAGTGCTCAGGGCAGATGCAAATGAAGGGCGTTGGGCATATCAAATTCAGCGACAACGAATACAGTGGTTCATCTGAAATGGAAATGAACATGGATGGTGATGAACCGATGAAAATGAAACAGACATTCTCTGGAAAAAGGTTGGGAGACTGCTGACTTCTGTCGTCATTTAACCGAGGTTAATCAAGAAGACCAAGGGTGGCAATGTCTTCTGTAAGGTCTTCTTGGTGTGCGGGAGAGGAGAATTCTGATTTTCACCTTGGAAGGAGTTTAATTCTCCGAGAATTTCAGGGGTATTTGTAATTTAAGTTCAGCCGCCATCAAGTCGGGTTCGTTTTCACCAAGAACATTTTTCCCGGCCTCGATACTCGATGCTAGATAACCCTGAATCAGGCTGGCAACATTAACGGGGCACTCGTACTTCCTGCCAATTCAGCATTCAACCAACCCATAATTTCGGGCCAAAGAAGCCGCAGCCTCTTCATCAGGAGGGCTTTTAGCAGTAAGAGCTTTTAGTTGATTAATTCGCAGGACGTTCACATTTACTATTCACGTAGTTAGTTTCATAACTAATGTTATAAAATTCGAGAAGAATATCATTATTTATTGCTGGGCCAGCAGCGCCAACCCTCAAGATAACCCCATCCGAGGATTGAGCTTTAGCTGAACCTGCGCCGCAGATGGCATCATACTCTGCTGCCGTTTTAGGGCATGTAGCAGGACCGTTAACGTGGTAAGTTTTATCAGTTGTCACTGCGGGGCACGAGCACATGATTTCTCCTCTGCTTAGTCGCCCTAAACTAGGAAACTTCTTGCCACTCGTGTTTTCAAAACAAAGCCCACCATCACATTGAGCAAAGGCTCCCGGCTGCGTGCAGGTGTAAACTGCGACCGAAGCACCGGGTGGGCTATAGGTACTTACTCGGTATGTATTATTAGCTGTACCGATTTTATTTACTGTCTGAATGCTTTGGTTTGGAGGATAGGCCTGCGTCAAGCTTACACTATTGCCTTTAAGTTTCAGGCATTTGGCATATGTGACGCCATCAAAATTAAATGAAAGTGCTCCGGCACAGAGGGCATATTTCTGATTAGGAAGCGCAATAAGTTCATCCTGGGTTATCGCCAGGGACTCTTGACTAAAAAGTAACAATAAAATTAGAACCCCAGTAAGCCTACGAAAAAGCATCGTACATTCATGAATCATGCTCGTATCTCCTGTAATATGTTACTCAAATAAAAAAATGAAAAACATCTTCTAGAAAGGATTACTGGATGTCTACAGCATAGGTCCCTTTTTTGTGCCGTTCCGATTAGAGGGTGTCCGAGTTTTTGTGTAAACGGGATTTCGGTCAGTTCGGGTAGAGTCGATCCTCGAATTCAATACTAAATCGATTCAGGGCTGCTTTCCAATCCCTGATTGGTCGATTCCATCTTTCGCTGATATTCCTGAGGGCAAGATAGAACTGTTTGGTTAGCGCCTCTTCACTGGGAAAAGACCCTCGGTTCTTTGTGATCTTTCTCAGACTCATATTCACCGACTCAATGGCATTGGTCGTATAGATCACTTTTCGTATCTCGGGTGGATAGAAAAAGAAGGGGATTAACCGAGGCCAGTTTCGACGCCAGGACTGACAGATCGGGGGGTACTCCTTACCCCATTGCTCCTCAAATTCGCTGATCTGGTGATTTGCGCCTTGTTACTCATCGCACTCATTACTCCAGCTTATGGCCGACGCATGATTGAGGGTGGTGAAAAAACGGGCTTGGACACGGGCGTGTAAACCGGATAATTGTAGTACAGAAAAAAGTGCGCTACTTTTCCGACAGGCATAAAAAAGCAGCCTGTTAAGCTGCTGATTTATTGCGGGAATCTGGTCGGGGTGAAAGGATTCGAACCTTCGACTTCTACCTCCCGAAGGTAGCGCTCTACCAAGCTGAGCTACACCCCGATATTTTTTCGGCAAATGATTTTGCGATCAGTGCCAAGTCGAAC
>JBEGVN010000034.1:0-14008 GCA_041178325.1 Pseudomonadota bacterium
GGATCCTTGCTGAAATATTCCAAGGTGTCGTGCATCCAGCCCATGTTCCACTTCATGGAAAACCCAAGTCCCCCGGTCCAGGTCGGGCGGGTCACCTGAGGCCATGCGGTGGATTCTTCGGCCATGACAAGGGTCCCCGGGCACTGCTGATGGGTGACCGTATTGAGTTCCCGAAGGAAGGCAATGGCCTCAAGGTTCTCGTTGCCGCCATATTTGTTTGGAATCCAGTCGCCGGCTTCGCGGGAGTAGTCGAGATAGAGCATCGAGGCGACGGCATCGACGCGAAGGGCGTCGATGTGGAATTCCTGGAGCCAGTAAAGGGCGCTGCCAATGAGGAAGTTACGCACCTCGTTGCGGCCGTAGTTGTAGATCAGGGTGCCCCAATCGCGGTGTTCGCCCAGTCGTGGGTCCTCATGCTCATAGAGCGGGGTGCCATCAAACCAGGCCAGTCCATGCGCATCCTTGGGGAAATGGGCCGGAACCCAGTCGAGAATGACGCCGATCCCATGCTGGTGGCAGTAATCGACAAACCAGCGGAAATCATCAGGGGTTCCAAAACGGCTGGTGGGCGCAAAATACCCCGTGGTCTGGTAGCCCCAGGAACCATCGAAGGGATGTTCGGTGATCGGGAGTAGCTCAATGTGCGTGAAACCCAGAGGTTTGACGTACTCGACGAGCGCCTGCGCAAGATACCGGTAGCTCAAAAATTCGCCTGAGGCTCCAAGGCGCCAGGATCCCAAGTGGACCTCATAGACCGAAAGGGGGGCATGCAGCCAATCCCTTTTTTCCCGCTCGGCGATCCAGTTCTGGTCGGTCCAGCTGAAATGATCTTCGGCCGTGACGATCGATGCCGTACCGGGGCGAAGCTCAAAATGCTGGCCATAGGGATCGCTCTTGAGGAGGATGGCCCCATTCTGGCGGTTGCGAATCTCAAATTTGTAGAGCGTTCCAACGGGAAGTCCCGGGATGAAGAGTTCGAAGACCCCGCTCGCACCGCGGGAGCGCATCGCATGGGCGCGGCCGTCCCAGCCGTTGAAATCACCGACGACACTGACCCTTTCGGCGTTGGGGGCCCAGACGGCAAAGGCCGTACCCGCAATGCCGCCCCGGCTCATCGGGTGGGCGCCAAGAATCTGGTAGATGTGGTGGTGGCGTCCCTCCGCGAAAAGATAGAGATCAAAATCTGTCAGGAAGGGTTCAAAGGTATAGGGGTCGATATGTGACTGGGACTGGCCGCTCTTGTCGGTCCACTCAATGCCGTAGTGCACCGGAATCGCATTTCCCGGGGGGATACGCGCTTCGAAAAGATCGGTCCCCGGGACCCGCGTGAATTCGGTGCCATCATTCCCCATGCGGACACTTTCCGCCTGCGGTAAAAAGACCCGGAAACACTCCTTGCCATCCTCGTGGTGTCGCCCCAGAACCTCAAAGGGATCGTGATGGCGGGCCTCAAGGATGCGGGTCAACCCCGCCTCGAGGGTCGGAGCCTTGGAAATCTGGGCGTCTGGGGTATCCTTCGAGTTCACTTTGAGAAGCCTCTGGGGTTAGAATAGATCGGCATCGGGCGCCCTAAAGAGAGGGCGAATGTTAACAAATCTCGACCCGACCTGCCCGGGTCCCCATGGGATTTTGGCCCTTCTCATCGATGAGGCCGGAACTTTTCTGGGGGTACGTCCATCGGGATTGAACGCCTAACCCAAGCTGAGAACGCCATGCCAGAGTCCTTGCACAAGACCCGATTTGTCAGTCGCCTGACCCGGCAGACCTTGGCTCTGGTGCTGGCCGGGGGGCGAGGAACCCGTCTCCATGGCTTGACGGAATGGCGCGCCAAGCCCGCCGTCCCCTTTGGCGGCAAGTTCCGCATCATCGATTTCCCGCTCTCCAATTGCCTGAATTCCGGGATCCGACAGATTGGTGTCCTCACCCAGTACAAGGCCGACTCCCTGATTCGTCATATCCAGCAGGGCTGGGGCTTCCTTCGCGGGGAGCTTGGGGAGTTTGTCGATGTGATGCCGGCGCAGCAGCGGATGCAAGAGCGCTGGTACGCAGGGACCGCCGATGCGGTCTATCAGAATCTCGACATTCTCCGTCAACGCGATCCCGAGTACATCGTGATCCTGGCGGGCGATCATGTCTACAAGATGGATTATGGTCTGATGCTGGCCTATCACGCGGAGCGTGAGGCTGATCTTACGATCGCCTGTATCGAGGTGCCGCTCGAAGAAGCCAAGGGCTTTGGTGTCATGCACGTGGATGACCAAAAGCGCATCATCAACTTTGTCGAAAAGCCGAAGGACCCGCCGCCGATGCCCAATCGGCCCGATCACGCGCTGGCCTCGATGGGTATCTACATCTTCAGTACGGCGTTCCTTTTCGAGCAATTGATCAAGGATGCCGATAACGCAAAATCGAGCCACGATTTCGGGCACGACATCATCCCCAATGTCATCAACAACAGCCGGGTCTTTGCCTACCCGTTCCGGGATGTTCAAAGCGGTGTTCAGGCCTACTGGCGTGATGTTGGTGAGCTCGATTCCTACTGGGCAGCCAACATGGAGCTCATCGGCGTTGACCCCGAACTCAATCTTTATGATCGCGAATGGCCAATCTGGACCTATCAGGCGCAAACCCCGCCCGCAAAATTCATCTTTGATGATGATGACCGCAGGGGCATGGCGGTCGACTCCATGGTTTCCGGGGGCTGCATCATTTCGGGCTCCGAGGTCAAAAACTCGCTCCTCTTCAGCAACGTCCGGGTGAATTCCTACAGCAGCGTCGAGGACTCGGTGATTCTTCCCGAGGTCAATATCGGCCGGCATTGCCGCATCCGAAAGGCCGTCATTGATCGGGGCTGCCATATCCCGCCGAATACGGTTATCGGCGAGAACCTGGAAGACGACAAGAAGCGCTTTGATGTGAGCCCGGGTGGCGTTGTGCTGGTGACGCCGGATCACCTGGGCCAGACGCTCCATTTCGCCCGCTAAGGGCAACCCCCGAACCGCGCGGGGCGGGTCGGGTTTCCTCGGATTCGCTGGGATCCGTTCCAAGGTTCAGACCTACCGGCCCACGAGCGGTGCCGGGTAACCGTGAGGGGGCCAAGGGCCTGGCCTCAAGACCTGTCGGGGGGACCGTCAGACGTGATGCACGCGAACAGCATTCTCGACCGCCGGCGGGCGGGGCTTCTCCTTCATATCACTTCGCTTCCGGGCGGGCTTCATAATGGGGACTTGGGGCCGTCGGCCTATCGTTTTGTGGAGTGCCTTGTTGCGGCCGGCATGACGGTCTGGCAGACCCTGCCGATCAATCCGACCCATGGGGACGGGTCCCCTTACCAGTGCCTTTCCGCCCATGCCGGGAACCCGCTCCTCATCAGTCTTGAAAATCTGGTAGAGCGGGGTTGGCTTGATGCGCTGGCACTCAACCCTGACGGTGGATGCCCCTTGGCGCAACGCCGAAGGCTTCTGGATGCTGCCTTTGCCGGCTTCAAGCAGGCCGGGGGCCTTAATTCCGAGGCCTTTTCCGCCTTTCGCGCCCAGCATGCGGTCTGGCTTTCGGACTTCAGTCTCTACATGGCGCTGCGGTGTGAGCATCAGGGTGTCAGCTGGCAGGACTGGCCTTCTGATCTCAGAACCCGGGAGCCTTCGGCGTTAGAGGCTGCAAGAGCGCGCCTTGAGGATCCGATTGCGCACATCGAATTTGAGCAGTTCATCTTTTTTGAGCAGTGGCATGCGCTTCGGCGTTACGCCAACGCCCGTGGGGTGCTCTTTTTTGGCGACGTCCCGATCTTTGTCGCCGGTGACAGTGCGGATGTTTGGGCCCATCAGTCGGAGTTCGATTTGCTCCCGAATGGTCAGCCTCGCGTGGTCGCAGGTGTGCCGCCGGACTACTTTTCGGAAACCGGTCAAAGGTGGGGTAACCCCCATTACCGCTGGGATGTCATGCAGCAGAGCGGTTTCACATGGTGGCTGGATCGATTTAAGACCCAATTTGACCTATTTGATTGGGTGCGGATCGATCATTTTCGAGGATTTGAAGCCTACTGGGAAATCCCCGCCGACTCCAAGACAGCGCTCGGCGGACATTGGGTCAAGGCCCCGGGTGAGGCCTTGCTCGAGACCCTCTTTGCGCAGCATGGCGGGGGGCGCTTACCCCTGATTGCGGAGAACTTGGGCATCATCACGCCGGAAGTCGAGGCGCTCCGCGAGCAGTTTGGGATTCCTGGGATGCTGATTCTGCAGTTTGCTTTTGACGGGGGGCCTCACAATCCCTACCTTCCGCACAACCACGATTCCAATAACGTCGTCTACACCGGAACGCACGACAATGACACGACCGTGTCCTGGTTCGAGGATCTTTCAGGGGAGCAGAAGTCACAGGTCTACCGAACGCTTGGAAATCCCGCATCGGTCATGCCGGATGTCCTCAACCAGGCTGCCTTGGCTTCGGTCGCACGCCTTGCGATTCTCCCTCTCCAGGATGTTCTAGGCTCCGGAAAGGGGGCGCGGATGAATACGCCCGGAACAACCCAAGGTAACTGGACTTGGCGATTTGAGTGGAGCCAGCTGACCGAGGGTCTCCTGTCCCGACTGAATGAAGGGGTCAGGCTTTATGGACGCGCGTGTGGTTAGTTAGGGCGCCCCAGCGCTATAGGCGAAAAAAAACCCCGCGAGACAAAAGTTGTCAACCGGCGGGGTTCTCTGAGTGGCGCATGAAACATCACGCGCGAATATAAATTTTTTTACAAGCCTGCCATTGGGTCTAAGTCAGGCAGGCTTGTGTTCGACAAGGCTTACTTAGCCTTGCTGAGCTGCTTGTTGACTTCAGCCTTGGATTCCTGGATTGCGCCATTGTCCCAGCCGCTGACTTCATTTTCTCTCGCCTTCAGCAGGAACACGCCGATGACTGCGCCGAGAATGACAACGCCGATCCAAACCCAAAAGTTATCCTTTTCCTGTTCCATTGTATTTACCTCAACAGACTTCACGTTTTTATGACCGAAAAGCGGTGCCTTTCGGATTATTGCTAAGCCACCTCTTTGGGTGGCCTGTCGCCGATGTTTAGGGTCACCCCTGTCATCGATCGCGGGTTGATTGTAGGTCGGTTAATAGACATGTTCAATACCTAATCTTGACATTTTTCAAAGTTTTAATGGCCCGATTTATGCTAATCTGAAGGCCCCACTCCCTGTGGGATCCGAGATTGCGGCAGGGTGACCCCGAGTCTTTCGGGGAGAGGGCGGTGAAATTGAAAAAGGCTTTGGACATGCGCGATGAGCTTGGACGGGTGGCCGTCTTCTATCATTACTTTGAAGCTGACGCGATCTACCGGGACAACCTGGTTTTTTTTCTTGCAACCGCAGATCTGGATGCGGTGGATCTTTTTCTTGTGGTGGCTGATTCGACGCTTCCCGAGCTTCCCCAATTTCCGCGGTTAAGGGTTCTTAACACCCGAAACATCAATCTGGATTATGGCGGCTACATTCAGGCCCTGCGTCAGATGGATGCGCCTGAAGCCTACGACGTCCTGATTTTCGTGAATTCCTCGGTGCGAGGGCCTTTTCTTCCCTCAGGTAGTGGTATCCCTTGGTTGACCTATCTGGTCCGACCGCTTTCCGGGGATGTGCACCTTGTTGGATCCAGTATCAATCATCTCCCCCAAGGTTCCCGCTATGCCCTTCGTTATCGCGCTCTCTTTGATCATCCGGAGCCCTTAAGCCACGTCCAGACGACCGCCTATGCGATGACCCAAGACGCTTATCAGCATCTTGCAGCGATTGGTTTTTACGAAGATCAGGGGGAATATCCTAAGGAAGAAGTCATTTTTCGCTATGAGGTCAGGCTGTCTCAGGAGATTCTTGCCAAGGGATGGAACTTTACGTCCCTCCTTGAGGGCTATCAGGGCATTGATTACCGAAAGCCCCATGAGGATCCTAATTTTGCTGCCGTTGGTGGAGATCCCCTTCGAAAGCGCGCTTACTTTGGACGGACTGCGACGCCCCAGGAGCTTCTTTTTATCAAGACCAACCGGTCTCTCATGGATGCTGAGGATCTGCCCTCTTGGACCTACACGGCCCTTTTGCGTGTAAAGGATCCCAAAATTCTCGCGTGGCCGCCCTATCAGGCGATGAAAGAGGCCGCAAGAACGGTACTTGAAGCCTCCGCACGCCAGCGGGAACACCAACGGATTGGACGTTTTCGGCGACTGACCCGTTGGCTTAAAAAGCGAAGCTAAAGGGCGTCATGGGGTGATGACGCGCCTCAATGAGCGGGCAACCGGGTTTGAAGAAAATCTTGAAGCGTCTTCGCAATCTTTTCTTGACCCGAAGAACCCCAGTGCGTGTCATCAGGAAGATAAAGATCCTGAATACCCTCTTGAACCCCCTTCTCCATCGCGCCCACGGTGTCCGGCATGAGCGTTGGCACATTTGCAATCAGTGCGCTGAGTTCGGAATAAGGATGGATGTGGGTTTCATCCAAAAGGTCGCGATACGCCGTTAGTTTGTCCGGGGCAACCAGGACCACGAGATGAGTGATGCCATTGGCCTCGACCCGGGCGCGAAGTTGCTCAAGGCGGGCCTTTATCCCCTGGACCCCGATCGCTCGCCATAAAGGCTCCTTTTGAAAGTCTTCCCGAAAAACCAGAAGCTCACCTGCCCGACGATTTGAAAAAAGGTCATCCCTTGAGAGCTTGAGCCTAAGGGCATTGCCGGGGCTTTGGCCGAGGACTTCCCGTTGGAAGCTTCGAAGGAGATAACGGCCGGCAAAGGGAATTTGAATGTCGGAGAGTGCCTGGCTTCGAAAGAGATCTTCTGGATCGTTGTCCTCATGAGTTCCCGCGATGCTGGGGTCTTGAGCTGTCTTACGCGCGCGGTTGGCCCTTGGGGGGGGGCTATCTTGGGTCTCATTGAGACGAAGCGTCAGGTACCGTTCGGCTGATTCCAGGATCAGAACCTTGGGGGGGTGTTCCTTAAAGACAGGGTCAACGAGGAGTTGATCGATCGAGATCCGATTGATGTTTTGGGTTCCGATGGACCTGCCGGTCTTTTTTCTTAAATGATTTTGCCACTGAAGTTTGGGCCAGGCGGTGGCAAAGGAATCGCCGAGAACCCAGATATCCCGATAGGAATAGGCACCTTCATCCGCTGGCAGGGGATGTTTAAATCCGATTTGCGGGGTCCGCCAGCCAAAATCACGCTCGGAAAAGCCGCCAATCCGGGTCAGATCGCCGGCCAGGGGCTCAAGCCAGAGCCCTAAGAAAAAAAGGCCGAGCCCCGGCATGAACGCGAGGAGCAAAAAGCCCAGCCCAAAGCGGCGAAAACTAGAATTGGAAGTAGAGGAATTCACTGACAGTACCCATGGCGGTCAGGCCATAGAGAAAGGCGGCCACGGTTAAAAAGAGGGAAAGTGGCCGGGGTTCGAAAAGAAAAGCGTGAGGGGGGGCTTTCGTTTCCGAGAGCGTCGGGCGATAGCGTCGCAAGAGTGTTTGGCTGTTGGGCATTTTAAAGGCGATGAAACCGAGCCCCAGAATCCAGAGTAAAAGGCCCGCGGTTTGGCCTGGAAGGCTTGAAAAAGCGAGTGGCTCTCCGACATTCAGTCCCACTTGGGTCAGGGGGATCTTCAAATACGCGGGAATCAGACTCTCAGGAATCAGCGCGCCATTCAGTCCCAGCATGCCGCGATAGAGGCTTTCGGCGGTCTCAAGGTCGGGGGATCGAAAGAGGACCCACCCCCCGATTACGCAAAGAAAGGTCAGGAGGTGCGCGGGAAAACGGAATCGATCGGAATCGAAGCGATCCTGAGCCCAGTGCCGGAAACCGTGATTGATGATGAGATACGTCCCGTGAAGTGCGCCCCAGGCGAGATAGGTCCATCCAGCGCCGTGCCAGAGACCACCTAGCAGCATGGTTAGCCAGAGGTTGAGGTACCGTCGAAAGGCGCCCTTGCGATTACCCCCGAGGCTGAAATAAAGGTAGTCCCTCAAGAAACGGGACAGGGTCATGTGCCAGCGCCGCCAGAAATCAATCATGTTTCGGGCTTGGTAAGGGGAGTCAAAATTGACCGGGAGACTTACCCCAAAAAGACGGGAAAGGCCAATGGCCATATCGGAATAGCCCGAGAAATCAAAATAGAGCTGGAAGGTAAACGCCAGTGCACCGCCCCAGGCTTCAAAGAGTCCCGGGGTCCCCAAGGGGGCATCGAAGATCGCTCTGGCGAAAGGAGCGATGCCATCAGCGAAAACGACTTTCTTAAAGAGTCCCAGGGTAAAAAGCGTGGCCCCGATCGAAAAATCCTCCCACCGAAAATGGCTTAAGCCCTGAGATCTGAACTGCGGCATCATTTCCTTGTGATGGAGGACAGGGCCTGCGATCAGGTGCGGGAAATAGGTCACAAAAAGGCCGTAGTCGAGAAAGCGTCCCTCCCGGACTTCCCCGCGGTAGCAGTCGACCAGAAAGGCAATCTGGGTAAAGGTGAAAAAGGAAATCCCCAAAGGAAGCATAAGGGGGGGAACATCAAGGTTAAGGCCGAGAAGGTTCCTGAGGTTTTCTCCCACAAACCCGGCATATTTGTAATAACCCAAAAGCCCGAGATCGATAGCGATGCCGAGTTGTAGCCAGAGCCTACGGGATTTCGCTGTTTCCTCGTCGGACTTTTGGAGCCTCTGGCCGATTAAGAAATTAAAGAGGATGGACCCCAGCAACAAAATGACATCACGCGGGTTCCAGACGCCATAGAAGATGAGGGAGGCAAGAAAAAGTCCGCCGATGGCGAGGCTCCGATGCCATTGCCTCAGGATCAGAAAGGCCAGGAGGGTCAGTGGCAGATAAAGGAAGAGAAAGGGGTACGAATTAAAGAGCATCGAAGGCCCAATGGGGCGGGGCCCCTTTCCTTATTTTCGGTGTGACAAAGCCAGAACCAAAAGTCCGAGGGCCATGGTGCCCCCGCCATAGGGAATCCACGCCGGCGAGGTCAAAAGGACCGCGCCACTGATCAAAAGACCGCTGCCCGAGACGCCCATCAATAGTCGTTTTTGGCTCTCTCTCGCCTCGAGGCGAAGGGCTTGGAGGGTTTCTGATTCGAACTGGATGCGAACCTTGCCGTTGACGGTCTCGGTTAGCACCCGGTGCGCCAGCATCGGAACATCGGCCCAGTGCTGGGCCCATTGCGGGAGCTCCGAGCGGAGTTTATTGAGGCCGGCTGCAGGCCCGATCTCCTGACGGAACCAGCCCTCGATGAAGGGCTTTGCCGTCTGCCAAAGATCAAGATCCGGATAAAGATCACGGCCCAGGCCTTCGATGTTCAGGAGGGTCTTTTGGAGGAGAACCAATTGAGGCTGGACCTCCATGTTGTAGCGCCGGGCGACCTGAAAAAGGCGTAAAAGTACCTGGCCATAGGAGATGTCCTTGAGGGGACGTTCGAAGATCGGTTCACAGACGGCACGGATCGCCGATTCAAATTCGACGACCCGGGTGTCGCCTGGAATCCAGCCGGATTCGATATGAAGTTCGGCCACCCGGCGATAGTCCCGGTTAAAAAAGGCGCGAAAGTTGTCGGCAATGTAGAGCTTGTCCTCATTCGAAATACTGCCGACGATCCCAAAATCAACCGCAATATAGCGGGCATCCGGGGTCGCAAAAATGTTTCCCGGGTGCATGTCGGCGTGAAAGAGGCTGTCTCTGAGGACCTGCGTGAAGAAAATCTCGACACCACGTTCTGCCAGCAGCTTGAGATCAACTCCTTCCCGGCGAAGCTGAGCGACATCGCCCACGGGAATTCCGGAAATACGCTCCATTACCAGCACATCGCGTCGGGTATAGTCGAAGTAGACCTTGGGGATATAGAGGATTTCGGAATTTTCAAATCGACGGCGGATATCGGCCGCATTGGCGGCTTCCCGCACCAGATCGAGTTCATCCAGGATGGTTTTTTCAAACTCCCCGACCACCTCAATCGGGCGCAGCCGTTTGGCGCCCTCGACAAATCGGTCAGCCAGCGTGGCGAGCTCAAAAAGAAGGGCAAGATCGGTTCGGATGCGGGCTTCGATTCCAGGGCGAAGGACCTTGACCACGACCGATTCGCCGCTAAAAAGGGTGGCCACATGGACTTGGGCGACGGATGCCGAGGCCAGCGGGGTCTCGTCGAAGTGAGCAAAGAGCTGGTCGATTGGGGCGCCAAGGGCCGCTTCGATGGCGGCTTTGGCCTCTGTTCCGGGGAAAGGCGGTACCCGATCCTGAAGCTTTACCAGCTCTTCGGCGATATCGTCCGGGAGGAGGTCGCGTCGCGTGGAGAGGGTCTGGCCAAACTTGACGAAAATGGGACCTAGGTCCTCAAGCGCACTCCGAAGGCGTGCCCCACGGGAAATGGATTTGTTTTGGGCCGTAATGCGGCCGCCGGTGCGAATCAGAAGCCTCAGGGTCGCCGGGACGCGATCCAGCGGAATGAATTCATCCAGCCCATGACGGTTGAGGACCCGGTGGATATGGCGAAGGCGGCTTAAGGTTCCAGGGCGCATCAGGTCTTGGGTTTTGCTGAGGGTGAAGCTCGCGATTGGAGCGTGGATTCAAGTCGGGCAATGCGAGCAGCCAGGCGGTCGATATCCGTTCGCAGCACGTCAACCGCATCGAGGTGGGGATCGATTTGTGAGGCATCGGGAAGCCAGCGGACCTCTTCCCGAAGGTACTCGCTGACATCACTTTCAAGGGCTTGGACGCTTTTTTGGAGCCAGTCCCGCCCGCTTCGAAAAAGATCCAATGTGGAGCCAGCGAGCTGGTCCCCCAGATAGCGGGAGAGAAAGCGCTGCCAGTCGATCCCAAGCGCGGCGCTCAGCGCCTGAAAGTCCTGTGCCAAGGCCATGTCGCCATCAATCACCAAGCCCGAGCTTCGGATGGTTGCGGTGTCTCCGGGGTGAAGGCTGACCTGGATAAAGGCCGAAAGGGTTCCATGAAAGGTCACATCCGGTGCCCCGCTGATCTCGGTCAGGATCTGAACGTCTTCAAGGGTCGGGCAAAGATAAACCCAGCGATCAAAGGGCTTGAGGTGAAACGCAATCACGCGTCCTGCAAGTTTCTCGAGCGCGTCCACACCGCCCGGCGCTTCGGCCAGGTGGCTTCGGATGAGGTGCCTCAGGCTTTCACTGAGGCTACCGGCAACGAGGGCCTGGCTTTCGCTCAAACCTTGTAGCCTCGATGAACCGCGACCACGCCTTGGGTCAGATTGAAGTATTCACAGCGTGTAAATCCGGCATCCCCCATCATCTTCTTGAGGGTTTCCTGATTGGGATGCATGCGGATACTTTCGGCCAGATAGCGATAGCTTTCCTCGTCATTGGCCACCAGCTTGCCCATGAGGGGCAGCAGCTTGAAGGAATAAATGTCGTAGGTCTTCTTGAAAAGCGCGCCCTTGACCTCGGAGAATTCCAGCACAATCAGGCGGCCACCCGGCTTGAGGACGCGGTGCATGGATTTGAGTGCGGCTTCTTTGTGGGTGACATTGCGAAGGCCAAAGGCAATCGAAACACAATCGAAGGTGTTGTCAGGGAAAGGCAGCTGTTCGGCATCAATCTGCGCGTATTCAACCCCGGAGGTGACCCCATCGTCGATGATGCGGTCGCGGCCACGCGTCAGCATTTCAGCGTTGATGTCAGAGAGGACGACCAGCCCTTTTTCCCCGACGCGCTCGCGAAAGAGCGCGGTCATGTCACCGGTGCCGCCGGCAAGATCCAGGACCTTTTCGCCATAGCGCACATGGCTGAGCTGAAGGGCAATGCGCTTCCAGATGCGGTGGATGCCGAGCGACATCAAGTCGTTCATGACATCGTATTTGCCGGCGACCGAATCGAAGACCGAGCGGACCATGCTCGCTTTCTCGCCTTCCGGGACCTGGCGGAAGCCAAAGTGCGTGGTTTTGTCAGTCATGCGGTGTCTCCATGGGGTTCAGCCCACAAGCGGGCAAGGGGGAGGCGGCGGCCTTGTGGGCCCGAACCGCTTCCTGATAGGCCGCCCAGCGGCTCTCCTGGGTCAGGCCCAGTTCGTAAAGATATTCGAAGGTGAAGATGCCCGAATCATGGCCGTCACTGAAGGTTGGGCAAATGGCGTAATGTCCCACGGGCCGGACACTCAAAATGGTCACGTTTTCCTTACCCAGCTGAAGGACCGCCTGATCCGGGCTATGGCCCTGAACCTCGGCCGAGGGCGAATGGACGCGAAGGTATTCAAACGGCAGGCTGAACACGGCATGATCGTCGTAGGCGATTTCAAGCCTTCTTGAGGCCTGGTGCAGCGTGATCGCGGTGGGCGCGGGTCCGTTCATCTTTATAGCCTCAGAGAATGTACCGGCTGAGATCCAAATCCTGGGCAACGTTCTTGAGTTGAGCATCGACGTAGGTCGCATCGATGACCAAGACCGTGTTCTGTTGCTCGGAGGCATCAAAGGAGAGGGATTCGAGCAGTCGCTCGAGGACCGTATGCAGCCTTCGGGCCCCGATGTTTTCGGTGCGATCGTTCACCTCGGCGCTGATTTCGGCGAGCCTTCGGATGCCATCTTCGGCGAAGCGGATTTCGACCCCTTCCGTGGCGAGGAGCGCCTGATACTGGACCGTCAGAGAGGCGGTGGGTTCGGTCAGGATGCGGACAAAATCGGAGGCGCCGAGAGCCTCCAGTTCAACGCGGATCGGAAACCTTCCCTGAAGTTCGGGGATCAGGTCCGAGGGCTTGGTCAGATGAAAGGCACCGGACGCTACGAAAAGGATATGGTCGGTCTTGATCATGCCATACTTGGTGGAGACGGTGGATCCCTCGACCAGCGGCAGAAGATCGCGCTGAACCCCTTCCCGGGAGATGTCGGCGCCCCCATGATCAGAGCGCTTGCAGATCTTGTCGATTTCATCAATGAAGACGATGCCATGCTGCTCTACGGATTCGACCGCCCGAAGTTTGATGTCCTCGTCATTGAGAAGTCGGGCAGCTTCTTCTTCACGCAAGAGCTTGAGGGCATCTTTGACGCGGAGTCTTCGGGTTTTGGACTTTCCATTTTGGAGGTTTTGGAAAAGACCCTGGAGCTGCTGGCTCATCTCCTCCATGCCTGGCGGCGCCATGATTTCGACGCCGATTTGGGCGCCGGAGGTCTCGATCTCGATTTCCTTGTCATCGAGGCTTCCGGACAAAAGTTTCTGCCGGAACTTCTGATGGGTTGGGGATGCTTCCTCGGTCTCAGGGTTAAAGGCCTCAACTCCTGGGAGCAGCGCTTCAAGGACGCGGGCTACGGCCCTTTCTTCGGCAGCGGTCTGAACCTTTTCCATTTCGCTTTGCCGCGTCATTTTGACTGCGGCATCCACAAGATCGCGAATAATCGATTCGACGTCGCGGCCGACATAGCCAACTTCGGTGAACTTGGTGGCCTCAACCTTGATGAAGGGCGCTTGCGCGAGCCGGGCGAGGCGCCTTGCGATTTCGGTCTTGCCGACACCGGTCGGCCCGATCATCAGGATGTTCTTGGGCGTAATTTCTTCGCGAAGTCCCGTTTCGACCTGTGCACGGCGCCAGCGGTTACGAAGGGCAATGGCCACGGCTCGCTTGGCGTCGGCCTGACCGATGATGTGTCGGTCAAGTTCCTTGACGATTTCACGGGGAGTCAGCTGGGTCATGAGGGCTGTGTTGGGGTGGGGATCTCGAGTTCTTCGAGCGTGAGATTCCGATTGGTATAGATGCAGATATCCGAAGCAATGCCGAGGGATTTTTCAACGATATCGCGGGCACCCAGCGCGCTATTCTCAAGGAGTGCGCGGGCGGCGGCCTGCGCATAGGGGCCGCCGGAGCCGATTGCTATCAAGCCATGCTCGGGTTCGATGACGTCGCCATTTCCGGAAATAATCAGGGAGGTTTCAGCATCGGCAACCGCCAGAAGGGCTTCGAGGCGCTGCAGCATGCGGTTGGTCCGCCAGTCCTTCACCAGTTCGACCGCAGCCCGGGCAAGGTGCCCGCGCTGCTTTTCAAGTTCGCCCTCAAATCGTTCAA
>JBEGVN010000035.1:0-21144 GCA_041178325.1 Pseudomonadota bacterium
GCCGATTGGGCCGGGCGAAGCCTTGTCGCTATCGACACCTTTTTTCCCAGTTCTAAGCGTTGTTTCTGTTGCGGATACATCAATGATGCGTTGACGTTGAATGATCGGGAGTGGACCTGTCCTTCCTGTACGAACCTTTTGGATCGAGACATCAACGCCGCGCGTAACATCAAAGCCGCAGGACTTGCGGTGTTAGCCCGTGGAGAGAATGTCAGACTTGTGTCGCCAACCGGCATGAGCAATCCTCAGTGAAGCAGGAATCCTCTTCCTTGAGGTAGAGGAGTAGTCAAAGGAGGTCACAGAGTTTCCAAGATAAGGTTTGCGAGCCTAATTCTGTTTACAATGCACATTACCGGCCGATTTGGTGGGGGCCGGGTCTAACAAAAAGGCTTCGTTCCCTAGAAAACGAACCTAAGAATAGCGAGGAGAATCTTAATGTCTGAAGAAAACACCAATGCCGTAGCCGGCATTATCAACACGCTGAAGACCAACCCTAAAGCGCTCTACGCTCTGATCGGTGCCATTGCGATCGGATCATTGACGTTGGCAATGACGGGTGGTGGTGAAGGGGGCAAAGTCCAGGTCAAGGCTGCGGTCAGCATGGGCCAGGCCGTCACGCTCGAAAATCCGAATGGTGGACTTTCTCACCTGACAGCGTCTCCTGGTTTGATGAGCGCCTCTGATTCGGAAGAAGACAGTGATCTCAACATTTGTCAGGCTCCAGCGGGTTCCCATGGCACCGTGGAAGAGGAGCAGGTTGTTGGTCTGTTGCCGTTTGTTAAGGTCGCGGTAACCGATGGTGTCTGTCAGGGTAAGACTGGCTGGACATCCAAGGTCAACGTCAAGGCTGGCTCCTGATCCGACTTTCCTGTTGAGGTGAGCCACGATCCTTCTGTGGGCTCACCTCGATAGATGGTTTTTTTTTCTTGTAGCCCATAAGCCCATGATCAGGAGTGCCATGGACCCGATTCCTGGCATGCCCATCAATAGTTCAACGCGAGGCTGGAAAGGGATCTCCAGTGCAAAGGCGTAGAGCGCCCAGCGAATGCATTCTGCTGTAATGGCGCCGTAGAGACCCGAAATTAGGCCGAGAGCCAGAAACTCGGTCGCATTCGTCAGTCGAATCTTTTTTGTCTCCGTGCCGAAAATCCGCAGAAGCCGATCCTCCTGATTGCGATCCTCACTCGTCGCATGAACTCCGGCTAATACAGTAAACAAACCGGAAATCAGGCAAAGGCCAATAAGAGGGATCATCGATCTGCTGATCTGGTTGGCGATCGTTTGAACCTGCTCAACCAGTCGCCCGATCTCGATCAGGCTAATCGACGGAAACTGTTTAACCAGCGATCGTTCAAGGCTGATTTCCTGATTGGCGATATGGAGACTTGTCATCCATGTTCGCGGGAGATTTTCGAGGAGTTTCCTTGGAAAGATGAAGAAGAAATTGGGTGTCATTCGATCCCAGTGCACGCTACGAATACTCCCGACGCGGGCGCGAATGATTTCCCCCAATATGTTGAACTCTAGAAGGTCTCCGACTTTGATTCGAAGTCGCTTTGCCAGACCCTCCTCCATTGATAGGTCATTTTGATTGGTTTCTGGGTTCCATGTCCCTTCAATGATCCGATTGTCGGAAGGTAGTTTTTTTGTAAAGGTCAATGCGAGATCGCGATTAATGGAACTCTCTGCACGACTGTCCTGGCTTGCGATTTTGAGTGCTTCTTCCCCATTGATATGGGTCAAACGGCCACGAATGACCGGATAGAGATCGATCGTCTGGGGGGCCATTTCCCTGACGGTCGTCTCAAAACTGGAAAGCTCATGGTCAAATAGATTGATCACAAAGTAGTTTGGGGCGTTTACGGGCAGGTGGGCCATCCAGTCGTCAATCAGGTCCTCACGGAGTGTCGTGATCAAGGTAAGCGCCGCAAAAGTCAGACTAAATCCCATGAGTTGGACAAGAGTTCGAGAAGGGTGTCTAAACAATCGGCGAATGCCAAGGCGCATTGCAAAGGGTAAAGGTTCAATCACCCGACGCAGCGCCAAAAGAATGAAATAAGCACCCAGAGCTAATATGGCCAAAGCGGCGGCGCCAATGGCAAAAGTTATGGCCATCATCTGTAAGCTTCCGGTATGCCAAAGCAGGGTCCCAAAGATGATGGAGAGACCGATTGCATAGGAAAGATAACGTCGTCCGGGCGGAGGCATGGCATTGCCTTGGATGATTCCGAGTGTTGGCATTGCCCGAAGGTCCAGAATTGGAGGCAGCGCAAAAACCATGAGAATCGCGTTTCCAAGCCCCATTGATAAAAGCCAGGCAGCAGCCCGAGGGACAGCGACTTGGCTGGGGAGAAGATCACCCAGTGATTCGACAAGGATAGTCTCAGCCATTACACCGACCAGTATCCCTATCAAACTTCCGACCAAGCCTATGGATAGAACCTGTATCAGGAGAAGCGCCATGATGTGTTTATCCGAAGATCCGAGGCAGCGAAGCAAGGCAACCAGTCCGGTATGGCGACGGACATAATCCTGAGCGCTCAATGCTACGGCGACGCCGGCCAACAGGATGACAGCGAGACTGAGAAAACTCATGAACTGCCGAGTTCTCTGGATGGTCTTCCCCAGTTCAGGACGATCCTGCTCCAGATCATTGAGCTGCTGGTCAGGTTTTATCTGGGGTCTAATGATCGACCTAAAAGCCCTGATTGCGCGGGGCTCGCCACTCAGAAGCTCAATATGATGGATTTGGCTTCCTGGTTGGATCACTTGGGTAGCATCGAGATCGGAATGATTCATCAAAACTCGGGGAGAGAGGCCATTTATGTCACCTCTGCGATCCGGTTCGTGAATGAGAAGTCGAGTCACTGTTAGTTTTTTTTCGCCAACGGTGATCTGATGGCCGAGAGAGAGATTGAGGCGCCTCAAGGCTGGAGGATCAACCCAAGCTTCCCCTGGCTGGGGAATCGACTTTGAGCCCTTTGCTCGTAATCCTTGAGCGCCCTCGGATGTGAGATCACCTCGAAGGGGGTAGCCCTCTTCGACTGCTTTAACACCGACCAGTAATGTCGCATCGCCTTCGAGCAGCATGGTACTGAATTCGATGATTTCGATATGCCTGAGCGCTAAACGATTCGCCGCCTCGCGCCACTCCGTCGGGATTTCTGATCGACCTCGAATCACCAGATCCGCACCAAGAATCTCGCCGGCTTCCTCACCGACGGTTCGGTCCAGTCGATCGGCAAGAATGCCTGTTGTAGCGATCGCGGATATGGCAAGGATCAGCGCGCCGATGAGAGTGTTCAGTTGGCCGCGTGTGAGATCCCGAAAAAAAACTCGCAGAGACAAAGTGACAAGCTGCATCAGGCCACTTCTCCTTCCCGAAGGATCTGGCCTTGCTCTAGCACTATCTGCCGCTGACATCGTGACGCTAATCGCATGTCATGGGTGACAAGAATTAAAGTGGTATGGTTTTGGGCATTGAGATCGAACAGAAGATCCGCGATGGAGGTCGCACGCAGGGCATCAAGGTTTCCGGTGGGCTCGTCTGCGAAGAGGATTTCCGGGTCCGTTGAGAATGCGCGCGCAATTGCGACACGCTGTTGTTCGCCCCCAGAGAGCTGCGTTGGGAAGTGGTTGAGTCGGTCGCCCAGTCCAACTCTTGCCAGCAAGGCCTTGGCTTGGGCTTTGGCGTTGGTGTGTCCCTCAAGCTCTAATGGCAGCATCACATTTTCCAGTGCATCAAGATGGGGGATGAGTTGAAACGACTGAAATACAAAGCCGACCTTCCCGGATCGAAGTCGTGCTCGGCTATCTTCACTCAGTTGAGTGAGGTCTTTTCCGAAAAGATGAATCTTTCCTTCAGTGGGAAGATCCAGACCAGCCATCAATCCCAGCAAGGTTGATTTTCCAGAACCGGAGGCACCGGTGATTGCAATGGTCTCTCCGTGTTTGATCCTGAGGCTGACAGCCTTCAGAATGATCAAATTGCCCTCGGGTGTCGCAACAATCTTGCCGACATCTTGGAGCACTGCGATTTCAGTTCTTATGCCGTCTCGCTCACCTTCATTTTTTGTGTGCATGTTTAGATTTCTTCTGTTTGCATGTTTGGTGCTACCTATAGTCCCAGTTCAAGCTTCAACGCTCTTGGTTCTCGGTGACAGTATCAGTGCGGGCTATGGACTAGCGAACGTTTCGGAGGGCTGGGTTGCTCTTCTTGCAAGCACCCTCGCCAAAAACGGACACCAGGTCGTGAATGCTGGCATTTCGGGTGATACGACGGCGGGAGGGCTGGTCCGGCTTCCCCGACTGATTGAAAAGAATAGACCGAATATCGTGATTATCGAATTGGGAGGGAATGACGGGCTTCGTGGAATCAGTCTTTCGGAAATGGATCGAAATCTTCGCGAGATTGTGCTCATTAGCCGAAAGGCAGGCGCTGTACCCGTTCTTCTGGGTATGCAGATGCCGCCCAACTATGGGAAGCAGTTCTCTGAACGGTTTGAGGGGAGCTATTCTCGAATAGCCAAAGACTTGAGTGTAGTCTTCGTAGAGGAATTCTTGAAAGGTGTAGGGGATGTGCCCGTGCTGATGCAAGCCGATGGAATTCATCCCAACGCCAGCGCGCAAGTTATCCTTGAGGAGAAGGTCCTCACCGCGATTAATCCTTTGCTCAAGACGAACCATCCCGTATCACCGCCAAAAAAATAAAGCCATGACCATTCCAAACGATATCAATAAGTTTCTTGATGGGGTCAGGTCTGGACGGCCTGTCGAGTTTGAACAAACCATTGCCCTGATCGACAGTCACTACCGGTTCACGCCCTGCCGGTTTGCCAACGGTGAGGGGGATGACCGAATCGTCAGTGAAGCTGGCGTAAATAACGGATCTCTGAAAATATTCACATTTGCATCAGAGCATTGCCTCAATGAGGCTGAGACCTTGTCGCTCTTTGGAAAGTTCTACCGCGAGGATGTTCTTTCAAACCCTTTGGGAGAGGATCACCGCAATATTCGAGCCTTTATGAAGTTTGGTTGGCGAGGGGTGGCGTTTGATGGTAAAGCCCTCGAAGCTTGTTGAATTCTGGAACTAGGCAGCTTCAGTGGAACACTCATTAAGAAATCAGGTGATCGCTCTTGCAGGACTTGCTCAGGCGATGGAACTGGTCAAACAGACGGCGCGAACCGGGCGCAACGACGAGATAGGACTAAAGTCTTCCGTGCTGAGTATCTTCATGGTTGATGCGGAGGGAATTCTTGAGGTTTATGGCGAATTGCCCAACCTGGTCTTAGGGCTCAAAGCCTTACAGCGGCAGTTGTCTGAACCCAGGCAAGTTGACCCAGAAACGGCGCGCTATGCATCAACACTGATTTATCTGGAACCTTTGCTGAGTCAGAATGGCGACATGACCGGGATCATCAGCCGTGCCATAGGGGATGCACGGGGGATTTGGGAGCGTTCATCGGATCGGCTTGATCCTGAAATCTTTCGGATTCTCGCGGCGGCTTATCAGCAGACTGTTAGTACCCTCAGGCCCCGCATCATGGTGGCAGGAGAGCAGCGCCAGCTTTCAGATCCCCAAAACGCGAATCAGATTCGAACGCTGCTCCTGGCAGGAATCCGATCAGCCCTTCTCTGGCGTCAGGCGGGGGGGTCCAAATGGCGCGTCTTGTTTCTTAGATCCCGAATGCAAAAGATAGTCCAGGAACTTCTCTATGAGGCCACTAGGGCTCAGTCGTAGCGCACATATTTGAAGCGGGGGTCCTCGGGCGTGCCATCCAGGATGCCCGGAAACTCATCCTTTGCTCTCCAAAGGACGACTTCTTCGATTTTTTTTGCCAAGGCGAAATCCATTTCCGTAACACCTTTGGCTGAGTGAGTGATCAATTTGGTCTTGACCTTCGCATAGGTTACGGCAAGGTCGGGATGGTGCCAGGCTGCCTCAGCCAAATGGCCAATGACGTTGACTACCATGAGGGTTGATTTCCAGCCCGAGGTTTTAAATTCCCGAACGATCCATCCCCCCTGATATCGCCAGTGTGGAAGCTCGGATTGCAGTCGAGCCAGAATCTCTTGTTCGGAAAATGTCTTCGAAGTCTCTTTATTCATCGAGGTCCCAATTTGCGATAGTCGTTTGAGGCGGCTGACAGATTCGACGGCTAAGAAAGGCTTGTTTATGATTCATTCGACCCTTCGCGATTCGGCTCATGTCGACCTTGGGCCAAAGAAGAGCGTTAAAGGGCTCATTATCCAATAGAAGTGCCGGTGAGGCTCGCGGCCGCCAGAAGCGGGGACCGCGAGAGCCCCGCACGAATAACGATGGAAGGATCTATGCAATTACCATTAGAAATCACTTTCCATGGCGTCGAGCATTCCGATGCGGTTGAAGCCCGTATTCGGGAGAAAGCTGCAAAACTGGAACAACATTGCCATAACATCACCAGCTGTCGGGTTGCCGTAGAAGCGGAGCACCATCATCAGCATCACGGCAATCTCTATAAGGTCAGAATTGATATCGCAGTTCCTCACAAGCAGATTGTGGTCAGTCGTGATCATCACGACAAACAGGAGCATCAGGATATCTATGTCGCGCTCCGCGATGCTTTTGCAGCCGCGACTCGGCAGCTAGAAGATTATGTTCGGATTCATCGTGGCGAGGTCAAAAGCCATGCCAAGGAAGTAAAGGAACCAAAGGAAGTAAAGGAATCCGAAGAAGAAGTCTGAAGAAAGTCGCTCCCGACTAGGCCAGCGCAAAGGCCTAGTCGGCTCTAACGACCCTCGTGCGACAAATGATGTCCTGAAGCGCTCTCCCTTTACGGTCCATCAGGGCAAACCACCACCCCATGCCGAGCGCCAAGCTCAAGGTTATGCCAACGAAAAAGTGGGTGAGAGCCGCTCGGGTATCGCAAGGGGTTCCGTCAGCCTTCTCCAGTCGAATTTTCCATGCTCTCATTCCCAGCGTCTGGCCGCCGTGGGTCCAGAACCAGCAGAAAAATGTCAGGGACATCAGTATCAGGGCCGCGTTGTAATACACGTTGCCTGAGCTAAAAGCCTCCCCATGATTGAGCGTCAGAAGAAGGGCGGTTGCCGTGAAAAGGACGCCAACCAGGAGGATGCCGTCATAAAAAATGGCTGCAATTCGTCTCAGGATGCCTGCGTGGGTTGGTCCTGATGGGTCTATGGTCCGTTTTCGGCATGAACGGACCCGGCTGGACCGCCTCTGTTTCACTATGACTGATCAGCTTTCGCGTTGGGAAGCTGGGCGAGAACACGCCCGAAAAACATGGATAACCAGACCAGCAGAGTCACGAGTACCAGTGTGATCAGGACGGGTGGCCGTATCAAGGGCAGGAAAATTAAAAGGCCATAGAGAGCAACAAATCCGCTGAAATGAGCGGGATAAGCAATCATCGCGTCGAGCTTTTGCTTGAACATGCGGTTAAATCAGTGGTTAAAAAAGGGGACTATTCTAGGCTATGCGGTGCCTCCTCCCTAGTCATGGGGGAGCTGGTTTGTCGGATCGCGCTTTTTATAAGTACATCTATAAGGGCTTGTCCTGTTTCCTGAATGTTTTTTCCAATGGCAATCAGCCCGTCCGTATGACCTTTCATCGCAATGACTGGGCCTCCAGTCCCTCGAGCTAAACGTTCGATTTCAGCAGCCATTGCTGGGGTTCCGTAGGCAACGTCGGGGGACGTTGAGGGGAGTCCGAGGCTTTCGCTCGCTATCCATATGCCTGGGTGATGCACATGAAGAACACACTGGATCCATGAGCATGCGGCATAGGCTGACGCGTGGGTCATTGATTCTGATGAGGGCTGGATTGGGCCTATGCTTTCAATGGCGTTTTCAAGGGGGTTGGCGCGAGTTACCCAGACATAGTGATTGACCCCGAGTGTCCTGATCCCTCCTGTCTGGGATCCACTGATGATGAATTGAGATTCCACCGTTCGAATGGACATATTGCCGAAACCAAGTCCGCCGTAGCGTGCGGGGTCCTGTCCCGTCAGTCCTAGTTCGAAAAGCAGATTTCGCCAAGCATTAAGCTCCTGAAAGCCGGGGTGCTGTGGAAGGGGAGCCTCTTGATGGTTGAGTTTGAACTTGATGACGCCCTCGATTTCTCTATCGCCAGCGACAAGCGGATTGTAGGGTGGAATGGCCATTAGATGTCGTTAACGGTTCCAAAAGGTGAAAAACGGCGCTGAAGTCCCTATAATAGTAAGATTAGGGTGTGAGTTGCCTTCCGGCCCTTGCAGTTGATGCATTGGCGGAGAGGGTGATCTCATGCGATGGATCTTTTTCGAGCGAATGTGGCGAAACTGGTAGACGCGCTGGATTTAGGTTCCAGTGGGGTAACCCTTGGGAGTTCGAGTCTCCCCATTCGCACCAGTCAACCCGCTATATTGCCCAAGACTCTGGCCTCAGAAATTCCTTGTTTCGGCCTTGGTTCTGTGGCAAGTGCCCTTCCCCTTTTCTACCGAAACATAGTCTGAGGTATGTGCGACATGCAAGTGTCTGTTGAAGCGACGTCTGAACTTTCCCGCAAAATGACGGTGACGGTTTCCGAAGACAAGATTAGCCAGCAAGTCAATTCAAAGCTGCAATCTCTGTCCGGAAACGTCAAGATCGATGGCTTCCGGCCTGGCAAGGTCCCGCAGGCCGTAATCAAGAAGCGCTACGGCCAGCAGGTCCGCGAAGAGGTTGTTTCCGATCTTATTCAGTCCAGCTTCTACGATGCCGTGCGTGACGAAAAGCTCAATCCGGCCGGTGCGCCGCAAATCAAGGCTAACAAGATTGCCGAAGGTGAGGGCCTTGAATATGAGGCCACCTTTGAAATCATCCCCGAATTTGTTCTCATGCCGCTGGAAACTTTGGAGGTGAAGCAGTTCGTCTCTAAGGTTGAGGAAAGTGATATTGACCGCATGGTGGATCGTCTTCGCGACCAGAAAAAAACCTGGGAGAGTGTGGACCGAAAGAGTCAGAGTGATGACCGCATCGTGATTTCCTTCGAAGGTGTTCACGAAGGCGAAAACTTCACGAACGGCAAGACCGAAGATTTTCCGGTTGTGATTGGATCCGGTCAGATGATTCCGGGCTTCGAAGACAAACTGATTGGTCTGGCTGCAGGCGGTAAGACCGAGTTTGATATCGAGTTTCCTAAAGAGTATCCCAGCGAGAAGCTGGCCGGTAATACGGCTCACTTCACGATCGAGGTGGCTCGTGTGGAAGAACCAAAGCTTCCTGAGATGGATGCGGAATTCGTGAAGTCATTTGGCGTTGCCAGCGGCGATGTGGCTGAGCTTCGCGGTGACATCCTGAGCAATATGGAGCGTGAAATGAACCGCGCGCTGAAGAATCGAACCAAAAGTTCGGTCATGGATCAGCTTTTTGAGCGCAACACCCTCCAACTTCCCGAAGTCCTGATTCAAGATGAGCTTGAGGATCTTCTGAAACCCTATCGCGAATCGGCCCGCAAGCACAAGCAAAACTTGGATGAAGCTGCTCTCAAAGAACAGCTTTCTCCCCTCGCTAAGCGCCGTGTTGCATTAGCGCTGATTCTTGGCAAGGTCATTGATGCGCATGGCGTCAAGGTTGAACCTTCTCGCGTACGTCAGGCTGTTGAAGAAATGGCGGCCAGCTATGAAGATCCCGAGGAAGTGGTTCGTTGGTACTATGCTGATCAGACGCGTCTTCGTGAAATCGAGAATATGGTTCTTGAGGACCAGATCGTGGATCTGGCCATTGGCAAGGCGAAGACGACTCAGGAAGCTATCGACTTCCAGGCTTTGATGATGGCCGCGGGATCGCCCGCCTGAGCAACCCATAAACACTTTTGGGAGTAATCCGCGACATGATTCTTGGCAACTCGCAGCGCAATTTTCCTGCAGAAGCAACTGGCCTTGTGCCGGTGGTGATCGAACAATCGGCTCGAGGTGAGCGAGCGTTCGACATCTATTCCCGGCTTCTCAAGGAACGGGTGATTTTTCTGGTGGGTCAGGTTGAAGACTACATGGCCAATCTGGTGATCGCTCAGTTGCTGTTTCTGGAGTCAGAAAACCCGGACAAGGATATTCATCTTTACATCAACTCGCCTGGTGGCGTGGTTACTTCAGGCCTTGCGATCTATGACACCATGCAGTTCATCAAGCCGGATGTCAGCACCTTGTGTATTGGTCAGGCGGCCAGCATGGGTGCGCTGCTGCTTGCTGGTGGTGCCGCTGGCAAACGCTACAGCCTGCCGCATTCGAGGGTCATGATCCATCAGCCCCTGGGTGGATTCCAGGGTCAGGCTAGCGATATCGATATCCATGCCAGGGAGATTCTCTCCATTCGAGATCGTCTAAACAAGATTCTCGCAGACCACAGTGGACAGCCGATCGAGAAGATTGCCAACGATACCGATCGCGATAACTTCATGAGCGCACAGGATGCGGTTGAGTATGGATTGATCGACAAGGTTCTTGATCGGCGGTCCATCTGATTTGCTGAGTAGCCTGATCGCCCTTGAGGCGAAGGCGCTTGTGATTTATAAATGGACGCGTAGGGTAAAAAATCCTTAACGGGTCCCGGGGCTCGAGACCCCATGTAATTTAGGATATTTTCAGATGAGTGATGAGAAGCGGGGCAAAGAGGGTGGCGGCAAGCTCCTTTACTGTTCGTTCTGTGGCAAAAGCCAGAATGAAGTCAGGAAGCTGATTGCCGGGCCGTCAGTCTACGTTTGCGATGAGTGCGTCGAACTTTGTAACGACATCATTCGCGAAGAGCTTCAGGAAAATCACGCCCAGGTTTCGGACAAGCTCCCAAAACCCAAAGAAATTAAGTCGGTTCTCGACGAATACGTTATCGGACAGGACAAGGCCAAGAGGACGTTGTCTGTCGCGGTTTATAACCACTACAAGCGCCTTCGTTCTCAGGGTAATGCCAAAAAGAACGAGGTAGAGCTCGCCAAAAGCAATATCCTTCTGATCGGTCCAACCGGCTCAGGGAAGACGCTGATGGCAGAGACGCTGGCCCGCCTGCTCGACGTTCCCTTTACGATCGCAGATGCTACTACCCTGACCGAAGCAGGTTATGTGGGTGAGGATGTTGAAAACATCATTCAGAAGATTCTCCAAAAGTGCGACTACGATGTCGAAAAGGCGGAATCTGGAATTGTATATATCGATGAAATCGACAAGATTTCCCGTAAGTCGGACAATCCTTCGATTACCCGGGATGTCTCTGGTGAAGGTGTACAGCAAGCTCTTCTCAAATTGATCGAAGGAACGGTGGCTTCGGTGCCGCCTCAGGGTGGGCGAAAGCATCCGCAGCAAGAATTCCTGCAGGTGAATACAGCAAACATTCTTTTCATCTGTGGTGGTGCATTTGCAGGGCTAGACAAGGTGATTCGTGCCCGCTCAGAGAAGGGTGGCATTGGGTTTTCGGCCGAAGTCAAAAGCAAGGACGACTCGCGGAATGTGGGTGAGATCCTCTCGGAAGTCGAAGCGGAAGACTTGATCAAATTCGGCCTTATTCCGGAATTTGTCGGACGACTCCCGGTGGTTGCTACTCTGGAGGAGCTGAGTGAGGATGCGCTCATTCAGATTCTCACCGAGCCGAAGAATGCCCTGGTCAAACAGTATAAAAAGCTTTTTGAAATGGAAGACTGTGAGCTTGAGGTTCGTGATGATGCGCTTCGTGTGATTGCTCGAAAGGCAATGGAGCGAAAGACTGGGGCGCGTGGTCTGCGAACAATTCTTGAGCACGTCCTTTTGGATACGATGTACGAATTACCTTCCGCGGAAAATGTGGAAAAGGTGATAGTGGACGAAGGCGCGATTCTCGGGGAAACCACGCCTTTCATGGTGTACTCTAGCGAGGAAAAGCAACGGGCAAACGCTGCCGAGTGACGTTGCCCTTGGGTCTGAGCGCTAATGAAACCCGCTCCGGCGGGTTTCATTGTTTTGGGGGAAGGGTCCCTTGCAATCTCGATTTATCGACCCATATCGTAGGGAAGTGAACATTTCAAACTCTTGAGCGGAGACCATCAGATGGGTAGTCAAGCAACCGAGCTGGATTCAGGCGACAAATTGGTTCCAGTCCTTCCGCTTCGCGATGTTGTGGTTTACCCGCACATGGTGATTCCGCTGTTCGTGGGGCGCGAGCGTTCGATTGTCGCACTGGATCGGGCAATGAAGGAGAGCAAGCAGGTTCTTCTGGTGGCCCAACGGGAGGCCGAGATCGATGATCCAGGTTACGAAGATCTTTACGCCGTTGGCACCCTTTCCAATATCCTGCAACTGCTGAAGCTGCCTGATGGCACCGTCAAGGTCCTTGTAGAAGGCGCTGAACGTTCTGTCGTTAATCACTTTGACGAGTCCGAAAACTGTCTTATGGCCACGGTTTCTCCTCAAGAGGAGACGGCTGGCGCAGATGAGCAGGAAATGGACGTAATGGTGCGGACGGTAATTAACACGTTTGATCAGTATGTAAAGCTGAACAAGCGGATTCCGCCAGAAGTGCTCAACTCCCTTGCTGGGATCGACGATCCCAGTCGCCTTGCGGATACGATCGCCGCGCATATGACAATCAAGATTGAGGACAAGCAGTCGGTTCTTGAGCTGGCTGAAATCGTTCAGCGGTTTGAGCGTCTGATGACGCTGATGGAAAGCGAAGTAGACATGCTTGAGATGGAGAAGCGGATCCGTGGCCGCGTCAAGCAGCAAATGGAAAAAAATCAGCGCGAGTATTACCTTAATGAGCAGATGAAGGCCATTCAAAAGGAGCTCGGAGACATGGACGATGTCCCGAATGAGCTGGATGAGCTTGCAGCCAAGATTCACAAGTCGGGTATGCCTCAGGCCGCTAGAGCCAAGGCGGAGGGCGAACTGAGTAAGTTGCGCCAGATGTCGCCTATGTCAGCAGAAGCCACTGTCGTCAGGAACTACATCGACTGGATGGTCGGTATGCCCTGGAAGAAGCGTACCAAGGTCAATCATGATCTCGCTTACGCTGAAAAGATTCTTGAGTCTGAGCATTTTGGACTTGATAAAGTTAAAGAAAGAATTCTCGAATATCTTGCGGTTCAGCAGCGTGTTCGAAAGCTTAAGGGCCCCATTCTCTGCCTGGTTGGACCTCCAGGTGTCGGAAAGACCTCTCTGGGTCAGTCCATTGCGAAGGCCACGAACCGAAAGTATGTCCGAATGGCATTAGGTGGCGTGCGGGATGAAGCTGAGATCCGTGGCCATCGAAGAACCTATATTGGCTCAATGCCTGGCAAGGTTCTCCAAAACCTGAGCAAGGTTAAAACCCGAAATCCAATGTTCATGCTCGATGAGATCGACAAGATGGCTATGGACTTCAGGGGCGATCCTGCATCGGCTTTGCTTGAGGTGCTGGATCCTGAGCAGAACCATACTTTTAATGATCATTACCTGGAGGTGGACTTCGATCTCTCGGACATCATGTTCGTTGCAACCGCTAACACACTGGACATTCCTCCAGCTTTACTGGATCGCATGGAGGTCATTCGGCTGGCAGGTTATACAGAAGACGAAAAGGTCAGTATTGCCATGCGTTACTTGCTGCCAAAGCAGATCAAGAACAATGGGTTGAAGGAGAGCGAAATCCAGGTCACCGAAGGTGTTGTACGGGACATTATTCGTTACTACACCCGCGAGGCTGGCGTCAGAAGTCTTGAGCGCGAGATTGCCAAGATCTGTCGCAAAGTGGTCAAGGGTCTCTCGCTGAAGCCCACATCCAAGCGGGTTAACGTGACCTCCAAGAATCTCGAGGACTACCTTGGGGTCAAACGTCATCGATATGGCCAGGCCGAAGAAGTGGATCAGGTCGGGCAAGTCACGGGACTTGCGTGGACTGAGGTTGGCGGGGAATTACTGACCATAGAGGCGGTGACCGTGCCAGGGACCGGCAAGCAAACCTATACGGGAAAACTCGGTGAGGTGATGCAAGAGTCGATTCAGACTGCCATTACAGTGGCGCGTTCAAGAGCGGAGGCTCTGGGCATCGATCCGGGTTTTTATCAAAAGCAGGATGTTCATATCCACGTTCCGGAGGGAGCTACTCCCAAGGATGGACCCAGCGCGGGGATTGGAATGTGCACGTCTCTGGTGTCCACGTTGACCGGCATTCCTGTCCGTTCAACGGTTGCAATGACTGGTGAAATCACTTTGAGAGGAGAGGTTCTTCCGATTGGCGGGCTTAAGGAGAAATTGCTGGCCGCTCATCGTGGGGGAATCGAGACCGTATTGATTCCAAAGGAAAATGAACGTGATTTGACGGAAATCCCCAAGAACATCAAGGACAAGCTAACGATTTTGCCCGTTCGTTGGATCGATGAGGTGCTCAATGTCGCTCTGCAACGGATGCCGGAGCCTCTCTTACCCCAAGCGGCGGAGTCTGCAACGGTTGCCCAAACTAAGGGGGCAAAAAATCCGATTGTGGCTCATTAAGGTAGCGACTTTCTGGTTTGGTGAAAAAAAAGCTGAAACCCGCGTCAATGGCGGGTTGACAGCAGTTTTGTCGCGCTGATACATTGCACAGGCGGGGCTGATTTTTGGCCCTTGAGTGTACTTTTCGTTTTTGCCTGAAAATGTGGCGATAGATGAGAAGAATCAAATTCCAAAAGTAGGGGGATTCATGGCTAATAAAGCAGAACTGATTGAAGCGATCGCAGATGCAGCTGATCTGACCAAGGCCGATGCAGGTCGTGCGTTGGATGGTTTCATCGCTGCGGTAACCGGCGCTCTTAAGAAGGGTGAAACCGTTTCTCTGGTAGGTTTCGGATCTTTTGTGGTCAAGGAGCGCGCCGCTCGTCAGGGACGTAACCCGCAGACTGGCAAGACCATCACCATCGCGGCTGCAAAAATTCCGTCATTTAAGGCTGGCAAGGCTCTTAAGGATGCTGTAAACTGATCAGCTTTCCAGGGTGCTTAGCTCAGCTGGGAGAGCATCGCCCTTACAAGGCGAGGGTCGTAGGTTCGATCCCTACAGCACCCACCAAATTGGAGCGGTAGTTCAGTTGGTCAGAATACCGGCCTGTCACGCCGGGGGTCGCGGGTTCGAGCCCCGTCCGCTCCGCCAAAAATGAAAGAAAACCCTGCCCAGAAGGCGGGGTTTTTTTTTAGGATCAAGCCTGCTTCGATCCGTCGTTCTCGCTGTACGAAAAATAAAGAATAGATATCGTTATGAGTATGCTCCAAAACATTCGTGAACGGGCTCAAGGAATCATGGCCTGGGTCATGCTGATTGTGGTCGGCGTCCCCTTCGTTATGTGGGGTATCCAGAATTACATCGAGACGGGTAAGGAAAAGCCTGCGGCCGTCGTTGGCGATCGCGAAATCTTCGATCGGGATGTCTCTCGCGCGTATGAGCGCATGGTGGGCGAGTTGGGAAGCTCCCCGGACTATGATGAAAAAGAATTGCGTCGCGCAGCTCTTGATCAACTGGTCAGCGAAGAGGTGATCTCTCAGAACGCGGATGCAATGAAGCTTGCCGTCTCCGACGATGAGGCGCGTGAGCTCATTCAGACGTTGCCTTACTTTCAGGTCGCAGGGCAGTTCGACAAGGAAAAATATCGAACCTCATTGGCTACCCAGGGGATGACCCCTGAGCAGTTCGTAGCCAAGATTAAGCGCGGATTGGTCACGCAGCAACTTGAACAAAGTGTACTCGGAAGCGCCTTTGCTACGCCTGCCGAAGTTTCAACCTTGCTTCGTCTTAAGAATCAGGAGCGACAGGTTGATTATGTGAAATTGCCGCTGAAGCCTGTAACCCGCGACTTCAAGGATCAGGAAATCAAGGCATATTACGATGCTCACATTGCCGAATTTAGAAATCCGGAAAAGGTTGCCGTCGACTACCTCCAACTGAGTCTGGACGACCTAGCGAAAAAAGTAACGGTCAGTGAAGATGACGTGAGAAAGCTCTATGAGGAGCAAAAGGGAAATTACGGTACCCCAGAGCGTCGCAAGATCAGTCATATCCTGATCACGGCAGAGGGAACAACCCCTGAAGCTGATGCTGCTGCTCTCAAGAAGGCACAGGAGCTCCGTGAACGATTGCTCAAGGGCGGAGATTTTGTTGCTTTGGCAAAAGAGGCTTCAGCAGACTCTGTTTCCTCCAAGCAGGGGGGTGATCTGGGCTACCTTAATAAGGATGCACAGGAGCCCAGCTTTACTGAGGCCGCTAGTCTTTTAAAGTTGGGGGAAATTTCAGAACCGGTTAAAACCTCGTTCGGCTATCACCTCATCAAAGTGACGGAGTTGGTTCCCGCCAGCTACAAGCCCTATGAATCATTGCATGAGGAGCTCAAGAAGCTCGCGCAAAAGAACAACGCCGAAACAGCTTTCTATGAACGGGGTCAGAAGCTTGCCGAGATGACTTTTGAGCACCCGGACAGCTTAGAAGAAACGGCTAGTGCACTGGGTCTTAAAATTCAGCAAAGCGCTCTGTTTACCCAAGATAAAGGCGAGGGAATCGCAGAAGACGAATCCATCCGAAAGGCTGCATTCTCTGAAGATGTCCTTGCAGGAAAGAATAGTGAGCCCGTCGAACTTGGGAATGAAAGGGCCGTGGTGCTTCGTGTTCGGGACCATGAAGTCGCTACGGACAAGAGCATGGATTCGGTTAAGGCGATCATCATTGCTCAGCTTCGAAATCAGGAATCGCGCGATGAGGCCAATCAGCGCGCGCAAGCCCTACTTGAGGCTGTTCGCCAAGGCAAGAGCCTTTCTGATGCCTCAAAGGCTCAGGGACTGGCTGTCACACAGGGTGTCACTTTGCTGAGGACCAGTGAAAAGGTTCCGATGGAATTGTTGCGCGCTGCCTTCAGTACAGGACGTCCGGTCGCTGGAAAGCCCTCAGCAGGCGAGGTCGCCCTCGCGGATGGTGCTCACTACATTTTTGCAGTGACCCAGGTGAAAGATGGCGCGATGGCAGCAAAGGATGCTAAAGAACAAGATTCGGCATCCGAGTTTATGCAACGGGGCTATGCACAGCTCGAATATGCCACTTTTGTTGACAGGTTGCGTGAACTAATCGATGTCGAGATCAATAAGAAGGATTGATCCTCGCTGAAGAGTAGAAGAAAAGGCCGGCATTCCGGCCTTTTCTTTTAGCGGCTCTCCTGCGCTTCGAGCCAGCTAAAGAATGTTGAGTAGGCAACAGCCAGCAAACTGGTTCCCAAAAAAATACCTACGAATCCCCAGGCCAATAGGCCACCGATCACGCCAATCATGATCAGGAGGAAAGGGAGTGGACTCGAAAGCCCAATAAAGTAGGGTTTTATAAAATTATCCATCACGTTGATTGAAACGCCCCAAGCGACCGTGAATATGGCTAACCCATCTTGGTCCAGATGGTGGAGCCATGCGGCCGCAGGTATCCAGACAATGGCGGTTCCAACTTGTAAAACAGCCAACAAAAAACATAAAAGTCCCAGAATGGCTGCAGCTGGAAGCCCAGCGATTGCAAAGCCGATCCCTGATAGCAATGCCTGAATCAGTGCTGTACCAATTACACCTAAGGAGACAGCTCTTACAGTGACTGCGGCAGTTCGTGTAGCTGCAACACCGGCCTCCCCCCCGATGCGTTCGGCAAATCGGAGCGCAAAACTGGCACCAAGCTCGCCGTGCGAATAAAGGAAACCCGCCATGAGAACAGCCAGCAGCACGTTGAAGGCGGTCAGTGCAACACTTGCGCTACTGTGAAGAATCCAAGAGCCTGTAACGGTGGCAAACGAACGTATCCTTTCTGCTGAAATCAAGGAGGAGAAGGTCCCTTCACGCCAGATCTCCGCAAGTTTTTCGCCAATGAATGGAATCCCCCCCAACCATTCCGGCGGTGGCCCTTTGATCCATTCCAGTACGGGCTCAGTGACAGCGTCGATGCGTGGAAGGTGTGTTGAAACCGCTTCCAGTGCAAAGAGGGCAGGGATCACAAAAATCATGAGCTGAAACAGCGTCATGATGACCGCGGCAGTCTTATCGCGCCCGCCAAGTTTTCGTGAAATGAATTGATAGTAAGGCCACGTCGAAAGCGCAAGTATCAAGGCCCAGATGAAGGAAGGAATAAAAGGCGCAACGATTTGGAAGCACGCGTACAACAGTCCCCCGACCAAAAGAAGGAGGAAGGACCTCTCGACTATCAATCCACCACTCAAAAGAGATTTGAAGATCATCTTCTTGTTCCGCGTATTTATAGGGGCCCAGTATCAGGCAGGATTTGATCCGCAACACGTCGAGTGACGATATTGACCGACTGTTCGGATGGATCGTAAAGGATGATAGCGTCGCCTGATCGGAGTTGCTTTTCTACCTCTGCCGTCTTTGAGGCGAGCGAGATATCTATTCCGCCGTAGTCGGTTCCCTCGCGGGTGACAAACTCCTCAATCAGATGCGCGAGCGCTTCTGGAGAAAGAGCATCCGGCGGGACCCTGACGGGGTGTAATGGCTCCGAGTCGACCATTATGGTTGGGAGGCAGTTAAAAGAAGGGCGACTTTCAATGTCGCCCCCCAACAGATACAGAATTACAGACCGGAAAGCCCGACGATGTTGTAGCCTGCATCGACGTAAAGAATCTCGCCGGTGATGCCTGAGGCAAGGTCCGAGCAGAGAAATGCTGCAGCATTACCCACTTCCTCAATTGATACATTCTTTCGCAGAGGGGCCGCCTGCTCACCCTTAGCTAGCATTTCCCTGAAGTTTGCGATGCCTGAGGCGGCCAGAGTACGAATCGCACCGGCTGAAACGGCATTAACCCTTATTCCAGCTGGACCCAAAGAGGCAGCGAGGTAGCGAACATTTGCTTCGAGACTAGCTTTGGCGATGCCCATGACGTTGTAGTTTGGAATCGCACGTTCAGCACCCAAATAACTTAGGGTCAATAAGGCACCGTTACGACCTTCCATAAGCTTACGCCCCCCTTTTGCCAAGGCGGCAAAGCTGTAGGAGCTGACATCATGAGCAACACGGAAGTTCTCTCGGGTCACAGAGTCGAGGTAGCTGCCTTCCAGAGCCTCTCGTGGCGCAAAGGCAACGGAGTGAACGATGACATCCAAACCGTCCCACTGCTTTCCAAGGTCGGTAAAGAGCTGATCGATTTCACCATCATCTACGACATCACAAGGCAGCACGATTTTGGCGCCAAGTTCATCGGCCAGTTTCTGTACACGATCCTTCAGCTTCTCATTCTGATAGGTCAAGGCGATTTCAGCGCCTTCACGCGCCATTGCTTCGGCGATGCCATAGGCGATGGAGCGATTGCTCGCAACGCCAACGATCAGAGCGCGCTTATTTTGCATGAATCCCATGTGTTCTCTCCTCAGGGTCATTCTTTTCGGGTCATGAGTTGGATGTATTCAAACCAATCCACTCACCGTTAAAGGTCAGAAATCAAAATGCGACTGCGAATCCGGTATAAGTTAATAGCCCTGAATCCGCTGATGTCGTGCCCGTGCTTGCCTGGCCCCAGACCGAAAGTCGCCTGGACAAGGACCAGATAAACCCCCCGCCGACGATGTTGTCGTTCACGGAAGTCACCCCGCTGTTTGTGGAGCTATTCGAATTCTTTGCTGGTGACTTAGGAATTGTAGCGCCATTGATGTAGCCATGGATGAATAGCGAGAAAGAAGGGCTAAAGAAAGATTTCTGGAAGGCCCACTGAAAGTTGTAGTCCCATTCATTTTTTCCCCGGCCATTAAGGCTTCGAAATGCCCCGATGTTGTACTCAAAGTCGATTTCAAATGGCAAAGACTGGTCAAAATTGAAGCTGAATCCGGGTTGAGTCCCACCATTGGTAATGGTGTTTCCAAGCCATTGCGTCATTATGTAGGCTTCAAATCCGATCGCAGGAAAAATGGAGTCGGGTTGTTCGGTTCTCAGCTGGATCTTTGTATCGAACCCCAAAGGCGCATAATCCCACCGATTGATATGGCCCCCGGTATAAGTAAACCCATTTCCAAATACACGCAGTTCAACATCATCCAGAATCCCGTATCTCAGAAGATATTGCATATCAAACTGTTGTGGGCTGGCCTTGGACGAGCCGTAATAGCCAAAAGGGGAAACTTCGATGTAACTGCGGCCCTGCGGCAGGGTGAAGGCGCTATTGGGCCAATTGGCCAAGTCGGCACCAGGATTGTCGATATCCGGTTCGGAACGCCATTTTTCGATATTTTCAGGCAATCGCGCAGAGGATCGGTTGAACCGGCCGCGATGAAATGAAGCGACGGCAATTTCAATGCTGTGATCCGCAATGGATTCAAAGTGCTCCAGATGATCGAAGACAGGCGATAGTTCAGGGGGAGTTCGATCTTTCTTGAGGCCCTCTAGATAGGCGGCTTTCCCCAGTGACCTGCCATAGGCTCTGAAAAGCTCATGATTGACTCGTACCCCAGACGGCAACTGCTTTGTGCTGTGTTGCATCGAATTGGTTTTTTTCTTTGGTGCCGGGTCAGCGTGGGCGTTGGGCACGCAGAGTATCAACGCAGTGATTAGGACTGAAAAGGAAAGATGCTGATAGTAAGTATTAGGAGAGCAACGCGTTGAGGTGAGGGACATCCAATACCTATTGGAGAATGGGGATTTCTTCCTCAATCCCAGCATCGATGAAGGCCTTTATCTTGAGCTCAATTTGAAGAAAACGCGCAAGTTCACGTTTTGAGAGGATGAGTGACATCTCTTTGATCGTGCGCTCAAGCAACTCCATTCTTCCACGTTCGATTTTCAGGCGTTGCTCCAAAATCAGGCTGGCGTCGGACTCACTCATGTTGTCATAGTTTTCGCCCATAGAGCTCAAAAGCTCCAGCCGGGCCTTTCTGAAATGATCCAGCTCCTTCTGGTATTTGTCGTAGAGAGGCCAAAACTTATTGGCTTTTGCCGGATCGACCTTCATTGATTGTTCAACTAGGTTTCGCCGAGCGGTTACGGCATCCTCTCCGCGAGGTTTATCGTCCGCATTGGACGGGTTCATTCCAAACGGGCTGAACCCACCCAAAAGAAGAGCAGCACAGATGAGTGCCTTATTCATGCGGCGGGCGATCTACGTAGTCCACAAACTTTCGCCAGTTCTGTCGCAGTTTCTTGAGACCTGAAACCGGAGGTTCATTCGCTGCTGACTGGGCAATTTCAGGTGCAGGAGCAGG
>JBEGVN010000036.1:0-111473 GCA_041178325.1 Pseudomonadota bacterium
GTCATGTTCAACAAGGTCACCATCAAGAATGGCAAGCAGGCCACCCAGATGTTTGGACCGGCACAGCGTGGCGTTGCCATGGCCGTTGCAGATTGCGTTGAAGACGGCACCATTCCTGTCGAAGAAGCCGATGACCTTTTCGTCAGCGTTGGCGTCTTCATCCACTGGCTGGCAGAAGACGATGCCAAGATCCAGGACTACAACTACGAAGCAACCAAGCTCTCTATCAAGCGCGCTGTTGCGGGTGAGCCGAAGGCTGCTGACGTTGTAAAGCAGAAGGGTCAGTCTGAGCACCCCTTCGCTGCACACAAGTAAGCGAGGGAGGGGGAGGAGGCCATAGGTCCCTCCCCAACTTCGGAACAATTGTCCTAGCGTTGAATGACGGTGAGAATCACGACCCCGAGCGACAGGCTAATGAGCATCAGGGCCAAAATGATCCAGACAGCAAGATTTTTCATGGCATATTTTCCGTTGGTGTCGGTGTGCATTGGTGTTGGATTCGCTGACAGAAGAGCGAAGGGGAATTGCGTATAGGATTGAAAGCAGTTCCAGTCAGCCAAGTCTTTGTCGCTTCGAATCAGACTGAGGGTTCCAGCTCGCACGGCCGCTTCCCCGTCGCGATCGATGCGATCGCCGATCATCAAGGTCGTCGAGGGTGTTGCCTTCGCCTTGGCTATGAGTTGAATGAGTCCGAGCGGATTGGGCTTTAGCACCCTGACGTTCGCCTCTTCGGCTGAAATTACAAAATCAGCTTCAAGATTCATCGCCTCAAGCTTTTGCCGCGCGGGGTAATCCGAGAAAACGCCGATTTTGATTCCCCTCGTCCGGAGGCTCTGGAAGACCTCTTTTAAACCGGGATATCTACAGGTTTCAAGATAAGCCAAAGGACGAACTTCAATCCATTCATGGACGATCTGCGCAATATTTTCTGGTGACGTTCCGGTCACTTTCGATGTTCTTTCAAAGAGCGTCGTTTCGAAGTTTTGAACTTCCTCGTTTCCAAGATCTTCCCGTATCCGACGAAAATGTCTAAGAACCTGGATCGTCTCAAAAGAACGTGAGACCAGTGTATGCAGGAGAAGGGCGCCTAGCATTCGGATCCTGAGGGGTTTTTGGGCGTAGAGGGTGCCATCAACATCAAATACAACTAGCTGAATGGTCTTCCAGAATGACTCGTCATTTTGCACGGCGCTATTCCCTCATGAATATGCGCGAGATTCCGCGCTCCTGCCCTCGAATTCTAAGGTAAGGGCTTTGGGCTGCGTTTGGTTTTTTCGACATGAGCGAGATTGTGTACACTCTGTCATCGGAATGTCCGATCTTTCCCTACCTCAGGAGATACTCATGGCAGCGAACAAAGAAGCCGGCGCGACCCCATCGACCGCGAAGGATTGGATCAAAAAAATTGATCAGTCATCGGTTGCTGATCTTCGTAAGCAATACCCGAAGGCCATCTGGGTGGTCGGCGGGATTGTCCTCCTGTCTCTGATCCTCTAATCGGATGTCCGGGTTCACCGGACATTTTGAAAGGTTTCCCTCCATCCGTTCGCTCAGGGTGCGAACGGATCACGGAGCTTTTTACTATTTGCCTGATACTTGGAGATGCTTGTGACGACCTTCATCATTTCAGGAAGCCGTGGAACCGATGATCCCACCATGGCAAGTCTTCCCTTTATTGCGGCCAAGAGTGCAGGGGAATCGGGACATGATGTCGTTCTATGGCTGTGGAACGAGGCCGTCACTCTGGCCCGTGAAGGCGTAGCCGACCACGTCACCGGGGTCAATCTCACTCCGCTTTCACAGGTGCTCATGGCCGTTCAACTCGCCGGTATTCCAATCTGGGTATGCGAAGCTTGCGCTGTGGCGCGAGGAATAAAGCCCGATGATCTTATAGCGGGATCTGAGATCAAGGCGATGCCGGACTACATTGCTGCGGTCGCAAAACGAGAGCGAAACGTCGCGTTCTGAGCCTTAGAGCTTGAAGACCAGGCGAAGCTCAGCGGTATGCTGAGCCTTCTGCGTGGGCTCTGCATCGTCATCGTCCCTCGCGAAGATGGGGCGCTCTTTTTCGGAACTGAACTCCGTATAGACCTCATCCGCAAGCTGGCGAATCAGGAAGCCTGCCATCTGGAGCACGCCGTTCTCGTTTTCAATTAGTTCATCGGCGCTCGGGGGTGTCACCGCCAAGGGGACGGAGAGTCCCGGATAGCGGATGATGACGGAGAAGGTGAACTCGTTAGATAGCGTTTCTACCTCCACGGTCTCCTTGCCTTCACCGTTATCGAGAAATAGTTCGTACTGCGTCAATAGCTCAAAGACCTGCCATGTTGCATAGATGGAGCGTTGGACCAGCTCGCGCGCAGCGCCCCAGCTTTTCCCCTGATGCTCAAGAAACTCCGAAAGCATGGGCTGTGAGGTGTGGCAGGCATCGAAAGTACGTCGTTCCCTCGTCGTTGAACCGAGTCGGAACAGCATGGTCAGCGCCAGGGTTGAAAAAATGCCAATGCTGACGCTGGAGAACAGCACCGGCTGGAGCCACGTCGGGGTACTGGCCAAAAGTGCGGTTCCATGCGACTCAAAGTTGATTCCAAGGAGTATTCCAAAACCAATGGCGATGATCTTCCGGTTATCGAGGAGTCGGGAGGTAATGATCTGAAGGCCCGCCATCATCGTGAAGCAACTGAGGAAGATCATGGCCGAACCCATCAGGACATCCGGCAAGAGGGTCCAGAACAAAATGACCTTGGGCATGAAGGCTAAAAGTACGCTGAAAGCGCCGAGCCAAAGGGCAATGTAACGACTGGTGCATCCTGTCGCTGCCGCCATGGTGACGGCTCCCCCACTCGAGGTGATGGGCACCCCATGCAAAAGGGCACTGACAACATTGGTCAGACCTTCGGCCACAATGCCCCGCTGAATCTGATTCATCTCGGGGCGCTTCCAGTCAGCATCATTGAAGCGTTGAGAGGCCACTAGGCCCCCAAAGGCATGAAGTGCCAGAAAAAGGCCGGTCATCATAACCGCCGGAAGACTCTGGGTATCGATGCTCCAGTGACCAAATGACATCTTTGGTAGATAGAACCAGGGCGAACTCGCGATCATGGCCTGCGTGCTTTCCGGAATATGGACGGTTGCAAGGCAGGCGAGGAATCCAGTAGCAAGTCCAATAAAAGCAGAAAAAAGATGGATAAAGCCCTTGAACCAGACGTTGGCCACAATCATGGTGCCGAGGGTGGCAATAAAGCCGATCCACTGTTGGGTGACAGTCAGTTCCACGTCCTCGGGATCGAGGATCAGGGTAAGGCCATTGTGGCCTAGCCCAAGTCCAATCAGGAGGACAGCTACACCGGCGACCTGTAAATTGAAAATCCCACGAAAGCGGTGGAAGGCAAAGCTGAAAAGGACTTGAGTCAGGCCAACAATCCCAACGGCTCCAAAAACCGCACTGAGGCCGCCGGCCGTCTTCGCAAGGAGGAGCGCACCGAAGGTGGAGGAGGTGGCTTGCAGCGGACAAAACAGTCGGGCGCCAATGCCCCATCGGCTGACTGTCTGGATCACCACGCCAAATCCGGATGCAAGCAGCGTTGCGGAAACCAGTTGCATGGACTCATCCGGATTCAGTTGCAGGGTTCTGGCAAAAAACGGTGAAACCACCAGGTAAACCGAGAGAAACGAGAGCTGCTGCAAAGCCATTGCCGCGGCAATATGAGCCGGCGGTCGGTCATCAGTCCAGTAGGTGATGTGGTCAGGTTTTCGCATCGAATTGACGCTCCAGAGGCATTCGCAACGTTGGGACCTTAAAATCGGGATAAGATTCGGTCAAAGGGCTATGTAATTTAGTTTAACGTGCATCGCCCTTGGGGCCGACTCTTTCTTGTTTTTTTCGGATCAACATGCGTTTTCAAACCAGACTCCTGCGCGTTGTGCTTCCGCTTTTGGCGCTGAGCGTTTTAGGCTCGATCACGGCCATGGCCCTTTATTCCAGGGATGCCATGCTCGATCAGGCGGGAAGAGATGGCCAGCTGCTGGCCAGTGTAGTCGGCCGCAGTATCGAAGTCAGCCAGAAGGTCGAGCGAGGGTCTGAGAATATCGTTTCCATGGACATGGTGGCGAGCGCGAAGATCATTAGCCAGTTTGTTGCCGTCGCCGAACAATGCAAGCTCCCGATCAATGATATTCGCGATCGTCTGACAACGATGGTGAGTGATGACGGCTTAAGCGAGATTCTGGTAACGGATGCCAATGGCAAGGCCTACCTTGATACCTCGGGTGAGCGGGGCTTTCAGTTTCTGCCGGATCCTAAAGCACAGCCCCAAGCCTCTGAGTTTTATCGCCTGCTTTCAGCAAAAACATCGCAGTCCGTTATTCAAGGAGTGATTCCGCGGGAAGTCGACGGGAAGCCTTACAAGTATGTTGGCGTTTCTGGCGTGGATCATCCGCGGATCGTCCAGGTGGGCCTCGACGGCAGCATGCTGGATGTTCTGAATCAATCGATTGGGGTCCAGCAGCTCCTGGACCACATGGTCAATGAAAGTCAGATTTTCCGAATCTGGGTGGTCGATATTGGTGGCCGAGTCCAGCAGTTTGCGGATGACGAGGGCGACATGAGTCATCGGGCCCTTTCTGATCAGGACTTCTCCATGTTAGGTGATGTCATCAATCAGGCGAATGCCAAAAGCCGTCTGGATGGTGACCATATTTCCGTGGCAGCTCCCCTGATGACCAGTGCGCATTTGGATGAGGGCGTTTCTGAAGGGGCCCAAAGTAGCCGGATGACCGATACGGTCCGAGGGGCCATTTTGATTCACATGTCGACAGGCGCGTTGGAAGAATTGCTTTATCGCGAACTGGGAATCGCAAGTCTTACCTCCGTACTGTCTCTGGTCCTTGGGTTTTTGATTCTGACCGGTTTCACCCGGCGCGTACTTGCCCCAGTTGGAGAGGCTGTGGATGCTGCCGAGCAAGTCGCCGCCGGTGACCTTTCGGTGCAGCTCAAAGGACACGGCACGGATGAGATCGGCAAACTGAATTCCGCTTTGGCGCGCATGGTGAGTCATCTCAACTCACTGATCGGAGAAGTCCAGCATTCAACTGGTCACCTGGCTCAGACGGTCGTTCAGTTGAGCGAAATGTCTCGCAACCAGGGAGACGGGGCGACACGGCTGAGTCTTGCCACCAATGAAATTGCGGCAGCAACGCAACAAATCTCGGCCACTTCGGATGAGCTTCTCAGTACCATGACTTCGGTCACGCATGTCACCAATGAGACGAGTCAGCTGGCGAATCAGGGGCAGGAGTCCCTGGGGCGCATGGAGGCTGTAATGCACGATCTGGTTGATGCTTCCACCTCGGTTTCAAGGCGCCTTGGCATGATTGCCGAGCGGACGGAGATCATTGCGAGTGTGACGACCACCATTACCAAAATTGCGGATCAGACTAATCTCCTCTCTTTGAACGCCTCCATGGAAGCTGACAAGGCCGGGGAGTATGGGGTGGGTTTTGCGGTGTTGGCCCGAGAGATTCGAAGGCTAGCTGATCAGACAGCACTGGCTACGCTTGACATCGAACAGATGGTTCAGGAAATGAAGGACGCGGTTTCTGGAGGCGTCAGCGAGATGCAACGCTTTGCCGAAAAAGTGGACCGCAGCGTCAAGGATACTCAAGAGAGTAATGGACGGTTTTCTGAAATCCTTGATCGAGTCCGCTTCATGCTGCCCCGGTTTGCCGAGGTCCATGAAAGCATGCGCTCCCAATCCAGTGGTGCCCGGCAGATTCGAGATGCCATGGAAGGGCTCAAGGATACGGCCCAGTCCACACAGGCTTCGGTCAAGGCCATGGGTGATGCAACCCAGCAGCTGGAGGGAGCGATCGAGAGCCTCAAGAAGGAAGTCAGTATTTTCAGGGTTCGACAGCCTTGAAGGGAAATGGAACTTTAGGAATAAAGAAATAAAAAGACGATCTAAATGTGGGCGTTCTTCATCGGCTAAGATCGGTTCTGCCCGTTTGAGTGGGCGGTCCCTTTAGCGTTTCCGGAGACTTTCCGGATTGCATTTCTTAATCGATCGGAGCGAATTTGATGAAGTCCGTCCTCTTTCCCCTGATTGCTGCGTCCCTGATTTTGGGCGGATGTTCAGCTAAAACTAACAAGCAAGCTGAGGCCGCCACGGTGCCTGAGAAAATTACTTGGACTAAGGACGAGTATTTGGGCGCGTTTGTTTGTGGAACGAACGTTCTGATACGCCACAATAATGGGCTGTATCTGGAGTCTGGTGAGGAACTCAAAAAGCCAGACTACAAGGCAAGTATTGTGTCCAACAAAGAAGGTGGATTTACGACAGCCTACGACTATGACGAGAAAAACAATACCCTTTCAGTGACTAAGTCATCTCGTTATTACGGTGCGAAGCCAATAGTCACCGTTAAATGTAATTGAACTTGAGGCCCCGTAATGGGGCCCCAAACGAGTCGTCCCGGCCGTAACGCAAAATGACGGCCGGGAGCTACTATCTTTCAGTTTTAGTGAGCGGCGGCCAGATTGATCAGCGCGCCGAGGCCGCTTCGAAGTTCGTCCAGCGTGACAACACCGTCCTTGTCGCCATCCAGTGCGTCGAAAATGGCGTCTGTTCCCAGCCATTCTTCCCGGGAAATCGTTCCATCGCCATTGTGGTCGAAGATCTTGAAAAGATCGTCTGCGGCCTTGACAGCCTTTGGCCCTTCCTCAAGCTGAAGGAGGCGATGGCTCAGAAGTTTCTCCGTGTTTTCAAGCGCCTTGGTAAAGCCCTGAATGCCTTCGGCAAGCTTTTCGGAAGCCATGCGGTCTTCGGCATGCATGGCCCTGAATGAGGCCTCATCGATTTGGATTCGAGTCTCTTGAGACGCCTTGGCTGCCTCAGGTGTGAGCTTTCTAGCGATCGGAGTTGAATCGGCTTCAAGCTCGGACAGAAGATTTGGGGAAATGGTCAGAAGGTCGCAGCCGGCGAGTTCTTTGATTTCTCCCGTGTTGCGGAAACTGGCCCCCATGATCTCGGTGCCGTAACCAAATTTCTTGTAGTAGTGATAAATCCGGGTAACAGACAGAACACCGGGATCTTCCTGCGGTGCATAGTCCTTGCCGGTATCTTTTTTGTACCAATCCAGAATGCGGCCAACGAAGGGGGAGATCAGCTTGACGCCGGCCTCAGCGCAGGCTGCAGCCTGGTGAAGACCAAACAGGAGGGTCAGGTTGCAATTGATGCCTTCTTTCTGAAGCGCTTCTGCAGCCTTGATGCCTTCCCAAGTCGAAGCAATCTTGATCAGAACCCGATCCGAATGGATGCCTGCCTCGCGGTAGGCGGCAATGATCTCATGCGCCTTGGCAATGGTCTTTTCGGTGTCGAAGGACAGTCGTGCATCCACTTCGGTGGATACCCGTCCCGGGACGATTTCAAGAATGCGAAGTCCAAAGGCAACAGCCAGTCGGTCGAAGGCCAATGAAACGACATCTGCGTTACTGGCAGTCGCCCCGAGGCTCTTTCGGGCGCTCAGGAGGGTATCGTCGACCACATCCTGATATTCCGGCATTTGTGCGGCCGCGGCGATCAACGAAGGATTTGTTGTCGTATCCCGCGGGGTGAATTTGCGAATAGCCTGAAAGTCTCCGGTATCGGCAACGACGACGGTCAGGGCTCGAAGTTGTTCGAGGGTATTAAGGCTCATCGGCGGTCTCCAAGGGGTTGTGGGGCGCAGGCCTGCGCCGGTTCAGGAACGGATCGACCGGGGCAAATGATTCAGCCCTTCGTTTTTGGTTGTCAGTTTCTTTGGTTTATCGGATCAGGTTACGTTGTACCAAGACCGGCCGTCCTCTGCGAGGAGTTGGTCGGATGCCTCCGGACCAAAGGAGCCGGCCGGATAATTCGGGAAATTTCGTGGGGGAAGGGCCTGCCAGACATCAAGGATAGGCTGGATCAGACTCCATCCGGCTTCCACCATGTCAGCACGCTGGAACAGGGTGGCATCTCCGAGCATGCAATCGAGCATGAGGCGTTCATAACCCGTGTTCGGCGTCTGTCCGAAATAGTCTTTGTAGTTAAAGTCCATCTTGAGCGTACCGAGCTTCATGGAGGGACCAGGAATTTTGGCACCATACTCAAGCGAAACGCCTTCATCGGGCTGAATACGGATCACCAGTCGGTTATCGCGAAGTTCATCGATATCGGTGCTGTTGAACAAGAGGAAGGGCGCCTTGCGAAAAGTAATTACGATATTGGTGTATCGCTGGGCCATGCGCTTTCCCGTTCGGATATAGAACGGCACGCCGGCCCACCGCCAGTTGTCGACCATGAGCTTGAGGGCCACAAAAGTATTCGTACTGGACTCAGGGTTGACGTTGGGTTCTGACCGGTAGGCGGGGCAGTCCTTGCCGCCCAGTTGCCCAGCGCCATACTGGCCCCGAACCACCTGAGTCAGAACTTCTTCGGGCGTCAGCGTCTGGATGCCCCGAAGGAGCTTGGTCTGTTCATCGCGAACCGCATTGGCTTCAAAGGAAACCGGAGGTTCCATGGCCGTGAGGGAAACCAGCTGCAGGAGATGGTTAGGTACCATGTCCTTAAGGGCGCCAGCCCCCTCGTAGTAAGAGGCGCGCATTTCAACACCGACCGTTTCTGCGGCAGTGATCTGGACGTTGTCGATGTAGCGCCGATTCCAAATCGGTTCAAAAATACTGTTTGCGAAGCGCAGGACCATGAGGTTCTGTACGGTTTCCTTACCGAGATAATGATCGATGCGGAAAATCTGTCGCTCGCTCAGGATTTTCTTGATCCTCTTATTCAGTTCGATGGCTGAAGCAAGATCGTGACCGAAGGGCTTTTCAATGATGAAACGGCGCCAGTGATCTCCCTCATCCTTGGCAAGCCCAGCCTTGTCGAGTTGTTCAACGATTTCACCAAAGAAATCAGGCGAGGTGGAGAGGTAATAGAAATGTCGGTCTCCAATACCGAATTTCTCTTTCATCTCTGCAGTGGCTTGCCCGATTTCCTTATAGAAGGCGGGGTCCTTGAAATTACCGCCGACATAGCCGATCCGTTCCTCAAACCATTTGACAAGTTTTTCATCGACATCGGTTCCGGCATATTCCCGGATGGCATCTACCAGATGCTTTTGAAAGACGCCGGGCTCGAGCGGCTTTGAGCCTGTTCCGATGACCGCAAAACGTTCTGACAAGAGGCCTTTCTGTGCAACGTTATAGAGGGAGGGGAGTAGCTTCCTCTTGGCAAGGTCCCCGGTTCCCCCGAAGATCACCATGACACAGTCATCCGCAGCACGGTTTTGAAGGCCAATTGGCGTAGCGCTATTCACGGTCATTTTGCAGTCTCCTTTGTGTGGGGGCTAGGGCCCCAGGATCAAGCCACGAGCGGCCATCATACGCCTCAGTTGGTGTTGAGACGTATCATCACTTGTAATTTTTTATAACAGCGGACATAAGGTATCGAGTCATGATTAATACTCCAATGCCGCCAAGACCCACCCGATAAGAGAGAAACCCCTGATAAATGCGTTTCCAAGCGCCCAATTCCCCTTCTGGGCCTTCTGCTCGAGCAATGTTTTCCAGATAGAGCACGATGGCATCCCTAGCTCTTCGAGCATGACCTGAGGCCAGGTTGTCTATAGAAAGGTGGAGTTCGGCAATCAGTGGATTGATACCTACCTCTCTCAAGGATGCAATGACGTGCTGGTAGCCTGATCCAAGCCCGCTCAGCTCGATTGCAAGGTTGAGTCCCAGACATTCAGGCTCAAACTGGCCGAAGTGCCAGCCCATGGCAACCATGTATGAAGGAAAGGTGAATGCGGGGGAATGAATCCTCTGGTCTTGCGCGAAAGCAGGGTCTGCAATGCTCGGAAGATGAATATCGAGTGATTCTAGAAGTTGGCGATAGATGCGGGGATGATTCTGGGTAGGGTCGCCGTTACCGAGTTCATCTTCGTGGATCTTGATGAGTTCGCGATGCCACGCTTGGGGTGGGCCAGGCGTGGAGGCTACCCCCGAAAGCCAGGCCCCATCGACCAGGACCGCTGGGCTCAGCTGGGTCAAAGTCCAACGCCAATCCTCGCGTGAGAGGCGCTTGGAGAAAAAACGGCGTCTTTGAGGGCGCAGGGCAGCTTCATGTCGATCATGGAGAAACTGATCCAGTCGAGCGGGCTCATAGCCAAACGGTTTTGGAAGTACCCCAAGGTATTGCAGTCGCCGAGTCCTTTGGAGTATTTGGTGAATCAACCGGACACCCTCTCTTGGAAGTTCCGCTGCATTTTCAGCGACCACCAGATGGTGAAAGAGGTTTCGGTTTCCCCTGAGTCTCAGGGGCATCGGTGGGCGGTTGGTCACGCGCTGTGCCGTACCAAGCCCGGTCGATTCTCTGATGATTTTGTTGGCCGAGGCTGACTCTGGCGATGTGATCCACGCTGAGGCGGCCCTGCGTTCGGACCCGTCGAATACTCCAAACATGGGTCCACCAAAGTCCATGGCCTTAATCAGGCGACTCCCAAGAGGACAGGCTTTGTCGATGAGTGGCGATTTTTCGAGGGCCATCAAAAGGGGCTCGGGATTTTTCCCATGGTCTTCGAACCACGCATCCAGGGAGCGCCCCTCCAGTTGCACTTTGGCGTGATAGCCTTTGGCAGCTTCTGCCTTTGCCGCTAGGATTCTGGAAAAGGCAGCGCGATGCGTAAGAGCGGGCTCGAGGTCATCCTCAGGCGCGAAGACCTTCAGCGCTGCCGCTCTGTAGAGGGCAAAACCCTGTCGGATTCGGTTTAAGTCCACGCCGGTATTCAGCGCGGCATCTAAGGCGCTCAGGGCCCATTCATGTTGCGGGGCCTGTGGATGGCTCCCCTGCAGTTTCATGGACGTATGGGCCAGCGTCACCCCCAAAATTTCGGGGAGAAATCGGCGAGGGAAGTGCCGCAAGGTCAGAAGATCGATACACAGTCCCAGGGCCCCAGGGTGGTTCGGGTCGCGATGAAGGAAATCCAGTCCTCTGATGGGCGAGGGATGATCCAGCGAGCGGCAATAGATCTGGTAGAGCATGCCTTCAATGGGACCATCGGCTGTGGCGGGGCGGGCCATCCGGCTGAGCCAGACAGGCGCAATCGATCTGACGGGGAGCCAGTCTGCATCAAAGCAACGGTCGTCTGATTCGATGGCCTCATTTGGCGACCAGAAGGCCTCAAGGTCTCCATTGAAAGCGTTGGTGGACTCCAGGTGCTCCGCCAGTCTCTTGAGCCCTTCTTCAAGAGTCTCTTGTGACGGCGAGGGCCGAAAAAGTCCGATTGCGAGATCAAACGAGGGCATCACGCGCCTGAGTTTTTCATGAACAAACGGTTTCCAATGACCAGCACATCCAGCCCCGATCCCAAAAACACCGAAAAGGCATCCTCGACCGAGTGAACGATGGGTTTACCCATGACATTGAAGCTGGTGTTAAGGAGCAGTGGGACTCCCGTTCGATCATGAAACGCGGAAATCAGGCCATGGAAGTCTGGATTCCTTCGCGCTGTAACGGACTGCAGTCGACCGGTGCCATCGACATGAACTACGGCCGGGACGCGCTGACGCATTTCCGGACGAAAACGAAGGGTCCGGTCCATGTAAGGGGTATCCTGGTAGGCTTCGAAATAATCGGGTCCAAATTCGTGGAGTATTGAGGGCGCATAAGGCCTGAAGCGTTCCCGAAATTTGATGATCCGATTGACGCGATCCATCATTGCAGGGTCCCTGGGGTCTGCAAGAATCGAGCGGTGGCCGAGCGCGCGCGGGCCGAATTCAGCGCGTCCACGCATCCATCCAATGATCTGGCCGTGGGAGAGAAGATCTGCCGTTCGGGCCCAAAGATCGCTGTCTTCCAGTTCCTCGACATGCAGGCCGCAATAGCGGGCGAAGCGATCCAAAGATGCCGTATTCACGCTGCTGCCGAGATAGGGCGAAAGCACTTCCCGGCGGGTTGGCGCATCCGGGTGATCGCGGTGGTAGGCAAGAAGAGCTGCCCCGAGTGCGGTCCCATCATCTGCCGGGGCCGAGGGAACATGGAGAGCATCGAAGGGGGTATTTTGAAGCAGTTGGCCGTTCGTGACGGAATTGAGGGCGCAGCCTCCACCGAGCACCAGGTTTCCAGAGACCCCCTTGACTCTGAAGGCCGACAAAAGGGCGTTAACGGTCTCCATGAAAAACTGTTGTCCGGTGTGCGCAAGATCTGCAACCGTTTCAGGCGGTGCATCGGCTCGTCGGCGATAACGCTCAAGGGCCCGAAGATCTTTGAAAAAAGTGCGGCGGTCCTGATGCAGATTGAAGCCTTCGACCTGGATTAAACGGCGCAGACGTTCCAGAATTTCAGGGTCAGTCTTGCCATAGGAGGCAAGCCCCATGACCTTCCACTCCTCACCAGCCATCCAGTCAAATCCGCAAAGCTCGGTCAGTTTCATGTAGAAAAAGCCCAGACTTTGGGGGCCTCTGGACTGGTACAGCGGGCTGAGCCGCCCTTTCTCATACGCAAAGAAGGCCAAGGACCCGGATTCGCCATAGGAATCGATGACGGCACATGCCGCATCTTCAAAAGGGCTGCCATAGGCCGCAAGGGCGGCATGCGTCAGGTGATGGTCATAATGACGAAACTCAATGGCAACGCCGCCAAAGTCATGGCGGAGCGTTCGAGACAGGGTCAGTCCTGCACGCTTGAGGGCCTGATGCTGGAGTGACTGCATGTAATTGATCTCCCAGGTCGGGAGGCAGGCTGCGAGCTCTCGTCCGCGATACTGGAGGATGCCCCGAGGGGTAAGCCAGCCCATTTTCTGGGCCAAGCTTTCGTACCAGGGTCTTCGGGCTTTCCAGTTGCTGGCGATCACTATCCGCTCTGCATCGCCAGCATATTCCCGGAGCAGTCGGGGGAGCGTGAAGGGATTGTCTGGCTCCATGTTGATGCCGCGCTTGTACTGGAGGGGGCGCTCCAATGCTTCGGCAAAAAGCACGCGTCCCGTGCCATCCACCATTGCAACGGCAGGGTCATGGTAGGTTGAACCAAGCCCAAGGTAGACTGTCGGACCGTGTATGGAATAGCCCTTAGCCATGGGTCGAGGCGGAACGTTTCATAGATCTGAACGTTAAGTGCGCTTTCGCGGGATATGAAATTTCGTGCATGGTAAAGTTTTCTACTGCCAATTTGTGACCCGCATCATGCCTCTAAGTTCGATTTCAGGCCCGAGAGTATGACCTTGCTCGCTGACGGTCGGCCAGTCAAATCACATGTGACGCCCTGGTGGTGGGGTTTTACCCTTGCGCTGGTTCTGCCCCTTTCCCTTTTCGGCTTTCTTGTCACTGGCCCACATGGGATTGAAGCCGTGTGCCTCTGGCTGCTCCCGGTTCCCTGTCTCATTGCCCTGGATTGTCTTTCTGGCCCTGAACGCCGCCAGGTGTCTTCCGAGTATGCTGAACCATTTCTTTCGGTCATTCTGGGGCTCATTGCCCTTTTGGCGCCGCTGAATATCCTGGCTTTGGGCGTTTTTGTCGCCCAGCTCCCCGTGGCCTTTGTGGCTGAAGATTGGTGGGTCACTGGACTCGACCTTCTGGGGCTTCGGATGCTGGGAGGCACAACGTTATGTTGTTCGGTGATTGCTCCGGCACATGAATTAATGCATCGGCGTCCCCGTTGGGTCCGGCGGGTGGCCCGAGGGCTTCTCATTCTGGTCTTCTCGGATGTTTTCTATTTTGCCCATGGGGGGGGGCATCACCGTCACCTCGGCCGGTCACAAGATCCTTCCACCGCGCGACTCGGTGAGACCTATCCGGAATTTTTCAAACGTTCGCTGATGACCCAGTGGCAACAGGCCATCCGGCTCCATCCGAAGGCTTTTCGGCGGGGGCTTTTGATGCAGGCACTTCTGCTGCTGGCCTTCGGGCTGGCCTTCGGCTGGGGCGCGGCGCTGGTTTGGCTCTACCTTAGCTGGGTGGCCATTCGACTGCTCGAAGCCGTGAATTATTTTCAGCACTATGGGCTAACGGCAGAGAGTGCTTTGGGACATCACACCGCGTGGCGTTGCGATGGGGCGGTCAGTTATTTCCTTTTTTTGGGACTGACTCGCCATGCAGATCATCATCGCCGGCCCATGGCGCCTTTTTTGGAGTTGGCATCTGAAGATGACGGGCCGGAACTTCCCACCGGATATCTTGGAACGGCTGTCTGGGTAAAAAATCACAGCCGGAGCTATGGGCGTTTTGCCCGAGAAAGACTCAGGACGCTCGTGTCTCAGTCCGAGGAGGTTGTGATGGGTTCCGAGCTTTCGAGAGCGAATACAGCAAAAGGCCAGTCTTGAAACCGGAGACAGGCCCGAGCGTCCATTCGTCCCGTCAGGATTCCAGCGCCTACAGGGGTCTTGCGACCATCCGGTAGATTTTGCCCGCCAGATAGCCTCCCCAAAGGGGAGCAATCCAGAAAACCCACAGTTCGGTCAGCGCCCATCCACCGGCCCAGGCTGCAGGACCAGTGCTGCGGGCTGGATTCACGGAGAGGTTGGTCATCGGAATGCCGATGAGATGGATTGCGACCAGCGTCAGGCCGATGGCAAGAGCCGCAAATCCCGGGGGTGCTCGGCCATCGGTGGCGCCGAGTACAACCAGGACAAAGAAAAACGTCAAGACCGATTCTGCTACAAGGGCGGCAACGAGACCGAATCCACCGGGTGAATGCTCGCCGTAACCATTGGCAACATGCGCCAGTGCCTCCTCCAGTCCGGGCATCCCAAGGGTGAGCAGCTTGATCAATCCCGCGCCAATGAGCGCACCCAAAATTTGAGATGTCAGGTACCAGGGAAGATTTCGGCGAGGGAACCGACCTGCAGCTACTAGGCCAAGGCTTACAGCAGGATTGAAATGACCACCTGAAATGTGGCCCAAAGCATAAATGCCGCCGATTAGGGACAGTCCGAAGGCGAGCGCAACGCCAACACCCCCAAGACTCGGTCCCGCAAGGGCCGCAGCCCCACATCCTCCCAACACAAGCCAGGCGGTCCCGAGGGCTTCAGCGGCGCATTTGCGTTTTAGATTCATGGGGAAAGATACCTGGGTTGAAAGGGGAGCATAATTCTAGCCCGGACCACGTCTTTGAGGGCGATTTGCTCCGAAATGGTGCCTTTTGAGACAAATGGTTTTGTTGGTGAACGCGCTATCAATGGAATCTGGCAGACAGGCTTGTCTATAATCCGCCAATGTCCCGATTGCTTTTGCGATCGTCCTATACGCCAAGGGTGCAATCCTCCGCATGAATCAGAACCTTCAGTTGCAACATGATGCCGATCCAGAAGAAACCCGCGAATGGCTTGATGCCCTTGCCTCCGTCATCGGAAGCGAAGGTATAGAGCGTGCTCATTTCCTGATTGAGAATCTGGTTGATCATGCCCGCAGAGCCGGGGCCAATCTTCCCTACAAGGCCAATACCGCATACATCAACACGATTCCTTCCCATATGGAGGCGCGCCTTCCAGGTGATGCCACCATCGAGAATCGGATTCGTTCCTACATTCGCTGGAACGCGATGGCGATGGTTGTCAGGGCAAATCGCAGATCAACAGAATACGGCGGGCATATTGCAAGTTTCGCCTCTGCCGCGACCCTTTACGACATTGGTTTCAACCACTTTTTCAGGGCGGCAAGCAAGGATTTTGGTGGCGATCTGGTCTATTTCCAGGGGCATGCTGCACCCGGTATCTACGCTCGCGCCTTCCTTGAGGGGCGCCTGAGCGAAGAGCAGCTGGATTTTTTCCGCGCCGAAATTGAAGGAGAGGGCAAGGGCCTGAGTTCCTATCCGCATCCCTGGTTGATGCCCGATTTCTGGCAGTTCCCTACCGTCTCCATGGGACTCGGCCCGATCATGTCGATCTATCAGGCCCGCTTCATGAAGTATCTGGAAGATCGCGGCATCCTCAGCACCGCGGGTCGCAAGACTTGGTGCTACTGCGGTGATGGCGAGATGGATGAGCCGGAATCTCTGGGTGCCATCGGTCTGGCCGGGCGCGAAAAGCTGGATAATCTGGTTTTCGTCATCAACTGTAACCTCCAGCGTCTGGATGGACCGGTTCGTGGGGATGGCAAAATCATCCAGGAACTGGAAGCGAATTTCCGGGGTGCAGGCTGGAATGTGATCAAGGTCATCTGGGGATCCCAGTGGGATCCGCTTTTGGCAAAGGACACCAAGGGGCTGCTGAAAAAGCGAATGGAAGAGGCCGTGGATGGCGAGTACCAGGCCTACAAGGCCAAGGGCGGCGCTTATACCCGCGAGCATTTCTTCGGCAAATATCCTGAACTCAAGGAGATGGTCTCCAATATGACCGATGAGGACATCTGGCGCCTCAATCGGGGTGGCCATGATGCCCACAAGGTATATGCAGCCTACGCCGCAGCTTCACAGCACACCGGTCAGCCCACGGTCATTCTCGCGAAGACCGTCAAAGGCTACGGCATGGGCCCTGTCGGCGAAGGCCGTATGTCGACCCACCAGCAGAAAAAACTGGATGATTCTTCGATCAGAGCCTTCCGTGATCGTTTCAGTATTCCGATCGCTGATGACAAGATTCACGAGGTTCCCTACTACCGGCCCCCGGAAGACAGTGCGGAGATGCAGTACATGCGGTCCCGACGTGAGGCTTTGGGTGGACCCATGCCCCAGCGTCGTCGGGAAGCACCGCATATTCAGGTTCCGGATCTCCAGCTCTTTGAAGCCATGCTCAAGAGCAGCGAGGACCGGGATATGTCAACCACCATGGCGTTTGTCCGCATCCTGACGCAGCTGCTTCGAGACAACAAGGTGGGCCGTTATGTCGTGCCAATCGTTCCCGATGAAGCGCGAACCTTTGGTATGGACAGCCTCTTCCGTCAATACCGGATCTATTCCTCGGTTGGTCAGCTCTACGAACCTGAAGATTCGGATAGCGTCATGTACTACCGCGAGGACAAGACGGGACAAATTCTTGAGGAAGGCATCAACGAAGCGGGAGCCATGTGTTCCTGGATTGCTGCAGGAACGGCCTACAGCAACCACAACGTCCAGATGATCCCTTTCTATATCTACTACTCGATGTTCGGTTTCCAGCGCATCGGAGATCTGATGTGGGCTGCGGGCGACATGCGCGCCAAGGGTTTCCTCGTCGGCGGAACCGCAGGGCGGACTACGCTGGCAGGGGAGGGCCTCCAGCATCAGGATGGTCACAGTCTTCTCGGAATGTCGGCTATCCCTAATTGTGTGGCTTATGATCCCTGCTACGCGTATGAATTGGCTGTGATCATTCAGGATGGCCTGCGCCGGATGTATCAGGATGGTGAACAGGTGTTCTACTACCTGACCGTCATGAATGAAAACTATGCTCACCCGGCCATGCCAGAAGGTTCCCGTGAGGGTATTGTCAAGGGCATGTACCGCATCCGTGAAGCCGGAAAGTCAGCTAAGATCCAGTTGCTGGGTGCTGGCACGATCCTTCGCGAAACCCTTGCTGCCGCGGACATCCTGAAGCGCGAATACAAGATCGACGCGGATGTCTGGAGTGTCACCAGCTTCAACGAACTCCGTCGTGATGGCATCGATAAGGAACGCTGGAATCTGATGCATCCTGATAAGCCCCGGAAGATCAGCTATGTAGAGGAGCAGTTGGCACCCACCAAGGGTCCGATTGTGGCCGCCTCTGACTACATGCGAACGGTTGCTGACCAGATTCGACCCTATGTGCCGCGAAGCTACTCGGTGCTTGGCGCGGATGGCTTTGGTCGAAGCGATCGTCGTTCCGAGCTGCGTCGATTCTTTGAGGTGGATCGCAACTACATTACTCTCGCTTCGCTCAAGGCCTTGGCCGATGCCGGCGAGATTCCCGTAAAGGTCGTGGCCGAAGCCGTCAAGAAGCTTGGCATCGATCCCGAAAAGCCCAACCCGCTGACCGTCTGAGGCAATCCATGGCAGCTGCTCTGAAAGAAGTCCACGTCCCTGATATCGGCGACTTCAAAGATATTGAGGTCATCGAAGTTCTGGTTAAGCCAGGCGATGTGGTGAAGCCGGAAGACTCCCTGATTACGCTCGAAAGCGACAAGTCAGCAATGGAAGTGCCATCCCCTTTGGGGGGCGTTGTTTCGCGCCTCGACATCAAGGCGGGCGATCGGGTGAGCAAAGGCTCGCTGATTCTGCTGCTGGAGGTAGAAGAGGACAAGGCGGCCGTTCCGGAGGCTGCGCCCCAAGTCGCGGCGCCGGCCAAGGCGGCACCCGCTCCGGCTCCTGTTGCTGCTCCCGAAGCGGTAACCCCCGCACCTGTAGCCCCTCAGACCATCGAAATCCCAGGCGGCACAGAGGAAATTAAGGTTCCCGATATTGGCGACTTCAAGGATATTGAAGTCATCGAAGTGTTGGTCAAGCCAGGAGATGTCATCCGTCAGGAGGACTCACTGGTCACGCTCGAGAGTGATAAGTCTGCCATGGAGCTGCCTTCGCCAAAATCTGGCGTTGTGCGAGAAGTCAGGCTTAAGGCCGGTGATCGGGTCAGCCAAGGTGCGGTCATTTTGGTTCTTGAGACGGCTGCAACCGTGGTTTCGGCCCCCGCAGCGGCTCCGGCGCCTACTGCACAGACTCCGACCCCACAGGTCGCTGCTACAGCTCAGCCCGCAAGTGCCCCTGTGGCCCCGGTCGAATCTACTCCGGGTGGAGCTCAGCCGCACGCCAGTCCTGCCATTCGAAAGTTTGCTCGCGAACTCGGTGTTGACCTTGCACGCGTCAAGGGAACGGCCCCCAAGAATCGTATTTCCCGCGAAGATGTTCAGGCCTATGTCAAAGCGACGCTCACGCAAATTCGTGAAGGTGGTGCGTCCTCTGGTCTTGGATTTGCCTTCCCGGCGATCCCCGAGATCGATTACAGCCGTTTCGGGCCGGTCGAAAGCCAGGGGCTGACCCGGATTCAGAAACTTTCAGGTCCTAACCTCCATCGTAACTGGGTCTCCATCCCGCATGTAACCCAGTACGATGATGCGGATATCACAGACCTAGAAGCCTTCCGCGTATCTTTGAAAGCAGAAGCTGAAAAGTGGGGCGTCAAGCTCTCTTTCCTGCCTTTTGTCATGAAAGCGGTGGCCTCAGCATTAAAGGCCCATCCGACCTTTAACGCTTCGCTTAATACGGCAGGGGATACCCTGATCCTCAAGAAGTACTTCCACATTGGCGTGGCCGTCGATACGCCCGAAGGTTTGGTCGTTCCGGTTGTCCGTGATGTTGATCAGAAGAGTCTTTTCGAGATCGCACAGGAGCTTTCTGAGCTCAGCCAAAAGGCCCGGGGCAAGAAGCTTCGAGGTGGGGATATGGAAGGCGGCTGCTTCACCATTTCTAGCCTCGGCGGCATTGGTGGTACGGCCTTCACGCCCATCATCAACGCGCCTGAAGTGGCCATCCTCGGACTTTCAAAGAACCAGATGAAGCCTGTCTATGATAATGGACAGTTCGTGCCTCGACTGATGCTGCCCTTGTCGCTGTCCTACGATCACCGGGTGATCGATGGGGCGGAAGGCGCTCGGTTCATTGTCCATCTGAGTCGGACACTTAAGGACATGCGTAGGGTCCTGCTTTAAATCTCTGTCATCCATTACCTGAGGCAACGTCTCACAATGAGCGCAAGCGATTCCCTCCACGCCGAAGTTTTGGTCCTCGGCGGCGGCCCCGGTGGTTATACCGCTGCATTTCGGGCTGCAGATCTTGGCAAAAAGGTGGTTTTGGTCGAGCGATTCCCGACCTTGGGCGGTGTTTGCCTCAACGTAGGCTGCATTCCCTCAAAAGCCCTTCTACACTCTGCCCAGATCATTCACGAGACGGCGGAAAGTGCCTCAACCGGGGTCTCTTTTGGTGCTCCTGTCATTGATCTCGACAAGGTGCGTGATCACAAGAACCGAGTGGTCAAAACCCTGACCATGGGGCTGGCCTCCATGGCCAAGCAGCGCGGTGTGACGGTGGTTCAGGGGCTTGGGACCTTCGCGTCCGATAAAAGTCTGGATGTTGCAGGCCCTGAAGGCGCTTCGACGATCACCTTTGACCACTGCATCATTGCGGTGGGTTCACAGCCCGTCAAGATCCCCAGCTTTCCTCACGACGATCCGCGCCTGATCGATTCGACGGGTGCACTGGAGCTCAAGGATATCCCCAAGCGCCTCCTCATCATCGGGGGTGGCATCATCGGCCTTGAGATGGCCACGGTTTATCACGCGTTGGGTTCTGCCATTACCGTGGTCGAGCTCATGGATCAGCTGGTTCCAGGCTGTGATGCGGATCTCGTTAAACCGCTGCATCAGCGGATTGCGAAGTGGTACGACAATATTTATCTCAAGACCAAGGTCACTCGGATCGATGCCAAGGCCGAGGGGCTTGAAGTCTTTTTTGAAGGCGAGGGCGCTCCAGCTTCTGCCGTTTTCGACAAGGTGCTTTTGGCGGTGGGTCGTCGCCCCAATGGCGGACGCATTGGTGCGGAAAAGGCCGGTGTCTCGGTGGATGAACGCGGTTTTATCCCGGTCGATCGGACCCAAAAGACCAATGTCCCTCACATCTTTGCCATTGGGGATGTGGTTGGAAACCCGATGCTGGCCCACAAAGCGACTCATGAAGCCAAGGTTGCGGCCGAAGTGATTGCAGGTCACAAATCCGCGTTCCAGGCTCTAACCATTCCGTCGGTCGCCTATACCGATCCTGAAATCGCCTGGATGGGTCTTACCGAGACCCAAGCCAAGGCTCAGGGTATCGAATATGAAAAGGCTACTTTCCCCTGGGCCGCAAGTGGCCGAGCATTGGGGATTGGCCGGCGAGAAGGCCTGACCAAGATGATTGTCGACAAGGCGACGAAAAGGATACTCGGGACAGGTATTGTGGGTCCCAATGCCGGTGAATTGATCGGTGAATCCGTTTTGGCGCTTGAGATGGGTGCCGATGTTGAGGACATCGCACTGACCATTCATCCCCACCCAACGCTCTCAGAGACTTTCCCGTTCGCAGCGGAAATGATCGAAGGAACGATTACCGATCTCTATATCAAGAAGTAGGGAATTCGGATGAGGACAGGATTCGCTTAAACGGCGAATCTTTGCCCATACCAAGGTCTTTAGGGCTGTGCCGATCATTGCCCCTCACGTTGCGAGAGGGGCAAATCATTTCTGGAGGTTTACTTCTTTACGCCGTTAGTAACGCCCGAAACCGCTCCGTTTTGAGCAACAAAGCGGCCGGTAAAGGAATCCTTGGTTTTGGTCAGCTGAACCTGGCCGGCGAAGCTGCCCAAATCCAGATTGATGATCGCACTGCAGTCTGAGTTGACGCTGACAACCCCGCCGGTAGGAATATTGGGGGTGCTGAATGTCACAAACTGGCAGAAGCTGTTGCTGGAATTCACACCGCCCGCTGCATCAACAGTTAACTGACACTGTCCTACATGCTGGCCGCCAGCTGCAGTCACAAAAGCTGCCTGATAGGTGATCCAGGTGCCTTTGGCATCCGCTTGGCGGCAGGCGGCCTGTGCGCCTTGGGCCAGGGTCATTGCAGCAAGCAGGATTACGGGTAAAGATTTCATCGATTAGTTCCTTAAGTCTTGTGGTTATTGCTGTGACGGTCTGATGACCTCCGCAAATAAAGGCAAAAAATATGCCGCCTACCATGGGTCGACTTATGGGGCTATAACTTATTGTTATAAATATTATTTTTATTGGCTGTTTTGTTTTGATGGTGCTCGCGCTCTTATTCTCTAAGCAACAGGTGTGTTAAATCCCGCAGAGGACCCTCAAGTTTTGGGGGTATCTGCAGGCTTTGCATTGCCAGGGTGGGCGATGTCGAAGGGGGGTGACGTGCCTCTCTGTGGTGGGATCTCAGGAAGTACTGTTATCCGATGTTCGGCACTGCCACGGAGCGACGCGGAGTAAAAGGACCATTCCGGGTGCGGCGGCAATGAAGCAGGTGAGGAAGAAGCGTTCCCAGCCAAGACCCTCAAACGCAAAGATATGTCCAGCCAGTTCGAACCTTCCTCCCTCTACCAGAAATCCTGTCAAAGCGTTGACGAGGGTGCGAGGTGTGGCTGCAAGGCTCGTGAAAAGGGCGAACTGCGTAGCGGCATATGCCGGATGGGTGGCATTGGCGGTGAACGAGACAAAGGCGGCGGTTCCAAGTCCGACGCCAAAGGACTCAGCTCCAATCACCAGCGCCAGTCGCCAAGCCTCATGAGGCTGGCTGGCCAACCAGGCAAATCCCAAAATCACCAGCGCCTGGAGTACTCCAAAGATCCATAGGGAGCGATTCTCTCCCAGTCGAATCATCCAGATGCCCCCAAGGATGCCTCCGGCGACGCTGCTCCAGAGCCCGGCATTTTTTGCAATTAGGCCTATTTCCGTCTTGCTGTAGCCAAGATCCAGATAGAAGGGTGTGGCCAGTGCGGTTGCCATGCTGTCGCCGAGTTTGTAGCTGAAAATAAAGGCGAGCACCATCAGTGCGTCAAGCCAGCCCTTGCGCTGAATGAATTCATGGAAGGGTTCAACAACGGCCTGTCGAAGGGAGGCCGGTGCCTCATAGTCTCCTTCGGGCTCCTTGACCAAAATCGTCATCAAAAGACCTGGCAGCATGAAAAGGGCAGTCAAGGCGTAGACCCAGGACCAGGCCAGGTGATCGGCCAGAATGAGTGAAAGGGATCCTGGGATGAGTCCTGCAATCTTGTAGGCATTGACGTGGACCACATTGCCCAAACCCATTTCCTCCGGACGGAGGAGTTCTCGGCGATAGGCATCAATTGCAATGTCTTGGGTGGCAGAGAGCAATGCCAATAGGACCGCAAGGAGGGAAATCCATCGCATGTCTTCCTGAGGGGAGAGCGCTCCGAACAGGGGAATGATGGCCAGAAGACCCAGCTGCGAGATGAGCATCCAGCTTCGGCGTCGCCCGATACGAAGCCCATATCGATCGCACAAAGGCGCCCAAAGAAACTTCCAGACGTAGGGGAACTGGACCAGTGCCAGTAAACCGATGACCTTGAGATCAATCCCTGAATCCCGGAGCCAGGCCGAGAGAAGGCTGATCAGGATGAAAAGAGGAAGTCCGGATGAGAATCCGGTCAGAATGCAAAGGAGGATTCGGGGATTCCTCCAGAAGGGCCTAGTCGAAGTTAAGGTCATAATCGATGGTGAGGGGCGCGTGATCTGAAAAACGTTCATCCTTGTAGATAGAAGTCGCAAGCAGCGAGGAGGCCAGTTCGGGGCTGACGACTTGATAGTCGATTCTCCAGCCAACGTTATTGGCCCAAGCTTGCCCTCGGTTCGACCACCAGGTGTACTCTTCAGCCTCAGGCTTTAAGGCCCTGAAGGCATCGATCCAGCCCTCTTGCTCGAAGACCTCATCCAGCCAGGCGCGCTCTTCCGGCAGGAACCCTGAGTTTTTCTGGTTTGATCGCCAGTTCTTGAGGTCAATGGGCTTGTGGGCAATATTCCAGTCGCCACAGAAAATGTAATGCCTGCCGCTGGCCTTACAGGCTTTCAAAAAGGGGTAAAAGCGTTCCAAAAAACTGAATTTAATGGCCTGGCGCTCTTCGCTCGATGAGCCGGAGGGAATGTAGATCGAGACTACGCTGAGATTGCCAAAAACCGCCTCCACATAGCGTCCCTCCGCATCCATATCAGGCCAGCCCAGCCCCCGAATGACCTCATCAGGTTCTTTTCGGGCATAGAGAGCAACCCCACTGTATCCTGGCTTTTGGGCATCCACGTAATAACTGAAATATGGAGTCGGTCTGAAGACCGCATCATCGAGTTGATGCTCCTGCGCCTTGGTTTCCTGGATGCAGACAATGTCCGCATTCTGCTTTTCCATCCAGGCAAAAAAACCTTTTCGGGAGGCGGAGCGGATCCCGTTCGCGTTAAGGGTGATGATGCGCATTTCAGAAGAAGAAGTCTGGGTGAAACAGGCCGAGAAACGGGAGTGGAGTCCTTGCCAAGCGCGCTTCCGAACGGTAAGATGGGCGGTTTATTTTGGTCTGATTCGTACTAGGTAGACCCCATGAAGCCGGAAATCCACCCCAATTACGCCCCTCTGTCGGTCAACTGCAGCTGCGGCAACAAGTTTGAGACCCGTTCGACCCTCGGTAAGGACCTTCACGTCGAAGTCTGCGCTGCGTGTCACCCATTCTATACGGGCAAGCAGCGCGTAGTCGACACGGCAGGCCGAGTCGACAAGTTCCGCCGCCGTTACAGCCGCTGATCTTTGGGGTCGGCGAGAGGCGCTTCACGGCGCCTTCTTGCCGGTTCTCGCCCCATCTTTATCCCTTTTTCCTTGCCTCTCACTCCATTGAGGACGGCCTAGAAGAGGGACTCCACATCACGCGAGCCGGGTGTACCCTTTCGTTCTGAGGGACCAGGGGCCGCTGCTGGTGATTCTTCCTCTGACTCTCTTCGTTCAGGCGTGGTGCGTTCTGATCCTGTGGCAGCGTCTTCCTGACGCGAAACGGGTGTTGAGACTTGTGCTCCTCCTTTTTTGACCTGAATGAACTCATATTCGGGTTCAGAGGTACCTGACTTGGTGCCTACCCTGATACGCCGATAATCGGCATTTTCATCCGGTACAGGAAACTCATGGACCGGTACGTCCTTGAGCGCGACCTCCATGTACTTGAGCCACATGGGAAGCGCAAGATCGCCCCCCATCTGGTTATGCCCCAGGCTCTTGTATGCATCAAACCCAAACCACCCGATAGTGACCAGTCCCGGGACATAGCCATTGAACCAGGCATCATAGGATTTGTTCGTGGTTCCAGTTTTACCTGCAACATCAGGACGGTTCAGTGCCAATGCCTTTCGGGCTGTGCCAAACATGACTACATCCCTTAACATCGAATTCATCATGTAATGCACCTGGGGGGTCAGGACCCGCTTTGCGGTTCCTTCTCCAGCTGGAACCTGAGGGTCACAGTCTGCGCAGGCACTGGGTGGAGTGGCCTTATAGAGAATTCGGCCGCTGTCGGTCTGAACCTCGGTAATGAAATAGGGATCAATACGAAAACCGCCATTAGCAAAGACGGCATAGAGCTGGGCCATGCGAAGGGGGCTGGCTGCGCCGGAGCCGAGGGCCAGGGGGAGATAGCGGGGGAGTTCGTCGGGTTCAAACCCAATGCTGGTCGCTAATCGAATGGCCTTGTTGATTCCGACCTTTTGGAGCAGTCTCACCGCGACGACATTACGGGAGTAAGTCAGGGCTTGCCGAAGCGGGGTGGGGCCGTAATAGCGACGGGTCGAATTCATCGGGGTCCAGCTACCAAAGCTGACGGGCGCATCAACGATGATCGATGAGGGGGTCATTCCCTCCATCAGCCCAGTGGCATACACCACCGGCTTGAAACCAGAGCCGGGCTGGCGTTTGGATTGGATGGCACGGTTGAACTTGTTGTAGTGGAAATCATAGCCACCCGCGATCGAAATCACCGCTCCATCGTTGGCATTCACGGAAACCAGAGCCCCCCCAACCTCCGGGATCTGGGTCAGCTTAAGTTTGCCATCCACCTCCCGAAGCCTGAGGATGTCGCCGACCGCGAGAGCTTTTGGCGCCTTGCCATCGCTTTCCTTGAGTGAGGAGTCATTCAGCCAGTGGTGGGCCCAGGAGAGCTCCTGCGCACTGAGGGTGAGCTTTTTGCCTTCCCCAAGGTAGACCTCGGCAGCCCCCCCTTTGAGGTTTGTGATGAGCGCGGGTCTTGTAAGCCCGAGCTTTGGGAAGGGGGCAAGGGCGCGGTCTAGTTCGCTCGGTCCCGCATTCCTTGGAACGTCGGCATGTTCTTTGATGGCGTGAAAACGTCGGTGCTCATCGAACTGATGGAGGCTTTTTCGCAGCGTGTCCTCAGCAAGAAGCTGGAGCTTGGAATCCACCGTTGTTTTGACCCTGAAGCCATTGTTATAGGCCTCTTCGCCAAACTGATCGAACATCTGGTTGCGAACGATCTCAGCAATGTAGGGAAGATCGAGATCGAGAATGTGACTGTGAAGCCGCGCCGTATTGGGCTGGTCCAGTGCCGCCTTCTGCTGAGCTTCATCAATGTAGCTGAGTTCACGCATCCGATGAATCACATAATTGCGTCGCGTCATCGCGCGATCGGGATTCACGATCGGATTAAAGGTGGACGGCGCCTTTGGGAGACCGGCAATCATGGCGATTTCTGCAAGATCCAGCGCTTCAAGGGGTTTGTTGTAGTAGATCTGGGCGGCCGCCTTGACCCCATAGGCATGATTGCCGAGATAAATCTTGTTGAGATAGAGCTCAAGAATCCGGGTCTTCGGAAGTTCAGCCTCGATTTTCATCGCCAGCATGATTTCCTTGATCTTGCGAAGGAAGGTCTTTTCGTTGCTCAAAAAGAAGTTACGCGCGACCTGCATCGTAATCGTACTTCCGCCCTGGCGCTTTTCACCGGTAACAACGTAGGTCAATGAAGCGCGTAAGAGCCCCTGGTAATCGAATCCGGGATGATCAAAAAAGCGGTCATCTTCTGCCGATAGAAAGGCCTGGACCATGGGTTTGGGCACTTCATCGAGTGTGACGGGATAGCGAATCTTTTCCCCAAACTCACCAATCAGGAGTCCATCGCGGCTGTAGATCCGCATAGGGGACTGGTAATGAATGTCGTTCAGTGCATCAAGATCCGGAAGCTGGGTCGCAAGAACGGAGTACCCCGCAAAGAGGATCAGACCGATGGTCATCAGGCCAGCAAGAACGCCGACCAGAATATTCAGAAGAAGGTCTGAAACGTTGCCGCCTGATCGCGGGCGTCGACGGGAGTTTTGACGGGATGACACGGGTAATGAAAGCCTAGATAGCGCAGGTAGATCCTGCGAGGTGAGAGATCCGAGCAAGCCTGAATCCAAATGGCATCCATCTAATCAGAGAGCAGATGCGAAGTGATTTCAAGCGGTCATCCGACGATGAGTTCAGTTTATCTGAGGAGTTATGCCATTTTTTTAAGCACTAGTCCTTACGAAGGAGATTCTAGCGTGATTCTAAGGTGCATGAACTGCCTGCCTTGAACGAGGCTCGCCCTTTTTTATTGGGGGTCCTGTGGAAGAGCGTCCTAAGGCGAATTTTGGATCGGATCCAACGGTCGAAAGCCAGCGACGATGGACGTAAAGGCATGCAAACGAGCATAAAAATGACGGGTTGGCGATAACCAACCCGTCATTTCAGGAGACCTATTCTTCGGTAGGGAGTGAGGGTGTAGTGGGAATGTTTAGCGTATCTGACGCTGGACCCTTGTCCTCAGAGCCTGCTTTCAAAGGCACGCGGCGGTCGCGGCGGGGGCGGGTCCGTCGACGCGGTCCCGCGCTTCGGGGCGCCGGTTTGTCCTGGGTCTCAGGATCATGCACCACATTGCCATTCACATCCCCTTCCTCATGATCATCGTCATGCGGCGGAGCAGGCTTCGCCCCAGGCGCTGGTGGAGCTGCAGTCACTGCAGGTTCAAAGGGTGCTTCCGGTTCAATCGTTCCGGAGATGTAGGAGAACCCCGAGTCAACGACCACAGGTGCCGCAATTTCCCCGATGACAGGAGCACCTGATTCATCGGCGGGGCTTCTCTCGCGATCAGTGCGCTGGCGGGGTCCGCGGCGTGAACGGGACCTTGGGCTCCGAGCCGTTCGTTTTTCAGAGGAGACCTCGCCAGGTCGATCTTCGCCATTGCTGGCTGAGCTGTCGATGGGAGTCTCTTCAATCGCAGTTGGCACTTCAAACGCGGCCTGTTGGGATTCTGGTCCCTGATCCTTGATGTGTTCAGCTGACGCGGTTTCCATGCCGTTTTCGTTCACCACGGCTTCGCCGTTTTGTGTCCGGTTCCGGCCTTCGCCGCCACGACGTCCGCGACGACGACGGCTACCGCGGCGTCCCCGACGTTCGCCCTCTTCACCCTCGCCTTGAGGGGCTGCTGCCACTGGGGGGGCGGTGGTTTCAGGGAGCTCCTTGACGGGAGCTACGGTTGCATCTTGCGCAGGAGTCGGTTGCCTTGGCGGACGATTGTCTCCGCGGCGGCCTCGACGTTCGCCATCCTGTCTGCGAGGGGCCCGATCACGATCATTGCGGCGACCTCCACTGCGAGGTTCCTGGGCCTCACGTGGTGCCTCACGGCTTGGTTCGCTGGTGGATTCAGAGTCCACTTCCGACTCATCGCGTGGCCCCGTGATCATGGTCAGGAAGCGCTTTATGATGTTGCCGCCACCCGGCTTTCCAGCATGACTGGGCTGTCCGTCGCGAAGGCTCGCCTGACGAGGGGCCGGTTGGTCAGGAAGGAATTCCTTGACCGCAGGCTCCATGCCGGAGCTGGGCGTTTCGCGGCTATAGCGTTCATTCAGAACACTTTCCGGCCGAACAATCTGGTAGCTTGAGGTCTTGTCTTCGGCCTCATCGGTATTTGAGCGAACACGCTGAATTTCGTAGGCCGGCGTTTCAAGGTGCTTGCTCGGGATGATCATCACCGAGATACCATTCCGGCTTTCGATTTCGTTGACGCTGGCCCGCTTCTCGTTGAGAAGGTAGGTGGCGGAATCAACTGGGAGATAGGCAATGACTTTGCCCGTCTGCTTCTTGATGGCTTCTTCCTCGATCATGCGAAGGACCGAGAGGGCGAGGGATTCGACGCTACGAATGGTTCCTTGGCCATGGCAACGAGGGCAGGTCAGGAGGCTCGATTCGCCCAGTGAGGGACGCAATCGCTGGCGCGACATTTCGAGAAGGCCGAATCGAGAAATACGTCCCAACTGGATGCGTGCACGGTCCATCTTGACCGCATCTCGCAGCCGATTTTCGACGGCACGCTGGTTGCGCGATGCCATCATGTCGATGAAGTCGATGACGAAAAGGCCACCAAGATCGCGCAGTCGTAATTGACGCGCAATTTCATCTGCCGCTTCCAAGTTGGTGTTGAGCGCGGTTTCTTCAATGTCACCGCCCTTGGTGGCGCGCGCCGAGTTGATATCGATGGCCGTCAGGGCCTCCGAGTGATCAATCACGATTGCGCCGCCTGAGGGCAACGGAACTTCGCGCGCATAGGCCAGCTCGATCTGACTTTCGATCTGATAGCGGTTGAAGAGCGGGACATTGTCCTGATAAAGGCGGGCTTTATGGATGAACTGCGGCATGACCTGCTGCAGGAAGCTCTGGACGAGCTTAAAAGTCCCGGGTTGGTCGATCAGGATTTCGTCGATGTCGGCACGGAGATGGTCTCTCAGGGCCCGAATGATAACGTTGCTTTCCTGAAAAACCAGCAGTGGAGCAGGCTTTTCCTTCGCCGAGCGGTCAATCGCTTCCCACAATTGCATCAGGTAGTTGAGATCCCACTGCAATTCTTCGACCGACTTGCCGCCTCCAGCGGTGCGGATGATCAGACCCATGCCCTCGGGAACCTGGAGCGCCGTCATGACTTCGCGCATGTCGGTGCGGGTATCCCCTTCGATACGTCTTGAAATGCCGCCAGCCCTTGGATTGTTGGGCATCAGGACGAGATAGCTGCCAGCGAGACTGATGTAGGTTGTCAGCGCAGCACCCTTGTTGCCGCGTTCTTCCTTTTCAACCTGGATCAGGATTTCCTGACCCTCGCGAAGCTTGTCCTTGATGTCACGGCGGCTGACTTCCTGGTCATCAGGAACACCGACATAGGAGGGAAGGATCTCCTTGAACGGAAGAAAACCGTGGCGATCGGATCCGAAATTAACGAACGCGGCCTCAAGGCTGGGTTCGACTCGGCTGATGACGCCCTTGTAAATATTGGCTTTTTTCTGCTCTCTGGAAGGAACCTCGATGTCAAAATCGTAAAGTTTCTGTCCGTCTACCAACGCAACCCGGAGTTCTTCCGGTTGCGTGGCATTGATCAACATTCTTTTCATTTACCAGTCCATAGGCGTCCCGAGGCAGCCTGATTCCATGGCTGCGCGCCAATCTTGAGGGCTCCAGCGCCTCGAACCAAAGGTTCGGTCTGCTGAAGAGCCCAAGGGGTCGGGTAGCATCATTCGCTTTGTCAGGACGAATGGATACCCGAGTCGGCACTCGGGCCGCATGTCTTTGACTCGTCTTGGGTCGAGCCGTCAAAACCCTGCGTTATTAAATAAATTGTGCCTTGAAGCCAACATCAAGCAGCCTGATACAAAGCGCTGCGGCTGTTGGATCACTTCAAAGGCGTCACGGGATTCGAGCCGGACGGGTGGAATTTTCCGGACAATCCCTGCGGGAGGCCGGATGCCAATCATCCTTTTCAGAATTCGTTTGGGGGTCAGTCGGATCCGGCAGCGTCTGGAAACCACCCCGCGCTAGGGTTCCACGCTTATTCTTCGTCTGGTTATGCCGGTCGCACACAAGGCTCCAATCTGAGCCTTAGACCTATCCCAACGTGCAAACTATAACCGGCTTATGGCTAATCATCAATTCGCTTGATGGGGTGATATCATCCCCGAATGAATTCCCCACCTCCATCGCCCACCGTTCAGTGGGTTGAGATCGATGCGGGTCACGCTGGACAGCGCGTCGACAATTTTCTCCTGACGTATCTGAAAGGTGTTCCCAAAAGCCTGATTTACCGGATTTTGCGGACCGGAGAGGTTCGCCGAAATGGTGGCCGAGTCAAGGCTCAGGATCGTCTGGAAGAGGGTGATCGGCTCCGAATTCCGCCCGTGAGAACGGCGGAACGCGAGGCGCCAGTGATCCCGGTTGATGCCTTACGAAACCGGATCGAGTCGCGCATCCTTTTTGAAGACGATGACCTCATTGTCCTGAACAAACCTTCCGGGATTGCCGTTCATGGGGGGAGCGGGCTGAGTTTCGGAGTGATTGAGGCACTGAGAGCCATGCGGCCCGAGGCCAAATTTTTGGAGCTGGTGCACAGGCTGGACCGTGAAACCTCAGGTTGCCTGCTGCTGGCCAAGAAACGCTCGGCACTCAAGGATCTTCATCTTCAATTCAGAGAGGATGACGTCAACAAGGTCTACCTTGCTCTTTTGGCGGGCCAGTGGGCCCGATCCAAACAAATGGTGGACGCACCCCTAAAAAAGAATGTTCTCAAAAGTGGCGAGCGGGTCGTCAAAGTGGCCCGTGATGGCAAATCGGCCATGACCAATTTCAAGACGATACAAAAGTTTCGGGATGCCACCTTGGTTGAGGCAAGTCCGATTACGGGGCGAACCCATCAGATTCGCGTCCATGCGCTCCATTTAGGGCATCCCTTGGCGGGCGACGAGCGCTATGGTCAGGACGCGCAAAACCGGTTCTTCAAGGACCTTGGACTGCGTCGCTTGTTCCTCCATGCGCGTGAGGCAGGGTTTCGCCATCCCAAAAGTGGTGTCCCGATGAAAATTGAGGCGCCTTTGGACGATGAACTGGAAAAGTTTCTCAAGGGGCTGCCCAAATGAGACACGAAACCGACCTCCTGATCTTTGATTGGGACGGCACCCTCTTTGATTCCATCGAGTGGATCGTCAGCTGCCTTCAACAGGCAGCGCGTCAGACGGGGCTGCGTGAGCCGAGCCAACGTGAGGCGCGCGCGGTGATAGGACTCAGTCTTCAGGCAGCGCTCGACACCCTTTACCCTGGTGAGGATGAAGCGACGGCCCATCGTCTCGTGGCCCATTATCGCGACGTCTACCATACGCGGCCTCTTTCGAGCCTTGGCCTCTATCAGGGGGTTCCCGAACTTTTGACGGCCTTACGCGAGGAAGGGTTTCAGCTCGCTGTTGCGACCGGTAAGGCGCGCTCGGGGTTGGATGCGGCGCTCGATGAAACCGGGATCCGCCATTTGTTTGATGCCACCCGCTGCGCCGATGAGACGGCATCGAAGCCTGACCCCCTGATGGTAGAGGAAATCCTTGAAGAGCTTCAGGTCGCCAAAGACCGCGCCCTCATGATTGGTGATTCGTTGCATGATCTTCGTATGGCCGATCGTGCCGGTATTCGTGCGATTGGGGTGAGTCAGGGTGCCAACGATCACGAGGAACTCATGTCCCTGTCACCGGTCTTTTGTATAGCTGAGATACACGAATTGAGTCGGTATCTTCTCTCTTAACTCACCCTTTTCACCGATCAGGAGCATTTCGTGACCCAGTCCAGCGAATCAGACCGCCAAAGTTTTGAACAAAAAACTCTGGAAAAAGTCCTCCTCGCGACCATTGAAGAGCAGCGCCGGGCGAGACGGTGGAGCATTTTCTTCAAGCTTGCACTTCTGGTTTATATCGGCGGAGCATTGCTCGCAAGTCAAACCTCTTTCAAACATGCCTTTGACAAGGATGGCGAGTCGCGAACGGCTGTCATCGATGTGGCCGGTCTCATCGCTCCCGGGCAGCCTGCCAGTGCGGATAACATTATTGAAGCCTTGAAGGATGCCAGTGACGACAAGAAGGTCAAGGGCATCATTCTTCGGATGAATAGCCCCGGAGGAAGCCCTGTCCAGTCGGATGATGTCTTTGAGACCATTCGCAAGATCAAGAAGGAAAAGCCCCAGCTTCCCATTGTTTCTGTTGTGGCCGACCTTTGTGCTTCCGGCTGCTATTACGTGGCCTCAGCCACCGACAAAATCTTCGTTAACAATGCAAGCGTCATCGGATCTATTGGAGTGATCATGGGCGGTTTCGGTTTTGTTGATGCGATGAAGACCCTTGGCATTGAGCGCCGTGTCATGACGGCGGGCGAACACAAGGCTCTGATGGATCCCTTTGCTCCTATCGATCCTGTGGGTCGTGCGCACATGCAAAGTGTCCTTGGGGCCGTGCACCAGCAATTCATTAACGCCGTGAAGACGGGCCGAGGCGATCGTCTCAAAGAAACCCCGGACATGTTCTCAGGTCTTGTGTGGACCGGGGGTGAGGGCATCAAGCTGGGTCTTGCGGATGCTGTTGGCGATGACCGAATGGTGGCTGAAACTGTGATCGGAGCCAAGAAGCGGGTCAGCTACAACCCGGAAGAGAATGTGTTTGACCGAATGACCCGAAAATTGGGAACTACCGCAGGAACGACCCTTGCCGAAGAATTGATGGGTCTTCATCTTTTGCCAAGATAAACGCTGTTCGGGATGACCCAAGACGTCGAAGTTCTGGAAAGACGCATCGAATATGAAGGATTCTTCAATCTTTCTACTTTTCGCTTGCGTCACACCCTTTATGCGGGTGGTTGGAGCCGGGAAATCACTCGCGAGCTTTTCCACCGTGGCGCCTGCGTTGCGGTGCTTCCTTATGATCCCATCCGGGATGAAGTCTTGCTGATTGAGCAGTTCAGGATTGGAGCCTTGGGGCAAAAAGATAACCCCTGGCTTACGGAAATCGTTGCAGGCGGAATTGAACCTGGCGAAACGCCAGAGGATGTCGCATTGCGTGAGGCAGGAGAAGAGGCAGGTCTTTCTCTCACTCACCTGCATCGGATCGGATCTTTTTTTACCTCTCCCGGTGGTACCGGCGAGCGGGTGACCTTGTTCGTCGGGCTTCTAGAGGGGCCTCTCAACGGGGGGGTTCATGGTCTGGTGGATGAAGTCGAGGACATTCGAAGTTTTACCATTTCCCTTGACGAAGCGGGAAAGGCCGTGGCCTCAGGGGTTATCGACTCGATGATTCCTGCCTACGCAATTCAATGGCTCATTTCCAATCGAAGCCTCTTTAAAGCCGACTGATCTGTTCAATCCTTGACATGTCGTTTTTGACTTAACGACCGCGAAAAGCTCTGCTTTGAGGGCTTTTATGTCAGGCCCGATGGTGGGTGGCCACGGATGAAAAACCTCTATTTAGGGAGCCTTGTAGTCATGGTCGCAGGCCTTTTTCTAAGCGGAATATCCTATGCCGATCAGCAAAAGGGCTCTCTCGCGTCGATAGTTCAAAAGTTGTGACGGTGTGGCCATCAATAACGGCGCAATTCAAGGGAAACATGTTGTATGCGCTTACCGCGCATTTCGCGTCAGCAATTGGTTTTCCCGCGTAGACCTGCATTCGCCGGGGCAGGAGCGCTCACTGTTTTCTACGGAAGGTACTCCTCAAATGGCTTGAGAGGGCCTTCAGCTTCTGATCGGCCGGAACGTCCTGTGGCCGGAATATGCAGGATTCGCTCCTTACCTTGTGACGCCGAAGCTTCTTCAAATCCATCATTGACCCAAAGTTCAGGGTGATCGAAAGGTGCCCGTTCCCAACGGACCCGCTCATCCGTGAGTGATTTCAGAAAGGCAATCAGGTCGTCCCGATCTGACTTTGGGAAAGGCCGAGGAAAGACAAGATTTCCGACGTGATGGGGGTTTGTGACATTACCGCCGCGGTCGTAAAAATCAAGAACTTCCTCCAGGTTCTTCATGCTTCCGTTATGCATGTAAGGCCCGGTAAGCTCAACATTTCGAAGTCCAGGGATTTTGAAGGCTCCCTTTACCGCTGTCAGCAATCGCCCGCGCTCGAATTTTTGAACTTCCTCCCCAATCTGGAGAGTCGAGGGCACCCGACCAACGCTCTGACTGCGCCCGCAGGCAGGATCCTTTCGGGTCACGAGCTCAGCGGGCTGAAAATCCATGTGGAAGGGCCGCTGAAAATCGCAGACGCTGATATCGACCGGATCGATCATTTTTCGCTGCGGGTCTTTCAGTACTGAAAAGAACTGTTCGGAAAATGAGAGCGGGTTGCCATAGGGGTCAGTCCCGCCAAGACCAATGTCATAATCGGAAGGCGTGACGCTGGTGTTGCTGAATCCGATGTCGATCAGGGCAACCGCGAGACCTGAACCGTCAAAGTCACCGTTAATTTCCCTTCGGTCGACCAGGCGGTGACGGGAACCGTGGCTGGAGTAAATCTCTGGATGAGCTGCCGCTGAGAAGGTGGGCCCTTGGTGGCATAGCATGCATTCGGTTATGAAGATGCCGAGCCCTCTTCGCTCCGGTACGTTCAGGGCGAGTGGCTCCCCTTTGGTATTCCTTTTACTATCAAAGCGCGTGTGGTCGCTGATTAGGGTGTTTTCGTAGCTTTGGATGGCCAGCCCAAAGAAAAAAGCAAAGTTGGCCTCAATCTGACCTACGGATGGATCGCCGGCATCCCCCAGTGGCGCCTCCTTGGACCAAAAGCGAGGGCTAAAGGCTTTTTGGATTAGGCTCTGGTAGTCACCGCGGAGCCCTGTCGTACCCGGGTCCCGGACAGAAGCCAAAAGACTGTCGGTCTCGCTGATGCGCTGGCCTGCCAGCGGCTTCCTGGATAGAAGCTTTTTTGCCAGGTCAAGAAATCTTCGCCCCTGGCAAGACATCTCACGATCATCAAGCGGAGGGGCAACGGCTTGGGATGCGAGCGAGGCATTTTCCAGAAGAAGCGGGCTGAAGACGGGCTTTTGACCTTTGAGGATCCAGACGCCGGCGGAGGTATCCCTCGGGCCGTAGGCGCTGACGCCATTGAAAAGGTTATTCGCCCGGCCATCCCAGAAATTGCGGAAATTGTAACCAGCATTAAATATCGTTGGCGCATTTCGAACGGAAACCCTCCGGGCATTCATGGCGCCGATGTGAAAGAGCGGGTCTGCTTTGCTGGAGCAGCTATCGCGGCCCGAATTTAGGTTTTCATTTTTCTGATAATCCCCGAGGAAGACCCCAGATGAGGAGACCACATCATCAGTGGAAAAGATGACTTTGGAGGCTTTATCAACCGAGTTCTCGAGGCGAAACAGTGGAAAATCCAGTTTGGTTAAGGTTGTGTTGGGTCCGCTGGGATGCCCCGAAGGCAAGGCCTCGAATGTTTGAGCGGATGTGGCACCTTGATGTTTGGTCCCACTGTCGAGCTGGTTTCGGTATCTTCGATCGGCTCCGGCATGAAAATGGCAGCTAGCGCAGGCAACCCCATCGCTACCAACGCTCATGTCCCAGAAGAGGGCCTTGCCGAGTTGGCGAGCCGCTTGAAGGTCGCGAATGATGGGATTCGGGCCACTCTCAAGCCCTCCGACCTTAGGAAGAGGAATGCCCTCGAGCGATGGTGGTATGGTAAGACTTTGAGCCTTAAAGGCCATCAAAAGTCCAACGGTCGTCTGAAGCAATAGCGGAATAACGCGTGCAATCTTCATGGGTATCGTGGCTTAGTCTCCCCGGAGTTAAGGGGCTCTCATTCTTTAAGAGGATGAATAATCACTTTTAGGGTTTTAAGGCATCCTCAAAGGGCTGAAGCGGACCCTCGGCAAGGGATCGCCCAGTTTTTCCGACGGCGGGCAGTATTTCGTAGCTATCGGCGTTGACGTTGGCTCTGAGTGTTGATGCTGCGCCGGGGACTGCGCCAGTGGGAATAGTGATTTGGGGGTGATCGAATGGGCCTCTTTCCCAGCGAACACGCTCGTCGGTCAGAGATTTCAAGAAAGCGACCAGGTCGGTCTTGTCTTGGGCTGAAAAACCTTGAGGGAACACAAAAGTCTCGAAATGGTTGAAGTTAATGAGATTTCCACCCCGGTCATAAAACTCAATCACTTCCTCAAGGCTTTTCATGCTGCCGTTATGCATAAAGGGGCCGGTCAGTTCGACATTTCGAAGAGTCGGGATTTTGAAGGTTCCGGCTGTCCCCACTCCGGCCTTGCCATTGAGGGGGAGCGCTCGTTCATTGCTCCAGGCCGTTGCTGTGGGTACGAAACCTTGCTCACGGTACCCCTTACACTTGCCGGCAGGGTATTTCTGATCGGGATCTTGCAGTTGCCCAATCGACCAATCAAAGGTAAAGGGGACTTCAAAGTCACAGGCAAAGATTTGGACCGGGTCTACAAGATTAACGCTGCCTTTTGCGATGGCATTGGAATATTCACCTGCGAAGGCCAGTGGATTTCCCCATGGGTCTGATCCACCAGCGCCGATGTCCCAATCGGTTGGGGTTACGCTGGTATTGGCGAATCCAATGTCACGCAGGACATTGTGAGCATCAAGGCCAATACTTCCATCGACTGAACTGCGCGTCACCAAAACCGGGCCGCTCTCTTGCCCCTTCTTTAGATAAGGATCCGCAGCCGCACTAAAGGTCGGCCCGTTGTGACAGTTCTGGCAGTGGGCGTTTAGGAAGATCTGAAGCCCACGTTGCTGTTGATCATTAAGACCCTTGGGTACTTTTCCAGGTCCAAGGGGTGTGTCGTATGGCGATTGATTGGAAATCAGTGTCTTTTCATATTCCATGACGGCGAGGCCAAAAAACATGGCAAAGTTGGCCTCCATCATTCGATAGGGTGTGCCATTCTTTTGGACTCCAAAATCGCCTTTGCCATCCCAATACCGCTTGGAAAAAGCTTTGCGAATCAGTGCTTCATAGGTCAGTTTGAGTCCCTTGCCGTCCCTTACTGCAAAGTGGCCCAACGCGCTGTCATCGGGACTGACGATCTGAGTTTCAAGCGCTCGACGCTGTAATAGCTTGACCCCAATGTCAGCCATTCCACGTTGCTTGCAGGACATTTCCGCATCATTTCCAGGAGGGCCAACGGCTTGTGACGCCAGCGAGGCATTTTCAAGTCCTAGGTTGCGTTTTTTAGCAATCCCGCCCGCGCTCGTGACCCATGCTCCGGCCTGGAAATCGCGGTAACCCCAGGGGCTTTCACCGTTAAAGGTGTTATTTGCGCGGCCGTCCCAGAAGTTGCGGTAGTTGAACGCGGCATTGATCACGGACGGTGCATTACGGTCCGTGGTTCGGCGCGTATTTTTTGCGCCCAGATGAAAAATCGGATCGGTGAGTTCCGAGCAATTATCATTGGATGCGCCTTGAGGGGGGGCTGACTGAAAGAGTCCGAGGTTGGTTCCAGAGGAGCCGATGACATCGTCTGAGCGAAATTTGACAGCAGACTTTCGATCCGTGGGGTCAGTCAGCTGATAGGTCGGAAAATCCGAGAGCTTCAGAGTGTAGTTGATGCCGCCCAGAGCGCCTGAGGCCATGGGCTGGAAGGTTTCACCGGTCACGCTGTCCGTGTGTCGCTGACCGGGATTCATTTGATTGGTAATTCGTTCATCTGCTCCGGCGTGGTAATGGCAGCTGGCGCAAGCCATGCCGTCGCTTCCAAGGTTGGTATCCCAAAACAAAGCCTTTCCAAGGACGCGGGCATACTGATCGCTGACGATGATTGGGCGGCTGCCGTTACTCAGTCCCGGGGTCTTGGGTACCTGAATGCCCCGGAGGGTGTCGGGTGGAAAGCCATGGGCCCAGCTTAAGGTCGGCAGAAAACAAAGAAAAATCAGGATAGCGGAAATGCGCAAGTGCTTGGAATGCATGTGTTTTCTGTAAAATGATCAGAATAAATGAGGGCGCCGCAGCGCCCTCTGGCTCATCATGTTCATTTACTCCCAATCAGGGAGGCAAATTTCCCTAGCGGGTGAAGGTCATGGTGACGCTATGACGGGTCATGTTGTTGTCAAAACCGCCTGTAGTTGAGGTGTTATTGTCCGGATTGATGCCGCCGGTGACGCACATGTAAACGCCTTTCTGCTTCGCGCGGAAGCTCACGGTGACAAGACCAGGGATGCCGTCCTGAATCGGATTCAGCGAGGGATTCGCCGGGATTGATGCAGTCTGCGTCATGCCATCACGATCGTAACCGTTGGCCGCCAGAAGCATCTGGAAGTTACCGACCTTGGCGCCCGAGGTTTCGTCGGTCGTGTTGCTGACGATGACATCGTTAAACTGAATATAGCTGTGGCCCGTGAAGTAGTTGAGAGGGGCATATTTGCCACCCTGCTTTTCATTCCAGCAAGTGATGCCGGGGTGAAGGCCTGCGACGTTCGACTGGACGGAAACATTGACCTTTTGGCCCGCCTTGAGCTTGATATAGCCCCATTTGGAGAAGTGAGTCCAACCGGCATTACCGAAGGCGCTTTTGAACCAGGCTGAGGCCTGAACTGGGGCCGTTTGGGGAACGTTGAGTTGGAACTCACCGATCAGTGCAGCGTCGATGGGTGTTGCGGCCTCTGCTTGGGTGGCTGTAAGAAGAGTAATTGCTGATGCTACTAGAATGCGCGCAACGTGGTGCTTAGTTTTCACGAGTTAAAGACTCCAAATGTCCATGTGGTAACCAGGTGTGAGTCCGCCGCCAATGGTTGACTCGGCCCAAAATCCCCTAATTATGTTGAGGTTTTTGGGTTTCCCATGGCTATCTAGCAATAAGTAGGCCAAAATTGGGAAAGCCTTGTTAAACATAAGACAAAGCTGATTGAGTCGGCCGGTTTTTTTAGCTTCTGGGTGATATCCCGCATGTTTTTGTGGCATATCACGCATTGGGTTGTGTGCGCTCTTCTAATGGCTTGCCTCAGGACTGAACGGGCCCTGTGAGCCTGGAGTCCTGGCGATGGATTTCTGTCGGATAAATGAAGCTAACACCACTGGAGGACCCCGCTTTATGGGCCTTGGGGGTTTTCTTGACGCGACAACCATGCAGAATATGGGCTTCCTTCGTGTTTTTGGCATGGATCTTGCAAAACAAGGCAAACATTTTGGCTGGAGAAATCGCTTGAGCCGTTGTCGAAAGTGGTCCCGGGTTCCTCGGGTCTCTGCCATGTGGATTTTGGCTTCATGGTTGCAGTTTCTTCTTTTGATTGGCTTCGGCCACGCCCCGGAAGTGCGAGCGGATGCCGAGCGAATTCGGATAAGTCATTCGGAGGGTTCTGGCTGGATACTAGAGGTAAAGGAAGCGCGGTTGGTGGAGGTTTTTAGGGTTTTAACCGAAAAGATGGGAGTTCCGGTTATCTCACCGCCGCCGCCTGATGTACCTTTGACTTTGCGTTGCTCAGGCCCTGATGTTCGGGTGATCTTGAGTTGCCTCCTCGGAAGTGGTGCCAGCGTGATGTATCGAATGGGACTTCCTGACCATCCTGATGGTATAGCCAGCGCGCGAATTCTGGCCTCTTCTTTTGTGAGGGCGCCCGCCAGAAGCGAAAACGCAGACCCTGGGCGCGTGGCTTCGATTCTTGAAATGACGCGATCGGAGGATCCAGAAGCGCGGGCCGAAGGCTATACGCTTCTGGGGCAGGTCGGTGCCGGCAATGAAACAATCAAGCGGAGTGCCTTTCACCAGGGCCTATCCGATAAGAGTGGGGAAGTCCGGGCAGCAGCTCTTTTGGGGTTGCATGGGGTTGACCCAATCGGCTCTCGGGACGCACTGATGAGCGGCCTTGCCGATGCGGATGCCAACGTACGGCTAGCCGCTTTGGACATCATGGGCGAAGGGCCCGGATCTGAGGCTGTTTTGAAACAAGCCATGAATGACCCGGATGAACTGGTGAGGGAACTCGCGCGAATGCGATTGGGGCTCCCGGAAGCAAAAACCCAACCAGAATAGTTTTTAGGAGATGAGGACTATGAGTGACGCGATGAAGCCATCTGCACGCGGTGCTATGGCAATCTTAACGACGGTGGCGACCCTGCTGCCCGGGCTGAGTACCTCCACAGCCATGGCCGATGTCGATGTGGCATCAGCTCCGGTCGTGTCGGGATTTTTCCAGCCGCGTCAGATCGTCGGCGCCTCGCGCATTTCAACCACCTTGGGCAGTGCCCCGAGCAGTAGTCACAGCTATCGAATTACTTGCTTTGATGATGGCTCCGGCGCACCGGCTCGGTTGATGCTCAGAGTGCAAAACCGAACCAAGGCCTCGAAGTTTCGGGTGCAGGCCACCATTTCACGAAATGGCGAGGAGCAGTCCGTTATTGATACGGGGAATGGGGATAATCGCTTTAGTGACTATGCAGTGGTTAATCAAGGGTCCGGGGATTACATCTTGACCCTTAAGAAAGTGAAGGCCAAGGCCAGCAGTCCCGAAAGCACGCTCAAGGGTGCGGCGGTGATCCAGACCATGCAGGAATGTGATACCCAGAGTGGAAAGTACACGGGTCTTTATCCACCAACGCCTTTGGATTAACCAGATGGATCGGTTGAATAATCGGGGTGGTTATGTGGTCAGAGGCCTCCTAATCTTGCTCTTGGCCACTGTTGTATCGGGCTGTGAATCGGTGAAACCTTGGCAGCGAGGCACTCTTGCTAAATCCCACATGGCGCCTCAGCCCTTTGGAGCGCAGGCCGAGTTCCGGGAGCATATCTATGGGTCTCGTGAGTCGGCAGGCGGCAGCACGGCTTCAACAGGCGGTGGCGGCTGCGGCTGCTACTGATTCTCATCCAGTTCTGAATTTCCAATGCTCAACTTGATTTCCGATGCCTTGCGAGCCCGTTTTGGCTTTGCCCAGGAATCTTCGTACGCGAGTTATCGTCTTCTCCGACGCCTTCGTGCCAAGCCTCAGGCGCTAATGACCCAAAATCGAGTCGATTCGGGTGCATTGGTCAAACTGACTGCAGCGGCTCTGGCCCTGCCTGGGCTCTCGCTTGCGCCACGCGCGGAGGCCCTGATCGATGATCCTGTCTCGCTTCAGTACGGCTACTACAAGCAGACACCCTGGCAGCTTTTAGGCGGAATTAAGAGCCAGTACAGCCCGTTGACCGTAGAAAATATCGAGGGAAATGGCATTTTGACCTTCCCCGATCACTGGAAGTTTTCCTTTGGCTACGTTCAGGATACCTGGTCGGGTGCAACACCCGTGACTTCTGCCCCATATGCCTTGGGTGGCAACAATCCGACGCTTGCGGGCGCATCGCCATTGGTCAGAGGCAATGGCACGATCCTCTATGACAAGAAACTCACGCCCTGGTTGCTGGATCCCAATACGGCTACCTATGTGCCCGACGCGCGTCTTGTCCAAACCGTTGCCTCAGCATCCCCCGAAATTCGTAACTCGGGTAGTTTCAGGCTGGGTCGGGAGTGGGAGGACATGGCTTTCAACGTGGCGGGTGGCGTGTCTCAAGAGCCCGACTACAGTTCTGCTTTCGGGGGTGTGAATGGCCTCATCAACTTTAATGACAAGCAGACTGCCCTTAATTATGGGGTCGACTATACGAACAGTTCGGTCTACGCCCTGATCAATCCGTCCTACTCGCCCTATATCGACAAGAGCTATTACGCTTCAAGGGGACAGCTCCAAGTGGAGACAGGCCCTAATGGAACCAAGGTGGAACATCTGACCGGTATACGGCAGGACTGGAATTTCCATCTCAATTTGTCTCAGGTCGTCAACCGGGGGCTTCTGGTTCAGACCGGGATCGGTTTTGTCCGAAGTCAGGGGTATCTCGCCAATCCCTACAAGGCTGTGGACATGGTGTTTGTTAATACCAAGGAGGATCCGGTGCCACAGCCAGATGGCGAGGCGGGCCTGCCACCCCTCTGGGCGCCTAGCGTTCAGGCAGCCGTTGAGCGGCGCCCTGATTTTCGCGATCAGGGAATCTGGGATCTTCGTTTTGTGCAGTACGTCGATGATTTTGATGCGGCAGTGCATGGCGGCTACCGGTTCTTCATCGATAGTTGGGGTATTTCAGCCCATACCTTTGATGTGGACTGGGTTCAGCCGATCGAGGAGTGGTCCGTCACTCCAAGATTTCGTTATTACAGCCAAAGTGGCGCAGGCTTTTATCAGCCTTATTTCCTTTTTTCGGGGAGTGAGCCTACTGTTGGAGACCGATTCAATTTGGCGGGGGTGCCTCTGACCGCCTATTCCAGTGACTGGCGTCTGGCAGCTTATGGTTCAGTCAGCGCCGGCGTGACGGTCGCCCGATCGGTGGGTAAGGCCATGGCGTTTGAGGCGGGGTTTGAATGGTACCGACACGCGGGAGACCTTCGCATGGGCGGTGCCGGGGCAGGCCAGGGCAGTTGGTCCAATGTGGACTACTACCAATTCAATGCCGCCCTCAAGGTTGATCTTGCGGCGATCAGTAAAGGGCATGGCGATGTTCCGGAAGGGGCGCACGCGGGTCATTCAGGCCACGATCACCGTCAGCAGCATATTGGCATGGATGGCCCTGCAGGCATTCTTTTCAACCACATGCTGGCCAATGCGGGCGATACCATGGTGGGCGTCCGTTACAACTATGGCTTCCAGTCAGGGGACATGATGCATGGAACGAGCAAAGTTTCCGATCTGCAGATTGTGAATCAAGGTTGCGGGCCGCTTCTCAAGTGTCGCTATACCCCTAAAGACATGGACATGAGCATGGTGATGCTTGACATCATGTATGCGCCTACCGACTGGATGACGCTTATGCTGATGCCTCAATTTATGAGTATGGATATGCATCTGCGGACGCTGGAGGGCGCGTCTCCACCGAGCCCAGACGACATTCATGCATTACATGGCGCGAATCCCTTCCACGCCAGCAGTGGTGTCGGGGATATCTTCGTGGGAAGTCTTTTCAAGCTCTATGAGGCCCCAGGCCACAAAATTCATATGACAGCGGGTTTTACTGCCCCGACCGGTAGTGTAAATCAGAGGGTGAACGGCAACTCCGAATTTGAGCACTACGGTATGCAACTCGGCACAGGAACCTGGAATGCCTGGCCCAGCCTGACCTATAACGGTTATGCCGGAGATTGGAATTGGGGTGGGCAGATCAGCGGGAATGTGCCCCTCGAAACTCATAATGACTCAGGATTTGCGAGTGGAACGATGTTCCAGTCAACGGCCTGGGGTGGTTATCAGCTTCAAGATTGGCTCCAGGGCTCGGTCAGGGCGCTCTTTACCTCACAAGCTCAAATCTCGGGCCAGTATTACGGTAACTTTGTACCCACGGGGCCTATGGATATGCCGCAGAGTTATGGTGGCAACTTCCTTGATATCGGCATCGGCCTCAATGGACATGTCAAATCGGGCGATTTTGAAGGCAATCACTTTGGCATTGAATGGCTACAACCGGCCTACAATGACTACAACGGCTACCAACTGGAGCGGAAGGGCTCTCTGTGGGCCAGTTGGGGTATTTCCTTCTAGACAGCAAGAGAGGGGGGAAGGCTTTCTCCCATTAGGTTTTTGGAGTGTGTAGTGGGACGCCCGCTTTATTTACTGGAACAGGCGTTCAGCGCGATGGGTTCTCCCTGCGAAGTCAAGCTATATGCCAATTCGAAGGGAAGGGCGCGGCATCTGTCCGGGCGGGTCGTCGACGAGGTCGAGCGTCTTGAGCTCAAATATTCGCGCTACCGGGAAGACAGCTATCTCTCGAAGATCAATAATGTTGCCCGAACAGGCGGGTCCATCACCGTGGATCCTGAAACGGCCGGACTTTTGGATTATGTCGCGACCTGTTGGCAGCAGAGCGACGGCCTTTTTGATGTGACTTCAGGTCTTCTTCGAAAAGCCTGGCAGTTCAAGGAAGAGGTTCTACCAGACCCTGATGGCATCAAGGCTTTGTTGGACCGTATTGGATGGCATCGACTGGTATGGCAAAACCCTGTCCTTTTCTTCCCGCAGCCTGGGCTAGAACTCGATCTCGGAGGGGCGGTCAAAGAATATGCCGTGGATCGGGTCGCATGTCTTTGCTGGGAGGCAGGTATTCGACATGGCCTGATCAATCTTGGGGGCGACATCAAGGTTATGGGTCCCCATCCTGACGGCAGCCCCTGGGCGATCGGTATCCGGCATCCAAGAGACCCCCATGGGATTGCTCGTACGGTCTACCTCAAGCGGGGTGCGATGGCGAGTAGTGGGGACTACGAGCGCTGTATCGTTCTGGGTGGAAGACGCTATGGGCATGTCCTTAATCCCAAAACGGGTTGGCCAGTTACGCGACTGGCATCTGTCAGCGTTGTGGCCGAGTTCTGTGTTGTGGCCGGAAGTGCATCGACCATCGCGATGCTGATGGAGGATCAGGGTCCCCAATGGCTTGATTCGATGGGAGTCACTCACTACTGGGTCGATGTGGATGGTCTGGAAGGGGGGAATTGGTCCTGAGGGGTGAGTGATATGCCCCATTTTGAGTGGTGATTTGCACCGATAAATATCCATCTCACTGAATCATAAACAAAAATCTGAGCGGCTTATATTTTGCATACCCAACTATGAGTCTCGTGACGTGATGCTGTGAAATCACGGACAAAGGGCTTGGCCCTTTTGAAAAATAAAACGTCGAATTGGGAGCAATTAATGAAAAGGAACAAAATGATGACAAGAACCTTAAGTTTAGGGGTTCTTCTAAGCCTGGGTGTCCTCAGCCCGGCATTCGCGCACAATACGGGCGGGTTTATTGGGACTTCGCCATCAGCCATTGATAAATTCGTCATTAGCTGCAGTGGCGGGAATACGTCAACTCGTATGGTGACTGCAATTCAGGACTTTCTTCCAGTCAATGGTGCGCTTTTAAGCGTGACAGTTGAAAAGGATGGTGTTTCACTTGTTTCCGTGGAAAAAAAGAACCGAGATGGCAAGTACAGTCCTCTCATCGAACTTTCCGGCGGGGAGGGTGCTTATGTTTTTACTATTCAAAAGGCTAAAGGGAATGCGGCCGCTCTTAAGCGCAAAATGGTCTATGACGTTCAATACCACTGCATGACCGGTGAGGTTCATACAGACACCAGCGATCCGATTTTTCAGCAAAACGGTTAGCGCTTAATTAGCCCTTTGGGGCCAAACTGTTATCTACTCGAGCCCCACGTTGCCTGATCAGGTTGCGCTGGGGCTTCTCGTTTTAGAGTCTTTGGAGTTTGACCATGAATAATCGCGCGTCAGGCGCTAATGGCTTTCCGCTGGCGGTGATACACGCAACTGTCTTTCTGACTGGGGCCGCCGTGATGTTGCTCGAGCTTCTTGGTACCCGGGTCATTGCGCCATTTTATGGGACCAGTCTTTACGTCTGGTCAGCCTTGATTGCCGTGACGATGATTGCGCTCTCGCTGGGGTACTACTTTGGTGGGATTCTGGCGGACCGATATGGGCGAAAGCTTTTTGTCTGGATTCTTTTGGGCGCCAGCGCCGGGGTTTTCATGATTCCCCTTGCGGATGCGAAGGTCTTGCAATTTACCGATCCTTTGGGATTGAGGCTTGGCTCTTTGATCAGCGCATTTATCCTTTTCATGCCGGCCCTGGTTGCGCTCGGTATGGCGGGACCTGCTGCAGTGAAATCCGGAACGCGCGATCTCGAGGGCCTTGGGGGTTCTGCGGGAAGGCTTTATGCCGTCAGCACTATCGGTAGTGTTTTTGGCACTTTTCTCCTGGCCTACTTTCTGTTCCCGGCCTTTGGGACCAACAGCATTTTGCTGACCCTCGGATCGGTTTTGCTTCTAGCTGCGATAATGCATGTGGTCATGGGTGGCCGGCAGCGTTCAGATGCGATGACGTTTGTTCTGATCATCATCTTGGGGGGGGCGGCGATTTTTGATCACCTGACAGTCCAAGAGGTGATTAGCCCTAAGGGGTTCAGTGTGATCTCCGATCGGGAGAGCCTCTACGGTAAAGTGCGAGTCATCGACAATCCCATGCAAGATTTAAGATTACTGTCGTCGGACGCCTCCGTGATCGGCGCTGCCTCTATCGGAACAGGACTCAACCGACTGACCTATCAGCAGATCGTGGGTCTCCTGCCTTTAATGCGTTCGGGCATGGGGCGCGCTCTGGTCATTGGGCAGGGGGCAGGGCACATGGCGGGGGATTTATTCTCCAGCCATGGCATCACGGTTGACACCGTCGAGCTCGATCCTGCCGTTGCTGAGGCCGCAGAACATCATTTTGGTTTCGTGAGAAGTGGCCTCCAGATCATCGGGGACGGCCGGTACGAGGTCAGAAAGCTTCAAGGGCCCTATGATCTCGTCATTCATGACTGTTTTACTGGGGGATCGGAACCAACTCATCTTCTGACTCGTGAGGCACTGATGGATATCAAGCGCACTTTGAGTGAAAGCGGTGTGATGGCGCTCAATCTCGTCGCCTTTCGATCTCCGGATGCTAATCTTCCGTTGAGGTCTGTGGTTAAGACCGTGTCCTCTGTCTTCAGTCAGGTCCGGGTCTATCGATCGGAACCCGATAACGACTTTAACGATTTCATTGTTCTGGCGTCGGAGCAGCCTCTGGACATGCAAGCAAGAAAGCTGACAGCTGCAATGAATCAATGGCTCAGGGAACGGGAAACGAAGGTTGATCCAACTGCGGGAATCTTGATCACGGATGACTACAATCCCCTTGAATCCCTCCAGGTCAAGAAGTCCGAACATTACCGCCAACAGGTGGCCGAATGGCTGGGGCCAGAGATCTTGCTTGACTAATGGCCCTCAAAAGCAATGAGGCCCTCACTTTTTCTGGTCAACGTCGGTTAATCAGCGTTCCCGTGTGCGCCCCAGAGCTGGACTCACAATGGTAGGTAAAACCATAGACCATGGTGCCTTTGAGAGTGCTGTCGGGTTGATTGGCCCGGTTCTTCGCCTTGCTCAGTGTCATGATGTATTCCCCATCGCTACCACTCAAAAATGCATCAGGGATTCGGATCTTGCCACCGAACTTGGGGTCTGTAGTTGATGTCTCTGGGTTGGGAATTGTCTACGCTTGAGCTTATTAGTCGGTGATTTTTTAATTTGCTGTAGATGTATCCATCTGAAACTGTGACATATGGCACAGTGAAGCATGGAGGCAGGATCGCGATTTCCAAGACCATAAAAACGCCCCGCAGGGGCGGGGCGTCAAAGATTGACTTTGAGGGGGGAATTCTGGGAAGTTCAGGACCCCTTTGTTGTCAGTTTCTTTACCTGGCGCGCTTTCCCCAAACCAGCGGAAGGTTCAGGTCAACGTCGGTGTTAGAAGGATAGACGATGACATCGTAGCCCTTTCCGCAGTTCGCAGGCAGGGGATTAGCCTTGGCAGAGCTTGCTCCACCCGTTCCTGAGGGCGCGGCGCCCGGGTTGGTGCCTAGCTGGTCACGCCAGAGCGTCAGGGTCGCAGGATAGCCGGTCAAAGGCTTTGATCCTGCTGCCGGGTTGCCCGCGTCAACCGGGGTGCCCACCGCGTCAACATTGCCATAGGGGAACTTGGCGGTCGTGTTTGGAATCCAGAGGTCGGCGGCTGCGTTTTCCTTGGTTACCGGCCACTTGTTCAGCTTGCAAACGTCGGCAATTGCAATTTTGACCTGCAGGCTGCGAGCGCAGGATGTTGAAAGCGCATTGATGACTCCGACCTTGAAGGGCTGTTCAGTATAGGCGCTGGTGCCCGGGAGCTTGAAGCTATTGGCTGGAGTCTTACTGTACCAGCCAAGAACACGGCTTTCGATGTTGGAATCATAGTTAATGGTCGTCTGGGTCCAGCCGGCCTGCGGGATTACCGGACGAATCAAGTCGCCGACACTCTGGAGCGGCGTAATGGCGCCGGTGTGGTCGGCAGCCGTGAAATCATTCAGGTTACCGTTCGAGGTGATGATGTTGCCGGTCGCAACGTCCTTGAACACGATGGTAGGGCTGAAAATCGGGAGCGCTACGCTCTGGGCAATGATCGGCAGGCGCTCACCGGTGGATTCTTCCAGGCAGCCATGACCAATCTGGAGGTAGTTCATCGAGCCTGATCCAAGATAGGCTGGTACGGTCGTGAATACAGTGGTATGAGCGCTGGCAAGGGAGCTCATGCCGGTCAAGGTGGCTGCGGCGATCGACAGGGCTGCCGTCCGTGCTGAAAGCTTAAACATTTTGGTCTCCAATTCTTTCGATTGTTGGCTAAGTTCGCGTTCACAAGTCCCATGGGGCAGGGATGTGTCACGGATCCATCAAGATCGACGAACTTTAAGCAGGGAATGTGCCAATTCTCTAAATCTCTAAAATTTTGCGATCAAGAAGCCCAAATCTTGCTCTTGGAGCCTAGTTTGGAATCTTCGAGCAGGTGGTTTCGGGGGGTAATGCAATGCGTGGACTTGATGGGGTGTGGGATTTGGCTCACCTGATGGGTGATATCCCCGATCTTCAGCTCTGGCACTAGAGCACTGGATATTGTCAATTGAAGATTTCGATGGGATATCTTTTGATGGCGGAACCCCTTGCTACTGAATAGCGTGACATTGTTCATCGCCTGAAAGAAACCTTTTGGCACGGGTCATGCAAAGGGGTGTTCGGCAGCCGTTATTCCCGTGAGGCCCTCTCAACAGAGAACAAGGGTGTATCGACTGCGAATTGGCAGGGGCTCAGGGCCTCTGCGTCAGTGCTCCGTGAAGCTTTGCGCCTCCCTCGCGGGAGGCGCTTTTTTTCCCAAAACATATACGCTGTGACAACACGCCTTTTCCCTTTTCTTTATCGTTGGGCCTTTCGCTCGATACCTTGCCCGATCTGTGGCTCACCTGTTGAGCTTCAAGGGTTTGAAGTAAAAGGGCCGGAAGGAAGGGTGGTGCCGGTCTGTAGCCCGAGTTGTCTCAGGTTATCTTCTCTTGGAAAGCGCTGAGATTCAGCGGAGTGCATAGTCCAGGGCGATGCCTCCAAAGATTGAAGCACCAAACCAATTGTTGTTGAGGAAGGCTCGAAAGCAGAGGGTCTTTTCCCGTTTTCTGATCAGCCATTGCTGGTAGCAAAAAAAACCAAGCGCGCCGATTAACCCGGCGTCATAGAAAACACCCAGCCCTGCATTCTGGCCTGCCTTAAAGAGTAGCCCCAGCATCAGGATCTGGAACAGTCCCATGATCAGGCGATCATTTTGACCAAAGAGGATGGCGGTGGACTTGACACCAATCCGAAGGTCATCGTCCCGATCCACCATGGCATACATCGTGTCGTAGATGAGTGCCCAGATCGCAGTGGCTGCAAAAATGACCCAGGCATCGGCGGGAATATCTCCGGTCTCGGCGGCGAATGCCATGGGCACAGCCCAGCCAAAGGCAATGCCAAGATAGGCCTGCGGCAGGTGGGTCAGTCGTTTGGTGAAGGGGTAGCTTGCAGCGAGGAAGGCGCCTGGGAAGGAAAGCCAAATACTGAGGGCGTTTAGCTGCAAGACCAGGACAAAGGCGGTAAGAGTGAGGCCGACAAAAAGCCAGAGGGCTTCCCGTGGGCTGACTTCGCCGGCGGCAATGGGTCTTAGGCGAGTGCGCTCGACATGGGGATCAAAATCCCGGTCGGCATAGTCGTTGATCACACAGCCTGCAGCACGCATTAAAACGGTTCCAAGCCCAATGGCGAGTAGAGCCTTCAGGGAGGGATGCCCCTCCCCAGCAATCCAAAGTGCCCATAGGGCAGGCCAGAGCAAGAGCAAAATACCGATGGGCTTGTCGAAGCGCATCAGTCGCCAGTAGGCATTGAGCTTGGAGGGCTTTGAGGTGACCGTCATCTTAGGGTTCCGGGTTTAGAAGCGCAGGCAGAAAGAATTCTGCGACCAGAAGAGGAAAGGTCTGGCTGAGGGTGTAAAGAGATCGTCGCCCCATCACCTCCTTGACACCCCACTGACGCAGAAGGGACACTCGGGTCCATTCCAGGGTTCTGCGACCTAATTCAGGGTGAGTAAAAAGAATTTCACCCAGTGGTTGATTCCCCAATCGCGAAAGTCTGGGATCGGCGTATTTCACGGTCTCTTGGGGGATGATGCTACGGGCCAGAATCACCGGTGATTTTCCGGCCATCAGTCCGACTTCGCGGATCACAGCTTTGGCTCCTGGGCGGAGCCCCAGCGCCATGCGCTCCTCGCTATAAGGGATTCCTAAGCGTTGCTGCAGGAGCAACACGCCGAAGTTTTTTCCATACTGTGTTCGAAGCCTTTGGGTCAGCGATCCTGGTTCAAGCAACCATGAGTGGATGTCATTGGCTTGGGGTGAAGTCTGTGAAATGCCACCCTGCTGTCCGTGCCAGAGGGGAGGGGATGCGAGAATCAGACTTTTGTTAGGCATGTCGGCATTTCCAGACCAATCAATGGCAGGACCTGCCGCATATCCTTCTCATCAATTCGTTGCATGGCTTTTTCACGAACGATGGGCTTGGCGTTAAACGCAATGGAAAGACCGGCGACAGCCATCATCTTGAGATCATTCGCCCCATCGCCAATCGCCACGGTGCGCTCCAGAGGAATATTGGTCTCTTTCGCCCATTGAATCAGCGTTTGGGCTTTGACTTCGGCATCCACGATTTCGCCATGCACCTCACCTGTAAGGTGTCCCTCAAGGATGGCCAGTCGGTTTGCCTTCCAGAAATCAAGGCCCAAGGATTGTGCGAGGGGGTCCAGTACCTCATGGAAACCGCCTGAGACGACACCGATGAAGCCGCCGGCTGCCTTGACGGCCCGGATGAGGTCAGGAACCCCGGGCGTGACGGTAATTTGATGGCGGACCTCGTCAAAAATACGAATCGGTAGTCCTTCAAGGGTAGCGACACGTTCCTTGAGGCTTGCTGCAAAATCGAGCTCACCTCGCATGGCCCTTTCCGTGATGGCTGCGACCTTCGCCTCGACCCCTGCATGGGCGGCCAAAAGTTCGATGACTTCGTTTTCGATCAAGGTAGAGTCGACATCAAGGACGACCAGGCAAGGCTGCTGCATAGAGGGACTCATCATCGCGGATCAAATGCCGCTGCCAAGATCGAAAAGTTCATGCCTGGGTTGTCCCTGACTGATATTGCTGTTGGGTGCAATGCTTCGGGTCAGCCAGACATTGCCGCCGATGGTTGAGCCCTTGCCAATGGTGATGCGACCCAGAATGGTCGCTCCCGCATAAACCACCACATCATCCTCGACAATAGGATGCCGGGCATGGCCTTTAAGAAGCACGCCGTTCTCATCAGTTGGAAATCGCTTGGCGCCCAGGGTGACATGCTGATAAAGCCGGACGCGCTCGCCGATGATGCAGGTTTCACCGATCACGACACCCGTGCCATGATCGATAAAGAAGCTGGGACCAATCTCAGCTCCGGGATGAATGTCGATGCCGGTCTCAGAGTGAGCAATCTCTGAAATCATGCGCGCAATCAGGGGAAGCCCCAGAAGATAAAGCTCATGAGCCAAGCGATGATTGATCACCGCTGAAATTCCGGGGTAGCAGACCAGAACTTCGTCAACACTCCGTGCTGCAGGATCCCCCTCGTAAGCCGCCTCGAGATCGGTATCCAGCAGTTTACGAATCTTGGGAAGGGTTTTAACAAAAGACTGCACCCGGCTGATGGCCTCAGCCTCAATGTCTTGCCGCGGCGGCGGACTTTGGCCCTCCTGCTCTGCGAAAAAACGAATTTCCCTTTGAATCTGTCCCACCAGAAGACGCATGTTGGCATCCAGAAGGTGACCGACGTAGTAGTCGACACCCTCGCGTGTCTGCTCACCTGTCCCCAAGCGATTGGGGAACAGGGCGGTCGCAAGACCGGTCACGACTTCTTTGAGAATGGGTCTTGCAGGAAGACGTGGCGGATTGTCGCTCCGTTGCCTCAGTGCCAGTGAATGTTCACGGAGTTCACGAAGGTCCGCAACGACTGGACCAAAGTCAATGTGCAGTGCGTCGTGAGAATGCGTCATGGTCCTCAATCCCTGGAACAGTCTGGCTTAGAGCGAAAGGCCTTTCTCATCGAACAGTCCTTCGAAGAGGGCGGTTGAGAGGTAGCGCTCGCCGGAGTCGGGAAGGATGACCACGATGGTTTTTCCGGCATAGGAGGGGTCTTTGGCCAGCCGCAGTGCAGCGGCCGCAGCGGCGCCGCAGGAGATGCCGCAAAGGATGCCTTCCTCGCGGGCGAGGCGTCGGGCGGTCTCGATGGCTTCCTCGTTTGAGACGCGCTCGATGAGATCGACGAGGTCGAGATCAAGGTTGTCGGGAACGAATCCTGCGCCGATACCCTGAATCTTGTGCGGGGAAGGCTTCAAGGGCTCACCAGCCCGCTTTTGGGTGAGGATGGGGCTGGCTTCGGGTTCTACTGCCACGGAGGTGATGGCCTTGCCTTGGGTTTTTTTGAGGTAACGGGTCACGCCGGTGATGGTGCCGCCGGTCCCGACACCTGCGACCAGGACATCGATTTGGCCTTCGGTGTCTTCCCAGATCTCAGGCCCGGTCGTGGCTTCATGGATCGCGGGATTGGCGGGATTCTTGAACTGCTGGAGGAGGACATAGCGGTTCGGGTCGGAGGCTGCAATTTCCTCTGCCTTGGCGATGGCGCCGGGCATGCCCTTGGCACCTTCGGTGAGGACGAGCTTGGCGCCATAAGCGACGAGGAGCTTTCGGCGCTCGATGCTCATGGTTTCGGGCATGGTCAAGGTGAGGGGAATGCCTCTTGCGGCTGCGACGAAGGCGAGAGCGATGCCGGTATTGCCACTGGTGGGTTCGACGATTTCCTTGCCTTTGCCGAGGAGGCCTTTTTTCTCGGCATCCCAGACCATGGCGGCACCGATACGGCATTTGACGGAATAGGCGGGGTTACGGCCTTCGATTTTGGCGAGGACGGTGGCGCCGGCGCCATCGGTGATGCGGTTCAGGCGGACGAGGGGCGTACGCCCGATCGACTTCGAATTATCTTCAAACCAGTGGGTCATGGTGGGCATCCAGATAAGGCAGAAATGAGCGCCTATTCTACTGGTGAATGGTCTCCTGTGTCGGCATCCGGGGTGCTCGAATGAAGATGACCTCAGCGAATAATGAGGAAATGATTAAATCGGAACTCAACGGATTGAGTGTGGATTTATTCGCCGGATAATGCCTCCCGTAGCTGTGGTCATTGATCTTAGGGAGGTTACGATGTGTCGATGGATTGTGATCCTGAGTGCTCTGGTTATGGGAAGCCCCTGTTGGGCTGATTCAGATGGCTGGGGCGGATGGGCCGCGCCGATTGCACCGATGGTTGCCGTCACGCCCCCTGCGATCCTTCTCCCGCAAATCACCATTAGCCCAGCACCGCTCTGGGGTCCTCCGCCTGTGATTTATTACGGACCCCGCTATGGTTATGCGCCCTATGGATACGCCGAGCGACACCATGGTGGGCATCATCGACATCATCACCATGACAGGGACTGACTCTTCGGTGCTCAGGAATCCGAAAATGTATCGAGGCGGTATCCAAAACCACGCACCGTCTTGATCAATTTGACTCCGTACCCCTCGTCAATTTTCTTTCGCAATTGGCGGATGTAGACATCAACGACGTTGGTGAGGGGATCGCTACTGTAGCCCCATACCTGTTCAAGAATGCGGGCCCGACTCACCAGTTTTCCACCGGAAATCATTAGAAGTTCAAGAAGGTTGTACTCCTTGGCAGTGAGTTCGATGGACCTTCCGGCCCGAGAAACCTCATGCGTTTGTCGGTTAAGTAAAAGGTCTGCAATCTTGACCTCTGGGTTGTCCTCGCCGTATTCCATTTCGGCCCGCCTGAGGAGGGCTTCAACTCTGGCCAAGAGTTCCTCGAATGAGAAGGGCTTGGTCATATAGTCATCGGCGCCCGACTTCAGCCCCTTAACCTTGTCAGGAATGGCATCCCGCGCGGTCAACATCAGAATGGGGGTAGTGATGCCTTCGGATCGGAGTTGCTCACAGACCTGCTGTCCATTGATGTCCGGTAGCCCTATATCGAGGAGGATTGTGCGAAATTGAGTGTCGCGTCCCGCGAGGAGTCCTTCGCGCCCTGTCGGCATGACCTCCACCAGATAGCCCTCGGCGCGAAGACCACGGCTGACAAAATCAGCGATCCTGGGGTCATCTTCAATCATGAGAATTTTTCTAAGACCTTGGTGGATTTGATTCATGACATTTTTTGCGCTAGGTGGGCGTCACAGAAAGAAGTGGGAGGGACAAAGAGAAAGTGGACCCTTGGCCGATTTCACTTTTGACGGAAATCCTGCCGCCATGCTGGGAGATAATCGAGTGAACCATGGCCAATCCAAGGCCCAGGCCCTCAGGTTGAAGGCTTCGAGCGTTTTCCCCCCGAAATCGACGTTCAAAAATGCGTCCGATGTCTTCCTCGGCAATCCCAATGCCCTGATCCTTGAGGGTGATGACCGCCCATTCGCCGGATAAGGCAAGGGTCAACTCCGTCAGGGTGTCAGAACGTGCATAGCGGCAGGCGTTATCGCCCAGAATCAGAAGGGCTTGGCGAAGACGGTTTGGGTCGCCAAGGATCCATGCGGGATGCTCTGGAAGGAGAAGCTGGGCCTCGATGCCCGCGGCTTCAGCGAGAATCTTAAGATCCAGGGAGACCTCCGATAAAAGCTCCTTGAGATCGACCGGACGGTTTTTTGCTTCATCCTGATTTTGGGGTTCAGAGCGCGCTTCGGCCAGAAGGTCATGGACATGATCTCCCAGTTGGACCGCAAGTTCGATAATGCGCTGAAGCGCCTGACGGTATTCATCGGTGGGTGTTTTGGGGTTTCTAAGCGCAATCTCGGCTTCGCCGCGAATCACTGTAATGGGTGTCCGAAGTTCGTGGCTGATATCGGCCAGAAACGCCCTTCGATCCCGGTCCATACGCCAGAGGTTCTGGTTGAGGTCGAGGAGCTCCTGAGTCCTCTCAGCAACGCGCGTCTCAAGAATATCCTGTCGTTCCTCAAGTGCCTCGCGTTGCTTTTGAATCTTCTTGGCCATCTGATTGAAATGCCCGGCCAAGGTACTAAATTCGTCGTCACCAGGAACTTGAACACGTGCAGAAAAGTTGCCATTGGCAATCTGCTGGGTTCCTTTCATCAGTGCGCGGATGGATCGGCTGAGGCGGCGCGACAGAAGGATGCCCCCGTAAAGGCTGATCAGCGTCGCAGCACTGCCATCCAGAATCGCAAGCCAGCGTGACCGATCAATCAGGTTATCGACCTCCGCCTGAGCCTTGGAGGCTCGCTCCCGATGTTCATTCAGGGCCTCATCGATCAGTGGCTGAAACTCCTGGTCGATCCTATGGGTTGAGTAGTGTGCGAGTTGATCCCGCGCCAAGCCCTGCAGGCCTCTCTTTCGCAGCAGTTCGATGTCATGGAACTGGTAGCGACTGTCGTTGAGAAAAGCACCGAGTTTGGCGATACGATGGAGCTCCTCGCGATCCTCAGGGTGGCTTTCAGCGAGTGTCAGGGTGGCTTCTCGCAGGTTCTTCAGGGCTTCCATCAAGCGTTCACGATCATCGCTTTCGTGGTCCAGTGGTTGAAACGAGTCAACGGTCAGACGTTCGATTTCGCTTTTGAAGTACCGATAGGACTCATGTGCGAGTCGTTCATAGCGCTCATAGGCAACGGCAGCATGTCGGTAGGCCTCGAAGTTCCGGTTGACGCTTTCGGCTGCCCAGTACAGGGCAGCCGAAAGCGTCACAACAAAGAGGACTGCGATGGCACTGACAACTGCGAGCCAGATCCTGAACATGGGATCAGGGTGTCAATCCGCGATCCATCGACTTCTCAAGGTTTCTGATTGCCTCGAGCTTTTTGCGCGCGACGTCATCCGGGAGCGGGGTCGGCACCAGAAATCTCGTTGAATCATCTGCAGCAGGGATGTCTCTTTCTGTTCCTTCGGGTTTTCGACGGGCTAAGCTTCCGGTCGATCTGGCACGCGCCTTCTTCTGAGCCTGCATGAGCGCGTTATTTTGGCTTTCTAGCCGCACGATCAGTTGCAGGGCCAGACTTGCAAATTGCCTTTGGTCAGGTGGTGTGTCCGGGTTGTCCACCAACAATTTCAGCTTTTCCTGAAGATCTAACTGGGGGCTACACTGGGCCAGAAAGATTTGACCTGCAGCCTGATGCAAGGTCAGGCCTTGGGGATTATTTCTCTTCTCCTTATCGGAGAGTTCCATCTCACGGCAGACGGCCAGTCTTGCAGAATCAGGCAACGCGCCGAAACGGTTGGCAAACTCGATGAGGCCACCAAGATCTGAACGAGAGTAATCAAAGGGATTCTGCGGGGGCGCGGCGGGGGTATCCACTTTCTTTGGGGCGCAGGCTGAAAGGCTGATGACAACTAAGGTCATCGCAAGGGGCCGTCGAAGCAGGTTCTTTAGCAGCCGACTGAGGGGGTGGATCTTAGGCGAAGAGCGACGAGCGGAGAGGTATTCAATCATCATCATGGGCGGGCGGGAGGTGACTCAAGCGTTTCGTCCAGCTGTAAACGAGAGCAATAAGGGTCAGCGCCGACAGGAGCGCAATGCTGTTTTGGAACTGATAGTTTTTGAGCAGCTGCCTTGAAGCGCTGACGTTTTTCACGAGCGCGCCGCGCGCTTCAGCGTCCAGGCGCATAGCGAGCGTCATGGTTCGTTCGTTGAAATCCGAAAAGGCTTGATCGAGACTGGGGGGAACATTGGAGTGGCCCTCGAGGCCCTCCATCTGACGATGAATCAAGGACTCCTCCTCCATCAGTTCCTGAACGATCAGGATCACTTCGGGATCAAGGACCAGATGGGCCAGATCATTCATCGACTTTTGATAGGCCGCCCGGGACTTCTCGTAGGACTCCCGCTCATAGGGTTCCCTGATGCTGGGATCGGAGAGGAGGATCACCAGTCTGGCCTTGCGTTCAAGGTCTGAGCTTCGCTGGAGGATGATGCCGATCAGTCGCACCTGCTCCGCCATTTGAACCTGAATGTCAGCCGTTGCAACGATCAGTCGTTCGGTCATCTCCCGCGCAGAAAAGACTGCAAAACCCCAAAGGCAAAGACATAAGATGCCGCCGAGGATGATCGGACTTCGGGGAGAAGGGTGCCAATGGAAATGCCGCTGCATAACGACATCTTTACACCTCTTCACTCTCCATGAAATGGCTGCCGCGTTTTTTCTTATCGAAGCTGCGCGATCAAACATGACAGACTCAGTCGTTGACTATTTCTGACCCGTCCTCGCTCGCAGGGGATTGGCCTTGGCTCAAGGGGGCGTTGGAAAGAAGGGCGCATTTCCTAATGTGAAAGGGGAGAGTGAAAAAATCCTGCAGGTTGCCAAATGACGCCTTCAATACTCCCCGGGATCAGTAAACGGTGAGTACAAGGCCCCTGATGATCTGGAGTTCATTCAGGGAACAGCGTCATCGGACCAAAAACAAAGACCCCTCCAGAGTTCTTGTGAAATATTGTGGGCGATGAACCGATCAGGGGGTGGCCGTTCGGTCGATTGCGCACTTCATCAAGCACAAGGGAGTGGTCTTGCCGGAGGGTGCCGGCCGGGATCGACAAGGCCCGCTGGACATTCGGGGTATTGTCGATGCCACGCTTTTGGCACCTGCAGGAACACTTTGCCCGAAATCCATCCTAGCGGCAGAAGATGAGAGGTTCCAAGGGCTCAAGATTAAGATTAGATGAAGATTGGGTCAGGCCACGAAGGACCATTGGTCTCTATCTAACGTTGGTATATCGAGCGCGGATGCAAAATGCGGCTCAAATAACCCGCGATCAGAGCGCTCAGAATCAAGGGAAACACCAAATTTGCATCCAGCGTCATCTCAAAGATCATCAAGATGGCCATGATCGGGGCATGGGATGTTCCTGCCAGAAACGCGCCCATGGCGACGGCACTGAAGTACACCGGATCTGCGCCAAGACTGGGGTAGAAGAGCAAGATTTCGGAGCCGAAAAGCCAGCCGGTTGATGCGCCGAGCAGCAGTGTCGTGGTGAACACGCCGCCAATTGCGCCTGAACCCACGGCAAGAAAGGTTGCGAGGATCTTCATACCCAGAATGATGACAACCTGCCGAGGGTCCTGTGGCTGGCTCAACAAAGACTCAACCACGGAGTATCCGTTGCCCCAGACCTCAGGTGTTTTCAGTGAGAGCAAGCCAATTCCTAGACCTCCTGAGGCGAGCCTCAAGGGAGTTGGCAGATGGAGCTTGTCAAAGAGCTTTCGACTAAAACTGAGCCCCACCAGAAAAAGCGGCGCTAAAACTCCACAGAGCACACCCAGGATAACCAGAGGCAAAAGATCGACATCTTGGGTCAGCATGATGTCACGACTGGTAAATAGAGGTTGTGCCCCTATCCAGTGACGAACCACGAGTGTGGATGTGAAGGCGGCGATAATGAGCGGACCGAGGACCTCGATGGAGAGCGATCCGGTCACAATTTCCGCGATAAATAGAGCGCCGGCAAGTGGAGTGTTGTAGGCGGCGGCAAGCCCTGCGGCACCCCCACAGCCGACGAGAAGGCGCAACCGCTCGGGAGACATGCGTCTTTTTTGTCCGAGCACGGAGACCAGCATTGCAGAAAGCTGGACCATGCCCCCTTCGCGCCCTATCGAGCTTCCGGAACTGACGCTGAAAAGGGAGGAAGCCAACCGGATAAGGGTCGCCCTGAACGGAATCACCCCATCATTCGTGCGAATGGCCTCAAGATAGTCTTGGCCGGTTTTGCCTCCGGGATAACGGCGGGCAAGGAGGAGGAGAATGCCCGCAAAAAATCCGCCCAGCGTTGGGATCAAAAGCCGATCAAATCCATCCAGCGATTCTGCAATTTCAACAATGTCCCCACACGTCCGGGTAAAGGAGTGGGTAAGCCAAATATTGGCCTCTCGGTAGCCTGCAGAGGAAAGACCACCGATCAGGCCGATCAGCAAGGCCCAAAGAATGCCATCGACCCCGTGTCGGACTAAAAAATCCCGCAAGGAAACGGTAGGGGAAGGACGGCGAGACATCGTGGTTCAGCGGATCGGCAAATCCATTGTCTGGTAAAGCGCGTCCAGCTCCTTGCGGTCCCTGATCTGCAGGGCCTGGTTGATGGTATCGCGGTCAAGATGCGGTGCGAATAAGCGGATGAAGTCGTAAAGATAGGTTCGAATGAACATGTCTCTTCGAATCGCAAGGCGAGTTGTACTGGGCTCGAACAGGTGCCCGACTTCAAGGGCCACAAGATCAGCATCTTCCCGAGGATCATGGGCCATGTGCGCGACAATCCCGATGCCGAGACCCAACCGAACGTAGGTTTTGATGACGTCTGCATCGACGGCCGTCAGGGCAAGCCTTGGGTGGAGTCCCTTCGCTTCGAAAGCCCGATCCAGAAGAGACCGGCCAGTAAAGCCAAAGGTATAGGTCACGATGGGCCATTCAGCAATGGCCTCTAGCGTGAGTGGCATAACCTCAATGAGGGGGTGCCCCTTGGGAACAAGAACACTTCGATTCCACCGGTAACAGGGAAGTGTGACCAGATTATCAATCGCATCAGAGGACTCGGTTGCAATCGCGATATCCACCTCGCCCCGAGAGGCTTGCTCGGCAATCTGAATTGGAGTTCCCTGATGTATGGTGAGGCGGATATTCGGGTAGACCAACATGAATTGCTTCATGACTTCGGGCAGGGCGTACCGGGCTTGGGTATGGGTCGTCGCAATCGAGAGGACGCCGGTGGTTTGGTCCAGAAACTCATCTGCGATCTGGCGAATGTCGCGTGCTTTGGCCAGAATCTCCCCTGCTACACGAACAACCTTCTCGCCACCTTCGGTCAGGGCGATGAAGTTCTTGCCGTTTCTCACGAAAAGATCAAAACCCAGCTCATCCTCAAGCAACCGGATTTGCTTGCTGACCCCCGGCTGCGAGGTATATAGGCTGTCGGCAGCAGCGGAGACCTTGAAGCCGTGCTGTGCGACCTCCCATACATAGCGAAGCTGCTGAAGTTTCATTCTGGGGAGTCTGCGTGAAGCGATCCCGGTTTGCAATCGGGATCGCGTCGCCTTTGTCTGATTAGCCGGTATTTCTCATTCCCGCGGCAATGGCATTGATGGTGCGGAGCAGCGGTTTGATCCAGGGGCTCAAGGCGGGATCGTCCGGGGACGTTTCCCGAACTTTTCGAATCAGTGTGACTTGCAGAAAGTTAAGAGTGCCCAGATATTCCTCGCGCCGGGCCAGAGAATCAGAAAGTTCAGGAGAGTCTGCAAGCAGACGATCGGACTGAGCGATTTTGAGGACCCATTCAACGGATTTTCGGTGTTCCTCTGCGATCAGTTCCCAGATGCGTGCCCCCGTTTTTGAATCAACACATAGCCCTGCATACTCCCGAGCGATGCCCATATCGGCCTTCTGTAGCGCCATTTGCGCATTACTCAGAAGATTTCTAAAGAAAGGGAACTCCTCGTACATGGTTTTCAGAAGATGAATGCGTTCGGGATGACCTTTGCACCAGTTCTGAAGGCTCGAGCCAATCCCATACCAAGCGGGAAAGGTTTGCCGGGATTGCGCCCAACCAAAGACCCAAGCAATGGCTCTGACGGAGTATTTTGAACGATCTTTCTTTTTGCGATGTGAGGGGCGTGAGCCGATGTTGAGTTGCCCAAATTCGCCGACCGGAGTTGCTTCGTAGAAGTAGTCCAGAAAGCCCCGAGTGTGTTCAGTGAGTTGGCGGTAGCTTTGTTCGCCCAAGGTAGCCAATTCGGCCATCACTTCAAGATGGTGGGGGAGGCTCTGCGGCGTATCCTGAACCAGACTGAGACTTGCTTTCATCAGACCTGTGATGCCCATGGTCAGCTCATAGATGGCCGTTTCCATGTTGTTGTAGCGATAAAAGAGAGTCTCTCCCTGTTCCGTAAACTTGATTTGGCCGCGAACGGAATCCGGCGGTTGGGCAAGAATCGCCGTGTGAGTAGGGCCGCCACCACGCCCGACTGTACCGCCACGCCCATGAAAGAGTCGACAGGAAATGCCGCGCTGGTCAGCAATGCGGATGACCAGTTCCTGCGCCCGGTAAAGACCCCAGGCAGAGGCCATGATGCCGCCGTCCTTGCAGGAGTCTGAATAGCCCAGCATCACTTCCTGAGACTCCCCCGAAGCGTCGAGGAGTGCTCGATAGACGGGCTGATCCAAAAGGTCGTTCAGCACGCTTTCGATCCGGTTGAGATCGTCAATGGTCTCAAACAGAGGGCTGATGCCAACATGGCTATACCACTGGCCACCGATGCGACCGGCCAGTCCAGACTGAATGGCCAGCAACATCACCTCGAGGATGTGGCTCGCATGATGCGTCATCGAAATCACATATTTGCCAAAGCAGTCTGCGCCAACCTCCCTTTGCATGCGGCGCATGGTTTCGAAGACTTCCAGTGTTTCACGCGTGTTTTTTGAAAGGGTGGAGCGATCAAAAAGCAGCCCCCCCGGGGCATGGATTGCCTCGCTCAGGAGCGCCAGTCGGCCTGTCTCATCGAGCGCTGCGTAGTCGATCCCCAGGCCCTGCTGCAATAGCTCCGCCACAGCATCGCTGTGGCGCGTTGATTCCTGACGGACATCGAGTTGCATGAGATGGAAACCAAAGGTCTCTACCAGTCGGATGAGGTCATGGAGATCTTGGTTTGCGATATCAGCATCTCCATGTCCTCGCAGGGAGTCATCGATGAGCTTGAGGTCCGCCATGAATTGGGAGGCTGAGCCATAGGCCTTGGTTTCAGGGCTTTCAAGGTCACCGGCAATCAGTTGTTCGATCCGGCGCAAAGAGCGCTCCATGCGATAACGCATGAGGACAAGCTTGTGCCGATAGGGTTCTTGGAGAAAGGGCTTCTCAAGATCACGGCACGCATCGCCCAGATCTACTTGGTCAGATTCAAGTGCGTTTAGAAATTCTTCGGAAAGGTCGCAAAAGCCATAGGAGTGGGAAAGCTGACCCCGCAGACTTTCCAGACGTCGTACATATTCTTGAAGGATGGTCCTCGATTGAAGGCGAATCGCGAGTGCCGTCGTCTCAGGCGTCACGTTGGGGTTGCCATCACGATCGCCACCGATCCATGAGCCAAATTTGAGAAAGGTCGGGACTTTGACCTTGTTCAGGGCCCGCTCCCCGTAGATGTCTCTCAAGGAATGTTCAAAGTTCCTGTAAACGCGGGTTGTGGCATGAAAGAGCGACAACGGAAAGTAGAAAAGCCCCGTGTCGATTTCATCTGTGACACTCATCCCATGGGCGCGCACCTCATCGGTTTTCCAGAGGAGTTGGACCTGCGTTTGCAGTCGCTCGAGGGCTTCTTTTCTGTAATAGCCCTTGTAGCGACCGCTACTCAGTTCATCGTGGGAAACAAACACATTTCTCAAGGTCCCCTTGACCGTCCGTCGTTTAGCCTCGGTGGGATGCGCCGTCATTACAGGAAGGTAGAGGAGTTGATCCAGCAATGCCTGGAGTTTGTCGACCGTGACCCCCGCCTCTCGAAACTGCGCCAAGGTGTGATGGAATGATCCATGCCAAAAATGGCCCCCACGTTCTGCTTTTGCCCGACGCTTTCTCAAGTGGAAAGATTCTTCAGTGATGTGGAGTAGGCTGAAGTAGTGGTTGAAAATCCGGACGACATCACTGGTGGTTTCGATATCCATCCCATCGATCATTTTCTCCAAGGCCTTGCGTGCTTTGGGGCTGGCGTCGGACCGAAAGTGACCAAAGAGGCTCTGAAGTTCCTCAACCTTTTGTGCCACGTTGTCTCTGCCCTGTGACTTCATGACGCGGGTCAGGACGGAGGTCATCACGCGAACGGAATGTCTAAGTTCTCGTTCTTCCAAACTGGGCTGGCTCATGGGGCGGTCCTAAGAGATAACAAATGAGTGGCAATAGCGATCTTTTGGGCGATATGGTCTACCCATGCATCTATAAGCACGCTCCGTGCCTAGCCTCTCAGATCTCTCAGTTCCGCTAATAGCAGGGGCTGATTCTGAGCTCAATGGTGAGGGTGATCCATTCTGGTGGGGTGCTTCGCGTATTTTGATCCAATAGGGTGCGCCCCTGCCCCTTATTCCTATCGGGTATTAATAAATACGTTTTAACTCTTTATGGTGAGGTCGGTCAGCTGATAGATTGAATCCAAATAGGGTCCACTAGGGGTTTTGCTTTGGCAGTTGTCTTCAAAAAACAGGGGGTGCTTCCCGGTTTCAAATTGACATTAGGGTTCACGATTCTTTATCTGAGTCTCGTTGTTCTCATTCCACTCTCTGCAACCTTTCTCAAGGCAGCAGAACTGGGGTGGACGGGCTTTTTAGATGTCGTCACCCAGCCGAGGGTCATGGCTTCCTACAAATTGACCTTTGGGGCTTCTCTTGCAGGTGCCTTGATCAATGTCTTTTTCGGTCTGATCGTCGCTTGGGTTTTGGTTCGTTACACATTTCCTTTCAAGAAATTCGTTGATGCTCTCGTGGACTTACCTTTTGCCTTGCCAACAGCGGTGGCCGGTATCGCCCTGAGTTCGCTTTATTCAACCAAAGGATGGATAGGAAGTTTGCTGTATGCCCATGGTTTCAAAATTGCATACACCCCATTGGGGGTAGTTGTCGCCTTGACCTTTATCGGGCTCCCCTTCGTCGTGAGGACAGTGCAGCCCATTCTGGAGGACTTTGAGTCAGAGCTAGAGGAGGCCGCAGCAAGTCTTGGGGCGAACCGTTGGCAGACTTTTTCCATGGTGATCTTTCCGGCGTTAGGTCCGGCACTCCTGACGGGCTTTGCCCTTGCCTTTGCCCGAGCCATTGGGGAGTACGGATCGGTAATTTTTATCGCGGGCAATATTCCGATGGTGTCAGAAATTACACCTCTCCTGATCATTACCAAGCTGGAGCAATACGATTATCCAGGGGCAAATGCGCTGGCCGTCTCCATGTTGACCGTCTCATTCCTAATTCTCTTCCTCATCAATGCTCTCCAGCGCTGGGCTCAGCGCCGGACGGTCTGAATTTCAAGGGGAGTTACATAAATGTCTGTATCGTTTCCGCTTGGTTCTACCCGAACAGCGCTCTCCGCGAGAACAGAGCCTCTATGGGTTCGATGGTTGTTAATTGGCGGTGCGCTGAGCTTCCTTTTCAGTTTTATCTTTCTCCCATTGGCGCTGGTCTTTATTCAGGCCTTTTCGAAAGGGGTTTCCTACTATTTCAATGCATTAAGTGAACCGAATGCGCTTTTGGCTGCCAAGCTGACGCTTACCGCAGCCGGCATTGCCGTGCCTCTCAATATGGTTTTCGGTGTGGCTGCTTCTTGGTCTATCGCCAAGTTCGATTTCCCCGGTAAAAGCTTTCTGACGACGCTGATCGATTTGCCGTTTTCGGTTTCGCCTGTGGTCGCTGGTCTGATTTACGTTCTTTTATTTGGTCTACAAGGCTGGATTGGAGAGTGGTTGAAGGCGCATGACATTCAGTTGATCTTTGCCGTGCCCGGCATTGTTTTGGCAACCGTTTTTGTAACGTTCCCGTTTGTGGCTCGTGAGCTCATTCCTTTGATGCAGGCCCAAGGCACCGAGGAAGAGGAGGCAGCCTTGGTTTTGGGGGCAACAGGCTGGCAAACCTTCTGGTATGTGACGCTCCCCAATATCCGCTGGGGACTCCTTTACGGCGTCATTCTCTGTAATGCGCGAGCCATGGGAGAGTTTGGTGCGGTCTCTGTCGTTTCAGGACATATCCGGGGTCAGACCAACACGCTCCCGTTGCACGTCGAAATTCTCTACAACGAGTACAACTCGGCGGCCGCATTTGCTGTGGCATCACTTCTGGCTTTCCTGGCTCTGGTCACACTGGCGGCTAAATCCATTCTTCAGTGGCGTCTAAAGGCTCAGGTCAAGGAATCTAATTCTGTTCATTAATCAACCAAACTCCGATGAGCATTCAAATTGAAAATGTGGTGAAAACCTTTGGGCAATTTCGGGCCCTCAAGAACGTTAACCTCAACATTGAAGGTGGGGAGTTGGTTGCGCTGCTCGGTCCCTCAGGTTGTGGCAAGACCACGTTGCTCAGAATCATTGCAGGTCTCGAAACGGCAGATTCCGGCCGCATTCTTTTTCACGGTGAGGACGCCACCGATCGTCATGTGCGTGATCGCCATGTGGGCTTTGTCTTTCAGCACTACGCTTTGTTTCGCCATATGACAGTATTTGACAATATTGCGTTTGGATTGCGCGTGCGGCCTCGACATCTTCGACCTACTGAGGCTGTAATCAGCGAAAAGGTTCATCAGCTTTTGGAGTTGGTCCAATTGGATTGGCTGGCCAACCGGTTTCCTCCTCAGCTTTCGGGTGGTCAGCGTCAGCGCATTGCGCTCGCCAGAGCTTTGGCAGTCGAACCGAAGGTTCTCCTTTTAGATGAGCCCTTTGGTGCGCTGGATGCCAAGGTCAGAAAAGAATTGCGTCGCTGGCTTCGCCGGTTACATGATGAGTTGCATGTGACCAGTGTTTTCGTCACTCACGATCAGGAGGAAGCCCTCGAAGTTGCTGACCGCGTAGTTGTTCTTAACGAGGGCAAGATCGAGCAGGTCGGCACACCGGAGGAAGTTTATGACCATCCGGCATCACCATTCGTTTTCAAGTTTCTGGGGGATGTGAATTTGTTTCATGGTCGCGTTCATGAGGGGCATGCTCATATTGGCGAGGCCTCATTGCATCTTCCTGAGGGCCCCCATACACAGGACGCGGCTGTTTTCTTCGCGCGACCCCATGAGATTGAAATCCTCACCGAGCGACCAAGTCCTTCAGCAATATCTGCAAAGATTCTGGATATTCGGTCGCTGGGCGCTACCGTTCGGATTGAGCTTGAGAGAGAGGATAATCAGGAGCTGGTTGAAGTGGAGGTCATCAAGGAACAGTTTCGTCAGCAGAATGTTCGTGAAGGAGATGCCGTTTTCTTTGTGCCCCGTAAGCTCAAGCTATTTTCTGATACGGCAGGTTCAGGGGGCGGGCATTAGCAGAATCAAGCCCTATAAGACGGAACACGATTTGGCTGCCCTTTTTGAAAGCCATTGGCCGACAAGGAAGAAGGAAAAGCAAATCCATGGCACCGGCTTGATGCTGGCCAGTCCGACCACAAGAGGACCGGGGCAGTAACCGCTGATCCCCCAACCAATCCCAAAGAGCATGGCGCCCAGAATGAGTCTGCGGTCTATCAGGCGGTTGGTTTGGAGATGAAAGGCCACATCTAAAATGGGTTTTTTACGGCGCAATATGAGAGGAAATATCGTTACAGTGACCATTAAGGCGCCGATCATGACAAAAAGGAGGTTTTCAGACCAGCGAGGTCCGATCTCAAGAAAGGCGATCACCCTTTGAGGATCTGTCATTCGAGCCAGCGCAAGTCCCAGCGCAAACAACATGCCGAAAAGAAATGCGGATATCTCTTTCACGCCCCCTCCAGAATGCGTGAGCAAATCGTAGCCGTGACTATTCCCGTGAACATAAATGCCAAAGTCGCGGCCAATGAGCGAGGGGACCATCGTGCAAGTCCACAAATCCCATGACCGCTGGTACAGCCCTGAGCCAATCCTGTACCCACCCCTGTAAGGAGACCCGCAATGGCAAGCAGCCATAATGGCCGATTTTCCGGAGGCATTCCTAATGTGCTTGGATCAATGACCCACGCAATCAATCCCCCGGTCAAAAGCCCCGTCGTGAATGTGATGCGCCAAGTATCTTTCCATGCTTTCAGCCCAGATAAGCTGCCAACGATTCCGCTAACTCCGGCAATTCGGCCATTCAAAAGCAAGAAGCCACTTGCTGCAAATCCGATAACAAGACCGCCGCTCAGTGAGGAAAGGTTACGCAGGATCAGTGTTTCAATTAATTCCATTTTCGCAATTGTGCAATCAAGGGGAGATTAGTGCATGGGGAGGGAGATATTACCGAAGAGTTCCTCCGATTGATGCCTTTCCTTGAGTAGAAGTGCCTGAGTGACAACATCTCGGGTGAGATGGGGGGCGACGATCTCAATGAAGTCGCTGAGAAAATTGCGCAGATAAGTTTCACGCCGTATCAGAATTTTTGTGGTGCTTGGAGCAAACAGGTGAGATGCATCCAGTGCGAGAAGATCAACATCGACCTTAGCGTCGGAGGCCATGCGGGCAATAACACCGATCCCAAGCCCGAGTCGCACATAAGTCTTGATGACATCAGCGTCCACGGCAGTGAGAGCCAGTTGAGGGCGAATGCCTGCTGATTCGAAGGCTTGGTCAAGCTTAGATCGCCCGGTAAACCCGGAGGTATAGGTGACTATGGGAAAGCGGGCAATTTCCTCAAGGGTCAACGACCTTGTTTGGCTGAGCGGATGTCCGTGAGGAATGATTACACTTCGATTCCAGTGATAGCAGGGTAGTTTTACCAAGTTATCAAATAGGTCAGTGGCCTCGGTCGCAATAGCAAGATCAACACTTCCCTTGGAAACGAGTTCGGCAATTTGACTCGGGGTTCCTTGATGAATAGTTAGTCGAATCTTTGGGTATTTATTAATGAAGAGCTGAATGCTCTTGGGAAGTGCATATCGAGCCTGGGTGTGTGTGGTGGCAATTGAAAGTTCACCGATATCCTGATCATGGTAGTCTTCGGCGATTTTTCGAATGTCATTCACCTTTCCAAGGATTTCTTCTGATACACGGATGATTTCCTTGCCGCCGGGAGTTACGCCGACCAGTTGTTTTCCCCCTCTTATGAAAATATCAATACCGAGCTCTTCCTCGAGGAGCTTGATCTGTTTGCTGATGCCAGGCTGTGATGTGTATACGCGCTCTGCTGTGGCAGTGACATTGAGGTTATTTTGGTAGACCTCTCGAATGTATCTTAATTGCTGAAGCTTCATGTTTGGCAGAGCTGGAGGTTCTTTATTTTGAGGGCAAATGGAAAAGAGTGGGCATCAGACGTAAGTGTTTAATTTATCGATGCTGCTTAATTATTGGCCTTGGATTATTGATTGTGAAGTTTCCATTTGTTATTGGCATATCACTTAATGTTATTAGCTGTTTTCCAACATCCAGATATTATTTTCATTGTGTTGACCTTACAGAAGGCGGTTCAGCAACTGAATAAAATATTGGACGTGCATTTTTCGAGGGTTGTCTTCTTGTGCTCCCATTTGATGCTTTGCCGGTAGTGGGCTGTGGTTGGTTGGTTTTGTGAGAGGCCCATCCTGACATCATGGTGAAACATTGAGGTGTCAGAATTGGGTATAGAAAATTCAAAGGCAAGCTAAGCGGTGTTCCTGACTGGAAAAACCTGGAAAAGCACCTGTTGATTTGAATCAAGAGCGCTGGTTTTTGCGCATAGTGGTGGGCTGGAACTCCGTGGGGGGGAGCTCGATCCATTCAATGTAGCGTTGGAGTTGATTGTTATGGAGAAGAAATCTGCATCGAAAATTCAGGCCGGTCATCGTTACGGTAATTGGACCATCGTGGGGGAGGCTGAGAGGATCGGTGGCGATCTAAGATACCCTTGCGAATGCAATTGCGGGACACGGCGACTGGTCTCTGCCATCACATTGCGTAATGGCAGTTCAGCAAGCTGCGGGTGTCTGAGGCGCGAGCGCATGCAGCGGGTGAGTGATTCTGAATCACTGCCTATCCCCCCTGAAATTCAGGAGGTCTTCCACCTGATAAGCCAAGGGTGTTTGCCCCCTGCGGACCAATTTAGTATTGGTGATGGATCTCCATCATGGAGCTTGCCTGCGATAGCCAAGATTCTGGGGATCGGTCGAAAGGAATTGATCGAGCACCTTCAGTCTGCAGGACCCCGATTTACCCATAATAAAGCTGACGGCGGGCAGGAATACTTCACCGCAGTCGTTCAATAAAAGGGATCGAGACATGGTCATCAAAAAGGCGGCTTAGGCCGCTTTTTTGATGTTTTTCGCTGAGGCTCAGTCCAGCGCTTTCAGCCCATCGATGACCACTCTCCACGCAGGATCTGTGAGGCTACCGCCGGTCGTGAAGCTGGTTTCCTCAAAGTAGTCTTTGCCTTTCACGTCGCGAACAAAATCCCCGCTGAATTCGACCTTGGTCCCATAAGGAAGGTTGGATACGGCCTTCTGGATAAGGCTGCCCGGCTTAATGTTTAAATCGGTCTTGAGCGTGATGTTGGGCGCAATCGAAATGAAAAGAGCGATATATCCATCACCCCCATCATCTGGGGCATGTTCGAGGATACCTGCCCACCGCTCAAAGTGTGTTTTGGCAAATCCTTGACTGAGTGCGTCCTTTCTCGCCGCGCGGACTCGCGTCTCATCTTTCCCATTACGGACAGCATTCTGTGCAGATGCGCTGATTTCAATGAATCTTCGCTCATCATCAGGAATTTTCTTTCCGGTCCAGGCATCTTCGGTGAATTCTTCCAAAGTTTCTTCCTGGGGCGTGCTGGCTTCGGCAGACACCATTGGGGGATAACCACCAGCGATTGCAAGCATCAGTGAGAAAGGAAGCAATCGACGGTATCCGGTAATCATGGCGGTTGGGTCCAAAGGGTTGGGTTTGCCATAGCCTAAACAGGGGCAAATGCGATGAAAATAGTGTTTTTGCCCACAGTTTGTTTGGGGTCAGGCAAAACGCCTGAGAACTCGTGCGGGCTGAAGCTCGTTTTCGAAGTAAGCCCCTTCAACATAATCTCCCGCCAGTTCGCGGCTCAGAATCAGATCTTCCATCGATCGAATCCCAGTGAAGTGAATTTGAGTATCCTGCTGACGAATGGTGCTCAAAAGATTTTGGCGCTGCCTTTCGCCGGCACGGCCCTGATATTCCCGATCGAAAATGCCGATGGAAAGGCGAACATGATCGGGGGCAAGACGGTGGAGGAAATGATTTTTGAATTTTTCTATGAGTTCCTCTGTCGTGTGGGCATCGAAACGGATGGCAATGGCATAGCCTCGTTCACGGTAATTGCGAAGCCGATCCAGCAAGACAGAAAGGTTGGTGTCCTGGTTTGCGGATAGGGTCAGGCTCACCACTATCCGGCGAAGGGAAAGTCCACAGCTACGAATAATGTCTTCAAAGTAGGCTCCATGATCTTTTTTGACCGTCAGGATATGTTGTGGGTGAACGTGAAGGAAAAGACTCCCATTCTCCTGACCGAGAAGGAGGTAATTGAGCATGTGAACCGTACGACTCAGTCGGTCGAGGCTCACGATCGAGGGCACACCCTCTTCACCGAAGCCCTCAGTGACCCCTTCAAGATTTGCCGGCGAGAAGATCAATGGGGCGGTATCGTGCCCACGGATATGATCAAGGCTAGATAGCTGCCTCACCGGGCGAAATTCACTGGTAAAGGTGAGGTTGCCGAAACGACCGAAAACCTGACCGGCCTTGAAGTCAAAGGGCGGCTTTTTTAGCTGATTTTCGGCAATGAAGCGTTGGTTGAAGGTTTCAATCAGATGAGAGAGAGGCATGGTATCGATCCTCACTAAATGGGAATGGGGTGGCGGCAAATGTCGGGCGATTTAAGTCCGCATTCGACATCGCGCGAGTTGCATTCTGTTTTTGTGAGGATGAAGATCCATGATTCGAGGGCGCACTTAATTCTGTTGACGGTCCTTCCGCAGAGGCCTGATTGAGTTCGGGCCTCTGAAGAAGTTGGTCTTGGGGAATTACTTCACGCCGTAAATCTGATCGAAGACGCCGCCATCACTGAAGTGTCGGGTTTGTGCCCGATCCCAGGTCCCATAAACCTCCTTGATGGTGAACAGTTCAATGTTCGGGAAACGGTCGCGGTGCGCATTCAAGATTGCCGCATCCGATGGGCGATAGAAGTGCTTTGCGGCCAATTCCTGAGCTTCCTTACTATAGAGGTGTTCCAGGTAGGCTTGCGCCACCTCGCTAGTTCCGTGCTTGCGTGCATAGACATCAACGACGGTTACCGCTGGTTCTGCGAGGATACTCACGCTGGGATAGACGATCTCGTATTTGTCTGCACCATATTCCTTGAGAACCAGATGCGCTTCATTTTCCCAGGTGATCAGGACATCACCGAGTTCCCGTTCCGCAAAAGTAACTGTTGAACCACGCGCACCGGTATCAAGAACAACCGCATTGTTGAAGATGCGCTTGACGAGGTCCTTCGCATCATTCTCATTACCGCCACTCTTCTTGAGGGCATAGCCCCAAGCCGCGAGATATCCCCAACGCGCTCCCCCTGATGTCTTGGGATTCGGTGTGACAACACCTACGCCTTTTTTGCCCAAGTCATCCCAATCCTTGATGCCGAGGGGATTACCCTTACGGACCAAAAAGATCTGAGTGGACAGATAGGGCGTGCTGTTATTGGGAAGACGTGACTGCCAGGTCGGCGGAATCAGCTTGCCTTTCTCGGATAGCTGATTAGTGTCATAAGCGAGAGCCAGCGTTGCAACGTCTGCTTCCAAGCCATCAATGATGGCACGCGTCTGTTTGCCGCCACCGCCATGAGACTGGTTTACCGTGACGTTATTGCCGGTCTTGGCCTGCCAGAACTTATTGAACTCCTTGTTGTACTCCTCGTAAAACTCCCGAGTTGGGTCGTAAGAGACATTCAGAAGGGTAATCTCGTCAGCAGCGGCGGTTGATGGGGCCACGGTGGCACTTGCGATCAACGCAAGTGCCAGAGCGGTCGTAAGGGTTTGAGTCAGTTTCATGGGCATTCTCCTTGGGTGTGGGTTGAAGCCTTATTGGCTGATTAAGGATTTGGTCAGAATGAACTGTGCGTTCACCCGATAGAGGTTGGTCGGTGGCGCGGCAGAATTCGTCGCCACAAAGCCGATGTTTTGAAGATCGCTTACCTGATAGAAGGTGGATTGCGTCAAGTTCAACTGGCCTTTGCTGTTGATCTTTCCTTTCCATGAGTAATAGCGCTTGTCATATGAGGGGTTACCTGGGAATGACGCGCGATAGGTGAAGTAGTAATCCGGACTGTTTGGACTTTCCGTGCCGTTATAGATGCTCGGAACGTTGGCCGTTGCGGCCTGACCTGCAAAGAGGCCATCTCCACTGGCAGGAAGCGCCGGAACTGTATTGACCCCATAGAAGCGATACAGCGCGTATTCACCCGTCGGTGAGACATCAAGATTTAGCGTGACACTCTTGCCTCGTTGGTTCCAAGTGCCGGTGTAAAGTCGCCAGTTCTGATTAGCCGTGGTGGAAGGGATGGAGGGCACTGACCCAGCCTGGGTATTGTTGAGATCGATATCCCAATACTGGAAGGTGCCATTCGGATTGAAAACCAGTTTGGCCTTCCAAAGCGGCCAGGCGTTGACGCTGGTGTAGTTGATCGTGGTGAGATCTGAGACAACCAGTTTCAGGTTGGAACCGGTCGCAGGACCCTGACCTTTCCAGGTTTGGGTGACCTTTCCGGTCAAAGAGCCTCCCAGCCAGTAAGTCTGGCCGCTCAGGTCAGGTGCCGCTGCTGCCAAGGCGTTCCCTGAGGCAACAGTCAAGAGTAGTCCGCTGGCGATCAGCCAATGGGTGATGAACTTTGTCATAGTAAATAACCTCTTTGGATGCGCTGTTCGTTAGTACCAAATCTGAACACGTGACCAGAACACGTTTTCATTCGGGCGGTTGGCGACTTGGCCCGTCGGTGTAACAGCACCTCCGGTGAAGCTCGTAGAGTCATATGACTGCTGGAGCTTGACGTTGGAATTGAGGAACCAGTTGGCAGAAAGACCCCAGGTTTGCGCGTGGCTGACCGAAGCCCTTGGGTCTGCAAACAGATACAGGGGATTGGCTGCACTACCGTAGTTGGTGAACGTGCTTTGGTCGATGTTGAGCTCCGTCCAGCGGAATCCCAACTGAAGTGCACCCCAGTTGCCGTTAAAGGGATCAAACGCCTTGGTCGGCTTGATCTGCCAATAAGTGTTTTCTTCGCCTGTCACGACATAGGAAAGCTGTGCCTGCCAAGCGGTATTAGTCTGACTCTTGTTAGCAATGGGCGCAGGTTGGGTTGCGTTCACCGTTTGCGTGATCGCGCGATAACCAGGTGCTGCGGTCGTGCCCTGGGTAAGGGTTCCTGTGGCCTGCGCGTTGATATCCGCCTGCGAGGTGGTGGTAGCCACGGTGCTCTGAGTGACGGAAAGCTCCTGTTGGCTGAGTGTCCAGTCTGCCATCAGACCGAAGGGACCGTAGTACCAGTAACCTTGAGGGGCCAAATGGTACTGACCGCCATTCAGCATGGCACCGCTGTAGACCGTGTTGACATTTGAGATCGTGATGGTCTTGGGATCCGGAACCGCACCACCTGTTGCGGTGGGTGAGCCGCCGTTGCCGGTAAAGATACCGGTCGTCTGCGTGGTATTGCCATAACGCGTGCTGGGGACTACCACGCCTGCAGAATAGGTCAGGATGTTGGATTGACCCATCGATTGAAGGGGTGCACTCGAAAGGCCCTGAACCTGATTCCAATCAGTGTAGTTACCCGCAAAGCCGATGCCGAGGCGCTGGATCGGTTCGAAATCCACGCTGCGGAAAGGGTGCGCAAAAATGCGGCCTGCGTATTCCTTCTGGCTAAAGTTGGTGGTGTCTGAGTTCTGAACCGCCTGATTATCGAAGCTGCCGTTAAAGATACCCGCCTGATAGGAGAAAAACTCATTCGAGTGCGAGATGTTCGAAACGTACTTGGTATCAAAGCCGGGCCCACCGAATTCACCGTGGACCATGGCACCGACCTGGCGGTTGGCTGAGAGCTGGGTGGGGTAACCGCGCTGATCAAACACAAGGTTTGTCGCGGTCTGAAGGCGTTCAAGATCCTGAGGACCTTTCATCTTACCGAAGGCAAAACTCAGGGGCTGGTAGTAGTGGAAATCCGCCCAGGCATCAAACAGACGCGCCTGACCCTGGCCAAAGTCTTCAGCGATCAGGAAGTCGGTGTACTTTGCGATCGTACCTGCAAACTGAAGTCGTGCACGGGTAATCTGGAAACGGTCCTGAGCCAGACCGTTCGGATAATAGGTGATTGGCGCGCCGTTGGTGCCAAGGGTGTTGTCCCAGCCAACGCCGGTGCCGTTACCGGGCAGATTGTCATTCAGGAAGCCTGCGAAGTCGGCCTGAATGAAGCCGCGCAGGCGCAGCTGCCAGTCGCCATCCGCGGTTCCAATCTTGAAGCCATTTTGGCCGACGTCGACCTTGGCTGCGGACTTTCGGGCGTTATCGGTCACTTCCTTTTCGACTTCAAACTTTCTCTCAAGAAGCTTGACCTTGGTATCGAGCGCCTTGTACTCACTCTGCGTAATCGGTTTGCCAGAGAGGGCGGTGGCTGGGGATGAGTTGCCGGTATCTTCCGCTGCCAGATGACTGGAAGATTTACCACCTTTGGCTTTGGCACCGTGATCGCTTTTGCTGAGTTCAGTCCGAAGCGCCTTGTTTTCGGATTCAGAGGCTTCGAGGCGTTGCTCCAGTTTCTGAAGCGTCTTTTCAAGGCGTTCGAGGCGTTCCCCCTCGGTGAGTGCAAAAGCGCCGGGTGATACCGCAAGCAGGGCAGAACCTGTACTTGCAGCTACCAGCAAAGCCAGTTTTGTTTTTCTCATGAAAGCGTCCCCCAGTAAGGCTGAGATTGGTCAAAATTTGTTGTTGCACCTCCCTGAAGTTCAGGGTCGGTTGCGGGTTGTTATCGGTACCTGGCCTCCCGCTTTAGGGTCGGCACGCAGCGAATGAGTCAGGCTTTATTACCCTCGCCCGAAGCCTCTGGGTCCAGATCCTTGAGGCTGATGTTCAGGCGAATCTTCTCTTTCCGTTCAACCTGGACGATGCGTCCTTCATGGACGGTGATTTCCACAGAACCAAAACGGAGCCCCTTGATAGCGTCGAGAACCTTACGAACGTCGGTATCGCTTAGGGGTGTTTTTGAATGGGGCATAGTCGATTTCGGTTTAGCTTGAAGATCCAGCCGGTAGCACAGGAGGTGGGTCCGACCACGATCCGGCTTAGGGCAAATCCTAGCAATCGACTAAGAAAATCAGAAAGAATAAAAGATTAGAAAGATATTCATATAGCGAATAAGGGCGCGTACAGAAGCGGTGCATCCAGTGGATGTTTTGAATGCGAAGGATCGACTAGGTGCCGAATTTCTGGAGGGTCTGGAGAAAGGTTTCGCGGAACCATTGGTGCGTGACATCTCCATCGCGCTCACGATGCCAGACAAGATAGCTCGCAACCGGTGGGACCGAAATGGGCAGGGCAAAAGGACGAATGTTGTAGTGTTGACACATCCACCGAGCCAGATTTCTGCTGGTAATGCCCACTAAATCACTGGATTCAACATAAAGGGGAAGCTGGCTTGCCGAGGGAATTTCCAGAGTAGTGAGAGCGGCAAGTTTTTTAAGGAAACGTTCAAGTTCAAGGGAATCATTCTCAACCCTGACGAGTGGCTCATGCACGGTCACAAAATGTTCCTTCAGGAAGTCCTCCAGGGTGGGCGTTTCCCGGATTCTGGGGTGATTATTTGAAACCACCATGACGATTTCATGCGTGTTGGCGGCAACGTGTTCCAGCATCGGATCGTCCAGGCGGAAGTGGTGGTAGGCCAAGTCAAGACGTTGATCACGCAGCATTTGCGGGATTTCTTCTTCAGGGTCGACATGGCGGATAACCAGTCGCGCGTTGGGCGCGGCTTCACGAAAAGCGCTCAGAAAGTGGGGGCCACTGACGGTTCCTGCACCATGACTAATGCTGATGACGAAGGTGCGCTGGCTGTTTTCAAGATCCAGAGCGTGCTTTCGTTGCAGCTCATCCCGAACTAATGCAAGCGCTTCATGCACGCGGACATAGAGTTCCTCACTGCGTGGGGTTGGGGTCAATGTCCTGCCCCGCACTATAAAAAGCGGGTCATCCATAAGATGGCGAAGTCGGGCCATTGCATGGGAGATGGCCGGCTGGGTCATGCCAAGGCGCTCTGAGGCCTTGATCTGGCTGCATTCCTCAAAGACCGCCTCAAAGATGGTCAGGAGATTGAGGTCCACGGAACGAAGATTAATTTCTTGCATAGCTGACTTGTGAATCATTCATTGGAATCTCGTCTTGGTCCCCCCTAGATTCTCTCCATCGGTTCGAAGGAAACAGGTTCCTTGAATCACCGATGAACTTCGATTGAGGGAAAAATTTATGACGATTATTCATTCAAAGCCTTTCGCTCGGCTTTTGCCTCTGGGTATGTTGATGAGTGCGACCTTTGCACCGCATGCAGCAACGCTTCCGGCAACCGCAGCTCAGGTGATTGTCAGTGCTCAAAGCACCTGGGGGACACCACAAGACAGTTGGGCAGGATACACCGGCGAAGTGGATGTTTGGGTTCCTAGCGCTGTCAGTGGCCCTTGGACCTTGAGCTTCCAGTCCCCTAGCCTTGGGAAAGAGGCTGCTGCCGCTTCTTTCTGGAACGCTTCGGCCACTTATGACGCCAGCACCGGCACCTATACCTTAACCTCCCCGAGCTGGAGTTCGGGTGTTGCCGCCAATTCTGTGATCAAGCTGGGTTTCAATGGGACTGGAGTTCTGGATCCCACCTTTGTTCTCAGCAACTGTACCTTCAACGGGGCCCCCTGTGTTGCATCGGTCATGACGGCAGCCAATGCGCAGCAGACCCTGACGACGCTGTCACAGAATGCCACCGCAAGCCCTTCAGGGACGTCCGGCGCAACGGATACCTCAGGCACCTCGGGTACCTCTTCGGGGTCCTCCTCTTCAGGAGGGACAGTTCAAACCTCTGCCAGTCTCCAGCTGACGTTAAGTGTGGATAGTGCCTGGGCAGGTGGTTTTGGTGGAAACATTTCGGTTCAGAATCTTTCGGGACAAACCTTGCCTGCAGGTACATCCGGATGGAAAGCCACTCTGAAGTTCCCGGATGCCGTCACGGCCGCCAGCGTCTTTCAAAGTGGGCCCTGGAATTTCACTGTGGCCATCGGCAGCGATGGGACGGTGACCCTGACGCCGCCCTCCTGGGCTGCGAGCCTTGCTCCGGGAGCTGTTACCAGCAGCGGTTTTAATGGCCTCAATTCTCAGGGCCTTCAGAGTGCGATCAGCACGACGCCCAATGTGAGTCTGCAGTTTGCAAGCTCAGTCCCTGCAAGTTCTGGTTCCGGCACAACCTCTGGAACCAGTGGATCCGGAACGACCGGCGGGACGACGGGGTCGGGGAGTACCAGTACCGCAACGACAACCCCTTCTACGCCACTCCCCACGGGCGCCGTGGCGGGCGGGTTTCTTTTTAGTCCCTACAAGGATGTGACGAACTCGCTGAACTGGAATACCAATGTGGCATCGACCAGTGTGACAGGGACCTTGACCCCCTTGTTACAGGTGCTTCCAGCCAAGGTGCCTGCAGTCACCTTGGCCTTTGCAACCGGACAATGCGGTAGCGAAAACTGGGGTGGGGTCGCTGCTGATGCCGTGGCCAAGGCGAACGTTCCCCTCTTTACGGCCCAAAACCGGAACTATGTCATCGCAACCGGTGGCGCGGCAGGGGCTTTCTTCTGCGCTACATCAAGCGGTATGCAGGCGTTCATCAATCGCTATGCCTCAGCCAATCTGGTCGGCATCGATTTCGATATCGAGGGGGGGCAAACACAAGCGGATATTACGGCGCTGGTGAAGTCGGTCTATGACGTGCAGAGCAGCTACCCGAATCTTCGCTTCAGCTTCACGTTGGCAACACTGGGATCAACTAATGGCTTGGCCGGGTCGGCACCCAATGGCGACCTCAGCCCCTTGGGTGGTTATGTGATGAATGCGCTAGCGAAGTATCCCTTGAACAACTACACCATTAATCTGATGGTCATGGATTACGGTAGCCCGGGAGCAGGCGTTTGTGTGGTGGGTTCCGATGGACTTTGCGACATGGGGCAGACCGCCATCCAGGCGGCCAAGAATCTCGCGGTGCGCTATGGGGTTCCCTATAACCACATCGAACTGACGCCCATGATCGGGATGAACGATGTCACGAATGAGCTCTTTTCGCTGAAGGATGCGGCGACGATGACGCAATGGGCCAGGACGAATGGCATCTCGGGTATTCACTTCTGGTCCGTGGACCGGGATACCCCATGCACCTCGGCATACGCCTCACCGATTTGTAGTTCAGTTCCTACCGTGCCGGCCTGGGGCTTCACGCAGGAGTTCATAAAGGATATAGGGCTTTAAGGAATAGCCAGATCGACCACGGGCTGCCATCAGAAGGCGGTCCGTGGTTTTTTTGCGCGATCGGTAAGGTTTCAGGGATACTGGCCGCCGCCACTGTCAGAATGTCCACCACCGCCTATGACCCCTGCCGAATCGTAAACGGTGGTGGTTCCTGTCGAGAAGGTCGATTCTGATCTCGAATTGCATCGACGCTTGGCTGTGTCCCAGCCATTTTGATAATCCGGTTCGTTCTGGTATCGCTTTTCATCACGGACTACCGTTCGGCTGATGTTGCTGGCTTCACCGGTTCCCGTTTGACAACCTGCCCGATAGCCATCGGCATAGGAGGGCGTCGCATTGGAAAGGATAAAATCCTGACTGCAACCTACGATCAGGAGCAGCGCAGTGATGAGGGGGGCTCTCTTCATTCCGAGGGGTCTCTCGTGGGTTGATAACTTAACCGGCGATTTCTTGTTGGAGCGCCTCAAGGACCTCCCACCGGGCATAGGCGGCCTCAAGGTCCGTCTGATGCTTGGAGAGGCGATCCTGCTGTTCTTGTATGAAAGATTTATCTTTCTGATAGAACGACGGATCCGCCATGGCCACCGTGAGATTCTGAATCTCTGTTTCAAGTTTTTCGATCGTTTGAGGCAGGGTCTCGAGCTCCTTGGTTTCCTTGAAGCTCATCTTGCGCCGTGAGGGGGAGGGTGCAGGGACCGCCGTTGGGACGGGAGAAGGGCTCGGTGGGACGGATGCGGGCGATGAGGAAGGGCTACTCAGTGATGGCCGCTGGCGAATCCAGTCATCGTAACCCCCGACATATTCCCGGATCGTCGCTTCCTCTTCATAGACCAGAACGCTGGTGACCAGGTTATTCAGGAAGGCGCGGTCATGACTGACCACGAGGACCGTTCCTTCGAAATCAATCAGAAGTTCTTCCAGCAGATCGAGCGTCTCGGCATCCAGATCATTCGTGGGTTCGTCCAGCACCAGGACATTGGCCGGCTGGGTAAAAAGCCGCGCCAGGAGCAGGCGGTTGCGTTCTCCACCGGAAAGCGAGCGCACCGGTTGGCGGGCCCGATCCGGGGTGAACAGGAAATCCTGCAAATACCCGATCACGTGGGTGTTCCGTCCGTTGACAGTCACGCGGTCGCTGCCTTGCGCCACGTTGTCGATCACGGTCGCATTTTCATCCAGCGTTGCCCGGTACTGATCAAAATAGGCCACCTGGAGGTTGGTCCCCAATCTAATCTTTCCGGATGTAGGTGCTAGTTCTCCCAGGAGCAGGCGGAGCAGGGTGGTTTTTCCGCAGCCATTGGGGCCAATGATGCCGACTTTGTCCCCCCGAAGTATCGTCGTCGAGAGGCCCTGAAGGATGGTCTTGTCGCCATAGGAAAATCGAATATCCTGGGCTTCTGCAATGAGTTTCCCTGAACGCTCGCCCTGCTGAATTTGCATTTGCGCCTGCCCTGGAGCAGTTCGTCGCTGGCTTCTTTGGTTGCGCATTTCGACGAGGCGTTTGACCCTTCCCATGTCACGGGTCCGGCGCGCTTTGATGCCCTGTCGAATCCAGGCTTCTTCTTGAGCCAGCTTTTTATCGAATTCCGCCTGACTTTTGGCTTCGGCTTCGAGGAGCTCAGCCTTTCTTCGAAGATAGGTCGGATAGTCCCCCGGAAAGTCCGTGAGGTAGCCCCGATCGAGCTCGATGATTCGGGTCGCCAGCCGCTGCAAGAATGCGCGATCGTGGGTAATGAAGACCAGCGATCCGCTCCAGTTCAGCAAAAACTCTTCGAGCCAGAGGATGGCATCCAGATCCAGGTGGTTGGTGGGCTCATCAAGGAGAAGAACGTCGGGCTGAGAGGCGAGCGCTTGAGCAAGCAAAACGCGGCGCTTAAGACCGCCCGAGAGCGTCGCAATGTCGACATCAATCGGGAGTTCAAGGCGGGTCAGAAGGTTTTCGATGGTCTTTTCGGTATCCCAGGCGCCTGCCGCTTCAATGATTTGCTGACAGGCCTCAAGCTCGTCCAACGCTTTGCCGCTAGGATCCGAATCCAGTGCGTGAGTAATGTGGTGGTATCGACGAACCGCATCGCCGATTTCTCCCAGACCTAGCGATACGACGTCAAAGACGGTCCCTTGAGTGTCGGTCGGCACTTCCTGTTCAAGTCGAGCGACCCTAAGGCCATCTTGAAAGGCAATCTCGCCATCGTCAGGAACGATGCGTCTGTCGAGAAGTTTAAGAAAAGTGGACTTGCCGGTGCCGTTGCGCCCGATTAGAGCGACACGTTCGCCCCGCTCTAAGGAGAAGTTGACGCCATCAAGGAGGGGGTGTCCATAGCCGAGCTGGACACGATTCAGGGTGAGTAGTGACATTATTAGATTCTAGGGGTTCTTCAGTTCCACTCCCAGAGATATCTTTCGGCGATTAATTTGAGTCTCAAAGGAGAAGTGTTTGCGCAGTGCTCCAAAAGAGTGGCCTTACCCACTTGCCGTGGCCGCGTCAGCAACAGAACTGGAAAACTGTTGCTGACGGTGTTTATGGTTTCATCGAGAGTCCGGTTGGACATGCATTCGTGCATATTGGATTTTGATTCCAATATGCACGAATCTGCCTAGTTATTGCGATCGCCCATTGGGACATAGTCGCGGAGCGTAGGACCGACATAGATTTGGCGAGGCCTCGCAATCCGCATGCCCGGATCCTCAATCATTTCCTTCCAATGGGCGATCCAGCCTGGGAGTCGCCCCAAGGCGAAGAGGACTGTGAACATATTGGTGGGGAAGCCCATTGCACGGTAGATGATGCCGGAGTAGAAGTCGACGTTCGGATACAGCTTGCGCTCGATGAAGTAAGGATCTGTGAGCGCAGCTTCCTCGAGACCCTTCGCGATTTCGAGAATCGGGTCATTAATCCCCAGCTCATTCAGAAGCTGATCGCAGTACTTTTTAAGAATGACGGCTCTTGGATCGTAGCTCTTATAAACGCGGTGTCCAAAGCCCATCAGACGGAAGGGGTCGCTCTTGTCTTTTGCCTTTTCAATGTACTTTTTGTAGTTGCAACCATCCTTGGCAATGTCCTCGAGCATCTCGATGACCATCTGGTTGGCACCTCCATGGAGGGGGCCCCAGAGAGCACAAACGCCCGCTGAAATGGATGCGAACAAATTAGCTTGAGAAGAGCCCACCATGCGCACTGTCGATGTTGAACAGTTTTGTTCATGATCAGCGTGAAGGATGAAAAGCACATCCAGCGCCTTTCGAATGGTCTCACTCGGCTCGAAGTCTCGCATCGGGGTCGTGAACATCATGTGAAGGAAGTTCGAGACGTAGTCGAGTTCGGGGCGGGTATACACAAAGGCTTCACCGACGGAACGCTTGTAGGCAAAAGCGGCGAGAACACGAACCTTGGAAAGCAGACGAGTGATGGTCTGGCTGGTTTCCTTGGCGGTAGCATTCGGCTTCAGTAACTCCGGATGATAGACCGACATCGAGCAGACCATGGACGAGAGAATTGCCATGGGGTGAGCATGACCTGGATAGGTCATGAAGAAGCTCTTCATGTCCTCATGAATCAGGGAATGCAAAAGGACCTTATCCTTGAAATGCGTTAGTTGCTCTGCGGTGGGCAATTCGCCATGGATCAGGAGATAGCTGACTTCCATGAAAGTCGATTTTTCGCAGAGCTCCGCAATGTCGTATCCGCGGTAGCGCAAAATGCCGCGATCGCCATCAATGAAGGTAATGGCAGAGCGGCAGGCACCGGTATTGGCGTACCCAGTATCGAGGGTGAGATAGCCCGTGGTGGACTGGAGCTTTGTGACATCGATTCCTTTTTCGCCCTCCGTCCCGATGATGATCGGCAAGTCATACGAATTGCCCGCGATGGAGAGCTTGGCTGAATCGGTCATGGCAGATACCCCGGTGAAACGTTATAAGCTTGTTCCAGAGTGTATCGGCTCCAAGCGGGGCTGGCCAACCCTGTCTTCTGCTCAATCAGTGCAATGAATTGTTTAATAGATGAACTACAGCCGAAATTTTCGGCGCTTTCCCACCGTTTTGCTCTCGGGATTGAATACGACGGATCAAAGTTTGCCGGATGGCAGATCCAGGCGGGACGAAAAACGATTCAAGAGGGGCTTGAAGCAGCGCTTTCACAGGTCGCCAATCAAACTGTTCGTGTGATCTGTGCCGGACGAACCGATGCAGGCGTCCATGGATTGGCTCAGGTGGTTCACTTTGATACAACCGCCCAAAGATCGGCCTATTCATGGCAAATGGGTGGTAACTCGGCATTACCACCTGAAATCAGAATAACCTTCGCGATGCCGGTGTCTTCAGAGTTCCATGCCCGTACATCAGCGATTGCACGACACTATCGTTACACCATTTTGAATCGATCGGCGGCGTCGGCACTGGATTTCGGCCGCGTGACCTGGACCCCGCATCACCTCGATGAGATGCGGATGCTGGATGGTGCGCAATACCTCATTGGTGACCACGATTTCAGTGCCTTCCGGGCGCAATCCTGCCAATCGAAAAGTCCAAGACGCATCATGCATTTCATTCATGTCCAGAGGGAGGGCGATTTTGTCCACATTGATGTGTGTGCCAATGCCTTTGTTCATCATATGGTGCGTAATATCGCAGGTGCCCTGATGGCTGTCGGGGCAGGTAAGCATGCACCCGACTGGATTCGGGACGTTTTGGCGGGTCGCGATCGCTCAAAGTCCGGTGTGACGGCCCCTCCGGACGGGTTATACTTTGCAGGTGTTCTGTATCCAGAACGATTTGGTCTGCCCGTTCATCCGATATTCAATCATCTCCCCCCCGGTACAACCCGATTTGTACCCCCCGAATCCGTTGAGGCCGTATCCCTTGCCGAGAACACGCGTTAAAATCTGCGGCCTTACGCGGGCTGAAGATGCCAGAGAGGCGGTGAGATCCGGCGTGGACGCCATCGGCCTGGTCTTTTTCCCCGGAAGCCCCCGTCATGTCACGATGGATGTGGCCCGGCGTGTGGTCGCCGAGGTTCCGGCGTTTGTAACTGTCGTCGCTCTTTTTGTAGACGAGAGGGCGGATCGGGTTCAGGAGATCCTGAAAGCGGTCAGGGTAGATCTTCTGCAGTTTCATGGGGATGAGGATCCTGAATACTGTGGACAGTTTGGAAAGCCCTGGATCAAGGCGATCAGAATGCGTCCAGGTCTTGATCTGAATGAGATCGCACTACGCTATACCATGGCCGAAGGGATTCTTTTGGATGCTTGGGATCCGGAAGCACAAGGCGGAACGGGATTGACTTTTGATTGGGGAAAAATTCCCCGTGAAATGGCAGAAAGGATCATTCTGGCTGGTGGATTGAGCCCCGCCAACGTGGCGCAGGCGCTCGCCGAAGTCGGTCCCTATGCGGTGGATGTGTCGAGTGGCGTTGAAGTCGCCAAGGGAATCAAGGATGCCAACCAAATGGCGGCATTCCTCAACGAGGTACAAGAATTTGACTATCGAAGCAAGCGGAGCCCCGGCTTACGACTACCCTGATGATCGCGGCCACTTTGGGCCTTATGGTGGGGTGTTCGTTGCAGAAACCCTCATGGAGCCTATTGATGAGCTTCGTGTAGCCTATGAGCGATATATGCAGGATCCGGAGTTCCTCGCCGAACTCGACCGTGATCTTCAGCACTATGTCGGTCGCCCATCGCCGATTTACCATGCCGAGCGCCTGAGTCGTCATTTGGGCGGTGGACAAATTTTCCTGAAGCGCGAAGATCTAAACCATACCGGAGCGCACAAGGTCAATAACACCATCGGGCAGGCCCTCCTTGCCAAACGCATGGGCAAAAAGCGGATTATCGCTGAGACCGGTGCCGGCCAGCACGGTGTTGCAACCGCAACGGTTGCAGCACGCCTCGGTCTTGAGTGTATTGTTTACATGGGCGAGGTCGATGTGGCTCGCCAGGCGCCCAACGTTCTCCGCATGCGGCTTCTGGGTGCGACGGTGGTCCCTGTTTCCTCGGGCTCAAAGACCCTCAAGGATGCCCTGAACGAGGCGATGCGCGATTGGGTCACCAACGTTGATAGCACGTTCTACATTATCGGAACGGTTGCGGGCCCCCATCCGTATCCTGCGATGGTTCGAGATTTTCAATCCGTCATCGGGCGTGAGTCCAAGGAGCAGATGATTGCCCAGACCGGGCGGCTTCCGGATGCGCTCGTCGCCTGCGTCGGCGGGGGCTCTAACGCCATTGGTCTTTTTTATCCCTATATTGGCGATACACAGGTCAGCATGTACGGTGTTGAAGCCGCAGGCGACGGCATCGAGACCGGACGTCACTCTGCCCCTCTGACCGCAGGTCGCCCGGGTGTCCTTCATGGCAATCGGACTTACCTGATGGAAGATGATGATGGCGAAATCATCGAGACGCATTCGATTTCTGCAGGTCTTGATTATCCGGGCGTAGGCCCTGAACATGCCTGGCTCAAGGATATCGGGCGGGCCAATTATGTGGCGATTACTGATACCGAGGCGATGGAAGGTTTCCATACTCTCACGCGCATGGAAGGGATTATTCCGGCACTGGAATCGAGTCATGCGGTGGCTTACGCCATGAAATTGGCCCCCACACTCGGCAAGGACCAGCAGATTCTCATCAACCTGTCCGGTCGCGGTGACAAGGACATCAACACCATCGCTGCACGGGAAGGAATCGTGATATGAGTCGTCTGACATCCAAGATGGCGGCCCTCAAGGCGGCCAACCGTACGGCTCTGGTCCCCTTCATTACGGCCGGTGATCCCAACCCCGATTTCACGCTCCCTGCGCTCAAGGCGCTGGTCCGAGCGGGAGCTGACATTATCGAAGTGGGCGTGCCTTTTTCAGATCCCATGGCGGACGGTCCGGTCATTCAGCGAGCCAGTGAAAGGGCTTTAGCCCACAAGATGAGCCTGCGTCGCACGCTAGAGGTCGTCAAGGCCTTCAGGGCGGAAGATCAGGATACGCCGATTGTGCTGATGGGGTACCTTAACCCGATCGAGGCCCTCGGCTATGAGCGCTTCCGGGATCTCGCGGTTGAGGCAGGGGTTGATGGCGTTTTGACCGTCGACATGCCTCCGGAAGAATCCGAGGACTTTCTTAAGCTTCTCGATGCCGGCGGTATTGATCCGATCTTCCTTTTGGCCCCGAACAGCACGCCTGCGCGCATTCAGAAAATGGGTCAGCTGGGCCGGGGCTATATTTACTATGTTGCGCTCAAGGGCGTCACCGGTGCAGGTCACCTTGATCTCGGTGATGTCGAGCGAAAACTTGCAGAGATTCGGAGTCTGACTTCGTTACCCTTGGCCGTCGGTTTTGGGGTAAAGAATGCCGAGACGGCGGCCAGCATCGGCCGACTCGCTGAAGGGGTCGTCATCGGAAGTGCTCTGGTGAGCCAGATTGAAGCCGCCAAGGATGACACGGCCAAGGCGCTTTCTGAAATCGAAGCCCTGATATCATCGATTAGGACCGCACTGGATGCGGTCTCAACCCCATCCGCCTGAATTCTAGAGGTCGAACGTGAGCTGGTTTCACAAACTGGTCCCTACCAAAATCCGAACCGAAGCATCGACCAAGGGCACAATTCCCGAGGGGCTCTGGACGAAATGCCCAAGCTGTAATGCCATTCACTACCGGGCGGAAGTCGACCGGAATCTCTCGGTCTGCATCAAATGCAGACACCACATGCGCCTGAGTGCGCGAAAAAGACTGCATGCCTTCCTCGACCCTGGAAACCGCGTGGAACTTGGTGAACAGCTGGTTTCCGTCGATGTCCTCAAGTTCAAGGACAGCAAGAAGTATAAGGATCGGCTGGTTCAGGCCCAAAAAAGCTCCGGCGAGAAAGATGCACTCATTGTGGTTGCGGGACGGCTTGAAGGACGCCCGTTGGTAGCTGCGGCGTTCAACTTCGATTTCATGGGAGGATCCATGGGCTCTGTAGTGGGTGAGCGGTTTATCCGTGGTGTCAACCACTGTATCGCCCAACGGGTTCCGATGATCTGTTTCGCGGCCAGTGGCGGCGCCCGCATGCAGGAATCGTTGCTCTCCCTTTTCCAGATGGCAAAAACCAGTGCCGCACTGGCACAAATGGCCAAGGCCGGCATTCCGTTTATTTCGGTAATGACGGATCCGACCATGGGAGGCGTCTCTGCCAGTCTTGCGATGCTCGGCGATATCAACATCGGTGAGCCAGGCGCTCTCATTGGCTTCGCCGGACCTCGCGTGATCGAGCAAACCGTTCGGGAAAAGCTTCCGGAGGGTTTTCAAAGAAGCGAATTCCTGCTTGAGCACGGAGCGCTTGATATGATCGTTGATCGTCGTGAGTTACGGCAAACGGTTTCTGAGATTCTCGATATTCTCTTCCCTGAAGGGGCGGTAGGGGCCCACGAGCCGCTCATGCTCGGCGTTTCAGAAGACCAAAGCGCCGAATCGTAATTTCCATGGGGTTTGCGACGCTGGCCGAGTGGCTGGCCTTCCAGGAAACCCTCCACCCCCAGACCATAGATCTTGGGTTGGGTCGGATTCGCGAAGTCCTCACCCGGTTGGATCTGCCTCCGGTGAGGGCCTTTACGATCAGTGTGGCCGGAACCAACGGAAAAGGCTCCTGTGTTGCCATGCTAGACAGCATTCTGCGGACTGCAGGGTATCGTGTCGGCACCTACACCTCACCCCATATCCTGCGCTACAACGAGCGCATCGGCATCGATGGCGTGCCTGCCTCTGATGAACGATTGCTTGATGCCTTTGAGCGGATTGAGGTGGCCCGAGGCGATATCTCGCTGAGTTTTTTTGAGTTTGGGACGCTGGCCGCGTTAATCCTTTTTTCCGAGGAGAATCTGGATTTTCATCTGCTTGAGGTTGGGCTGGGAGGCCGTCTTGATGCCGTCAATGTGGTTGATGCGGATATTGCCCTGATTGCCAGCATTGATATTGATCATCAGGAATGGTTGGGCGATAACCGGGAATCCATTGGTTTCGAAAAGGCGGGCATTATTCGGCATGGAAAACCCGTTGTTTTGGGAGATCCTGAGGCACCGAAAAGTATTGTTTCGGTGGCACTGGAAAAGGGTGCCCCCTGCTATCGTTCCGGCAAAGAATTTGCATTCCGTATTGAGGGTCAGAGCTGGTTCTGGACGGCGGAGGATCTCACCATCGGTCCCCTCCCATATCCTGCGATTCCGGGCGACCATCAATTCCTGAATGGATCTGCCGTTCTCCAATGCGTCGCGCTATTGCCTTCGGCTTATCGCATCAGTCATGAGGCGATTTCGGAAGGTCTGAAAAAGGTCCGTTTACCCGGACGCTTCCAGTTCTTTCAGGGGATGCCTCCCGTTTTGCTGGATGTGGCTCATAATCCACAGTCGGTAGGCATCCTGGCCCGGCATCTGGCCAAAAACTATCCGGGCAAGAAAATCCACGCGGTTTTCTCCGTCATGCGGGACAAAGACATTTCAGCCATTGTGCGACTGATTCAGGATCAAGTGCATGCCTGGTATCTCGCTCCGCTAAGCATGACCCGGGCGGCATCCCCTGTAGAATTGGCGGAAATCCTCCATAATGCGGGGGTGGGCCGTGTAGAGTTCGGATTCGCTGATGTCGGGGAGGCGTTTTCGGCTGCACAGGGAGCCTCGGGCCCAGAGGACATGGTGCTCGTATTTGGTTCTTTCTTTCTGGTTTCTGATTATCTGGCCATGGTGGCCTGAGACGGGGGGTCTTGATGGATGAGCAAGTGAAGCGACGGTTGATGGGGGCAGGGATTCTTTCGATCCTGGCAATAATCATCGTGCCTTATTTCTTTGAGGACAAGGCACCGAAAACAGCCACGGAGTTGCCGCTTCCCATGGACTCCCAGGCGCTGGCTTTACCCAAAGAGGAAAAGCAGGCCACTGACAAGCCCCAAGCTGAGGCGCCGGTATCACCCGCTGCGCCACAAACGCAGACCTCAAAGAAACGGACCTACACGGTCGTTCCCCTCGATGATCCCAAAGCACAAGCTCCGCAGGCCGCCGCTGTGCCTTCAGAAGACATCGCTCAGGCCCCCGTTGCGGAAGAATACCCAGAGGAACCCGTAGCTGAAAATCGGGGGCCGGTCATTCTTGATCCCAAAGCCCCTCAGACGAAACCTGCGCTGACGCCAAAGCTCCAGCATCCTTTAGCAGACGTTCCGCCTGCAAGGGTCGCTACGGACGCCGTCGAGCGCTCCAAAATCTCGCCCAAAAAGCCTGAAGTCGTCAAACCTCCAAAACCGGTGGTTCCGCCCGTGGCTCAGGTCGCAGAGGCTCCGGTGAGAAAGCCGCAAGTTCCTGTGGACGTCGCCAAAAAGCCGGTCACTGCGCCAGCGACCTCTGCAGCGGTGGCAAAAACACCGGCCATTCCCGCAAGCCCCGCCAAGCCTGCATCGCCTTCGAGCTATCTGGTTCAGGCAGGAACGTTCAGCGATGAAAACAATGCCAAGGTCTTGGTGGAAAAACTCAAGAAACGCAGCCTTCCGGTTCGCATGCAAGTAGTCGAGGGTCTCAATGGCAAGGTCTATCGAGTGACCGTGGGTCCCAATCTGGATCATGCGCGCGCTGAACAGATCCAAAAGCAGCTTTCTGAGCAAGATGGCGTTCGCGGCCTGATTCTTCAGGGGCGTTGATCGTGTCTGATTGCTCAATCTCATCAGGCGCTCAAAGATTTCAGATCGCATGGCGTTGAACTGGCTGGATCTTTTGATGATCGGAGTGATGGGCCTTTCCGGGCTTGTCGGCCTGATGCGTGGCTTGGTCCGGGAAGTCCTGTCTTTGATGACTTGGGGTGTCGCGATCTGGGCGGGTATCCGCTTCAGCCATGACATGGCTGCCTTGCTGGAGTCCTTCATTCCATCCCCAACGGCACGCATTGCTGCCGCATTTGGCTTGATCTTCATCCTGACCTTGATCATGGCGGGAATGGTCGGTTTCGTGCTAGCTAAAATTCTCGAGACGACCGGCCTTTCTGGGGTCGACCGAATGGCGGGCCTTCTGTTCGGCGTCGCGCGGGGTGTGCTGATCCTAACGGTGGGGGTCTTCTTGGCGCGCTCCACGCCATTCCCAAAGGAGCCCACCTGGCAGGCCGCGCAACTGATTCCCGTTTTTCAATCGCTTGCCATATGGATGGAAGCTCAGGTCCCCCCCGGCTTTGTGCCGCGGTTGGGGGAAAAATCCCTTTCCCACTGATTGCAGTAATACAAATCTATGTGTGGTATTGCCGGTATCGTTTCGACTCAGGAAGTGAATCAGGAACTCTATGAGGCCCTGACCGTCCTTCAGCACCGGGGGCAGGATGCTGCCGGTATCGTCACCTGCGAGCGTGATCGTTTCCACCTTCGAAAGGGGAGCGGGCTGGTTCGCGATGTGTTCCATACCCGGCACATGATGAACCTCCGGGGGACCATGGGTATCGGTCATGTCCGTTATCCAACCGCCGGTTGCACGAGTTCCTCGGAGGCTCAGCCCTTCTATGTGAACTCGCCCTATGGGATTACTCTGGCGCACAACGGCAACCTGACGAATGCAGAGACTTTGAAGCGTGAGCTCTTTGTTCAGGATCAACGCCACCTCAATACAGATTCAGATTCCGAGGTTCTGCTCAATGTTTTCGCGCATGAGCTGCATGAACTTGGAAAACTTCGGATCAGCCCGGAAGATGTCTTTCAGGCCGTGAAGGGCGTTCATGAGCGCTGCCGTGGTGCCTACAGTGTGGTGGCCATGATCACGGGATTTGGGGTGCTCGCATTTCGGGATCCCCATGGGATCCGTCCTCTCGTCTATGGCGAAAGAAAAACCGAGGAAGGCACGGATTTCATGTTTGCCTCCGAAAATGTCGCCCTGGATGTGCTCGGCTTCAACACAATTCGCAATGTGGATCCGGGCGAAGCGATCTTCATTGAGCGCGATGGCACCGTGCATTCCATGCAGTGCGCTAAAAATTCGATTCTCTCGCCCTGTATCTTCGAATACGTGTATTTTGCGCGCCCGGATTCGATTCTGGATGATGTATCGGTCTATCGGGCCCGCCGCCGCATGGGCGACAAGCTGGCTGACAAGATTCAGCGCTTGCGTCCCGATCACGATATTGATGTCGTGATTCCCATCCCCGATACGAGTCGGACGTCGGCCTTGCAGCTCGCAAACAAGCTGGGAATCAAATACCGCGAAGGCTTTATCAAGAATCGCTATATCGGTCGCACCTTCATCATGCCCGGGCAACAGCTCCGGCGGAAATCGGTGCGCCAGAAGTTGAATGCGATTGGCATGGATTTCAAGGATCGCAATGTTCTTTTGGTGGATGACTCCATCGTACGTGGAACGACTTCCGAGCAGATCATTCAGATGGCCCGGGATGCCGGTGCAAGAAAAGTGTATTTCGCTTCAGCGGCACCTCCAGTGCGCTACCCCAATGTCTATGGCATCGATATGCCTGCAGCCAATGAGTTGATTGCACATGGCCGTACCGAGGCTGAAATCGAAAAGGCCCTGGGCTGCGACTGGTTGATCTATCAGGATCTGGAAGATCTCATCGCTGCGGTTCGCCGGGGCAATCCGGAAATCAATGAATTCGATACCTCCTGTTTTGACGGACGCTATGTGACCGGTGATGTCGATCAGGCGTATCTGGATCGGCTTTCCAATCATCGAAACGACAAGGCCAAGTCGACCCGCGAGGGTACCGACAACATTATCGGTCTTCACAACTCAGGTTGATGAATCCATTGAGCGACAACGACGACATTTTTGACTGGTCTCAACTCGATCCTGAGACGCAGGCAATTCGGATTGGCCATCGGAGAACCCCAGAAGGGGAGCACTGCGAACCGATTTTCACCACATCAAGCTATGTGTTTGGAAGCGCTCAGGACGCCGCCGATCGCTTTACCGGAAAGGTGCCGGGAAATATCTACTCGCGCTTCACTAACCCCACCGTTCGGGCTTTTGAAGAGCGCCTTGCGGCTTTGGAGGGCGGTGAGCGCTGTATTGCGGTCGGTTCCGGGATGGCAGCCATTGCCACCATGGCCTTTGGGCTATTGAAAGCTGGGGACCATGTGGTGTGTTCCCGCGGTGTTTTTGGAAATACCGTACTTTTGTTCCAGAACTTCCTCGGTAAATTCGGGGTCGAGACCACCTTCGTGGACCTCGTCGATCCCAAGGCCTGGGAGGCGGCCATTCGTCCCAACACCCGACTTCTTTTTGCCGAGACGCCTTCGAACCCCATCACCGAGGTTGCGGATATCGGCCTTCTGGCAAGGATGGCACACGACCATGGGGCATTGCTGGCGATTGACAATTGTTTTTGTACCTCGGTTCTCCAAAAGCCACTCGCTCTCGGCGCCGATCTTGTCATCCATTCTGCCACCAAGTATCTCGATGGTCAGGGACGCTGTGTGGGCGGCGCGATTGTCGGGGGACATGAGCTTTTGGAAAAAAGTATCTACCCCTTCCTCAGGACTGGTGGTCCCTCGATGAGTCCTTTCAACGCCTGGGTGTTCCTCAAGGGACTTGAGACCTTGGGCCTGCGCATGCGGGCGCACAGTGAAAATGCCTTTAAGCTGGCTCAGTGGCTTGAAGCACAGTCCTGGATCAAGCGCGTGAACTACCCCTGGCTGGCCTCACACCCACAGCACGCACTCGTACGCCGCCAACAAACGGCAGGGGGCGGTATAGTCAGTTTTGAAGTGGAAGGGGGGCGTGATGCGGCCTGGCGTCTCATTGATTCAACGCGACTTCTTTCGATTACCGCGAATCTTGGCGATGTGAAAACCACCATTACCCATCCTGCAACGACCACGCATGGGCGTCTGACGGAGGCGGAGCGAGAATCGGCCGGTATTCGCGAGGGGTTGATTCGCATCGCCGTTGGACTTGAAGCTTTCAATGACATTCGGGATGACCTGGCTCGCGGAGCTCCCTGAACGGTTGTCGTTCTATCGAATTTAAAACGCGTTTATAGGGTTTATGAAAGTTACGATTTTTGGTTCGGGTTATGTGGGTCTGGTTACCGGCGCCTGCCTTGCCGAGGTCGGCAATGATGTCATATGCGTCGATATTGACCAGGGCAAGATTGATCGCCTGAATAATGGGGATGTCCCGATTCATGAGCCGGGTCTTGATGCCGTGATTGAGCGGAACCGTCAGGCGGGCCGACTTCATTTCACCACGGATATCGATGAGGGCGTTCGCCATGGCCTTTTCCAGTTCATTGCGGTAGGAACGCCACCTGATGAAGATGGTTCGGCTGACCTCCAGTACGTGACCGCGGTCGCACGCTCCATCGGAGAACGGATGGCGGACTACCGTATTGTTGTGAACAAGTCGACCGTACCCGTCGGAACTGCGGATCTGGTAAGGCAGACCATTCAGGCCGCCCTTTTAAAGCGGCAGTCAACAATCGAGTTCGATGTGGTCTCGAATCCGGAGTTTCTCAAGGAAGGGGCTGCGATCGATGACTTCATGAAGCCGGACCGCATTGTGGTCGGCACGGATAATCCGAGGACGACAGAACTTCTTCGAGCCCTCTACGCGCCGTTTAACCGTAACCATGATCGCATGGTCTGTATGGACATTCGTTCTGCAGAGCTCACCAAATATGCGGCCAATGCCATGTTGGCCACCAAGATCAGTTTCATGAATGAGCTGGCCAATCTGGCCGAGCGTCTGGGTGCTGATATCGAGCAGGTGCGCGTTGGGATCGGTTCGGATCCCCGCATTGGTTACCACTTCATTTACCCCGGGTGCGGTTACGGTGGCTCCTGCTTCCCCAAGGACGTCAAAGCTCTGGAGCGGACTGCACGGGATGTCGACTATTCGGCCCAGCTCCTTAAAGCGGTCGAGGACGTTAATGAGCGGCAAAAATCCCGACTTTTTGAAAAGGTGGATCGCTACTTCTCGGGAGATCTTAAGGGTAAGACCTTTGCCGTCTGGGGGCTGGCTTTCAAGCCCAATACGGATGACATGCGTGAAGCCTCCAGCCGGACCTTGATGGAGCATCTTTGGGCCCACGGTGCCAAGGTCAGGGCATTTGATCCGGTGGCGATGGAGGAGACTCAACGCATCTATGGCCTAAGGGACGATTTGATCTTGGTCGGCTCGCCGGATGAGGCGCTGGTGGGCGCCTCAGGACTGATTATCGTTACCGAGTGGAATGTCTTTAGAAGCCCTGACTTTGAAAAGATTCGTTCAACTTTGGCAAAACCAGTGATCTTTGATGGCCGGAATCTCTACGATCCGCTGCTTCTCAAGGGCCTTGGGATCGACTACTTCGGCATCGGTCGCGGCGAGTCCATTCACCGGCCTCAAACGCCTAAACGTTGAGGATTGAGAGGGCTTCCGCGCTGAATGAGGCCGAGGCGGCGCGTTGGGAGAAGGTAAGAAGCCTCGGGAAATCACGCTACATCTGGACGCAGGGCGTTTTGCGCTGGGGTGGTGTGATGTTTGCGTTTTCCCTGGGGCTCTTCCAGCATGCCCACTACGGTGCTGTATTCAGTTTTGAAGGTCGCTGGGACGTTCGGTTTTTGATGGCGCTTTTAACCTGGATTTTTGTCGGTCACGGTTATGGCCGATCGTCTTGGAATCGCATGGAAGAGCGATACCAAAACTATCTTTCACTTAAGGGGCGTACCCGATTATTCTAATCGGATATCTTCTCTTATAGACCCTAGTGAGCCGCGTCACTAATCAAAGCGCAGCCGCACCGATTCCTCGCCATACTGCTCGCTCAGTGCGTTGAGCAGGGCTTCGTTCGGAAGAACACGCCAAGGTTCGCCCAGCTGAACCACGGCTCGAGCAGAATCGAGATGCCGCTCGATAAAGACAGGACATTCTCCACCGCGGTAAGGCTCGAGGGTATCCTTGAGTGTTGTCACCCAAGCAGGGGCTGCCTCGGTCCAACGAATTTGAAGCCGTTTGGCGAAACGCGCACGCGCTTCTCCAATCCGCAGCAGGTTATCTGCACTGAGCCTGAGTTGCCCTGCAAAATCATCCCAGCTGAGTCCGCCTTCTACCACGACCAGCTTATCCTTGACGACGTATTCACGGAAACGTTCATAGGCTTCGGAGAACAACGCGACCTCAATGCGCCCGGTGCGATCATCCAACGTCATAAAGGCCATGCGCTTCCCGTTTTTGTTTTGCTTCATGCGAAGTTCAACAATGAGTCCAGCGACGACGACACGGGTTTCCTGTCGGCGGCCATAGCCCATCTCGGGCATGCCGCTTCGATCATGGCGCTCCGCAAGAGGTCCCAAACGGTCGGTGATGAAGGGAGTAATTGCAGCTTCATGTCGGGTAATCGGATGCCCGGTGAGGTAAAGGCCCAGGGTTAATTTTTCCTGTGCCAGCCGCTCATCTTCGGTCCAGCTCTCAACAACCGGTGCCACTGAACCCGAATGAGGCGGATCGTGGATATCCGAAAGTCCAAAGAGATCAAACTGTCCAGTTTCCGCCATGAGGCCATGTTGCTCGGCCGCCTTGAGGGCATCGGTCAGCTCGGCGAGGTGTTGGGCACGGTTCGGATGGAAGCTGTCGAGTGCGCCCCCGCGAATCATGGCTTCAAGCACGCGGCGGTTGGCTTTTCGGGTGTCGATGCGCCGACAAAGATCCTTGAGGTCGCTGAAGGGCCCGTTCTTTTCCCGCTCATCGAGAATTTCACGGATGGCACTTTCACCGACACCTTTGATGGCACCCAATCCATATTGAATGCTCTGATCTGATTCCGCACGGAACCTGAACGTTGATCGGTTGATGTCCGGGGGACGCACTTCGAGGCGCATCTGCCGGCACTCTTCGATGAAGACCACGACCTTGTCGGTCTTGTCCATATCCGATGAGAGGACCGCAGCCATGAAAGCCGAGGGATAATGAGCTTTCAGCCAGGCTGTCTGATAAGACACCAGCGCATAGGCTGCGGAATGGGATTTGTTGAAGCCGTAGCCTGCAAACTTCTCCATCAGGTCGAAGATGTAACCGGAAATTCTGTCTTCAATGCCCAACGCAGTGGAGCCTGAGACAAAGATTTCCCGCTGTTTGGCCATTTCTTCGGGCTTCTTTTTGCCCATGGCGCGGCGCAGCAGGTCGGCGCCCCCGAGCGTATAGCCCGCCATGTCCTGAGCGATCTTCATGACCTGCTCCTGGTACACGATGACCCCGTTGGTGGGCTTCAGGATGGGTTCAAGGATCGGATGCGGATACTCCGCCTTTTGTTTGCCATGCTTGACGTTGATGTAGTCGTCAACCATTCCAGACTGAAGGGGGCCGGGGCGGAAAAGGGCGACCAGAGCAATGATGTCTTCAAAGCAGTCCGGGCGAAGCCGTTTGATCAGGTCTTTCATGCCCCGGGATTCGAGCTGGAATACAGCCGTCGTCTGGCAGCTTTTGAGGAGCTCGTAGGTCTTCGGGTCGTCGAGTGGGATCAGCGAGATGTCGATGGGGGGTTCATCAGTCTTTGCCCTTTCGGCATTGATGGTTTCAAGAGCCCAATCAATGATGGTGAGGGTTCGTAGGCCCAGAAAGTCGAACTTCACCAGTCCCACGGCTTCAACGTCATCCTTATCATATTGGGTGACGAGATTGTCGCCGCCGGCTTCGCAGTAGAGCGGGCAGAAATCTGTGAGGTCCGATGGGGCAATGACGACACCACCCGCATGCTTGCCCGCATTTCGGGTTAAGCCTTCGAGTGACATCGCAAGATCGATGAGTGCCTTGACCTCTTCGTCGGATTCATAGGTCTTGCGAAGATCCTCGCTGTCCGTCAGGGCCTTTTCCAGCGTCATGCCCAACTCAAATGGAATCAGCTTGGCAATCCGATCTACGAATCCATAGGGGTGACCTAGGACTCGACCAACATCGCGAACGACGGCCTTGGCCGCCATGCTGCCGTAGGTGATGATCTGAGAAACGCGATCCCGACCATAAGTCCGGGCGACGTAGTCGATGACTTCATCGCGTCGCTCCATGCAGAAGTCGACATCGAAGTCGGGCATCGAGACACGTTCGGGATTGAGGAACCGTTCGAATAGCAGTTCAAATTCAATCGGATCAAGGTCGGTGATTTTGAGCGCATACGCGACAAGGGATCCTGCGCCGGAGCCACGGCCGGGACCCACGGGAATGCCCTGGCTTTTGGCCCACTGGATGAAGTCAGCAACGATCAGGAAGTAGCCGGGGAAATCCATTTGGTTGATGACCCCGACCTCAAGCTCCAGGCGCTCGCGGTAAAGCTGGGTGTTCTCTTCGAGAGTTCCAGCACCCACGGGAGGCTTTTTGGCCAATCGCTCATCCAGCCCCTCCCGAGAAACCTTTGCAAAATATTCAGCGACCGTAAGGCCATCAGGAATAGGGAATTGGGGAAGAAAATTTTGCCCCAGAGTCAGCTTGAGATTGCATCGGATCGCGATTCCGACCGTATTGGCAAGGGCTTCGGGGAGATCGGCAAAGAGTTCAGCCATGGCGGCTTCGCTCTTGAGGTACTGCTCCTCGGTGTAATCCTTGGGACGCCGGGGATCCTCAAGAACCCGACCCTGGTGAATACAGACCCGCGCCTCGTGGGCCTCAAACTCTGAAGGTTCAAGAAAGCGAACATCATTGGTCGCAACCAGGGGGATCCCGAGTGTGGAAGAAATCTCCACAGCGCCTGCGATCCAGGTTTCTTCCTGAGGCCTCCGGGTTCTCTGCACTTCGAGATAGAAGCGATCCCCGAAAACGGTTTGCCAATGGGCGGCGATGCGCTGCGCCTCGGCGTGGTTGCCTGAAACCACGTGACGTGCAATTTGGCCCTGTCTTGGACCTGAAAGGGCGATCAGTCCCGCGTTCTCCTGTTCCAGCCATTCGGCTCGAATTTGTGGCTGGCCCTGATGCTGATTCTCACGGAAAGCCTTTGAGAGGAGCCGAGAGAGGGTGCGATAGCCTTGTGCATCCTGAACAAAGAGCGTCATCGCGTAGGGGTTTTGAAGCTCCTCAGGGTGGGTCACGAGGACATCGGCTCCTGCTATGGGTTTGATGCCTGCAGACTGCGCATTTTTGTAGAACTTGACGATGGCAAAGAGATTGTTGTGGTCGGTAACGGCGACAGCCGGCATACCCAGATCGGATGTTCTCTTGACCAGCGCCTTGACATCGACCAGCCCATCGACCAGCGAATATTCCGTATGAACCCTAAGGTGAATGAAGCCGGGGACCGGGGGCAACGAGGGACTCGCCGATACGTTCACGCGGGTTTCGTCTCAAGGCAAAGGGCCAGAGACTCTTCCCAAGACGGGAGGCGAAGGCCAAAGGCCTCCGAGAGGCGCTGATTGTCGAGAACGGAGTAGGACGGCCTTCGGGCTGGCGTCGGATACTCTTCGGTTGTGATGGCGCGTAGGGTCGCTGCTGAGTTCGGCAGGTGACCGCCCCGTATTCCGAGGGCACGAATGCTTTCGGCAAATCCAAACCACGTGGTCGTTCCTCCACAGGTCAGATGGTAGGTGCCCGAGCGCTCTCCAAGCTCCATTCGGCCTTCCTTAAGGGAGAGGGCGATCATCAGGGTCGTCGCCTCAGCAATCATGCGGCTCCAGGTCGGGGCGCCAAACTGGTCATTCACGACGCCGAGGGACTCGCGTTCCGCCATGAGTCGCAGCATCGTCTTCAGAAAATTCTGTCCGTGAAGACCATAGACCCAGGCGGTTCTCAAGATCAGGTGAGGGATCCCGGCACCTCGAATGGCCTCCTCGCCCTGAAGCTTGCTCCTTGCATAGACCCCATCGGGCCCGGACGGATCAGTCTCACGATAGGGAGCATGGGACTTCCCATCAAAGACATAATCGGTTGAATAGTGGATCAGGGGAATCTTTAGTTCCCGGCAGGCAAAGGCCAGCGCTTCGACAGCGTGCGCATTGACCGTGAACGCGGTCTCAGGCTCTGATTCTGCGCGGTCAACCTGAGTATAAGCAGCTGCATTCACAATCACATCAGGCTGAGCTTCAAGGACCGCAGGCGCGATGGTATCGGGGTTCAGTAAATCTAGAGGGGGCTGCGTGCTCCGGCTTCTGGGGATTACCTGGCCCAAGCAGGCGAGGGATCGTTGCAATTCATGCGCGACCTGTCCACTCTGGCCGACCAGAAGGATGCGCATGGGTTACCAGACCGCCAGAGACTCGCGACTGAAGGCGCTGAGGGGAATGCCTTCCCGATCTTTGGCCGAAAGTTCAGGGTCTTGTATGGGCCATTGAATGCCGATAGCGGGATCATTCCATTGCAGGCTGAATTCGGCCGAAGGGTTGTAGAAATCAGTACATTTATAGGCAAAGAGGGCAAACTCGCTGGTCACACAAAATCCATGCGCAAAGCCTTCGGGAACAAAAAGCTGCAGATGATTTTCCGCAGACAGGGTCTCGCCATACCATTGGCCGAAAGTCGGGGAATCAGTGCGGACATCCACTGCCACATCGAAAACTTCGCCCTCAAGGACATAGACCAGCTTGCCTTGGGGTCTGGGGTTTTGGAAGTGAAGTCCCCGAAGAATGCCGCGCCTTGAGTAAGAGAGATTGTCCTGGACAAAATGGCGATCAAGGCCGGCTTCGGTGTAGCGTCTGAGGTTCCAGGTTTCCTGGAAGAATCCACGGGCATCACCAAAAACGTCAGGCCGGATCTTCAGGAGGCCCGGCAAAGGAGTGGATTCGATAATCAAGTTGGAAGCCCCATCTTGAGAAGACGCAGGAGATATTCTCCGTAATTGCTTTTACGAAGCGGCTCGGCCTGCGCTTCGAGTTGTTCTGCGGTAATCCAGCCACGGCTCCAGGCGATTTCTTCGGGGCAGCTGATCTTGAGCCCTTGACGCTCTTCAATGGTCTGGATGAAATTCGCCGCTTGCAGGAGGGAGTCGTGGGTCCCTGTGTCGAGCCAGGCGGTCCCTCGGCCCAGCTTCTCAACGCGAAGCTGTCCAAGCTCGAGGTAGAGCTTGTTGATGTCCGTGATTTCAAGCTCACCGCGGGCCCCCGGCTTGAGATCTCGGGCCATGTCGATGACTTGGTTGTCGTAAAAATAAAGGCCGGTCACTGCCCAGTTGGACTTGGGTTCCTTGGGTTTTTCAACAAGACCAATAACCTTGCCGCTCTTGTCGAACTCAGCCACGCCGTAACGTTCAGGATCGTTGACCCAGTAACCAAAAACTGTCGCCCCCTCGGTTTGGTTTGCCGCCGATTGAAGGCTCTCCGGAAGCCCATGACCGTAGAAAATATTGTCGCCAAGGATCAGACAGGAGGGGTCGTGGCCCACAAATTCGCGGCCGATGATAAAGGCCTGAGCGAGCCCTTCGGGCTTGGGTTGTTCGCGATAGCTGATCGACATCCCCCACTGGCTGCCATCGCCAAGGAGGTGTTGAAACTGGGGCGCATCGTGGGGGGTCGTGATAATCAGGACATCCCGGATTCCGGCCAGCATCAGGACCGAGAGGGGGTAGTAGATCATCGGCTTGTCGTAAACCGGAAGCAGTTGCTTGCTGGTGACGTGGGTCAGAGGATGCAGTCGGGTTCCGGATCCACCCGCCAGAATGATGCCTTTCGTCGTTGCCATCCGTTCAATATTCCTTGTCGTTATCGATGTCTTAGGCCGAGCCCAGGCGCTCGCCGCGATAGCTGCCATCCATGACCCTCTGGCACCAGTCCTGATGCTCAAGGTACCAGGTCACGGTCTTTTTAAGTCCCGTCTCAAAGGTTTCTGAAGGTTCCCATCCTAGGGTGTTCTTGATCTTGCTGGCATCGATCGCATAACGGGCATCGTGCCCAGGGCGGTCGGTCACAAAGGTGATCTGGCTTCGATAGGATGCGCCATCGCTTCGTGGTTTGAGGGAATCAAGAAGATCGCAGAGGGTATGGACAACCTCAAGGTTGGTTTTCTCGTTATTACCGCCGATGTTGTACACCTCTCCGGGCGTGCCGGCATCAAGCACTCGGGCAATGGCCGCGCAGTGGTCTTCCACAAACAACCAGTCACGAACATTGAGCCCGTTGCCATAGATAGGCAAGGGCTTTCCGGCAAGCGCATTGTGGATGATCAGGGGGATGAGCTTTTCCGGAAACTGGAAAGGACCATAGTTGTTCGAGCAATTGGTCGTCAGGACTGGTAGTCCATAGGTATGGAAGTAAGCCCGGACCAGGTGGTCAGAACTGGCCTTTGAGGCTGAATAGGGGGAGTTGGGCTGGTAGGCCGTCGTTTCCGTGAACTTACCCGTTGGGCCGAGGCTGCCATAGACTTCATCCGTTGACACATGAAGGAAACGGAAGTTGTCCTTCTCAGCGCCTTCAAGTCCGCGCCAGAATTTTCGGGCAGATTCCAAGAGGGAAAAGGTTCCCAGAATGTTGGTCTGGATGAAGGCTTCGGGTGAGTCGATGGAGCGATCCACATGACTTTCAGCTGCGAAATTGATAATCGCGGACGGCCTATGCTTTTGTAAAAGGTAATCGACCAGGGCGCTGTCTCCGATCGAGCCCAACACGAAGTTGTGTCTCGGGTCATCCTCGATGTCGTCGAGGGTATCGAGATTGCCGGCATAGGTCAGGGCATCAAGGTTGATGACTTCTGTGTTTGTGCCCCGCATCTGCCGAAGCACAAAATTGCCGCCGATGAAGCCGGCACCGCCGGAAACAAGGATTGTTGGGTTCGTTGAGGACATCTTAAGTTCAGTGCCTGGATCGGTGATGGGCTGACTCGGTGGGGTGCAACCTTTATCTTCTGATTCTACCGTTTTCTTGAGCGCCGGGTTCGGGGGACAAAGTCCCCCGAACCCTCAGAGTAGGCAAATCTAGCGTGATTTTCGGTGCAGCATGCCGCGGGTCGGGTCATAACCCCAGACGGCACCGCCGAGGAAGAGCGCTAAAGCCGCCGCGGCGACCAGAAAGGCTTCAGGATTTGCCTGGCCATAGAGCGCAAATCGAATGGACTCAACAGCATAGGTAAAGGGGTTTAATTCTGCGATTCGTGCCAGAAGAGGGTTGGATTCCCTGATTTTCCACAAGGGGTAAAGCGCGCTCGAAAGGAAGAACATGGGGAAAATGACGAAATTCATGACTCCTGCAAAGTTTTCGAGCTGTCGGATCATGGAGGAGAGCAAAAGGCCCAAGGCGCCGAGCATGAGTCCCGAGAGTATGAGTGCGGGCAAAACCGTCAGATAGCCCTCTACCGGCGCTTCGATCCCATAAAGCCAGGCAATGCCCAAAAAAACATAGGCCTGAATGACAGAAATGGCGACCCCGGCTAAAAGTTTCGAGGTCAGCAGGAACCCCCGGGGAAGGGGGCTCACCAAAAGCGTTTTCATACTCCCCATTTCACGGTCGTAGACCATTGATAAAGAGCTCTGCATGCCATTGAAAAGCTGCACCATCCCGACAAGTCCAGGGGTGATGTAGACCTCATAGAGGATGTAGGTCTCATAGGGGGGGATGATGGCTACGCCCAGAGTGGATCGAAAGCCCGCAGCGAAAATAAAAAGCCACATCAGGGGGCGCACCAAGGCGGAAATGAATCGCTCTCTTTGATGCACGAAACGAAGCAGTTCTCGCCAGACAATCCCTTTGAGCGCACGCAGGTAATGGCTCGGTCGAAGGTTCATTGGGGCCTCCCGCTCGTCAGGACTTCAAAGGCGTCATGGATGTTGTTGGTAGCGGTCAGTGCCAGAAGTTCGGGAATGTCGCCTTTCGCTTTGATCGTCCCCTGATGAAGAACAATCATGGCATCATCCGCCGCAATCTCGTCGATGAGGTGGGTCGCCCAAAGGACCGAGAGCTTGCCCGAACTCGAAAGAGCATGAATGTGGTCCACGAGCGCTTTTCGACTGGGTACGTCCAGTCCGACGGTCGGTTCGTCAAGAAGGAGAAGAGCCGGATGGTGAAGGAGGGCTCTGGCAATCTCGACCCGGCGCCGGTGACCGCCGTTCAGGTTTCGAACGAGTTCCTGATCACGGTGCCGCATGTCCAGCCGTTCCAGCTCCTCATCGATCCGGCGTTGCCCCGTCCGGCTGTCCAGACCATGCAAGGCGGCATGGTAGAGGAGGTTTTGTCGGACCGTCAGATCAAGGTCAAGCGTGGTTTGCTGAAATACGACACCCAGGGACGCCAGGGCTTTGAGCGGGGCGCTACGAAGGTCGTGACCTGCAATGCGGATGCTGCCGGAAGCCGAGTCATAGAGTCGGGTGATCAGGGAAAAGAGCGTTGATTTGCCGGCTCCGTTGGGTCCCAGGAGAATTGCGCAACGGCCCGAGGCGACCGTGAATGAGACATGGTCCAGCGCTTTCTTTGCGCCGTAAGCAAAGGAGAGGTCAGTGAGTTCAAGGGCGTTCTGTGGGCTCATGGAGTCACCACGATGCCCCAGGGCCCCTGTCCGACAGCAACCGATCGCAAGACCTTGCGCTTTTCAAGATCGATGATGGAAATATCGTTGCTGCCGCCATTGGCGGTAACGAGGTGCTTTTCCTTTGAATCGAATGCGAGATTCCAAACCCGTTGGCCTACCAGAAGATAGTCCAGCACCTTGTAGGTTTGAGCATCAATCACCGCAATGCGATTGGCAGGGCCTAGCGCCACATAGGCAAAGCGGCGATCACGATCAATCTGAATGCCAACAGGTTGGATTTTCTCTCGAGTGACCCCTGGAATTTGGAAGTTGATCGTGGCCTTGAGTGTGTGGGCGGATGTGTCGATTACCGAGACGGTTCCCGCAATTTCAGAGCTGACCCAAAGCTCCTGGCTGTCTTGCGTGAAGCGACATGCTCGTGGCCTTGGATCGACCAGCGTGTTGTCCCTCAGATCCAGTGTTTTTGCGTCGATCCAGTGGACCATGTTGGTGGTTTCACTGGTGCTGGCGATCCATTGCCCATCGGAGCTTGCGGCGATTCCTTCTGGTTCTACACCTACCGGAATTGATTTGAGCGTTTTGCGGGTGGTGAGGTCAATGACTGTAACTGCATTGTCATTCTCGTTGGAGGCAAAAAGGCGCTTGCCATCAGGGGTCACCACGAAGGTTTCGGGGTCCTTTCCTGAGGGGAGTTTCGCGGTCTCCTTGCCCAGGGGAAGGGGCAGTTGCTTGATGGTGTCTTCATCGCTGACGGCTACCAGGAGTGATTGCCCCGAAGGATCCGCACCGATGCCTCGCGGCCTTTTGCCGATCGGAAACCGCTTGAGCAATTTGCCTTCAGGAACCGATACCAGGCCGATGGCGCTGTCATCTTCCAGCGTGACGTAGGCAGTATCCGCGAAAACGGGGGGAGTCACCAGCAAGGCCAGCAAGAGCCCAATCCGAGGGACGCCTGTGCGGCGTGAATTCGGGGAGGCTTTGTGGTCTGAGCTTTCCCATTGGCTTGGGTCGAGTTTGCAATCTGGAGAAAACATAAAGGTCGGTGTCTCATGGCGTGGAGTCGGGCCGGTACCTCCCATTTTATCGCTCTTATCGGATGCGCGGAGCAGGGCAAAAAAGGCCTTTTTTTCGGGGCCCCTCAGGATGACAACGCGGCGCAAATCCTTCATAATCAACCGCTTTTATTCTCTAGCTCACATGTGGTTCAAAAATCTGGTCCTTCTAAGGATCACCGCGCCCTTCGACCTTTCCGCTGAGGTCCTCGAAGAGCGACTCCAGAACCGTCGTTTTCAGCCCTGTGGGGCCCTTGAGCCCGCCAGTGAGGGATGGTATCCCCCTCTGGGGCATTCCGACGCTCCCCTCATTCATCAAACACAGGGATTTCTGATGATCTGCCTGCGGCGGGAAGACAAGATCCTGCCCTCGAGTGTGGTCAATGAGCGCCTGGCTGCGCGGGTCGATGAGATTGAAGCGCGTGAGTCCCGAAAATTACGCAAAAAGGAACGTGAGGGGCTGCGCGAAGAAATCCTGCATGACATGATTCCCAAGGCTTTTAGCCAGAGTCGCCGGACCTTTGCCTACATCGACCCCAAAGGGGGTTGGCTTTTTGTTGACTCCAGCAGCGCGCGAAAAGCCGAAGATATGGTTGCTGCACTGCGGCAAACCTTGGACGGTTTTCCGGTTCGTCCCATTGCGACGCAGGAGCGTCCTGCATCTGTCATGACGCGCTGGTTGGCCGGTGGGGCCTTGCCAGAAGGCGTCACGCTGGAATCTGAGTGTGAGCTTAAGTCACCGGAAGAAGATGGCGGCATCGTTCGCGCACGACGCCATGACCTTGAAGTGCCTGAAATCCTGCACCATCTGGAAGCCGGCAAAGAAGCTATCAAGCTGGCATTCAGCTGGAATGACCGGCTGAGTCTGGTTCTGGATGAAGCCTTGACCATTCGCCGCCTTAAGTTTCTCGATACGATCCAAGAGGCTGCCGCCGATGCCGGATCCGAAGATGCCGCGACCCGCTTTGACGTCGATTTCGCCCTGATGAGTCTTGAACTCAATGCGTTTTTGCCGATTCTGCTGGATTGGTTCGGTGGTGAGCCGCCGGCCAAAGTATCCTGATTGAAACCGTCCGCCTGTTCCTCATAGGGAATCCAAAGATGCTTCAAAAAAGTCTGATTGCCGTTCATGTCGCCTTGCTGGTTGTTCTCTCCGGAATGACGCCAGTTCAAGCCGAAAGCTTCTCCTTGCCTCAGGCCGGTGATGACATTATCGGTGCCCTGCGCCATACCAAGGCCCGTCAGGAGGATACCCTCATCGATATTGCTCGGCGCTTCAGCGTGGGGCAGGATGAGATGGTGATGGCAAACCAGAATGTGGATCGGTGGCTGCCCAAGGGGGGGACGGACATCCTGATTCCTCAGGAATTCATCCTTCCGGATGCCCCCCGGTCGGGTATTGTGGTCAATATCCCAGAAATGCGAATGTACTATTTTCCGGTCAAGGCGCGTCCGGTACCTGCCAAGACGAGTTCGTCATCGGCACGAAAGTCCGCTGCCCCCGTCTGCAAACCTGGCGCTGGTGTCAGTCAGCCCGGCAAGCCGGTAGCGAAGCCTGCTGCATCGGGTGCAAAGACGCAGTCAGCCAAGACCGCGCCGGCCAATGCGGGCAAAACGGGGTCAGCAGCCAAGCCGTCATCGTCCCAAGCGAAGGGGACGGCTGCTTCGGCCAAAGGCGCGGCGGCCAAGCCGCTTTCTACCAAGGCGCCGGTCTGCCAGCCAGGAAAGAAGGTCGAGGTGGTTCAGGCTCCAGTGGCTCCGGCTCAACCCGACTTTGAAAGTGCTGCGATGGGTCAGGTGATTACCTATCCGGTAAGTATGGGCCGCATGGACTGGCGAACCCCTTTGGGAATGACGCGTGTTGTCGACAAGCAGAAGGATCCCTCATGGACGCCGCCGGCCTCCATCAAACGTGAGCATGCTGCCAAGGGGGATCCTTTGCCTGATGTGGTTCCTCCAGGTCCCGATAATCCCTTGGGTAAATACGCCATGCGTCTTGGGGTTTCAGGCTATCTGATTCATGGCACAGATGCGGCTAAGGCTGACGGGATTGGCATGCGCGTGACCCATGGTTGTATGCGCATGTACAACGAAGATGTCGCCAAGCTGTTTCCGCTGGTTCCCGTCGGTGCGCCTGTTTATCTTGTGAATCAGCCAGTGAAGCTCGGCTGGAAAAATGGCTGGCTCTATATGGAAGTCAGTCAGCCTTTGGATGAGGATGCCGGGGTCCGCGGCCATGACCCGGATGAAAACGTTTCCAAGACCCAGTTGGAACGTGAAGACGCGCAGCGTGCTCGATTCCTTCTGAAGGTGGCGACTAACGAAATCGAGAAGATGCGCGCCAAGACCGGTGCCGCCATCAACATGGATAAGGTACGCAAGGCAGTAGAAAAGCCCACCGGAATCCCATTGGTTATCGGGGGGCAGGAATCTGACAGCAGCTGGCAAGCCGCCGCGGCTTCGGATGAGGGGCTGGCACCAAAACAGAAGTCACAGACGGAAGATGCGCTCGAGCCTTCCAGCGAAGAGACTGACCAGCGCCCAAGACCGCCAGCGCCCAGGACTACTGTGGTCCCGGCTGAGCCTGAATCAGAAGCGACCGTACCTTCAGTCCCTTCACGTCGTGGCCTCCCGGTTCCGTCTTCGGATGAAGAACCGGCCTACGCGCCACCGAGAGCTACCAGGGCAGCTCCCGAGAGTGCATGGGGTGGTTCCTCCGTTTCCGCTCCTCCCAAGAGCGCGTCAGGAGTAAAAACCATGCCTTATGACGAGAGCGAGGAAGAAGAGGAGCAGAAGTAGAATTAGCTCTGGGGCCGATAGCCTTCGGGAAGGTTATCGTTCCCCCCAAAGAGATACTTCTCACGCTCTTGGGCCAGAAATTTCTTGGCTTCAGCCTCGAAGGGGGTGAGTCGATGCTCATTGATGAGCATGGTTTGCACTTTCAGCCACTCCTGCCATGCGGCCTTGGAGATGTGATCGAAAATGCGTTGGCCTTCCGCGCCGGGAAAAGGCGGCTTATCAAGACCCTCGGCCTCCTGACCGAGACGCTTGCAGAGTACGGTATGTGTGCTCATCGTCTGAATGTCGTGACTTAACTCAATTGATAGGGGTTGGGTGGAGAGGCTAATGGCTTTGGCGAAAGATCGCTGAGCAGCTTCCGGACGGGGGCCGGCAGGCGTTCTGCTCGATTCGGATCCACGAAACATCCTTTCAAAGCCAGAGGCACATCCACCTCTCCAATATCGCTCAACACTGCACAGAAGTCGAGATGGAAGTGGGAAAAGGTATGTCGTCTTTGCGGCATCAAGGTGTCAGAGCGATTCAGGCCAAAATACGCGTCAGCGAATGCCTCCAGGGCCTCCCGTGTCTCAAATTCGGGAGGGGATAAAAGCCCACCCCAAATTCCTTGCTCGGGCCGTTGTTCCAAATAGACCTGTCCCGAAGGTTTCCTGAGAACGAGCCAAAAGCGGGTTCGAACCGGGATGGTCTTGGATGGTTTACGGCCAGGGTAAAGCGCCTGACTCTTCTCTTGATGTGCGCGGCAGGTTCCATTCAGCGGACACGCCGAACAAGAGGGATTTCGTGGGGTGCAAATCAGTGACCCGAGATCCATCATTGCCTGATTGAACTCAGCCGCCTGTCCTTTGGGTGTGAGCGACTCGCTGAGGTCCCAGAGTCTTCTCAGGGTTTCGGCCTGTCCTGGCCATCCTTCGATGGCTTCATGGCGCGCCAAAACACGGCGGACATTGCCGTCCAGAATGGGGGCCCAGATACCCAATCCAAGGCTCAGGATGGCCCCTGCGGTCGATCGTCCGATACCTGGAAGTTTTTCGAGTGCCTCGCGGGAGTGAGGAAAGCTTGCCTGGTAATCAGAAACTAAAAGGCCCGCTGTTCGATGAAGGTTACGCGCACGGGCATAGTAGCCAAGCCCCGCCCAGAGGGCCAAAACAGCGTCGAGCTCGCTTTCAGCCAAGGCATGAAGCGAGGGAAATCGGGACATGAATCGATGAAAGTAATCGATGACGGTAGCGACTTGCGTCTGTTGCAGCATGATTTCAGAGACCCAGACCCGATAGGGATCCCGGGGCGATTGCCAGGGCAGATCCTTGCGTCCGTGTACATCAAACCAAAGCAGAACTCTGGATTCAAAATTGCTGGTGTTAGGCATCGGTCATTTCGAGGTTTCAGTTCGGGGGGGTGCGCTTGTTAGAATTGAAGGCTTCCCTTTTAAACGTTGATGGAAAATATGATGGATCCTACCGGCGCCTGTCCCTGTTGGTCGAGCCGCTCGTTTGAGTCTTGTTGCGAACCTTATCTTTCAGGGGCGCAACAACCTGAAACAGCGGAAGCTTTAATGCGGTCGCGCTTTTCGGCCTTCCAGCTCAGAAAGACCGAGTATCTTCTTGAAAGCTGGGATCTCTCGACGCGGCCATCGCGGCTTAATTTCGACAAGGATGAGCGCCGTTGGTCGTCCCTTGAGATTGTTGACACCATTGGGGGTGGCGTTTCAGATGAGCGGGGCGTTGTCGAATTCAAGGCCACTTATGAGCTTGGGGACGACACCTATCTTTTTCATGAAATCAGTCGTTTTGTCCGTCACCGCGGGCACTGGGTTTATCTGGATGCGACGTTTCCGTACCACGGCAAGATCGCCCACCTCGGGAAAACGCTGAAGAATGCCCCTTGCCCTTGCGGAAGCGGGAAAAAGTTTAAAAAGTGCTGCTCCGGCAAGCCCTGATGGGGTCTTACGGTCTGCCCCGGGGCGGACTTGGTAGAATTGCAGCATCCCTTACCTCCAATCGATTCGTAGCCCATGTCTGATATTGAAATTGCCCGTGCCGCCCGACTCAAGCCCGTGATGGAAATTGCCCGGGAACAGTTTGGTATTCCAGCCGAATCCTTGGATCCCTATGGCCATTTCAAGGCCAAACTGTCCCTGGAACATGTTGAGAGTCTCGCTACCCAACAGGATGGCAAGCTGATTCTGGTGACCGCTATCAGCCCTACGCCTGCAGGTGAAGGAAAGACAACGACGACAGTGGGCTTGGGCGACGCACTGAACCGCATTGGCAAAAAAGCGCTGATCTGTCTTCGAGAGCCTTCGCTGGGTCCTTGTTTTGGCGTCAAAGGGGGGGCCGCGGGCGGCGGACATGCCCAGGTGGTTCCGATGGAGGACATTAATCTCCATTTCACCGGAGACTTCCACGCGATTGGGGTTGCCCACAATCTTCTGTCTGCGCTGATCGACAATCACATCAGCCACGGCAACACGCTGGGTATTGATCCTCGAAGAATCCAGTGGAAGCGGGTTGTGGACATGAATGACCGCGCCTTGCGCAAGATCGTGGTCGGGATGGGCGGCACCGCCAATGGTTATCTGAGAGAGGACGGTTACGACATTGTCGTGGCATCCGAAGTCATGGCCATCCTCTGTCTTGCACAGAGTCTTAAGGATCTCAAGGAGCGCTTGGGTCGTATCATCATCGGCTATCACTTTGATGGCAAGACGGCCATTTATGCACGTGACCTCAAGGCCCATGGTGCGATGGCGGCCTTGTTGAAGGACGCGATCAAGCCCAATCTGGTTCAGACGCTGGAGAATAATCTGGCACTGATCCATGGTGGGCCGTTTGCGAATATTGCGCATGGCTGCAATACCGTCACAGCCACTCGAACAGCACTCAAGCTGGCGGATTATGTCGTGACCGAAGCGGGATTCGGGGCCGATTTGGGTGCGGAAAAGTTCATTGATATCAAGTGCCGAATGGCAGGCCTCAATCCCTCTGTTGTGGTTCTGGTGGCGACGATTCGCGCGCTGAAATTCCATGGTGGCGTGCCACGTGAGTCCCTCAACCAGGAGGATGTGGCGGCTCTTGAGAAGGGTTTTTCCAATCTTGAGCGGCATATCGACAACATTCAGACCCACTACGGCCTTCCTTGTATCGTGGCGATCAACCATTTCACCTTCGATACGGAGGCGGAGATTGCCCTGCTTAAGGCGAAGTGCGATTCGCTCGGCGTAAAGGTGGTGATCGCGCGTCATTGGGCGGAAGGTGGCCGGGGAGCAGAGGATCTGGCACGTGCAGTTGCCGCTCAGGTCGATCAGGCACCAGGACAGCACCGCTTTGTTTACGCGGACGATCTGCCCCTGGTCGAAAAAATTGAGGCCATTGCCACCAAGATCTATGGTGCGCGGAGTGTCACTATTGATCCCAAGGTTCGCCAGCAGCTTGAGGCCTGGAGTCAGGATTATCCGGGCTACCCGGTTTGCATGGCAAAGACGCAAATGTCGTTCTCAACGGATCCTTCCAAGCGCGGAGCCCCCTCGGGACACGATGTCCACATCCGGGAGGCCCGACTGGCCAATGGGGCCGGGTTCGTCGTTGCCATTGCCGGAGACATCATGACGATGCCAGGCCTGCCAAAAGTCCCTGCAGCCGAGTCGATTGATGTCGACGATCACGGGAACATTACGGGCCTCTTTTAGTCTTAAACGAGTGATTTGTTTGCGTCTGGGTAAATTCCGTATCGGCACGATTTCGGATAAAGTACGCAATGTGGGGGGAGACCTCGAATTAACCCGCTCGTTGACGTCTTTATAAGGACGGAAACGGCAAGTCATCGGGTCAGCAATGCGGTACAGGCCTTGAGCGGTTCTCGTGCCCTGCGGCTTGATCAATTAGAAGATCTATTGGATGGAGGATAACCAAATGACCATGTTCAAGACTCTGGCGACTGCTACGTTGCTCGTTTCAGCGATGTCAGGAAACCCTGTGGCTGCCAGCGAAGACAAATACCCGGCTTATAACTTCCAGCCGTCGGTGATCTTTTCCAATGCGGAACTGATTGAAAAGACGCACGGTGCTCTGGCAACGACCCCCAGTGCCGGTGGCGTTGCACCTGCGGCTCTTGCCGCTGTAGCCCATGATGTTGATCCGAAATACCCTGCTGCCTATTTCAATCCCACGATTCTCGTTCCCGCCAAGTAAGGCGAGACAGGCCGCCTTATCATGGCGGCCTCTGAGGGACGAAAAAGCGGGCGGTCTTAACCGCCCGCTTTTTTAACGGTCCAGCCGCGCTTCGTTAGTTCGGTGAGGAGCAGATCCCGATGATCTCCTTGAATCTCAATGTTGCCGTCCTTGACCGTACCTCCGGTTCCGCAGCGCGCCTTGAGCTCCTTTCCGAGGGCCTGAAGCGCTGATTCCCCCAGGGGGACCCCGGTGATCACCGTCACGCCCTTGCCGTTTCGACCTTTGGTTTCCCTTCGGATGCGCACGACCCCATCGCCGGCTGGGCGGTGTGTTGGCTGCTTTCGACAAATGCATGCCTCCACAGGTTTTCCGCATTCGGGGCAGACCCGACCAATACCGGTGGTATAGACCACCCGGTTCTGATTTTTTTCTTTCATCGTTAATCTCGCGAGAAACCCGGTCCTTTAGGGCGGGGAGGGATAGCGAGCTCTCCGATCCGTAGAGCGGTTGTTAGGGTGGTTAGCATAAGCTATAGTCCGTGTCGTGAATACGCGCAAACGGGCCTATAAATATCGGTTTTACCCCACACCCGAGCAGGAGGTTCTCCTGGCTCAGACCTTTGGCTGCGTGCGCAAAGTCTATAACCTGATTCTGGAATGGCGAAGCCTGGCCTATCAGGAAAGACAGG
>JBEGVN010000037.1:0-2558 GCA_041178325.1 Pseudomonadota bacterium
TGGCAAACGCTTATCTTTTATGTCGGATCGTCGACACGATTGAAGACGAGGTCGGACTCGATCTTGAATCCAAGCGTCGGTTTTGTCGCGCGTTTTCCGAAGTGGTTCGAGGCCGCGCCCCGGCTGAGGCCTTGCGTGACCAACTAGGTCCCAAGCTTTCAAGCAGCACACTTCCCGCAGAACATGAACTGATCGCCGTTCTTCCCAGGGTCATTCAAATCACGCATGCGTTTGCGGCCGACCAGCAGAATGCGCTGGCGCTTTGCGTTGAAATCATGGCCGAGGGCATGGCCCAGTTTCAGGGACTCGATCTAAAAAAAGGCCTCCCGACCCTCAAGGACCATGACCGCTATTGTTACGTCGTGGCCGGCGTGGTGGGTGAGATGCTGACGCGTCTTTTCTGCCACTACTCCGGAGAAATCCGCGCTCACGAATCCGAGATGATGCGCCTCGCCGTCTCGTTCGGTCAGGGCCTTCAGATGACCAATATCCTCAAGGACCTTTGGGACGATCATGACCGTGGGGTCTGCTGGCTCCCACAGGATGTCTTTGATCGCACCGGTGGATTCCAGCTGGATCGCCTGAAGCCCGGCCATCATGATGCCCACTTCAAGGCCGGCTTCCTCGAACTGATTGGAGTGGCCCACGGTCACCTCAAAAATGCGCTCCGGTATACGCTATTGATCCCGGCCCATGAAAAAGGCATGCGCGAATTTTGCCTGTGGGCTCTCGGCATGGCGATCCTGACGCTGCGCAAAATTGCTCAACACCCCGATTTCAATACGTCCTCCGAGGTCAAAATCACCCGGAGAGCCGTGAAGACCACCATTATCACCAGCCGACTGTTCCGTTCCAGTGATCTGGGACTCAAGGCCGCCTTCGCCCTGGCCGGGCGCGGCGTTCCCTTGATTGAGCAACCGGTATAGGAAACCTATTCAACATCCGACCCTGAGAAGCCAGACCTCCAAGGGGAAAATACGAAACATGTTCAAAGATCATCACGACCCTTCAGAAAACGCGACTTACTTCCACCCGGTCTTCAGTCGCAAGACGACAGATCCCGTGGGCAGCGCCGTCACGCGCGCACGCGATTACCTTCTGGGCCTTCAGCACCAGGACGGCTACTGGGTCTTCGAACTCGAAGCCGATTGCACGATTCCGGCCGAATACATCCTGATGATGCATTTCATGGATGAGATTGCCCCGGAACTTCAGGCCAAGATCGCGGTTTACCTTCGCGCAAGACAGCGTGAAGACGGGAGCTACTCCCTCTTTACCGGAGGTCCCGGCGACATCAGCTGTACGGTCAAGGCCTATTACGCCCTGAAGCTCGCAGGAGATTCGGTGGATGCGCCGCACATGGTGCTGGCCCGCGAGTGGATTCTGAGCCAGGGCGGGGCGGCACGCGCCAATGTCTTTACCCGCATCATGCTTGCCATGTTCGAGCAGGTACCCTGGCGCGCCGTTCCCTTCATTCCGGTCGAAATCATGCTGCTGCCGAAGTGGTTCCCCTTCCACCTCGACAAGGTCGCCTACTGGTCACGCACCGTGATGGTGCCACTCTTCATCCTTTGCAGCCACAAGGTCACAGCCCGGAACCCCCAAGGAACCCATGTTCGCGAACTCTTTACGGTAGAGCCCGAGCTTGAGCGCAATTACTTTTCGCACGTGCAGACCCCCCTCGGAAAAATGGTCCTCGGACTGGAACGCATCGGCTTTAGCCTTGAGCGCTTCATTCCGAAAAAACTCCGTGCACACGCAACGATTAAAGCCCGAGACTGGTTCATTGAACGCCTGAACGGCGTGGATGGCCTCGGCGCGATTTTCCCGGCCATGGTCAATGCCTACGAAGCCCTGGATTTCCTGGGCTACGCAGAGGACCACCCCCACCGAAAAATCGCCCGTGAATCCATCGAGCGGCTTCTGGTCATTAAAGAAGACGAGGCCTATTGCCAGCCCTGCGTATCCCCGATCTGGGATACGGGTCTGACCAGCCTTGCGCTTCAGGAAAGCTGCCGCATCGATCAGGATGGAAGAACGCAGGATGCGCTGGATCGCGGGCTCACCTGGCTCGCGAGCAAGCAGCTGACCGATCACCCGGGCGACTGGCGCATCCGCCGCCCGAACGTTGAAGGTGGCGGCTGGGCGTTCCAGTTTGAGAACACCTACTACCCCGATGTTGACGATTCTGCCGTGGTGGCTCATGCCCTGTTGCAATCGGAAAACACGAAGTTTGCAGAGCCCCTCCGCAGAGCCGGGAACTGGATCGCCGGCATGCAATCACATGGCGGTGGCTGGGGTGCTTTTGATGCTGACAACACGGCGTATTACCTGAACCACATTCCCTTCGCTGACCATGGCGCCTTGCTGGATCCGCCGACCTCTGATGTTAGCGGCCGGTGCCTCATGTTCCTCGCCAAAGCCCAAGAAAAACGACCGGAATTTGCCGAGGTGATTGAGGGGGCCATCCAGTACCTTCGCAATGAACAGGAAGCGGATGGCTCCTGGTTCGGCCGCTGGGGCACCAACTACATCTATGGCACCTGGTCCGTTCTGGT
>JBEGVN010000038.1:0-10494 GCA_041178325.1 Pseudomonadota bacterium
GGGAGTAATTCTTGAGTCTAGAGAAATTATTCTGAGTCGGCTCGCAACGGGGAAAAGAAATTCCGTGTCTGAAGCTACGCACCATGACATCGAACTTTATGGGATCAGCCTTGTGGCCTTAGGCTTGATCGTTGAGGTGATCGACTATGTCAATAACCAGTTTCAAGCCGATGAATTTAATTTTCTGGCGCTGGAAGTGACCGCTCTGATCCAGTGGATTGTTCTGGTCATTGTCCTTCTGGATACCTGTGGATTGAGCACCAAAATCATTGCAGGACTCTGGAAACAGCGAAAGCAAATGCGCTGATCGCATTCTGATGGGTCGTATATTTAAGTCGGTATCGCAACAATCACCCTGTAAATGCGGGAGTTGGCCCTTAGGAAGGAGAGTCAGGCTCAGGCGATCCCAATCGTATGAGTGTCATTGGCTGGTTCTTTTCCTATGGCTAATGTTTTCTTCATTGTTTGCAGCGGCATCAGAGCACTCTTATTCAAAGGGCGATCTATCGCTTGTGATGGAGGGATGGGCGGAAGGGGGCAGCTTTTTAAACCTCTATGGAAAGCAGGGGGTTTTTAATTTCGGCTCGACAGATGCAAATTCGTCGCAAGAAGTGCACTTAAACCAGCTGTATCTTTCTTCCCGGATCTCATATGCGCTTCAGGATAGTAATGAGCTCGGGTTCACTCTGGATAACCTCGTTGGGACCGATTGGAACAATAGCTATTCCTATGGTTTTTTGGACAACGCCTTTCGCTGGAACCAGATTGGATGGGATCTCCCGCAAGCTTTTTTCTCGTTTTCTCGAAAAGATCAAGACAACACCCTTTGGGAGGTTGAGCTTGGGAAGGTGTTCACGCCCTATGGTTATGAGGACGTCCGCGCAAGTGAGCGCCCGCTCTATTCAACAGGTTATCTTTTCAATTTTATCTACCCGACCACGCAAACCGGCGTGAGCATCGAATGCCAATGGATCGAGGGACTTAGTGTTTATCAGGCCGTGACGAATGCCCCTGATATTTCAGTGAACTATCTGGTTCGGCCCAATTATGTGGGCGGTCTAACCTTCGACGATGGGGCAGAACTGCCAACGGCAATATCCTTTTATGTGAGTTACGGCGAAGGCCTGATGCGGATGGCTACAGTCATGCAATCGGGTGTTCCCTTCATGCCGATGGACTTTGATTCCTTCGCAAAGCCCGAAATCGGTAACATGCTTATTCTCTCCGAGTCACTCGAAAAGACGCTAAGCCCATCAGTTACTTTGACTTTGGATCTGACACAAGGGAGTTTTGGTCGCGCAAAAACGCTCTATGATCATCTTCCCGGAACAAGTGGGACCTGGTTTGGAGGCGGATTGTGGTTGCAACACAAGGAACTCACCGAACAGCTCAAGGGCGTGGTTCGACTGGAGGTGCTTTACAACAGCAACGGGGTTGCAACAGGCTATGCGGGTACGTTTATCGAGAGCACTTTGGGTGTTTCATATACCCCATGGGAAGCTCTCACATTTCGTCCTGAATTGCGCTATGACAGGGCATTCGGTGCCACCCCCTACATCAATGCAAGTTCACAACAGCAGTTTTCACTCAATGTGGACGGGATCTTGCGCTTTTAGAACACTAGCACGGCCGTTTAAACCGCAAATAAGATATGGGAAGTGATGATCGCTCCCCATATCTTGAATACTAAATTATTCAGTTGAGATCAAATCGATCCAGATTCATGACTTTGCTCCAGACGGCTGCGAAGTCCTTCACAAACTGCTCGTTTCCATCTGTAGATCCATAGGCTTCTGATACGGCCCTGAATTCTGAATTGGATCCCAAGATGAGATCTACAGGGGTCGCTGTCCACTTGAGCTTTCCAGTGGTTCGTTCGCGTCCTTCATAGAGTCCCTCATCGGTTGGAGATTTACTCCAGACAGTTGATGCGTCCAGAAGGTTGATGAAAAAGTCGTTAGATAGTGTTTCCGGACGCTGAGTCAGAACGCCATGTGGCGAATGGCCCGTGTTGGCATTAAGACTTCGGAGGCCTGCAACCAGCACGGCAGTTTCAGGAACTGTCAGTTTAAGAAGACTTGCACGCTCCACCAGGAGTTCTGCGGGTGATTGAGTGCTCTTTCCGGCATGGTAATTTCTAAATCCATCAGCCGTCGGCTCAAGCACACCAAAGGACTGAACATCGGTCTGACCTTGTGTTGCATCCACACGGCCTGGAGTGAAACCAACTTCGATATCCTGTCCGCCACGCTTGGCGGCCTGTTCGATGGCGACTGAACCACCCAGAACGATCAAATCAGAGAGAGATACCTTCTTGCCATCGGATTGATGTTGATTAAATTCCTGAGCAATCCTCTCAAGCGTACTGATCACGTTAGCTGATTCAATCGGGTCGTTAGCTACCCAGTTCTTCTGCGGCAGCAACCGAATCCGTCCGCCATTCGCACCGCCTCTCCCATCGGTATATCGGAATGTTGATGCCGAAGCCCAGGCCGTTTTAACCAATGAGGGGATTGAAAGCCCGGATTGAGCAATCTTGGTTTTAAGATCCTTGATTTCGTCTGCCTCAATGACCGGATGATCAAGCTTCGGTAAAGGATCCTGCCAAATGAACTCCTGGGGCGGTACCTCGCTTCCAAGGTAACGGGATTTGGGTCCCATGTCGCGGTGGGTCAGTTTGAACCAGGCTCTGGCAAATGCATCTGAGAATGCCTGAGGATCCTTCTGGAATCGTTGCGTAATGATCCGGAACGCAGGGTCCTCTTTCAGGGTGATATCGGTCGTCAGCATGATCGGCGGATTACGCTTACCCTTGATGTGTGCATCTGGAACCATGCTATGTAATGTTCGATCCGCGGGGATCCATTGAACTGCGCCCGCAGGGCTTTTGGCCTTGACCCAGTCAAGATTCATCAAGTGTTCCAGATACTGTGTGGTGAAATGTGCGGGGTCTGCAGTCCATGAGCCCTCCAAGCCGCTGGTGACAGTGTCCTCCGCATTGCCCTTTCCACATTTATTGTTCCATCCCAACCCTTGGTTTTCGATGCCAGCGCCTGCAGGTTCTGGTCCGACGCATTTATCCGCATTGTGGGCCCCATGTGCCTTTCCGAATGAATGTCCACCTGCGATCAGAGCAACAATCTCCTCATCATTCATCGCCATGCGGCCGAAAGCCTCCCGAATATCCTCCGCCGCGGCAAGAGGATCGGAGTTGCCGTGGGGTCCTTCGGGGTTAACATAAATCAGGCCCATTTCGGTTGCGCCTAATGGTCCCTTCAAATGATGCTGCGCATCGAAACGGTCTGACGTCAGCCATTTTTTCTCTGGTCCCCAGTAGACCAGATCAGGCTCCCAGTCGTCTTCGCGACCACCGGCAAATCCCAGAGTTTTGAATCCCATCGACTCCAGCGACACGTTGCCAGTCAAGACAATTAAGTCAGCCCAAGATATTTTTTTGCCATACTTTTGCTTGACCGGCCACAACAGTCGGCGTGCTTTATCGAGGTTGGCATTGTCAGGCCAACTGTTAAGGGGTTCGAATCGTTGCTGCCCTCCTGACGCACCTCCGCGGCCATCAATGGTTCGATAAGTACCGGCGCTGTGCCATGCCATGCGAATGAAAAAAGGTCCGTAGCTCCCAAAGTCAGCGGGCCACCAGGGTTGGCTGGTCGTGAGTACATCCTGAATGTCTTTTTTGACCTCTGCTAGATTTAAGGACTTGAATTCATCGGAATACTTGAAATGACCGCCGTAAGGATTTGATGTGGCGTTGTGTTGCCTAAGAGGGGTTAGGTCCAGAAGTGATGGCCACCAGGTTTGATTGTTCGGAACTGATGAGGATGCAGTCCTTTCAGGTGTTGCCGCAATAGCGGTCGAAGATCCCAAAGCAACAACAATCGCAGCGAATAAAACTGTGAGCCTCATCACGTAGCCTCCTGAAGTGAAATATGCATCAAAAATGGTAACTGATGGGTGCGATCTGCAAGGGCATTCTGCACATGGCTCATCATGTTGAGAATCCCCTCTTTTTTCCATTGGCTCGTCAGTATCACACAAAACCAAGTGACTCCCTCGCCTTTTGGATCGGGATATCAACGCCGCGCGTAACGCCGAAGCCGCAGGACTTGCGGTGTTAGCCTTTGGATCGTGCGTCAGACTTGTATCGCCAAACGGCACGAGCGGTTCTCTGAATTCGAAATCCTCGTCATTCAGAGAGAGGAGTGGTCACTCAAATCACGAGCCATGAAAACGATACACCACTCGCAATCGGTCAACAGGGGTTCTCTTCCGTTTTGTATGGAAACTCGGGTCACGCCGGCACCTGGTTTTGGAAGGGGTTAGCCGGAAGGTTCGAAAGCTTTCCTGTCGTCAGGAAGATGATGTTTGTCAGGCTGCGTAGCGACTTGAATCCTCTGGCTCTGACGATGGCCGCCTGAATCTGACTGTTGATGCTCTCGGCTACGGCATTGCTTGCGCCCAGACGATAGGCCGCAAGGATTCCCGGCAGGTGTGACTTCAAGGTCTTACTCAGGCGCTTGAAAGGCTCCATCCGACTGCGCTTTGCCCAGGAGATCCAGGATCGATATAGCGGCTCCGGGTCTGCCCCGGCGCGACACATCAGATGGATCTCTTTGTAACGTTGCTTCATCCGCCATGCTCGGGCCGTCTTGAGGCCTGAACGTTGGAGCCAGTGCATGTCTGTGATTTGGTCCCTCGACCAATCCTTGGGGGACTTCAGAAGACCCCAACGTGAGCCCTTCAAAGAGGCCTCCTGCTTGACCTCAGCTCTTCTCACTTCGTCGACGGCATCGTGGATCAACTGACAAATATGGAAAGCATCAAAGCAGATTTCAGCCTTCGGAAACTGCTTCCGTGCGCCGGCCTGGAAGGCTTTGGACATGTCCATCGTGATGAATTCGATCGCTTCAGGACGGCCCCCGTGACTCTCGAAATCAGGCTTGAAAGTCTCAAAGGTGTCAGCCTTTCGACCTTCGGCAATGCCGATCACGCGCCGGGCGAGTGGGTCATGAAAAATTGAGAGATAACCCAATCGGCGACCGACGTATTTCTCATCGACACCCAAGGCGGTGACTTCACTGCAAGAGGTCGCCTGACGGGCAGACTCTACGTGGACATTGATAGCCCGCCAGATCCGATTCTCGGAGACCCCAAACATTTGGGCGATGGCAGAAACAGGGAGCTTCTTAGCCAGCGTCAGAACCAAGGCATCCATTAACAAGGTAAAGCCGCTTCCAGGACGAGCCCAAGGGACGTCAGTCTGGGTGACCTTCCCGCAATGATTGCATTTCACCCTCGGCAAAGGCGCGTGCAGAAAGGCTTTGAACTGGAAAAAGTGAAGGTGCTGCCAAGTCCGCTGCGTTCGATCATGAATCGATTGATCACCCGCAGCGCAGGCCGGGCAATCCAGTCGCTTGGAGTCACAAGCGAGATCAAAGTGGATCTCTCCCTGGTCAGGCTCGAACCGAATTTCGGCTACCTTCCAGGGATCCTGAAGACCCAGGGCTGCTGTAAAAAGCGAGGTTGAATCCATGCTCGGAATCATCTCAATGCTGGGCCAAAAGATCCATCAAGTTATGCTGATTTCCACTCAAAACGGAAGAGCGCCCAAATATGGATGTATAAGTGCCTTGGAGATCTTCGACTTCGGCACGAACGACATGGCAATAAAAGGGGGTTGTGGAAAACCTAGCGCGTCATATGGGCTGATGCCAATTCTAAGATCGTAATCACGCTATAAATGAAAAGAAATTCAGGTGCAGATTCCTGCGTCTTGTTCATTTAGTTGAAACAATCTTGGACTGCATTCATTAGTATTCACGAGAGAATGCCCGTCTTTGGGAGTAGGAGAAGGTCAAACCAGAAAGAAAGCCCACGAATTGACGCCATCACCGGTGGATGATCCCTTGGATTTTCTGGATGTCTCTATGCGTATTGGGTGAGGATTTTAATGCCATGAGCCTCTTGAGTTTTGTTTCTCGACATAGAAAAAGAAACCATTTACTGGCGTCAAAGCAGTGGGAAACTTACTGTGTGTTTTCTCTGGCTGAGAGGCTGGATCAACTCTCACATGATCAGGTTGTTCTCATTAAATCGATTCGTGACTCCGAATATCGTAATGAAGTACTGGCGTCTCTTATCTATCTTTCAACGGGTGAAACCCTCACCACACCGCTTGGCTTCGAACAAGCCGTGCTTCAGATTCTGGATGCACTCAATGCTATGGCCCCCCATGACCCGGGGCATCTCAAATCTGCATTTCGAAAGCTTATTGAGGAATATACCCATCTAAAAGATGCATGATAGAGCGTTCTGCCTCACAAAAAGCTATGACCTCAGTTCGAGCAACCTTTTGGGTGAGATCTTGGTCTTACTGGCGTCCACGATGATGACAACATTACGCGAGGTGGAATATGTCTTATGCACTTTTTGACATCGCAGACAACATGGATGAACTCGATCAACTCGATTTCAATGATTTGACAACAACGGAAGATCTTCACATCGACCTCGCCTTTGAAGACATCGATGATTCCCCCTAAGACGGGCTTGGTCTGAAAATATGTTGCGGTGAGTCGAGATTGAGGGTGGAAGCTCATGGTTTCGAACTTCAGCGAAGTTCGAAACCTCGCATTTCCTCGTATATATATGAGTTACGGAGGGTGCCGCTTGACCACGCAATTGCGTGATCCTAAGAAATCCTTATGATTCGTGTGGGTAATTGTTATTGGTCCGAAACGTTCGGTTCCTCTAGGATTTCTTCGACCCTCAACTATGAGCGACGAGATGAAGGACGTGTTGAAACAGTTCGACTCCCTTGACCTGGCCACAGAAATTCAAGTCCATAAGGTTTACCGCATTGGGAAGGATTTTTTGGTTTCCTTCGATGCTTCATCCCCCCCAGCGAACGACGTAAGTTACGATCGGCGAGAATGCTTCACATACCACCTTTACGATCTTGATGATCGGATCTTTGAAACCGGTGTATTTGAGACGCTCGAGAGCGCAAAGCTTGATGTGCTCTGGAAAATCCACCAGAACTAACTAATAAAGCAATCTAGGACTTTTCAGTTGGTGCTGTAGGGTCGCATCTTGGTGCGGTGCACCAAAGCGCTGCCCGCTGATAACCCAATCAAAATTCAGCTGCTCAAGATCGTCAGCAATTAAAAGCCAAATTGCCGACGAAGCACAAAAGAAGATAATTGAATTAATTGTTATGCAACATTCAATCAAACGAACGACCGAACAAACTGTTGTCATCAGGATCAGTGAAATTGCTTGGCATGAAGGAATGAAACGCGCCAGAGAAGGTGGCAGCACCTTTGATAACCCCTATGCATTAGGTTCTGTAGAAGCCTACAGCTGGCTTTCTGGCTTTATCGGGAAAGCCGATGCAGTTCCAAAAGTGTGACCTTCTGAAGGGGAGGGGAGAGGAGACCTTGAGTGAAGTCTGTCAGATAGACTCCAAGAGAGAGAAGTGCCCGGCGAACCCTTATCGAGGCTGAAATACAGCCACTCTTATTATTTTCGCCCGCCGGATGAGTTCAAACCATCAGACCTGATAAAGCCTTTGTTCTTATTTTATGCCCCCAGAAGGAAATGGGAGCCAGCCAATTCTGAACATTTCAGTGGCTTTTCTCGATACGTAATCCTACGTAATTCAGTCTCATTTCGCGCTATGGCCTTTGAACCTTGATGAGTCGCTGACCATTCAGGCCAACAACATACGAATGTGCTGGATTGCCTGCTTGATGGCCGTTGCAGCAACGTCCATTTTCTGCTCAACCATTTCTTCAAGCATCTCCCAGGTATCCTCAGACGATTCGATCCAGTCCTCTAAGCTCGCTTCCGTGGATTCGTAGTAATCCTTGAGAGCATTCAGTGCCTGTTCACACTGAACCTGAACCGTTTCTGCAGAGTTTTCAGCCTTGATTTCAAGCTCGAGGATTTCGGCTTTCCATTCATCAAGCTGCTGGCTAAGTCTCTCAATATAGATATCTTTTTCGCCCATGGTCGAACCGCTCCCGGCTGCTCTCGCCAATCTTGATCAATCGAAACGACGCGAGGGTGCGACCTGACTTCGTTGAGTCCTTGGACCGTTGTACCCAGGTCTTGACGGTTCGCGTGGCCTCGCCTCATTGACAGTCAGTACCCGGCCTTCAACTTCTTTCCCATTCAGCGCCTTGATTGCTATGAGCGCATCTTCATCATCCATTTCGACAAAGCCAAACCCTCTCGAACGGCCGGTTTCTCTATCCATGATGACTTTGGCTGTGATGACATTTCCATGGGCGGCAAATATCTCATGCAATCTCTGATGGTCAATGAGATAGCTAAGATTGGTGACGTAGAGGTTCTTCATGATTCCATGTTCTCAGATGCAAAAACGGAATTTTGCAAAGAAAACCGGGGTGGGTTATCCATGCAACAGTGGCTTTGTCATTTGTAGCACCGTAAATGTTCCCCATTTTTTTGAGTTCAATCTTTATTCGCTCAAAACGTCTCCCCCCGATTGAGCCTATACCATGAAGTCGAAGCACCCGAGACGAAGGAGCATTGGGTGAGCAGGCCTCTCCTGGCCCTGAACGGTAATAGTCCGCTTGGATAGAGAATGTCAGATCCTCGACGAACCATTGTCATGCGGTAACCAATCTGCGACTACCAAAGTGTCAACCTCCGGTAAGCCGTCCGTTCTGCTTTTGGTGAATCGAATAGATGCAAGAAGTAGGACTTGCCAGGATGTGATCCATACCAGGCACGGATTTTTAACAGAGGCTGGATCAAAAAAGACGCGGGGCCCCAATGGGTTTTCTACAGATCACGACCCTCTGAAATGTAAGCTTTCAGGAATAACAGCTGATCGAGCGGTAAATCTCTTGTCGATGAGAAGGGATCACCCAAAAGGTAAACTGCATAAAGATTGATAGCAACGATGAAGGTCACCATGCCCGTCATGATCGAGTGAATGATTGAGCTTTTCAATGAGAAGAAGAAGGTGAAGGCGATATTCACAATCCCGCCAGCGATCATGATGAACCACTCAATGTGCGTGATCTTATAGCTTGTGAAATTGACACGCTCTCTTCTCGATTCTTCGGCCGTTGTGTACGCATCAACCATCGCCTCGAAAATAATTTTTTGATTTTCAGTTTTTGGCTCAAAGCTCCTCATGCTGAACCAAATGTTCTTGAATAATATTTTTGTTTTATCCAGAGTTTTTCCAGAGGATAACAAGACCCACTCTTCATCAATCACCCCGTCAACGTAGCTTTTGATGGATGATTTGACTTGGGATCTGTATGCAGGGGACAACTGGTCGGCTCCCGTATAAATCTTCAATAATGACTCCACCTCACTTCCCACCGACTTCTTTGCCTCACTGAAATCTTCTGATGCATTAACCAGAAGCATCCCGAGGACAACCGAATAGAGGGTGCCGACTGCGGACATGTAGATGCCACCCACTGAATGGATAGCCTCATACTTTTCAATGGAAAGTAGTCTGTTGGTCAAGCTCTGAACCCAGATACATAAGACCACCGCGAGGCCAATGACAGCGCCTCCCACCCATGGATTATCGAGCGTGATTTCGTAAGCCTGCATTCAAATCCCGGTTTGGATCTCTTGGTTTTTGATCAACAGTCGCGGTGTCAGAAAATGTCCGATTTTTGTTTCGTGACATGACCAAAACAGCGTAACGAAATCACCATACAGTTATGTAAGCCTGCGATCAAATCACACGCCAATTCGTACTGATCAAGGGCAAAAATTCAGCTAAGAGAACCTTTATGTAAATGCGAGGGGATGTGTGCAGCGAATTGCTGTCAAGATGCCTGTCATCTATAGGGTCCAAATTTTCGAGACCTTCATAACTCGCCTTGTTAGGTTCAACATCCATTTCCCTTGGTGCTATCCTTGAACCTCATCACGTCAAACCAATTTGTCTTATGGCTGAAAAAAATCACAGCGTATTACTCGGCTATTCATCAGAACGCAATCTGGAGGGGATGACATTCGATGAGGTTTGGGAAGATCTGGTTGAGACAAACTCTGAAGGAGTGTCATGTACCGATGTACTCCACTTCGAACTGGCACCTAAGGAACTCGCGAAGATGCTCCGCAAGGGAGATCTTCGTGAGCTGTTGGATGAGATGCGCTCTGCGGGTGCTAATTTCGTTTTTGTGGGCCCTGTTACTGGGAAACCCATCGATGGACTTTCGATTTAGCGCATCCGGTTGTGAAGGACTGCGCCGATGATTTGAATTGATTCTTATACCGTTTAACCTCCGTTCCCAGGGCATTTTAAGAATGGTCAGTCACTATATCCTTAACATTCCTGCCTTATTGACCCCGGCGGCCACCCAAATTCCCCCATCTGTGGCCACCCCAAAATCCCCCAGTAGCTGACGCTCAATCAGGCCTGACTTTGGTCGGGCAAGGCGACAGGACATCATCAAGCCTTCGACGTATCGACGA
>JBEGVN010000039.1:0-4105 GCA_041178325.1 Pseudomonadota bacterium
TGATCCACCGCTCAATTTCCTCAAGATCAATAAATACGCGGCCGTCCGGGGCCTTCTTGTAATGGAGACCCTCAAGCCATTGTGACTTTGCGATCTTGGATTCTATCGCCTGGACAGAATACCCTGTCAATTCGGCAGCTCGCTTAATGAGGACGTATCTCATGCGTTTTCCTCATTCCGGGTTTGCTCTATGACCTTGCTGTAATTGTCAATACTGTCAGCAATCATTACCAAAGCGGAGGTCACCCCCATAACGGCTTCAGTCAAACTGGAAACACTGCCTCCAGATGCATCCTCACCCGGAATGGAATCTATTGGCGTAATGGCATTTGCGAGACGCCGGATGTTGTCAGCAATTTCTTTGTTCATCCCATCACCTCCATAAACTTATCCCACCACTCAGATGCAGGGCGCACCCATACGTTACCCATCGAAAAACGCTCTCGGTAAACAACCACAACCTCTCCGGTTGCTTCCATCTTGGCAATTTCAAGAACCTTATAAACCTTCCCGCTGTGGTGTCGATACAAGGCATCAGGTTTGGGAAGGATATTTGTTTCACTCATCACCCCCTCCTATCTCGTGATATTTTTCTGCTACGCGAATGCCAACCTCAAACGCTGCATAAACTTCTGACGATTTGTTTCCTACCATTTCTTTAAGGCGTTTAACCCCTTTCTGTATCTCCTCCTCCGTCATCGGCTTCCTTGCTGGCGAAGGTCTGGGTGGGTGGAGGTAGACGGGAACGTAAGAAAACAGCCCTGTCTCGTCACGTAGACATATCGATCCCACAGGCTCCGCTTCTGGATTTGTTCCGCTCATTCTTCCTCCAACGCTTTCAGCGCGGCGAGGGCAACATCGCAACATTCATTAGCCATGTCTGCCGTATTGGCAAACTGCGATATCGTGAACCCGCTTATTTTCTCCAACGCCTCAACCAACCCATCCACTAGGTCTGCGCGGATGTAAATGGTAGAGCGAATCGGTTTCATGCCAACTGGAAATGGCGGGTCATTTGGATCTGATCTCGGAATCATGCTTTGCATTGCATTTGTTATCCAAATCTTCTTCGGTGCTTCGTTCATTTACCCTCCTCCAATGCCGATATGTCTAATAAACCTTCGAGCAAAATCCACCATCACCGGGTCAGAGAATCCATAGCGGATAGCCTCGTATCTATCGAACCCTTCGTGCCAGTATCTATCGGCTGTGCGATGAGCTATCTTCAGAATTTCTTCGTCTGTAATCAGCTCTGGGTCTGGGCATAAGCTCTGGGTGTTACGCGCATAAAGCTTGATTGGGAAAGGCAGGTGCATGGGCATATCCCCGTCCAGCAAGCCATTCGGGTGGAGCTGGCCTATAAACTCCATGATCCCGAAATCTGTTTCGCGATCATCCTTCGGCGCTTTGAGATATTCGCGAATCTCAGCAAAGGCGTGATGCATTCTTTCAAAGTAAGGCTCATCCTCGTGGTCGTAAGCCTCTAGCGCCTGCCGCAGCAAATCATTGGGGTTCATGGCTTTACCCCAACAAGAATTGACGGCGGCAAGGGTATCCCTTGATCGATAGCTGTTGGCCTCCATAAGTGAAGGCAAAATGGATGGTTATTCACATACTCAGACTTTGGTGGGTGATACTGGACCACGGTGTCATCGTCATCCCAAAAGAGGTCTTTGATGAAACACATTTCTCTCCAGGTCGGAGTCCTATCCGGAAGAGAAACCGAGACGTGTTCCCATCCAGCAGCGTCTGATGCAATAACCATGAACAACATTCTTTTGTTCGCTATCGCAAATGCGCCAGCATTACCGATGCTGTCCTCAGAGCCATAACGCCCATTCCTGATTCGAAACTGGTTTGGAACATGAAAGCTCATGGTTCACCTCTGGCTTTGGCTAGGGCGGACTTAACTGCTTCTTGTGTGTAGTAGTTCATATCCTTGAGGCACGGATTGCTTTCAATTCTCTCAAGCGCCTCATAAAGCTCAGGTGCGGCGGCGATTAAATTTAGATTTGCCGTGTCTTCGTTGGTTGGTTTCTTGCCAAAGCAATGCAGTAGACATGCAAGTCGCCCCTCAACTCTTACCTCAGACATTCTTCCGCCATCAAAATCTGTTTTAGTCCAAGGCCCCGGCGTGAATCTTGTTTCGCTCATCACTCAACCTCAGATAATGGAACGTCGCGCCACTCTGAATTTCCTGTGCTTTTCTGAATCCAGTATTGCTGCAATACCGAAAGCATTCCGTCTGGATACTTCCGCAAAACAAAACGCAACATCGGGGTCACCGACCAAACATCTTCAACCATTTCATGCCTCCTCTTATAAGGGATGGGACTGCTACTGATTCAGTCGATTCACCGCCGCCTAAGAGCAACGGAGCAATCCCATCTCTTATTAGTGCCGGTCTTTCCCGGCTGTCATTAGCACCAAGCGAGGCCCGGCCCGGACATGGAGGGTTAATCCGCAATGGTTCTAAAAGGTGGCCCCCGTGTACTCCTACGGACCTCGGTTAAAAGGTCGGGGGCCGCAACTCAATGCATCAGGTTTTTGATTAGGTCATCGAGAGAGATGACCCGAACTTTGATGCCTCCAGTGACCTTTTCTTCCTGTTCACAGGCAGGGCATCCGGGGCATTTTTCATCCTGTTCCTGGTGGATCCTTTCCTTGAGAAGGTATCCCTCAAGTTCCCAAAGCTTCTCGAAAGCGCTGTCGAACGCGATTTCTTCCCCAGTTTCCCGGTCAAAGTTATTCGGATCAACGCAGGCGGATGTCCCTGAGACGACGAACCCGTTCTCGACGATGATCGAGCAGATGGTCGTTGTCGTTCCCGGAACAGATGTGTAATGAACATCCGTAATTCGGGACTTGATGTAATCGGCGGTAACGGTATTTTTCACGGTACGATCTCCCAATCTGATTCAAGAACGTCTGACTGCGATGCCAGCCAAGGCACCACTTCGTCGTTGACGGTTTTCATGGCGAGGTAGGCTCGGTAGGGAACCATGTCACCAAATACGCTTCTGGCAGCTTCGGTCTGGGCGGGATATGAATTAGCAGGAACGTAGTAAATGAACATTCCTTTGCCATTCCATCCGGCTCGAGAAACCTTCTCTCCAGCTTTCAGCGCCTCAATGGCTTCCCCAAAGGTAAGTCCCCTGACTTCGCGGTAAGCCCGATTGAAAACGTCCTTTGGCGACCAGGACACGTAACCCTCAAAGGCTTCAGTGTTTGCTTTCCCACCATCGATGTACTCAACAAGGAACCCTTCGTCGGATCCATCTTCGTCTTCAGGCAGCTGCCAGCCTCTGAGTAGGTTGTATTCCGAGCGGGTCATCGGCATCGCGTTGATGCGCTTTGTGCCGATGTATTGCTGCATTCCTATCATGCTGTTTGCGTCTCCTATGTGTTGAATCAGGCCCCGCCGATCACTGGCGGAGTACAGGTGTGGATGTATTGATTAAGGCGACCGTTTTCATCAGAGACTCGTCCACCACACCGCTTACAGAAGTGAGTGTCCAGGTTCTGTTGATGGATGATCTGGCGAAACTCCGAGTCCCTCATGAGCCATGCAAACTCGAATGTTTTCCTGCACAGCGTCATCTGCGTTTCCTGGGACAGAGATGTCCAGGCGTCGTTGATGTTTCTGAATACGGTCATGCTTATCTCCAGAACCCGATCGCTTCGATTGAATCGGCGTCGTCGAACTGGAGCGCTCCACCTGATTGGTATTCGGTGACCCGGCTTTCGAAGAAGTTCTTCTCCTTCTTGATTGACGCCATCTCGTCGAGCCATGGCAAAGCTTCTGGCGCTTGATAGAGCTTTGGGTATCCCAGGGCTGCCAAACGGCGGTCAACGAGGTATCGCGTATGGGCTTTATGGAGATCCGCGTTGTAGCCAAGCACAGGCGGAATACAACGATCGGCCCATTCGTCGAGTCGGTTTACCGATACATCAAAAAGCTTGTGGACCAGATCCGTTCCAGGGCGGTAACCCATCTCGAGAAAGATCTCGTTGATCAACTTGATCCCGAAACCAATGTGCATGGTTTCATCGCGGTGAATGTACTGAATCTGTTGGCCTGTGCCGGTCATGAGACGGCGACGGT
>JBEGVN010000040.1:0-7580 GCA_041178325.1 Pseudomonadota bacterium
AGCATTTAGGCATTTATTTGGAGTGGCTTATGAAGAAAATTAACAAGCTTTTTAGTCAGATTCGACGTTTTGGTCGGGAAGATCAGGGCCTGACCATGGTCGAGTACGCTGTTGCAGGTGCACTGATTGCTGTGGCGGCAACCGTGGCATTCCAGAGCCTCGGTAGCGCGGTGGCCTCGAAGATTACGTCCATCACCTCCACCATTGGTGGTTGATGAGTCTGTCTTAGGTGATGCGCCCATGGCAATGGGCGCATTCCCCAATTGAACCGTGCCGCCAAATCATGGTTTGGCCAGGGCGATGAGCCGTAGTTGTTGCCTTCAAGGCGGGTGAAAACGTTCATTTGTCTTTGATCGATCAAGAGATGCTCTTTTTTACGATGGTATGTTCTCCCTCCATCGTCTTGTTGACTGTCCGGGTGAGAGGCGCCTCCGAAAGAAAAGAGGAACAGTCTCCCCTTTGACTTCGAGTCTCTTTATTCCTCCTCAATTATCTGTTGGGTGACGAATAAAAATCTTATGGTTTTTGAATTGGACGTTGGTGGCCTACGCTCCTATATTCAACCTCGGTCCTACGGCATTAGGCTGTAGCAGACGGGATTAGAGTTTCAGCTTTCCTTGGCTATTATTCACTGGGGTGACGTATGAAAAAAATTAAAGAGTTGCTTAATCGCATTTGCCATTTTGGACGCGAAGATCAGGGCTTGACCATGGTTGAGTATGCGGTTGCTGGAGCGCTGATTGCAGTTGCCGCAACGGTTGCATTCCAGAGTCTGGGTAGTGCGGTTTCCTCGAAGATCGAATCGATCACGTCTACGATCGGCGGTTGATTTTTCTTGGCTTGAGGTGCGTTTCCATGAATGGGCGCAATAAACCAAGCGGATCCAGAAGATTGATAGTCCAGCGTTGCTGGACTCAGGGGACTAAGGTGCAATGTTATGGATATTGAAAACCACGCCGGCGACTTGGTGGCGACTGTCGTAATCTTGTTGACTTCAATAGCGGCCGTCGATGATTTGATTCGTCGGCGCATCACGAATGCGTTGCTATTGGTGTTTCTTTTGCCAACGCTGGCCTTTGAAACCTGGAGCTTCGGGTTTCCCTGGCTAATAAAATCTGTAGTGGGCGGTTTTCTTGTGGCAGCCTTATTGTTCCCCTTTTTCTTGATCCGCGCTGTAGGCGCCGGAGACATCAAGCTCTATGCAACCATTGCCATGTTGATGGGGCCGCAGATGACCGGTTGGATTTTTGTTTACAGTCTTTATGCGGGTGGCGTCATGGGTGCGTTTATCTTATTTGCATCATGGCTCAAACGTGGATCTTGGTTTAGGCGCACGATTGTTTACGCAACGAACGATTTGGCTTCCCGAATCAGTTACGCAGACGATTTCAGAAAGCCGGGGCACCTCTACTTGCCTTTCGGTCTAGCAATTTGGATCGGCACACTGACGGTGTCTATACTTTCCGGTCATCTAGATTACGTCTTGGTAATGACCCATGGAATCAATCCGGTTTAAGCTGATGTGTCGCCGGTCCAAATCGTCCCTTTGGATCGGCGAAGTCTTGGTTTCGCAGGGAATCCACAGCTAGTCCATGGAAAGGCAAACCCGAGTTCTAATAGCGGGTAAAGATCGCGAGATAATGGGTCTTGCGGAGGGAGCAATTTGCGACTTGACGGGCCTTCACGTCCATAAGTTCACTGTAGGGGCGGCAGAGACTAGCCCTTTTCAATACACCGCTGAACTCACGCGCTTTGAGCCTGATGTCGTGATCTATTGTCTTGATCGCTACAGCGAGCCCGAGCTTGAAATGCTCAGTGAATTGCCGGTATCCAGCCGTCCTTCGCACATGGTGATGGTGCATGATGAGGAAACAGTACCCTACATCAACTATCGTCTTGCGATGCGTAGCGGAGCAAACGACATTTTTCCGTTGCCTGAGGATTTAAAGGGGCTTTCGGAACTGTTGGTTAGGTTAAATCGTGAACGTCGTGCCCGGGAGAAGGGTAATGCGCGTGTCACCTTGGTGATGAGTGCTACCGGGGGGGGCGGTGCATCAACGCTTTCGGCCGCAATTGCCGGCGTTTTTGCCCAGGTCCTGAAGCGAAATACCTTGCTCTTGGATCTCGATATTCAATTTGGAAGCCAGTATCTTGCGCATGATCTTCAGCCTGAAAAAGGGCTCAAGGAGGCCTTGGATCATCACTCAGGGATGGATCCGACAGCTTTGAAAGGCTATATCGCGCAACATGAATCCGGGCTGAATATCATTGGAACCTTGATCGATCAGCTTTGCCTCGAAGACGATATTTCAGAGGCTGGCCTGCAGGGGTTCATTGGTCTTCTGGCCGAGGAGTACGAAGAAGTTTTGATTGATCTGCCCTGTCGGATTGGAAGCATCCTTGGCCACACCCTGAATTTGGCATCGAATATTGTGATTGTGGTGCATCAGGATCTGGTTTCAATTCGGAACTCCATGAAGCTGATCAGCTTGTTGGTCACTGATTTTGAGCAGCCAATTGATCGAATTAGTTATATTCTGAACAAACACAGTCCTGACGCCATTATCAGTGCTGATGATGTGGAAAAGGCGCTAGGAATTCATTGCTTGGGGATTGTTCCATCGGACACAGGCACGATAGGTGGTGCGAGAGAGGCTGGGCTTCCCCTCATCAACAAAGCGCCAAAGGCCAAGGCCACCTTGGCGATTAACCAGATCGGCATCCGTTTGAGTGGGATTTCCGAAACCGGTTCGAATACTGATTCTTGGATTCTTGGAATCATTAACAAGCTGAGGCGGTCATGAACTTAAGAGCGAGACTGGAACTTGTGAAGAACACGCCATCATCTCAGCGTGTGTCTTCGGTCGACTCAAAACTCCCTGACTCCAAAAGTTTCTACGAGACGGTCATTGACAAAAAGGAGCAAGAGTGGACCCTTGCGGATCGTTTGACGTGGGGTGCGCTCTACGAGGATGAGATGGAGTGGCAGTATCGAATCCATCAAGATCTGATGACCATGATTGATTTGTCGGTCATCAGTCAACTGGATCCCCATCAGGCACATGAGCAGGTTCGTCACGTCGTTAGTCGGTTGCTGGACGACTACAAAGCGCCTCTGAATTCTCGCGTCCGACAGGTTCTCTCGAAAAACATTGAAGATGAGCTCTTTGGGTTGGGCCCCCTTGAGCCCTTGCTTAACGATCCACGAGTCAGCGATATTCTCATTAACGGTCCTCGTAAGGTTTTCGTGGAACGGCATGGTCGGATGGAAGAGACCCCGATTCGGTTTCGGGATGATGCCCACCTTTTAAAGATCATCGAGCGAGTCGTTTCTAGCGTCGGCCGAAGAATTGATGAATCCGTGCCGATGGTCGATGCGCGATTGAAAGACGGTTCGCGTTTCAACGCCATCATTCCGCCTCTCGCCTTGGATGGTCCAAGCGTCTCCATTCGTCGATTTCCAGCAGAGCGCCTGAAGATGCGCGATCTGGTGCGCTTCAACTCCCTGACGCCGCAAGTTGCCGATGTGCTCGCGGGTGCAGTGCGCGCCCGGTTGAACATTCTCGTATCCGGTGGGACAGGGTCGGGTAAGACCACAATGCTCAATGTGCTGTCGGGCTATATTCAGGAGGATGAGCGTATCCTGACGATTGAAGATGCGGCTGAACTTCAGTTGCAGCAGTCGCACGTGGTGCGTTTGGAAACACGCCCTGCCAACATTGAAGGGCGTGGCTCAATCAGTCAGCGCGAATTGGTAAAAAATGCGCTTCGTATGCGCCCTGATCGCATTATTTTGGGCGAGGTCAGAGGTGACGAAGCATTTGACATGCTCCAGGCCATGAATACGGGGCATGATGGGTCTCTTGCAACCATCCATGCCAATTCACCAAGGGATTGTCTCGCCCGCCTTGAGAGCATGATCGCGATGACGGGCATGGACATGCCGCTTCGCATGGTGAGACAACAAATCGCCTCCGCGGTTGATCTTGTCGTGCAAGTGGCGCGTCTTGAAGATGGCCAGCGCAAGGTGATCAGTGTCTCCGAAATTATCGGTATGGAAGGCGATATCATCACCATGTCCGAAGTCTTTGGTTTCAAACGCCGGGGGATTTCTTCCGAAGGAAAGGTCATCGGTCAGGTGGCTGCAAGCGGCGTTGTTCCCAGTTTTTATGAAAAGATTTTGCTTCGTGGCATCAGCATCCCGCCAGACGTTTTTGTGCCAGACTCCAACCTGGATGAGGCCGCGGGCTAAAAGCTTCCCATCGGGGATCGAGCAATCCCGCTTATTGGGACTATTTATGCCTGGCACTGTTTGGAATATCGAACGCTACATAGGGTTTCATGACCGAACCGAGGGTCATGCTTCCGCTGCTCGACTTTATCGACTCAGTCGTTTGAGACTGCAACACGCTAAAAGGTGGCATGCATCTGAGGTGATGGGATGAACTTCACCGAGCTTGTCATACTCATCGCGCTGCTCTTTGGTATCTCCTACTGCATTCTCTCGCTAATTTTTTTGGCGGGAAGAAGGGCGACGCAACCGCAATTCGAGAAGCGCATACACGAACGGTTGACGTCTTTGATGAGTTCGAATGTGGCGAGTGAGGGGACTAAGCTCCAGTTGCTTCGAGAGCGATATCGCAACGAGGTCTCCTGGGTAGACCGCCTGATCCTTCGAATTCCAGGTTTGGAAGAAAAGTTGGACCATGTGGACTACTTTGCCTCTATCGTCCGAATACGATTTTTGGTGCTGGGGAGTCTCTTTCTTTCCCCAATTGCCTTTCATCTCGTCTTTGGGGTGACAGACAGCGTTCTGGTGTCATTTCTTATTGCTGGCATTACCCTCTCATTTCCTTATTTCTATCTCAAGATTGCCTCGCAAAGAAAGGTGGCGGCAATCGAAAGCCAGCTTCCGGAGGCACTTGAATCAATTACGCGGGCCCTCAGAGCGGGCTATCCATTCTCGGATACGATCCGCATGATTTCTGAAGAGTTTCCAGCGCCATTGGGGAGTGAGTTTCGGATTCTCTTTGAGGAGGTCAATGCAGGAATCGAGTTGAGGGTCGCGCTTTCCGGTCTGGTTAATCGGGTCCCCAGTGTTTCAATGATGGCCTTTACGACCTCGGTGCTGTTGCAACGTGAAACCGGGGGAAATCTCTCTGAAACGTTAACGAAAATTAGCCAAATCATTCGAAAGCGATTCAATTTTCAGCGGAATGTCAGAACGTTGACAGCGGAAGGGCGAATGTCAGGTTGGGTTCTCGCGCTTTTGCCGATCGTGCTATACGGATTCATGTATTTGATGGATCCCACTTACGCGGGAGTCCTGATTTTTGATCCTGAGGGTCGAAAGGTGGCTCTCGCGGGTTTTGGGATGCTGGGAGTAGGGATCCTATGGATACGTCAAATTATCGAGATCGAGGTTTAGAAGCCTCCCATGATTGAGAACATCCTTTCTGCTGAGTTTCATGATGAGGCCTTGCTGATTCTTGGCCTGATGCTTTTGCTGCTCCTTACCCTGGGTTTGATCTGGGGGACTGCGGGCGATGAGAGAAAGCGCCGGCGGTTGGATAGTCTCTTATCCGGCCGGCTTGGTACCGGAAGAGAGGCGGGAAAAACCAAGCGACAGGTAGAGCACACCCTTTCCTACCTGATGTTTCTGATTCCTGGGCAGGGAAAGGAAAGGGAGGCTGCCGAGGAAAAACTGCGACACGCAGGATTTAAGTCTCCCTACGCGTTGACCATTTATTACCTGCTTCGGCTGTCTGCCATAGTGGTATTACCGGGATGCGTGTACATGTTTTCCCGCGTTTCTGGAACCGTCAGTGAAACCAATCTCATTTTTTACCCCTTAGGCGCTTTCGTCGCTGGGTTGTTTTTATCGGGTCATGTGTTGGATCAATTGGTCAAAAAGCGGCAGGGTTTGCTAAGAAATGCCTTGCCAGACGCCTTGGACCTTCTCGTGGTGTGTTCGGAGGCAGGGCTTGGATTGAATTCAGCCTTGATTCGGTTGGTTCGAGAGATTGGTCAGCTTCATCCGGAGCTTGCGGGAGAGTTCTCAAAGGTTAACTCGGAAATTCAGGGGGGGCTGGATCGAGAGGCAGCACTGAACAACATGATCTTCCGCACCGGTCTGAATGAATTGAAGGCGTTGGTACGGGTGATTAATCAAACCATGAAGCTTGGGACCAGCATTGCAGAGACGCTCAGGATCTATTCAGATGAGTGGCGAGACCAGCGGATGCAGGCGGCAGAAGAGCGGGCGGCCGAGGTCAGCACGAAGATGATATTTCCATTGGTCCTTTGCTTCCTGCCCTGTTTCTTTATCGTGGCGATCGGTCCATCCGGTATCAAGATGATGGCCGTTTTGCACTGATGAAAGGATGGCACAAGTTCCCGGGGTTGAATCGAGCGGGTCGATGGCGTCTGCTAGGTCTTGCTTTGGTTTTATTGTGCCTTTGTGGCTGCGCCGCCCAACCAGGCTCTGGAGGGATTGAAGGCACTCCATGGGAAAAGGCTCAGGAGGACCCCTCAGAGCTACTCAAACAGGCCAAAGCCACTCAAAGTCTGGGAAAGATCAATGAGGCACTTTTTTACTATGCCTCCTATCTAGAGCATGACCCTCAAAATGCCGAAGTGCTTGCTGCCGTGGGCGAGATTCATTTGGCGAAGAAAAATCTGGACTTGGCCCAAGTGGCGCTCGACATGAGTCTTGCTGCAGATCCTAAGCTGGCCAAGACCCATGAGCTTGAGGGGCTTCTCCTGATTCAACGCAATGAATACGCTGGCGCACGAGCACATTTTGAAAAAGCGGTTGATTTGGATCCTAAACTCTGGAGGGCCCAGAATGGTTTAGGAATGATCGCTGATCGGGAAGGTCGGTTTGATGCTGCAGACAAGGCATATAACGCGGCCTTGAATGTCAGCCCCAGAAATACTCAGGTAATGAATAATCTGGGTTATTCCCGCTACCTCAGGGGGGATTTTTTAGGAGCCCTGTCGGAGGTCGATCAGCTGCTTCGTTTGGCCCCAAAATATGAGTCTGCCGTCCTGAATCGCGGGCTTTACCTTTTGCGGCTAGGGCAGGAGGAGGAGGCGCTTGCGGATCTTAAACTGGTATTATCGGAGGCTGATGCCTATAACAATTTAGGTTTTCTTCTCATGCGTGATGGTCAATTGGAAAAAGCGAGAAGCTATTTTGAAAAAGCAATTGCCCATTCACCTCATTATCATGACCTTGCGAACAAGAATCTTCAGAATCTCGCTCGTCTTGAGGCGTCTCAGGTCTCAAAGCCATGAAAAAAATCTTGGCGGCTCCTGCACTGGATTCGGACCTGGCCCATGTTTAAATCCAGAATAACTTTTCTTATCTTCACGGCCGCACTCCTCTCAATCTTTGCTGGGCTGCTTATTCGAAAGCTGGTTGATAAGCCTCCTGCGGTGGTCGAGGTGCCGGTTGCAAGTCGGGATGGAAAGCAAACCATCATTGTCGCCGCCAACGACATTCCCTATCTGAAGGTCATTCGAGAAGAGGATCTTCGCGAGCACGCGATCGCAGTTTCGGACCTCCCCAATGAGGC
>JBEGVN010000041.1:0-3871 GCA_041178325.1 Pseudomonadota bacterium
TGAGCAATCATCCTGACCATCAGATCCAGGTCCATGGGCTTGGCAAGAAAGTCACTGACTCCAGCATCGATGGCGGCCTGTCGCTCCTCGGGGAGCACTCCGGCAGTCAATGCAATGATAGGGAGGTCACAGAGGATGGGGTCATCACGCATTGCCCGGGTGGCGGTCAAGCCATCCATCACTGGCATCTGAACATCCATCAGGACAACGTCAAAACCACCCGGCATAAGCTTCAGAATTTGAAGGGCTTGCTGCCCATCGACGGCCAAGCTGACCTGAGCCCCTTCGTTTTTCAGGGCTTTATCCAAGAGCATGAGATTGATCCTGCTGTCATCTACCGCCAGTATCCGCAGGCCGGCAAGGCGAGGCCCCCTTGCTGGCGCAGGCTTTTGATCCTGTTCCAGTGCCGAGCCTGAGGGAATTTGGGTAGTCTGCCGATCGAAAGACACCTCAAACCAGAAGGTGCTGCCTATCCCTTCTGTACTATCAACTCCCATTTCGCCACCCATCAGTTCCACCAGGCGCTTGCTGATGGAGAGGCCCAATCCGGTCCCCCCAAACTTGCGGGTTATGCTGGAATCGGCCTGACTGAACGCTCGAAAGAGGCGCCCTTGCGTCTCTGTCGACAGACCAATGCCAGTGTCCCTGACCTCAAATCGCAAGCGAATGCCGTCCGGCCTCTCGTCCATGCTCACCACATTCAGACTGACCTCGCCCCGTTCGGTAAATTTAATCGCGTTGCCGATCAGATTCATCAGGACTTGCTCCAGGCGAAGCTGATCTCCAAGCAATGAGCCCAGATGTACTGCGGGGGACTGGATTGACAATTGCAGACCCTTACCCTCGGCAGAGGGTCGCAGGAGATTCTCCAGGTGGTTGAGCAGAGGCAAAAGCGCAAACGGCTTACGGTCAATCCTGATCTGTCCAGCCTCAATCTTGGAAAAGTCGAGAATGTCGTTGATGATCCTGAGCAGGGAATCCCCGGCGACCAGAATATTGTCCACCATGTCCCGCTGATCAGCCGTCAGGGGTTCCCTTGCCAATATCTGGGCCATCCCCAGCACCCCGTTCATGGGTGTGCGAATCTCATGACTCATGTTTGACAGGAAATCGGACTTGGCCTTGTTGGCACGCTCAGCGGCAAGGATGGCATTTTGCTCTGCCGTGATATCTAGATTGGTGCCTATGATCTGGACAGGCCGCCCATCGAAATCACACTCCAGGATGGCAGAAGCTTTGATGTGGCGAATTTCACCATCATCACGGACAATCCTGAAGGTCGGGTTATACACTCCCGTACCATTCAGGAGTTGCTGGAGTTTTTCCTCAACACGAGCCCGATCATCGGAATGAACATGCGACGCCCAGAAGTCGTAATAAAGACCGCTCTGCCGGAGTGATGGGGGCGCCCCGTACAACTCGAGCATACGGTCGTCCCAGATCAGCTGATTGCTTTCAGGATTCCACACCCAAATTGCAATACCGGCAGCATCCAGAGCCATTCTGAATCGGGCGGCAGTGCGCTTTTCTTCGGTGACATCAGAAAATATCCTGGCGGCTCCAACGATCTTCCCATTCGGTTCATAAATCAAGGATTCATTGACCGTTACGTCAACCAAATCACCTGACTTTCGCTGACGTATTGTGGAGTAACGTTCAGGCTCGAGATGACCGTTCCATATTTCCTGGTCGCGTTCGAATTCTTCCGCTTTCAATTTGGGCGGCACAATCAGATCAGTGAGCGGTTTTCCGATTGCCTCGTTGGCGGCATAGCCAAAGATTCGTTCAGCTGATCGATTCCAACTGATCACCACCCCGGCAAGACTCTCGCTAATGATCGCATCCGATGCGCTGTCCACAATAGCCGCCAGTTTCGCCTTATCCAGGAGGGACTCCCGACCTCTCCGAGCGCCTACCATCCAGTGATAAAACAGTATGGTTGAGAGGGCGGCCAGCAGCATCAGACCCAGCACAACAAGACGGAAATCAACCGGATGACTGTTCTTGACGAAATCTGAAGTAGCCTTGATTTCGAGCATCCATTTTCTGCCATAGATCGAAACCGGGATCTGTCTGATCAGGTCGTCTATGACAGGTTCCTCGGATTTACCCGTCGCAAAGAAATGATCATTCGCCGAACCCCCATCTGCATTGTGGATGAGTAAAGACAGCTCGCCATTACTCAGATCCAGACCACGAAAAACCTCATCAATATTGAGCGGGGTGTAAACCCACCCGTAAGCTGACTGCATGCGTTCCTGCACCGTCGATAGAGGAACCCTCGAATCGAATACGGGAAGAAAAAAGAGGAGCCCATGGCGGCTTTTTTCGGTTGCCTGGACCAGAGTAATCGGTTGGGTCAGGACGGGTGTGTTTTCCTCGATTGATTTCAGCGCAGCCTCCCGGCGATTGGATTCAGAGGCCACATCCAAGCCAATAGCTGCTTTATTACCTTCTTCCGGCTCTATGTACTGAATCACGAATCTCTCACCCTCGTTCGGGGCCAGCTGTGTAATCTGGAAATCGGGCTGTCCATCCTGGCGCGCTGCCTGCGAAAAAGCCATCTCCTGAGCCTTGGGTACGCGACGAATAAAACCGAAACCGCGGGAGCCGGGGAAGTTTTTTTCCAGTTGGATTGAGTCGCTGTAATCCATGAACTTTTGCCGGCTAATCCCATGTCTGCCCTGGGTGACCACTGCGCCACGGGCCGCCAAGAGTCCGTATTCGTAGGTATGCAATCTTTCACTGAATTGCCTGGACACCTTTTCCGCGAGGTCAGAGAAGTGTTCTTGCAAGGTCTCGCTTTCTTCTCTGGCAAGGCGTTGACCGACGATCATGGAAGCCAAGCAACCCACAATCAAAAACAAGGCTGACCAGAGGACGGGCTTTTTCAAGTCAATTGTCATGGGGAAAATGATGCTTTACGATTCTCAAAATGCTGATTGGCCTTGATTCAGGCGGGCCCAGACAAACAGGGCCCCATCTGGAGGCCCTGGATCATTGAAAGTAAAAGCCGCATATCACTGCTTTGGAACCACTCCGACATCCGAGAGAGCACGTCGGATGACTTCTCCTGCTTCGAACATCAATCGCGCCTCTGTATCGTCTTGCGCCAGTTTCCTGTAGTCAGACACGTCAATCTTTTGAAGAAGCTTGGCATAGGCGGATGCCTGATCCCCTGTCATTTCTATTTTTCCTAGCGCCTCATCCACCGCTCCCCCTTTCATGCTGGCCAAGGTTTGGATTCTAGCTGCCCAACCCACTCAAATGCTAACTCGCCTATTTATCTGCTTACCCCGTTCTGATATCGTGCCCACCGCTAATCCGTTATTGATTCCCCTGTCAGTACGAAATGGATGACTTCTCCCCCATTGTTGGCATTCGTTCACGGATTAGCGCCCGACACCCATTCAACCCGGATGGCTGGGTTTTCCAAAGATGCAAACCATGCAGGCACTGATCGCCACCTGGCCAAGCCGGTGATTTTGCAGACGATGAATCAGCGACTTCCCAACAGGCAATAAAACCCGCCTTGGCCAGTAGTACCTTAGCCATGTGTCACCATAATGGCCTGTCGTTTGAACTACGTGCGTCGGCTTCGCGGCGTGAGCCGAAAATCTCCCAGATGTCCCCCCTAACCTTTTACGCCAGGGTTTGAACCCATGCTTCACTGGACAGATGAGTACAAGATCGGCAATGACCGGATCGATTTCGAGCATCACATCTTCTTAAATCTGGTGATTGATTTTCAGAATGCCCGAGTGGCGGGAGCCCCAAAGGAAAAGCTGGAGCGGATTCTGGATGAAATTGCCCTGTATGCCCGCTTCCACTTTCGCAGTGAGGAAAACATGATGGTGGACATGCTGTACCC
>JBEGVN010000042.1:0-4406 GCA_041178325.1 Pseudomonadota bacterium
GTCCCGATAGGCTTGAAAAAACCTCCACGACCCTTGTCATCGCGGCGTCTGCCCGCGTACTCGCAGAATCGGGTCGAAAAGGAAATCTTGCTCTTCTCGCCATAGATCAGTATGGGGATGAAGACACTCGTATGGCCTCTCATGCCCTGAGGTGTGCAGCTTCCCCGGAGGGTGGCCTAGATCGAAACGAAGTCCTTGAAGCCATCGAGATCCTTGATCCAAAAAGAGAAGCGCAAGTCTTACTGGGTGGAGGCCTCGACAGTCATCCGGGTCTGATTGAGGTCATTGGGGAGCAACGAAGGCTTGTTGTAAATTCACCTCAGCGTTTCAGACAACTAAAGGATCCTGTTTCATGCTTTAAGCTTCTCGATGATCTGGACATTCCTTATCCTGAAATCTGCTGGGAATATCCAAGGGATCCCAAATGTTGGTTGCTCAAGACCGGTTGCAGTGAAGGGGGTAAGGGTGTACGCTCTCCCGCCCATGATCAGGCCGCAACCGGTGATTATTATCAGCGGCGGTTAGCGGGCTCCCCTTATTCCGTCCTCTTCCTTGCGAATGGCGACGACCTGAAGATCATCGGCTTTAATACCTTGCAAACCATCGCCGTCGGCGAGACCCCCTATCTTTTTGCTGGGGCAATGAATTTCACCGACCTTCGAACAGACGCTCTGCGGACCGTGACTGCCTTTGCCCTCAAATTGGTGCGCAAAACCGGGCTAGTAGGTCTCAACAGCATGGATTTCATGTTCGATTCGGTAAGTGGGCCTTTGGTGCTTGATATCAACCCAAGACCCAGTGCGACGATGGCTCTTTACGACCGCGATGCTCCTTTGGGTCTCCTTCGGGCACATATACAGGCTGTATGCGGTCATTTGCCATCCATTGCAGCCACAAACCAATACCGTGCTTTCCATGTTGTTCTTGCCGACCGACAAATCGCCCTGTCCAAGCGCCTGACCTGGCCCAGTTGGTGCCACGACCGACCTTCCGTCGGCTCATCCGTCATGGCCGGAACCCCGTTTTGCACTGTCGAGGCTGAAGCCTCGTCACCAAAAGGCGCCCTTCAGCTCTTAAGGCGCCGTATTGGCCTATTGAAAGGCTTGATGAGCACCCCTAAGCAATATCCTTCTTTTTCATATCCTGTCTGATCGAACATCCGGAGAATCCGATGCAATCCCACGTCAGCGTCAACGCCTACGCACTTCCCATCGTCAAATACATGATTGCCCATGCCGACCGCCTGCGGTTGAAGATTGATCGGCTGGCCAACAATTGCACCGTCATCGATGCCGGCATTCAGGCCGTCGGGGGACTGGAAGCAGGGCGCCTCATCGCGGAAGTTTGTATGGGGGGGCTGGGAAAGGTCACGCTGACGCAAGACTCCCCTTTCAAACGCTGGCCGACGATGGTCAATGTCCACAGCACGAACCCCGTTTTTGCCTGCCTTGGCAGTCAGTATGCCGGCTGGAGTCTCTCTCATGGTGAGGGCAAAGGTGCCTTCTATGCCCTAGGCTCGGGTCCTGCACGCGCCATGGCCACCAAGATCAAGGACGGTGTTGAAAAGCCTGTTGAGGAGCTTTACGAGGAACTCGGATACCGCGATGTGTTCGGGGAAACCGCCATCGTCATGGAGGTGGATAAGGTGCCACCGGTTGAGGTCATCGAAAAAGTTGCCAAAGCCTGCAAGGTCGAAACCGACAGCGTGCATGTCATTCTGACACCGACCTCCAGTCTCGCAGGCGGCATGCAGGTGGTCAGCCGTGTTCTGGAAGTGGCTCTCCATAAGGCCCACTCACTGCACTTTCCCCTAGGAAACATCATGGATGGCATGGCATCGGCGCCGGTCCCACCGCCGCATCCCAACTTCGTTAAGGCCATGGGTCGAACCAATGATGCCATCCTCTTTGGTGGCACCGTCCATCTATTCGTGAAAGGGTCGGATGAGGCAGCGCGGGCGCTCGCGATGGAGCTTCCGAGTTCGACCTCGCGCGACTACGGCAAACCCTTCGCCGAAGTCTTCAAAGAATATGGCTACGACTTTTTCAAGGTCGATCCCATGCTGTTTAGTCCGGCGAAAGTGATCGTTACCGCCGTTGAATCGGGCCTGAGTTTCCACGCGGGCGCGCTGGATGAGGCGTTGTTAGATCGCAGCTTCGATGGCTAAAAGCCGAATCGCCGTCATCACGGACGACCCCGGCTGGCACGGAAAAAGACTACGTGAAGCACTGGAAGCCCAAGGCCGCGAAGCGGTTTTCCTGAGCCTCACCCAATGCGGCTTCGATCTCGATCAGGAGGGCATGCCCATCAGGCTTCCCGGCTTTGAGACGAGGCTCCCCGAGGGCGTCTTCGTGCGGGGCGTGCCTGGCGGCAGCTTGGAACAGGTGACGTTTTACCTCGACGTCCTTCACGGGCTGAAAGCTCTTGGAATACCGGTCTATAACGATGCCCGGGCCATCGAGAAAACCGTCGATAAGGCGATGACCAGCTTTGTACTGCATCAAGCAGGTATCCCGACACCCCCGGCGTGGGTCACAGGGCGTCCTGAAGAAGCCCTTGCCCGAATGGAATCCGAGCTTGCGCTGGGACATTCGATTGTCACCAAGCCGCTCTTTGGCTCACAAGGGGTAGGACTACGCCGGTATTCTGAACGGTGTGAACTGGATACGTTGAGCCCGGATCAAGGGCTTTTCTACCTCCAGCGCTATGTTGATTCAGGGGATGATTCCCACGACTTTCGGGTTTTTGTGATTGCAGGCAAAGCCGTGGCAGCCATGCGACGTTCTGGTATTACCTGGCTCAACAACGTTCACCAAGGCGCCCGCTGCGAACCCGTGCTGCTCGATGAAATCCTTTTGGTCCGCCTTGCTGAAGACGCGGTCAAAGCCCTCGACATGAACTATGCAGGGGTGGACATCATCCGAGATCGAAACGGACGTGCGACGGTACTTGAGGTCAACAGCATTCCCGCCTGGAAAGGACTTCAAAGCGTGACCCAGACCCCCATTGCCACTCGTTTAGTGGATGATTTTTTGGGACAAGCCGAGCAACCTCACATCCGGGCACAAAAGCACCCGTGACCGCCTCTAGTACCACAAGAATCGAACAGGCCGGTAAAGCTTATCTTGCGGCCTGTGATCTGGAGATCCGCGCAATCAAGCCCGGAAATGTGGGTGATCATGCCCCAGGTCACGATATGGAGGCCAATGATTTCAGGAGAAGCGCAGCCGTTAGCGTCCTTCCTCTGACAGATCTTTCACTCGGTATCGGCGAGCGCATTTATCAAGCCGTTGCCGCCACCCGGGACGCTGTAGGTTGCAATACCAACCTCGGAATTATCCTTCTCGCCGCGCCGCTGATGGCGGCCTTCTATCGGCAGCAAAAGGAGGAAACCCTTGCGGAGAGCCTGATACAGGTGCTCAGGGCATTGGATGATCAAGATGCCGAATGGCTCTTTCGTGCCATAGTGCTTGCCAAGCCTGGGGGGCTGGGTGATGCGCCCGAGGGCGATGTCAAAGAGACCCCGAGGCTCTCGATTTTGGAGGCCATGGCGCTTTCCGAGGAACGGGATTTCATTGCCAGGCAATACACCCGTTCTTTTACAGATATTTTCCAGACGGCCGTTCCGTTGTATGATTCTCGATTGTCCATTGGGGACTCTGAAGAGTGGGCAACGGCGGCCGTCTTTCTTGGCTTACTCAGCCAATACAAAGACAGTCATGTCGAACGGAAGTTTGGCACGGCGTGTGCAGACCAGGTAACGCATCAGGCGGGCTCGGTCTACACACTCCTTGCAGGACCCGTTGATCCAGAAAAAGTCCTGGGACCTCTTCTCGACTTGGACCGTGAGTTCAAGGCTCGGGGGATTAACCCGGGTACAACGGCCGACTTGACGGTCGCAACGCTTCTAGCCGCGCGTCTTGAAAAGGGGTCAATGAACGAGATTTAGGACACAGGCTCTTAAATACAACAACTAAAACCAAGCAGGCTCGACTTTACGTGACTGCCGGGGGACATGCCAATGTCGATTCTGAAGAAATTCTTTTCATTCCTTAACAACAACGATCCACATAACGAGGATTTATCCATGGCAAAGATCAACAAGCTGCTCGTCGGCGAAGCTCTCTTCGGTGATGGCAATGAAATTGCACACATCGACCTGATTATGGGCCCGCGCGGCAGCGCTGCTGAAACCGCTTTCGCGAACTGCGTTACCAACAACAAGGACGGTTTCACCAGCCTTCTCGCAGTCGTTGCGCCGAACCTGCTCTGCAAGCCGGCGACCGTCATGTTCAACAAGGTCACCATCAAGAATGGCAAGCAGGCCACCCAGATGTTTGGACCGGCACAGCGTGGCGTTGCCATGGCCGTTGCAGATTGCGTTGAAGACGGCACCATTCCTGTCG
>JBEGVN010000043.1:0-14462 GCA_041178325.1 Pseudomonadota bacterium
ACAAAGTCATTGCGGCTTTTAACAGTGATATTAAGAAGGTCAACGCGGTCTGCAGCGCGGACGATGATATCGCCCGCCGCCCGAGCCGCTCGGACCGCGATATTAAGCATGGGATCCATAATGCGCCGTCGATGGTTCTGGTTTTTAAAGAGGGTACGGCGGCGGTGAAGCACGTCCGGAGCCGGAAGATTAGCAGACTTCTGCTATATTTTGCCTCCCCTTATCCCTGAAATTGAAGATGGACGCCCTTTCCAAGGTCCGGATCGTCATGGTCCACACCACCCATCCCGGTAATATTGGCGCAGCAGCGCGTGCCATGAAGAACATGGGGCTTTCGGATCTGGTTCTGGTTTCACCCAAGGTGTTCCCAAGCGGGGAAGCCAATGCCCGAGCCTCGGGCGCAGACGATATCCTAGCTTCAGCTCGAGTCGTTGAATCCCTCGAGGAGGCTCTTTCCGATCGAGAGTTGGTTATTGGCGCCAGCGCGAGGCTCAGAAGCATCACCTGGCCTCAGATGGATCCCAGGGCGGCGGCGGATAAGGTGATCGGATCCGGTCTTCGAACCGCCATTCTCCTGGGAAGAGAACATTCGGGCCTGACCAACGAGGAAATGGAGCGTTGTCATTTTCTCCTTCATATTCCCTCGAATCCCGAGTACACCTCCCTGAATGTGGCTTCAGCTCTTCAGGTCATTGCCTATGAGCTCTTTGTCAGAAGTCAGGCAGGTATTCCCGCGCAGGAAATCCCTCAGGATCAGCGGTGGGCCACCGGAGAGGCTATGGAATCGTTCTACGGGCATCTCCAAAGGCTTTTGGAAGAGGTCGAGTTTCTGCATGCGACTAAACATGAAGAATCGATTCTTAGAAGGATTCGTCGAATCTTTAATCGTGCCGCGCTTGAGGAACAGGAAGTTCACCTTCTAAGGGGCATCCTGACACGCATTCAAAGGCGTTTGGCTGAAAGCGCTTCAAACAAGACCCCCTAAGGGCTCAACGCACAAAATCGGGCGAGGGTTCGGGGGGCACGGCAATGGGAGGCTCCGGTTCAGTCGTCTCGTCCTCGATGGGCTCCGGCTCGATTTCAGGCATGAATTCCTCGACCTCCCCCTCATCGGGCGCTGCCTGAATGGGAGGAAGTGCGCGGGCCTTTGCCTGGAACGGAAAAGATTCCAAAAAAAGCGATGGATTTGTCTCCGTGCTGATGGGTATCTCTTTCAAAGGCTCAAAGTGATCGACCGGAGAGGAGGTTGATTTTGCTTCTTTTTCGAATGGCTTGGGTGCTGGGATGGTGGGCAATACCGGTGCCGAGGGGTGTGTCTTCGACGGGTGCTCGTGTGGCGGTGTGTCTTTGCCTCCATCCAACAGAATGTGGCGTGCCAGGATGAGTCCACCCATGCTCAGGAGGATGACGAGCGAAAGTCCGATGAGGAGTCGAGGATGGGATGAAAAGGAAAAGTGCACCCGCTTAATTCCTGGAGGTCAAATGCAGTGCAAGCCAGACACTGACGCTATGAGGATCCGTCCATTCCACCCGGTGTCTGCAATGCGCCGGGATCCAGAGGCTGTCGCCTGCCTTCATTTCCAAAACATCCTGCTGGTCCTCGATACGAAGTGTGGCATTCCCCTGGAGGAGCAGGACCCACTCATCGGCCTCCTGGTCGTACCACACACCTTCCGGAGTTGCCTGCCCCAGGGAGAGAATTCGCTCAAGGCGAACTCCCGGGCGAGAAAGCAGCGTCTCGAACCGTTCTTCATTCAGAAGGTTCGGAAGGGATCCAAGAAGGGAGATGGGCTGGATGACCGGCATGGGCTCGGGGCTCGGGTGGGGCACGATGGATCTTGAGGCGAGTGTCTTCGGCTAGACTATTTCCTACGCTAACGTGAGGAGTTCATCATGACAGCCATCTTATCCGTTCTTGCCGTTCTTGGATCAGCCCTGTGCTATTACCGAACCGCTGAATCACGCGGCCAGCCTGCCGTCGGCTGGGGTGTGGCCGGTGCGATTCTTTACTACGGAGGCTTTCTTCTATGGATGCATGTGATTCTCAAGTACCTGGTCGGCGCGCACTTTCAGGTCCATAGTCTCTGGGTGGGGATCGGTATGGATCTCAGTGCTATTGGGTTTGGTGCTCTTGTCGCAACGCTCTTTCGGTACCTTGTCCTTCTCCGAAAAACACCGTGAGCCATACCGCTTCATTGGGGCGGCCGCTTGTGCTTTAATCCCACTCATTGAACAGGGGTGCCGGTCCTTTTGAGGATTGAGCTGAGAAAGACCCTTTTACCCGATCCGGATAATGCCGGCGTGGGGAGTTCAGCCCGGGGGTATTCCCACCCCCGACAGCCCTCCTCCTTGCCAGTTTCTCCGGGTCCCATGATCCGAAGGCACTCATGTCCCGTAGCATCCTAACCCGGAGACCCTAAGGTGATCCCACGCGTATTCCGAGTGATCGGCGGCGGACTGATGGGGCGTCTTGTGGCCTTGGGTTTAGTCCGTCAGGGTCATCAGGTTTCTCTTTATGATCAGGGAGACGCTTCGGGCCGAACGGCTGCGGCTCATGTGGCAGCAGCCATGCTGGCCCCGTATGCCGAATCGGTAGAGGCGGAACCCGAGGTTGTGGCTTTGGGCATAGAGAGCCTTAAGCTCTGGCCCGAGTTTCTGGAGAGTCTTCCAAAGGAGGTTTTTTTTCAGAAAAACGGAACCTTGGTTGTCTGGCACAGTTCGGACAAGGATCAGGCTGTTCAATTCGGTCAGCGGCTCCATCATCTCAAAGGGACCCTCGCTGAGGGGGATCAGCCGCAGTCGTTGGATCGGATAGGAATTGCGGGCCTTGAGCCGCAACTCGGAGATCGTTTTCAGCAAGGTCTTTACCTTCCATCGGAAGGTCAGTTGGATAACCGAGCGCTTCTTGAGGCCCTGGCCGAGGCGCTTGAAATAGAAGGCGTGACTTTGCATTGGGGCCAATCGGCTCAACCATCGGAGTTTGAGAACGATTGGGTCATCGACTGCCGCGGCATGGGCGCCAAGGCCGCGTGGTCGAGCCTTCGGGGTGTTCGCGGTGAGGTGGTTCGGGTCGAGACCCGTGAGGTTGCTTTGGGGAGGCCTGTGAGGCTCCTTCACCCCCGCTACCCCCTCTATATTGCGCCAAAGCCCAATGGGGTTTTCGTGATCGGGGCGACCCAGATCGAGACCGAGGATTATTCCCCAGCCAGTGTTCGCTCGGCCCTCGAGCTTCTCTCCGCGCTTTATACCGTGCATCCCGGATTTGGGGAGGCGCGCATCCTTGAAATGGTCAGCCAGTGCCGCCCGGCACTTCCCAACAATGCGCCGGAAATTTACTGGGACGGGCGAAAAACGGTAGGAATCAACGGCCTTTACCGTCATGGCTACCTGATGGCGCCAGCGATCATGAATGCAGCGCTAGCGTTGGTAGAACAGCTTCTTATGGATCCAAAGCCCGACGAAACCTGGCGTCAGGGAACCCCGTACCCCCACCTCTACCACCTGAATCAGGCGGCCTGAACATGCAGATCACCATTAACCAAGCCCCGTTTGACCTTCCCGAAGACGCGACCTTAGAGGAAGCGCTCGCGCAATTTGGCGCAACCCCCCCCTATGCTGTGGCCCTGAATCTTGAATTTGTCCACCGCCAACGCTACGGCGAGACCATCCTCAAGGCAAACGACAGCCTTGAAATCGTTCAACCGGTGGCGGGGGGCTAAGATCATGTCGATTCTGAATGGCGCTGATCCCCTGGTGCTCTATGGCACGACGTTCCCGAGTCGGTTACTCCTTGGAACCGCGCGCTACCCCTCTCCGAAGGTGCTGGAGTCAGCCGTTCGAGCCGCAGCGCCCGCCATGCTCACGGTCTCTTTAAGACGGCAGGCCGCAGGACATAACGAAATCGGGGGTCAGGACTTTTGGGATTTATTGGGAAAATTGAAGGTACCCTTTCTTCCCAATACGGCGGGGTGTCATAGCCTGGATGAGGTCTTCACCACAGCCATGATGGCCCGGGAAGTCTTTGGTACGGAATGGATCAAGCTGGAGCTCATCGGCGATGACTACACGCTTCAGCCGGATACGCTGGGGCTCGTTACGGCGGCCGACAAATTGCTGCGCGAAGGCTTCAAGGTGCTCCCGTACTGTACGGAGGATTTGGTGGTCTGCCGTCGTCTTATTGATGTCGGTTGTGAGGCCATCATGCCCTGGGCGGCGCCGATCGGGACAGGCAAAGGGCCGACTAACCCCTACGCCCTGAGGCTGCTTCGGGAGCGGGTTCAGGTGCCGATTCTGGTGGATGCCGGTATTGGTGTTCCCTCCCATGCCTGTCAGGTTATGGAGTGGGGTTGTGATGGGGTTCTCTTGAACACGGCGGTTGCGCAAGCCCGGGATCCCGTGGCGTTGGCCGGCGCCTTCCGTGCTGCCATTACGGCAGGTCGCGCTGCGTACCTTGGGGGTGCCATGGCCGAGCGGGAATCGGCCGAAGCCAGCACGCCCGTGGTCGGAACGCCCTTTTGGCATCTCGACGGGGGTTGATGCGTCATGAGAGAGGGGCAACCGAAGGACTACTGCGCCATGGACGAGTTTTCGCAACTCGATCTTGATGCGCACCTTGGGACGTCCCGCCAAGACCCCTGGCCCTCAATGCAGCGACTGGTGGACATGGTTTTCCATCAGGTTCCGGCCTACCGTCCCTACCTTGAGAGCTTAGGTCACATTGGGGATCCCCCGAAATCCCTTGAAGCCTTTAGCCGGCTTCCGCTCATGACCAAAAAGGACTACATCCAGGCCTACCCTCTGGAAGCCCGGGTTGTTGCCGGTGATCTCTCGGCGCTGGATCGTCTGGCGGTTTCTTCGGGATCAACCGGGGCCCCCACCTTTTGGCCACGGGGTGAACAGCACGAATTTCCGATCGCAGTTCGCTTTGAGCAGGTCTTCAGGGACAGCTTCAGGGCGCATGAGAAAAAAACCCTGGCGGTGGTCTGTTTTGCGTTGGGCAACTGGGTCGGCGGCTTTTTTACGACCTCCTGTTGCTGGCATCTGGCTCGAAAGGGGTATCCCCTCACCGTTGCGACGCCGGGCAACAATGTGGCCGAAATTCTCCGCGTCGTTAACGCTCTGGCTTCATCCTATGAGCAGGTGGTTCTTTTAGGTTATCCGCCCTTTGTCCGGGATGTCGTGGATCAGGGCCTTGCTCTGGGGATTGATTGGGGAAGGCTTCGGACCCGGATGGTCTTTGCTGGTGAGGTTTTCAGCGAGGAGTGGCGGGAGGACATTGTGCGACGGGCCGGGGGAATGGCTCCGCATCTGGAGACCGCCTCCCTCTATGGCACCGCAGATGGCGGGGTTCTGGGGAATGAGACGCCCTACAGCAACCTGATCCGTGCGAGGTTGGCTCAGAGGCCGGATGCGGCCCGTGCCCTTTTTGGTGAGTCGCGACTTCCCACGCTGGTGCAGTACGATCCTCGTGATCGCTACTTTGAGCTCCATGAGGGGACCTTGGTGGTTTCGGGCGTCAATGGTGTTCCACTGATCCGCTATCACATCGCCGATCGCGGCGGCCTGATCCCCTTTGACACAATGGAAGAAAGCCTCGAGGCACTCGGGATCAGGGATGATATTCGGGCACAGCTTGGATCCACCACGCCGATACGGCCTCTTCCTTATGTCTTCGTGTTTGGCCGAGCAGATTTCACCGTGTCCTTTTACGGTGCCAATGTCTATCCCGAGAATGTGACGGTCGGTCTTGAGCACCCCGATTTCAGGGAGCTGGTGACGGGTAAGTTTGTTCTTGAAACTCTTGAGGGTGCAGAAGGGAACCCGGAGCTTCTCGTCACCGTCGAACTCCGCGAGGGGGTTATGCCGCCTAGTGGGATTGAACGGGTGATGGCCGAGCGCATCCAAAGTGAGTTGTCGCGCTTGAACAGCGAGTTTGCCCACTATGTTCCTAAAGACCGGCAGAACCCCCGCATGATCTTAAGGGCCTTTGGAGATCCAAAAGATTTTCCTTTGGGGATCAAGCACCGCTATACCCGGCGAAAGAAATAGCATCACGCCATCAACGACTCTGGAAGTACCTTGTATGCAGTTTTGGAAGACAGCGGTTCTCATCGGTATTTCGGCTTTCTCAAGTGTCGCAAAGGCCAGCGAAGTACCGGAAGGACTTAAGGCGGTCGAGAACATTGTGGTGATCTACCTTGAGAACCACAGCTTCGATAATCTCTACGGCTTTTATCCCGGGGCAGAGGGTATTTCAAAGGCCCCCAAGGAACATATCATTCAGGTGGATGCAGAGGGAAAACCCTATCATCACTTGCCGCAGGTGATAGACACCCTTAAAAAACCGCACGAGCCCGACAGAAGGTTCCCAGCCGAACTTCCCAATGAGCCATTTCCGATCGAGCGCTATGTCCCGATCCGAGAGCGCACGGGGGACCTTACCCATCGGTTTTATCAGCACCAGCTGCAGATCAATGGCGGTAAGATGAACCGCTTCGCCGAAGTCTCAAATGCCAAAGGGCTCGTTATGGGCTACTACGATGGCAAACAACTGCCGCTCTGGTCTTACGCTCGCCGCTACACGTTGGCCGATCATTTTTTTGCCGCAGCCTTCGGGGGGTCCTTTATCAACCACATGTGGCTGACGTGCGCCTGTACACCGCGCCAACCCAATCCACCAGCCTCCAACACCATTGAGTTGAATGACCGTGGCGAAGTCGTCAAGGATGGTGCCTTCACTACGGATGGCTATGCGGTGAACAACGTCCTTTCGTCGTCTGCGCCGAGAAGCCCCAAGGCGGATCATGCCGATCGCCTTCTCGTCCCCCAGACGCAGCCCACCATCGGTGATCGGCTAAGTGAGAAAGGGATTGATTGGGCATGGTATGCCGGAGGATGGTCGGATGCTTTGGCGGGTCACCCGGATCCGACCTTCCAGTTTCATCACCAGCCCTATGTCTATTTCTCGCGTTATGCCGAAGGGACGGATGCGCGTCAGCACCATCTCAAGGATAGTGCTGACCTTGAAAAAGCGATAGAGAATGGCAACCTGCCTTCGGTGGCCTTCTACAAGCCCCTGGGCCGATTAAACGAACATCCCGGGGATACGGATCTGCTGGAGGGTGAAGAGCATGTGGCAGCGCTTCTGAAGAAGCTGGAAGCGAGTCCGCAATGGCCTCACATGGTCGTCATTGTCACCTATGATGAGCACGGGGGTTACTGGGATCATGTGCCGCCACCCAAAGGGGACCGTTTTGGTCCAGGAAGCCGCATTCCTACCCTGATCGTTTCGCCTTTCAGTCTCGGAGGACGTATCGATTCAACGGTCTATGATACGACCTCGATTCTGAAGCTCATTGAGGAGCGCTTCGAGATTGATCCTTTGGGGGAGCGGGATCGAAAGGTCAATAGTCTTTCAAGAGCCCTGAAGCTTGGGAGCTAAGAGGGCATAGCCTGACGTTCTGCGGCGATTTTGCTATAGTCGGCCCGGTTTCCCTAATCGCAACTCGAGAGGCACCCATGGAAGCAAACCTAGTAAAGGGGATGGTCGGTTTCGTCATCCTGATGGTCGTCGGATTCGTCATCATCGGAACGACCCGTGAATCCCAGCAGGAAAAGGTCCAAGGGGCATTCCTTCAGACCTCCGGGATGTTGAACAGCCTCGCCTTGAGCAAGTGCTCGGAAGCCGTTCAGAAGGAGATCAACACGCATCCTTACACGCCCTCAGAATCGAACAGTGATGGCATGACCTATGTGACGCTCGTTTGGAACAACGTGGGTTCGGTCGCAAGAGCAGAATGCCGCTACATCATCGATCAGGGCATTACCCTACTCAAGATGGATGATCGGACGCTGATCGAAAAAACACAGCCCACGGACAGTGTTGCACCATCCCAGCCCAAGCCGATGCGCCTTCACCACTAGGAAAGGCTGAGCACCAAAAAAACCGCCGGGAGCCTAAGGCCACCGGCGGTTTTTTGAGAACATGCTTTGCGGCGGGTTTTTAACGTTGGCTGGCGCGTCCGCCGCGAACAGGCGCCTCATCCGGAAGGACGATATTGAGCTCCAGCACCTCGCGATTTTCATCCTGATCCATGCTGACGGAAATCGCATCGGAACTGACGTTTACATACTTTCGCACAACTTCAAGGAGGTCTCTTTGAAGGTCTGCAAGATAAGCCGGTTGCTGCCTTTCTGCGCGTCGTTCATGCGCGACCAAAATCTGCAGTCGCTCCTTGGCGATAGAGGCCGTCTTTGGCCTTGAAGCACGAAAATAGTCGAGAAGGTTCATGCGCGCCCCCCAAAGAGGCGGCCGAGAAGGCCCTTCTTCTCTTCTTCGATGAACCTTTGGGGAACATCTTCACCGAGGTAACGGGCAACGACATCAAGATAAGCCTGGCCGGCATCACTCTCTTCATCGATCACGACAGGATTACCCGAATTGGAGGCATTGAGGACGGCCTTGGATTCCGGAATGACGCCCAGAAGGTGCAGGGAGAGAATTTCCTGAACATCATCGACGCTCAGCATTTCGCCGAGCTTGACGCGCTGCGGTGAATAGCGGGTCAGCAGCAGGTATTCGCGAATCGGCTCCTGATTTTGTTCTGCACGACGTGACTTACTGGCGAGTAGGCCCAGCATGCGGTCGGAGTCACGAACGGAGGAAACTTCAGGATTGGTGACCACAATCGCGTCATCGGCAAAGTACATGGCCAGATGCGCGCCGCGTTCGATCCCTGCAGGGGAATCGCAGACAATGTAATCAAAGGTTTCGGAGAGCTCGTTAAGAACGCGTTCGACGCCTTCCTGGGTCAAGGCGTCCTTATCCCGAGTTTGTGAGGCGGGAAGGACAAAGAGGTTTTCGCAACGCTTGTCCTTGATCAGCGCCTGATTGAGGCTGGCCTCGCCATTAATCACATTCACGAAGTCATAAACGACCCGACGTTCGCATCCCATGATGAGATCAAGGTTACGAAGACCGATATCGAAATCGATGACGGCGGTCCGATGGCCGCGAAGGGCCAGGCCCATGGACAGAGCGGCACTGGAGGTCGTCTTGCCAACGCCCCCTTTGCCCGATGTCACGACGATAATTCTTGCCACAAGCGCTCTCCTGAAAGGGGTGATGAGGTAATAAGGTTTAAACCGGGGTTACGACCAGCGCATCATCCTTGAGGTGGATCTGGACCAGACGCCCACGCAGCGAGGCATCCTCATCCTCGCTGGTGCGGTAGTGTCCGCCGATCGCGATCAACTGGGCCTGAAGGTCAGTGCAGAAAATGCGGGCCTCAAGGTTGCCTTGGACCCCTGCCAGCGCCCGTCCCTTAAGGGGGCCATAGACGTGAATATTGCCATCCGCCATGATTTCAGCGCCGGGGCTGACCTGAGCCATGACGATGAGGTCGCCGCCGGCCGCGTAGATTTTCTGCCCGGAACGAACCGGCTGATCGATGACTTTGGTGCTGGCCACGGGCTGGCGAGGAGGGGGAATCGGCCGCTTGGCTTGCGGGCGAGCCTCCTGAGCGGGAGTTTCCGAGCGGACTTCCGCAAGGATGGCGAGCTTTTCAGCTTGGGCAGCCTGCTGCTGGCGGGCGCTTCCCCCTCGCATGCCTACCGGGGCCAGAGAGAGTCGGTGGACCGTTTGAAGCAGAAGAGCGAAATCAAGCGCATCCTTTTCGGCTTCGGGAAGATCCCCCAGATCCAGAATGATCGGCGCATTTCGAAAGAATTCAGGCGCTTTACCGAGCTTGTCCTCCAGCTGGGCCGTCACGACCTCGAGTTGAGGGCTCAAAATTTTCAGAATCGGAAGGGTAATGGACCCGGATTTGAGTTCAACCGCAGCGGTTGGGGAGGACGAGGAGGCAGCGTTTTCTGGCATCAGCGGCAGGATCCGGGGCGTGGTAGTCTGACCTTCATTCTAACATCGGCGCCAAGCCTATGAACACGAAAGCTGTCAGCGAGGATGCGAGCGAGGGGATTCGTCCGGATCCCCTTAATGGAATCGTGAACCTCATGGGATCCCTCATCGAAGGGCTGGGGGGGCAACGCCTCTCGGCAACGCCGCTTCAGGCGCTGCCTTCCGAAGAGATCCGGGGATACCGGCAAGTTCTTCTCCTGGTGGTCGATGGATTGGGCTTAGCCCCGCTGCGGGCCCTTGCACCCGATGGCATTTTGGCCCGATCCCTCAGAACCCAGATGACCTCCGTGTTCCCCTCCACGACCGCGACGGCGGTGACCAGTCTGATGACCGGACTATATCCCTCTGAGCACGGTTTGACGGGATGGCACATGTATTTCAGAGAGCTTGGGACCGTCTTGGCCGTTCTGCCAGGCAAACCCCGCTATGGCGGGGTCCCTTGGGGCGCATCGGGGGTGGATCTGACAAAACTTCTGGGCCTAACGCCGATCTTCAATCGGGTGAAGACGCCTTCAAGTCTTGTGATGCCCCGCAATATTTCAGACTCTCCTTTCAACCGGGCATTGCGAGGCCAAGGGACGGTCACGCCATATGCGGATCTGGATGAATTTTTTTCCTGCCTTGAGCGGGGGGTGACACAAACTCTAGGGCGTCGCTATCACTATGCCTATTGGTCTGAGTTCGATCATATTGCCCATACGGCAGGCTCCCGAGGTTCTCAAGCCCAAGATCACCTTCGGGCCTTTGAGGTTGCATTTGAGGCCTTTTTAGCGAAGATCGAGGGCTCATCCACCTTGGTGATTGTCACCGCCGATCACGGTTTTATTGATCATGATCCTACGTGCGTTACATCGCTTTGGGACTATCCTGAGATTGAGGCATGTCTTGCGCTTCCCTTGTCGGGTGAGGCGAGGGCGGCCTATGCCTATATCAAGCCGGGTCATGAGGGTCGATTTGAGCGAGGCGTTATGGATCTTTTGGGGGACCGCATCAGGCTTTATCGGAGTTCAGATCTCCATGCCGCTGGATGGTTTGGACCGGGTCTCCACTCTCCGAGGTTTCTTGATCGGATCGGAGACTATGTTTTGGTTCCCAAGGGTCGTGGAATTGTGAGAGACGCCGTTTTTGGCGAGAAAAAGACCACCATGGTCGGTTATCACGGGGGAATGCACCCGGATGAAATGTGGGTTCCCCTGATCGTTAGGGGCACCTAGACAGCAAACGGGGCCCGAAGGCCCCGTTGTAGCGACTTTGAATGACGGATCAGCGGGCTGACGTCGCAACGCTGTCAGAGAACGCCTTGGAAGCCATTGGGGTCGGTGCGGGTGCCACCTTGGTGTCCAGACCCTGTAGATCCAGATCCATTTGCTGCTCCAGTTCCTCATCCAGTGGCGGATTACCGTCGTGAACCACGTAATTTCTCTGCTGGAAGTACGCGTTTCGGATGAATTCATAGCGATCCACCGACGCTTCATCCATGATCTTTGAGGCACTCAGAAGGTCCGCACGCTGGTCCGTCAGGCGCAGGGCGCCGGAGGCGATAATGGCACCACTGATGCCATTGAATGTGGTTCCCCAAGCGTATCCGGCCATCGGATTGATCCAGTTGATCGGGTTGGAGAAGGTGTCGCCGGCAAGACCAAAGATCCCACGTGGAGTGCTCGGCCCGAAGAAGGGCAGGACGACGTAAGGACCTGAGGGAAGGCCCCACTTGGCCAAGGTCTGATCGAAGTCCTCGTCATGACGAGGAAGATTCATCTTGCTCGCAACATCCACGAAGCCCACCATCCCCACGGTACTGTTGACCATGAAGCGAGCGACGTCCTTTCCAAATTGGGCAAACTTAAACTGCAGCAGGTCGTTACCGAAAACGGTGATGTCGTTGACGTTGTTATAGAAATTCGTGATGCCCTGATTGACCGGGGTCGGCGTCACTTTTTTGTAGCCTTGTGCAACCGGCTTCATGACATAGTTATCGAGCTTGTCATTGAATGCCTGCATGTCGCGGTTCCAGCCCTCCATCGGGTCACGATCGTCCTTCGCGGTCGTGGTTGCCGGCTTTTCCTGAGGGGTCGCTTGAGCGGTCGGTGCCGCCTCTTTGCCCTTATTGGGGTTGGATGAGCAGCCCCACAGCAAGAGGCCTGTCAAACACAGGCAAGCAATCTGGATCGGGCGAATGGTTGAGTCTCGGTTTATCATTGTTCTCTACGACCTCGTTAGGGCGCCGGCGAAAAGGCCGCTGAACGGATTTTGGCTGCGCACGGACCATCATCCGCATGCTTTGGATCCTAAGCGCGCACTATAATGGTCTTGTCCGTTTGCGTCGAGTGAAAATTAAAGCGAAGGGTATGGAGAATCAAGAAGTTCCGATCATGGCCCGACGCTTTCGCGGCTATCTTCCCGTCATTGTCGACATCGAAACCGCGGGATTTAATCCCAAGGTCAACGCGGTTCTCGAAATCGCTGCGGTCATAGTCAGGATGGACCCTGAGGGCCTTTTGGTCCCCGGTGAGACGGTGGCGGCCCACGTCAACCCTTTTCCGGGCTCCAAGCTTGAAGCTGCAGCCCTCAGCTTTAACAAGATTGACCCCTATCACCCTTTTCGCATTGCCCTTGACGAGAAGGATGCTCTTCACAAGATCTTTCAGCCCATTCGAGCGGCGGTCAGGGAGGCAGGATGCACCCGTGCCATTCTGGTCGGTCACAATCCTGCGTTCGACATCGGATTCCTGAATGCTGCGGTGGAAAGGTCCGGCGTCAAGAAAAATCCCTTTCATCCCTTCAGTACCTTTGATACGGCTACGCTGAGCGGGTTGGCCTACGGTCAGACTGTTCTGGCCAAGGGGGTTCAGGCGGCCGGCATGAGTTGGGATAACAATGAAGCCCATTCGGCCATCTACGACGCCGAACAGACAGCACGGCTTTTCTGTGGCATCGTCAATCGCTGGAGCGCGCTTGAAGCGCTTGAGAATTCGGCGCCTTCGACTTAAGCCTCTTTCTTGACTGCAGCCTCAAGCAGGGGCTGCAATTCTCCTTTTTCAAAGAGATCCATCATGATGTCCGAACCACCAATCAGTTCACCCTGGATGTAGAGCTGGGGGAAGGTTGGCCAGTTGGAATAGACCTTGAGGCCTTCACGAATTTCCGGGTCTTCAAAAATGTTGACGTGGGCGAAGGGAACGCCGACGTGTTGGAGAATTTGAGCTGCACGGGCAGAAAAGCCGCACTGAGGAAAAGTCGGGTTTCCCTTCATGTAGAGAATGACGGGGTTTTCCTGAAGTTGGGACGCAATCCGTACGTTAATGTCTGTCATCTGATTTCTCCGCCTAAGCACTAATTACCCAGTAATTTTATCAGAATTCCAAGGGCCCCCCGTTCAAGGTCCCTTGAAAACAGACTATGTCACGCGAAAGACCTTAACGGGATCCCAGCCCTCAGGGATAATCCAGACTGAGACTTCATGCCTAGGAGAGATTTATGACCTACAACATTACCTTGATTCCTGGTGACGGCATTGGCCCTTCCATCGTGGATGCGACGGTCCGGGTGATTGAGGCCGCAGGCGTCAAGGTCAATTGGGAGCGGCAGCTGGCAGGTATGGCCGCTGTCGATGCGTGTGACAATCCCCTGCCCGACGCCACTTTGGACTCCATCCGAAAGCATCGGGTCTGTCTCAAGGGCCCTTTGACTACCCCGGTGGGCGGCGGTTATCGCAGTGTGAACGTCACCCTGCGTCAGGCATTCAATCTTTACGCGAATGTCCGTCCGGCGGTTTCTTTCGAAGGCACCGATACCATTTTCAAGAACGTCGATCTTTTGACAGTTCGGGAAAATACCGAAGGCCTTTACGCCGGCATCGAGCATTTCATTAAGGTCGATGATCGAAAAATCGCTGCGGAAAGCATGGCGATTGTGACCCGAGAAGGCTGTGAACGCATCATTCGTTATGCCTTTGAGCACGCTCGGAAAGCCAAGCGTCGCAAGGTCACGTTGGTTCACAAGGCCAATATCTTGAAGTGCACGTCAGGCCTTTTTCTTGAAATCGGTCGTGACATTGCCAAGGAATACCCGGATATCGAATTTGACGACAAGATTGTCGATGCGTGCTGCATGCATCTGGTCATGAAGCCCGAGACCTTTGATGTCATCGTGACCACGAACCTCTTTGGCGACATTCTGTCCGATCTCGCCGCAGGTCTTATTGGTGGCCTAGGTCTGACCGCAGGCGCCAACATCGGAACCGATGCCGCCATTTTCGAGGCGGTACATGGAAGTGCACCTGATATCGCCGACAAGGGTATAGCGAATCCCTCTGCAATGATTCTGGCCGGGGTCATGATGCTGGAGTACCTTGGCGAACTTGAAGCCGCCAAGAAGATCGAGAAGGCCGTGCGGGATGTCATCCGCGAAGGCGAAGTCGTGACGCCGGATCTTAAGAAGGACTCCAAGTACGGCACCAATGACATTGCCGAAGCCATTATCGCCAAGGTCAAATCCAGCCACTGATGAGATCTTCCGGTGCGGGCCGCAACGGCCCGCACCCATT
>JBEGVN010000044.1:0-62200 GCA_041178325.1 Pseudomonadota bacterium
ATTCATGCGGCGGGCGATCTACGTAGTCCACAAACTTTCGCCAGTTCTGTCGCAGTTTCTTGAGACCTGAAACCGGAGGTTCATTCGCTGCTGACTGGGCAATTTCAGGTGCAGGAGCAGGAGCAGGAGCAGGAGCAGGAGCAGGAGCAGGTGCAGGTGCAGGTGCAGGTGCAGGTGCAGGTGCAGGTGCAGGTGCAGGTGCAGGTGCAGGTGCAGGTGCAGGTGCAGGTGCAGAAGTCATGACCTCAGCAGCCGTGGAGTGAGTCTGGGTGTCGACTGATGGAGCAGCATTAAATCCGGGTGCTGAAGTTCCCTGATAATGGGGATCTCCCATGGATCTTGGAACATGAATCGGCGGCGGAGCCTGCAATGGAGCTGGAGCTGGAGCCTGCAATGGAGCTGGAGCTGGAGCTGGAGCTGGAGCTGGAGCTGGAGCTGGAGCTGGAGCTGGAGCTGGAGCTGGAGCTGGAGCTGGAGCTGGAGCTGGAGCTGGAGCTGGAGCTGGAGCTGGAGCCGGAGCCGGAGCCGGAGCCGGAGCCGGAGCCGGAGCCGGAGCCGGAGCCGGAGCCGGAGCAGGTGCCGGAGCAGGTGCCGGAGCAGGTGCCGGAGCAGGTGCCGGAGCAGGTGCCGGAGCCTGGGGCGCGGCAAACGTATTCGGGCTGGGTGAGGGGATTCCTACGGTATCTTGGCTCGCAGGACCCCGAGATTTGAGCATCGCCTGCGCGGCTGCCAATCGGGCAACCGGAACCCGATGAGGTGAACATGACACGTAGGTAACTCCGATGTCGTGGCAGAAGTGCACGGAGTCAGGATGACCTCCTTGTTCACCACAGATGCCAATCTTGAGTTGCGGGTTAGCCGTACGTCCGAGATCTATGCTCATCTGCATCAGCACACCGACTCCCTTACGATCTAAGATCTCGAAGGGGTTGTCATGAAGAATTCCGGTTTCTGTATAAAGGGGCAGAAATTTGTTCTCTGCATCCTCACGAGAAAATGAGTATGTAGCCTGAGTAAGATCGTTGGTCCCAAATGAAAAGAACTCAGCAAGACTTGCAAGATCGCCGGCACGCGTACATGCCCGAACGGTCTCTATCATGGATCCAAATTTAAAATTCAGTTGAACACCGGTATCGCGTTCAACCTCAACTTTGATGCGATCCACACTGGCCCGGACGCGTCTGAGTTCCTGTACCGTAATGACTTGTGGGACCATGATTTCCGGGCAGATGCTCACTCCACTCCTCAGAAGAGTGGCTGTAGCTTCAAGGATTGCACGGATCTGCATGTCATAGATTTCGGGATAAGTGATCCCTAATCGGACCCCGCGATGACCCAGCATTGGGTTAACTTCATGCAGGTCTCGAACCTTACGCAACATGTGCTCCTTTTTGGCAATTACGCTATCGATGAGCTCCTCCGTAACTCCGGCATCGATGAGCTTGCTATTGTCAAAAAGATTGAGAGATTGAAGGGCAGCTGTTCTCCCTCTGACAACACTCCGATAATCCTCGAGGGCCTCAAGTTCTTCCACAAGTTGCCGCTCACTGGGAAGGAACTCATGCATCGGCGGATCCAATAAGCGGATCGTAACTGGGTTCGGGCTCATGATTCGGAACATTTCTTCCAAATCCGCGCGTTGCATAGGCAGAAGCTTATCCAGAGCGGCCTGGCGATCTTCGGATGTTTTGGCAAGAATCATCTCGACAACTACCGGGAGTCGCTCACTGGCGTTGAACATTCTCTCTGTGCGGCACAATCCGATCCCCTTAGCGCCATAACGGATCGCGTCGCGAGCCATATCAGGGGTATCGCCGTTTGCAAAAACCTTGAGGCGAGCCTTTTCGTCCGCCCAAGCTAGGAGCGTTTTTAGGTCTTCTGAAAATTCTGCGGGCAAAGTGGCTACTTCGCCCAAATAGACAGATCCATCGTGTCCATCAATCGTGATGATGTCGCCTTCCCGAAGAATCTGGTCGCCGATATGCGCCGTGCGGGTTCGGCCATCCACGACAATTCCTTCAGCGCCCGCAACACAGGCTTTTCCCATGCCTCTAGCGACAACCGCAGCATGCGAAGTTTTACCTCCGCGACTCGTCAGAATGCCCTGGGACGCAAAAAATCCGTGAATATCCTCAGGGCGAGTTTCCTCACGAACCAGGATAATTTTTTCTCCCGCTCTGCCTAGAAGTTCAGCCTGATCAGCGTCAAATACACAGCGCCCACAAGCCGCGCCCGGTGAGGCGGGGAGTCCCTGGGCAAGAACAGTTTGTCCGTGGTTTGGATTCAGTCTGGGGTGGAGTAACTGTTCCAATTGCAGCGGGTCGACGCGAAGCAAAGCTTGATCTTTGTTCAAGAGCCCTTCGTTGTACATTTCCACGGAGCTCCGAACCATCGCGGCAGCGTTCATTTTGCCGCTGCGAGTCTGGAGACAATAGAGAACACCTCGCTCTATCGTGTATTCAAAGTCCTGTACTTCTCGATAATGGCCTTCAAGGCGATTACGTAACGTCAGCAGTTGCTGGAACATTTCCGGCATTTCCTGAGCCATCTCGCTGACCGGCTTAGGAGTTCGGATTCCTGCAACAACATCTTCACCCTGGGCGTTAACGAGGTACTCGCCATACATCTCGTTTTCCCCGGTACCCGGATTTCGAGTGAAGCCCACTCCGGTGGCACTGTCTTCGCCCAGATTTCCAAAGACCATGGTGACCACATTGACGGCAGTCCCACTGGCCATTTCCGGTGAGATATTGAACTCTTTCCTGTAGTCGACTGCCCTGCGGCCCATCCATGAGTTGAAAACTGCACGAACGCTAAGTTCAAGCTGCTCTTGGACGTTTTCGGGGAAGGGCTTTCCCGTCTCTCGCTGGATCACGCCGAGGAATCGTTCACATAGAGCGAACAAATGATTGGCATCGAGTGAAAGATCCGAAGTCACGCCGGCTTGCAGTTTTATCTCATCAAACTCTCGATTGAAGTGTTCCTCGTTGATACCAAGTGCTACTTTTCCAAAGAGTTGTATAAATCGACGATATGCGTCGTAACCGAACCTCGGATTTCCGGTCATTTCAATGAGGCCGCGTAGCGTTTGGCTGTTAAGACCGAGGTTCAAGATGGTATCCATCATCCCGGGCATCGAGAGGGCTGAACCTGATCTGACGGAGACCAAAAGAGGATTGCTTTCGGAGCCGAAGCGCTTACCGGTCTGGACCTCAAGCGTTTGAATGTTATGCAATACCTCATCCATGAGGCGCGCCGGTAAGTAGCCTGATTCCAGAAACTCCATACAGGCTTCAGTCGTGATGACAAAGCCGGGCGGAACATTAAGACCGATCCGCGTCATTTCACAAAGGTTTGCACCTTTTCCTCCCAGAAGTCGCTTGTTCTTTCCATCGCCTTCACTGAAAGAATAGACATAGCGTTTATTCATGGGGATCTCCTCGCGACTCTGGTTATTGGTTTTCTGGAAGTCTCCGCACCGTTCCCTGATGGACCGGGTGCGATGGTATGGTTTTCTAGCTGGTAACAATGACCCTAATGGAGTCTAGCCGATGGCGGCAGGCTTGAATGCTGGCGTGCAGCTCTAACGCCGAGGACTTCATTTGATCTATTTCCTCTTGCCGAACATTAGGGTTGACCTTTCGAAGGGCGGCAAGCCGTTTTAGTTCCACAGTCATCATGTCCAACATGCGTTTGACGCCGGCAGAGGCAATGGTCGGAACCTGTTTTTTGATATTTTTTTCTGCCGTTTGAATGCCTCGCTCGATCGGTTTTCGTTGGGCCCGCAGAAGTTCGACGGCATGTTCCCGGTCGAAGTGCCGATGACTGGCTATAAAGGTTTCAGGTGGCAGATGACTCAGGTCATTTCCGTCCTGATCCAGCAATGTTCTAAGAAGAACCGGGGGAAAGAAACGCCCAACGTGAAGCTTTTTGGGAGCTGTGCATTCAACAACGTGGTAACACTCGATCAAAAGCTGCCCTGGGTCAATGTCGGGTTGTTGCATGATGGCCAGAGAGGCATTGCCGTGCTCATTGTTGAGAATAATATCCATCGCGCCACGGACCATAGGGTGCTCCCACGTGAGGAAAAGTATGTCCTCTCTTGCTAGTGCGGTTGCGCGATCCAAGGTAACCGTAGTGCCCTCATCCGGAAGCTCTGGGAACTGCATACGCATGTGTTCTCCAGGTCTTAGAATCAAACAATTGGCTGAGTGCTCTTCAATATTTATGCCGTAGGCATCAAAGACCCGCTCAAGGTAAGGCCAGAGGAGATGATCTGATTCTTCCGCCTCGATTTGGTTGACCAGTTCTCGTGCAGCTTCGATACGGCAAGAGTTAAGTTCGAGGAGTCGATCACGTCCGCTGTGAAGGTCATCCAATATTTTGCACGATAACGACTTAGCTTCCTTTTGGAGCCGTTCACTATCGATTTTGTCGGGTTTGCCGGAAAGGAGGGGGACGAGTCTTGACCTCAGGGCTTCATGGACGCTCTGTGCTGCAGGATTAAGCGTCTCGAAGGCATCCAGTCCTTGGTGGTACCAGTCAAACAAGAGTTCCTGAGCGGTTTCGCCAAAAAACGGAACATGTATCTGAATCGTTTCGGTTTGGCCAATTCGGTCAAGTCTGCCGATGCGTTGTTCAAGAAGGTCGGCATTGAGTGGTAAGTCAAAAAGGACAAGGTGATGGGCAAACTGGAAGTTACGCCCCTCACTACCAATTTCAGAACAAACCAGAACTTGCGCGCCGTCTTCTTCATCGGCGAACCATGCTGCAGCCCGATCACGAGCAATGAGCGTTAGGCCCTCATGAAAGACAGCGGCCTGGATGCCCGACACCCGGAGAACATCTTCCAGTTCGATGGCTGTCTGGCTTAACGCGCAGATGATGAGAACCTTTTTGTGTCTCAGTGACTTGAGTTTCTTGACTAGCCAGTCGACACGGGGGTCTTTGCTCCACCAGTCACCATCTGCATTGGCTAGAATTTTTTCGGGACGCAAGCGCGCCTCCAACGGAGGTCCATCTGGATGTGCTGCATCCAGGAGTTCCGGAGGGGGATCCAGTCTAACGGATTCGAGTCGCCTCGCCGGGAAGCCCTGAATAGTTGATCGTGTATTTCGGAATAGGACCCTTCCTGTCCCATGACGGTCTAACAAGAGTTGAATGACCTCGTTCCTGGCCGCCTTTCTCACGTCATTGTCTGGATCAAGAACAAGCCGTTCCAATACATCCTCAGCCAGATCTTTTGCGAGAATGGTTGAGAGGCTCTGGACCACCGAAGACTCAATTTCTTCATCGTCTAAAAGGTGCTGAATCAGCCCTGCAAGGGCTATGTAATCTTTCTCTTCTCTCAGGAAGGCCGTATAGCTATGAAAGCGAACCGGATCGAGCAGGCGAAGTCTCGCAAAATGCCCTTCCTTGCCAAGCTGCTCCGGCGTTGCGGTCAAAAGCAAAAGCCCCTTCATGGATGAAGCTAGATGCTCGATAAACTGATATTCCGCGCTTGCTGATTCCTGATTCCATCCGAGATGATGGGCCTCATCCACAATCACCAGGTCAAAATCAGCCTCGCATGCTGCAAGCTTGCGGTCAGGGTGACCCATCAGGAATTCGAGACTGCAAAGAACAAGCTGTTCGCTCTGAAATGGGTTGGATTCATGACTTTCAAGGTAGCGCTCTTCATCAAAGAGGCTCACCCTCAGATTGAAGCGCCGCCGCATTTCAACCAGCCATTGATGCAAGAGGGGATCCGGCACCACGATCAGTATGCGTTCAGATTTGCCGGTCAAAAGCTGATGATGAAGAATCATTCCGGCTTCGATGGTCTTTCCAAGACCGACCTCATCCGCAAGAAGAACGCGGGGATACTCTCTCCTAGCAACTTCATGGGCAATGAACAGCTGGTGAGGAATCAGGTTTGTTCTTGTACCGACCAGGCCCCGGACTGGGGATTGTTCAAGGCGTGCGAGGTGTCTCAGTGTTTCATGACGCAGGCCGAAGAGTTCCCCGGAGTCGAGTTGACCGGTAAAAAGCCTGTCTTGCGGCTTGTTGAACTGCATGTGATGGTCGAGATCCATCTCCTCAACATGCATGACGCCGGCGACATCATCCTTTCCTACATAGGTTAGAAGCCCGCCGCGTTCAACGATTTCAGTAACCAAGACCTTGTGTCCGTCCTGGGTATCAATGAGATCACCAACAGCGAAACGGACGCGTGTCAGTGGAGCGTTGTCAACCGCATAGATTCGGCGGTCGCCAGCGGCTACAAAAAGAATGGTGACGCGATTCCCCTCAAGGGAGAGAACGATGCCAAGCCCCAGTTCGGGTTCCGTTTCACTGATCCATCTTTGACCGGGTACAAAAGCAGGCAAACGGAACTCCTCTTGCGGTTAGCGTTGAAACAACCCGGATTTTGACATTCTCCCCTGCCTAAAGGAAGGGGACTCTTACTGTGCTCAAGCAGCTGATGCTGCCTGAGTCACTTCGGCGGGTTCTTGGCTCGACGTCCCGATAGCAGGCGAAGTCTCTGCACGAGCAAACCAGGCGTGTTCCACCCTATTTGGAGCCAATAATGGAAGGGCGTCCTCTGGTCAGCATCATACTTTGCCTCGTCTTGCGCAGGCGCACCCATCGCTATCGTGTGGCAATACATTGACCAGCTGCAAACGCCTCACTGAGGCAGGAGAATTTGGTGGTTGCACCGAACCCGACTTATATCCCCGCCTTGAGCTGCGGGGCTTTACGGCGGAATTTATAAAACCCGATAAGAGGGGGGCGGCTCGCGAAGCTAGATTTCGATCCGCATGTGAAGTTCGACGACTTCTTCGTAGGGAATGCGGAAAAAATCCGGGGCTGCGGCCGCATTTCGCAGCATGAAAACAAACATCTTTTCACGCCAAATCGCCATGCCCGGATAGTCGCTGGCCACCGGTTGAAGGCGACTCACGAAGTAAGAAATATCCTCGGGGTCATGGGGGAGTAAGCGTCGCTTTCGCAATAAGCGCAGAATTTTCGGGATATCGGGATGCTCCATGAATCCAAAGCGCGCTGTTACCTGAAAGAAAGGGTTACCCAGTGCTTGAATGGTTAGGCGATCCCTCGCGAGTTCCCGTGGCCGATCCGTGACCTGTATGGTTAACACGATCAAGGTCTGATGGAGAACCTTGTTATGCCTTACGTTTTGGCGGAGCCCATTAGGGACTCCCTCGCCGGGGGCGGCCAAGTAGACCGCAGTTCCTGGAACGTGGCTTAAATCACTTGCCAATGTCTGTTCAACAAATGTTTCAAAGCCTTGCTTCTGTGGATAAAGACGCTTGTAAATCAGTGTTCGTCCCTGCACCCAGGTAGACATAAATAGATAGAGCACCGAGCCAATCAGGAGGGGTAGCCAGCCACCCTCAACAATCTTTAGGAGGTTTGCGCCAAGGAAGCTGAGATCGACGATGCCAAAACAAAGGGTCAAAGCCGTGATTCCAGCCAGAGGCCACTTCCAGTTCACGCGGGCGACGACTGTAAATAGGAAAGTGGTCATGAGCATGGTGCCCGTTACAGCGATGCCATAGGCCGATGCCAAGTTGCTGGAACTCTCAAAACTCAAAACCAAAACGACAATACCGATCAGAAGGAGTTTATTGACGCTTGGAAGAAAGATCTGCCCACGTTCTGTCTCCGAGGTATGCATGATCTGCACTCGCGGAAGATAGCCGAGTTGGAATGCCTGCTGTGTGAGCGAAAAGGCGCCTGAGATGACAGCTTGAGAGGCGATGACGGTAGCCAATGCCGCAAGCCCTACGATCCCAGGAAGGGCCGATTCGGGGAACATCAGAAAGAAGGGGTTTTTGATCGCCTCAGGGTGCTGAATCACGTTAGCGCCCTGTCCAAAATAATTCAGGATCAGGGCAGGGAAAACCAGGTAGAACCAAGCAGCCCGGATGGGTTTGGCTCCGAAATGCCCCATATCAGCATAGAGGGCCTCGGCTCCCGTCACTGAGAGCACCACAGCACCCAAAATCACCAGTGACTGGGTTCCATGGTCCAAGAGAAACCGGAAAGCAAAGCGTGGATCAATGGCTTCAAGAACCTCGGGCGATTGGATGATCTTGCTGAGACCCATCCCGCCGAGTGTAAGGAACCATATCAGCATCACCGGTCCAAACAATTTACCGACACCTGCGGTTCCGTGTTTTTGGATCAGGAACAGGGCAATCAGGACTCCAAGGGTGATTGGCAGGATAAAAGGACTAACCGCTGGGGTAATCAATTCCAGACCTTCAATCGCGCTCAGTACGGAGATGGCCGGGGTGATCATGCCATCGCCATAAAAAAGGGCGGCTCCGATGAGGCCTGCAATGACAATAAGCCGACGTCGAGTTTTGCCGATTCCCTCGGAGTGGAGTGCAAGAGCAAGAAGGGCCATGATGCCTCCCTCTCCTTGATTGTCCGCCTTCATGATGAAGTAGACGTACTTCACACTGACGACAAAGAAGACAGTCCAGAAAATCAAGGATAGAACGCCCATGACCACGGCAAGACTAGGGTCCCCTTCGCTGGCATTGAGGCATTCGCGCAGGGTGTATAGGGGGCTGGTTCCAATGTCACCAAAAACGACGCCGAGAGCAGGGAGTGCGAGGTGGGTGATCCAGTGTTTTTGATCGGACTTTTTGATGATGGGCATTGAGGCTTGGGTCAGTGGATAGGCCGTTAATCCGCGAGGCGCCAACCTAGGCAGTCTCATTGTGAGCCGGACGGTTTTTTCTGCTCAACAGTATTTGACTCTGTAGTTGTCCATATTAAAGGATTCCCCTGGGCAGGAGCTCATTTATCCTAAGCAGAAAAAAAGGGGGCCATGTGGCCCCCTTTTTTCAATCGAGATCTGTGGTTAATGGGATTGGGAAGGTGTGGGTTTTATGAGGACCCCATGGCCAATTCCGTTAGCTACTTGCTCGATGCGCTTGAACTTAGTCTTCGTAGATTTTGGCGTATTCAAGATCTGAATCTTCCAACGCCGTGACCAGGACCTTGCCTACGCCTCTTATGCCAATGGCTTTGGCTGCTGCCTGAGAAAGGTCGATGAGACGGCCTCGACCGTGCGGTCCTCTGTCATTGATGGTTACAACGACGGACTCATTAGTTTCAAGGTTGGTAACCATTGCCTTGGAATTCAACGGAAGGGTCTTGTGAGCCGCGGTAAGGGCGTTTCGATTGAAGCGTGAACCGGACGCGGTCTTTTTGCCATGAAATCCCGGGCCATACCAGGAAGCATGTCCCGTGGCCTCGTAGGCAACGGCCGAACTACTGGCGAAAGCCGTAATGGTAAGGAGAAGCAATTTGATCATTTTTCACCTCGATCATTGGTCGTGCTCACCGCGGTATACGGCCACACTGGTTTTGCAATGCGATGGGTAACAAAAAACCCGTCCGGAGCACTGCTCTGGAACTGACATTGCGGATTTCGGCGCGAGGGCCAAAGGAAATTACCGCTGTGGAACACTTTGTTCCGATACGGCAACTGAATTTCGCGAGTCAAAAGGACTCGGTTGTATTGAAAGCGGTAATCGCTTGTTTGAGGAGACAACAGATTAGCAAGCGTGCCATTGGCCTGTCAAGCCTAGGATGGATTTGTGTGTAGGATGGATTTGCCAGCTTGAATTTGAGAGAAACGGCGCTGCGCCCAGAAAGGTCTGCACTTTGGGGGCTGAAATTTTTCTGGCGTGAAGTGCTGGATTTTGTTACTGAATCGAATGGTTTGATCCGATCCGGCTCCCGATTGGAAAAGGATTGAAGGGGATGCAAGGTGGCCGAAGAGCTGCCTTCTGAAGAAATAAGCACGCGGAGAAAAAAATGAGCTTAAAGCCTAAATTATTGCCGCTTTTAAGCGGTCTATTAGCCGCAATACCGATCCTTCCAATTCAGAATGCTGGCGCAGATGCCTTTGCCCCCAACCTTTCGTTTCAGGTCCAGCCGACACCAACCCTGACCACAGGCAGCGCGTTAATCGACGTTCCGGTGATTCGAGCCAAAGGCGGAAGTCTTCGAGCTAAAGTGACGATGGTTTCAGGTGGATTCAACGACCACCCGATTCGATACGGCGATATCGATGTCCTCAGTTCAGGGTCACAGTTTCCAAATGCCAGCCAAAGTCCGAATGGAACACAAAACACACTGGTCTATGGTTATGCGGTCACAGCTTATGGGAAGACCTATCCTGCTCAGTTTCCAGCCCCCATTCTTCAGCTTAACCAAGGAGAAAAACTCGATCTGGACCTGTTGGATGAACTCCAGACGAGTAATGGCATGCCCTCAGGTTCGCTTTATGAAACCAACTTCCATGGTCATGGGCTTCATGTCAGTCCGCTTTCAATGGGCGACAACATTTACCCTGTCATTCAGGATCCTGGAACGGCTACCGAACCTCAGGGGATGCGGGTTCGTATTCCCATTCCGAAAAATCAGGAATCGGGTTTTGATTGGTATCACCCCCACAAGCATATGCAGACCCACCAGCAAGTCTATGGCGGCTTGGCTGGAATGATCGTTATCGGTGACCCGCTTGATCCTTGGCCGCAATACAAGCAAGGTGGAAGCCGGCCGCTTAAGCAGCGCTATATCGGACTGTCTGAGGTCAACATTCAGAGGACAAACGCCGCAGGGACGCAGATTGATCCCAACGGTCCCAATCGGTTGCTCTCATACGGGGCCTCAAACTCCACGAAACCCCAATCCTCCAGTCCTTCGCCAAGTAACTTCTGGCAAAAGCGGGTGAATGGGCAACTAAATCCTGTGATTAATATGCGGCCGGGGACAACTGAGGTCTGGAACCTCATTTCCATGGGGGCATTTGGTTCTTTCAATATCGCGATCACTGACAGTCAGCTGCAAAACCCATGGAATGCAACCTTACTGGCATTTGATGGAAATGAAAGCGATCACGCGAAAACCCAGGGCATTGATATAAAGCCTTTGCCCATGGTCTTGTCAGCTGATGACAGTCGCATGAATGATCTTCTGGCCAGTACACTTCTGATGCCGGGAAATCGCATCACCATGGCAGTGACTGCGCCAAACAAGCCAGGGATTTACTACCTGATTGATGGCTGGGGAGGGTGCAACAGTCCAGCAGTGGGCACGACATCCTCAGGAACAAATCCCCAGACCAGTTCTTGTAGTCCAGTGACTTACCCAAGTGGTCAGAGTTATCCCATCACCTATTATGTTTTGGCGACGATTGTTGTAGAGGGCCCTGAGGTAAGAAAGCCAGCCCCTGTCTTCAACATCAAACAATCGGATTACAGCCTTTTTGCGGCAACACCCACACAGAAGCGGGAGTTTTCATTCTACGTCGATGCGCCGAATACTTATGCTCCGATTAGTCCTGGCTTGAAAGTCATCAATCCTCCTGCTGAAACCTGTACAGCGATGGATGGCAGCACCACAAACATTCCGGCGTGCTTCGACATTAATGGCCACACTTTCTTGAATTCTCCATTGACCACCTTGCAGATCGGGAGTATTGAGGAGTGGACGCTTATTAATGAACGGCAGATCATTGTAGACAGCACGACGGGAGTCTATAAGAACTCTAACTCGGCAAGTCATCCTTTCCATATCCATCAAGGAAACTTCATTGTGACCGAAGTGAATGGAAAGCCAGTCGATCCCGACGTTACTTCAGCGCAGAGTTCGCTCAATTATGTCTCGCCCAGAGACACGGTAAACATTCCTCAGCCTTTGCCATTGACATCGGCTAACCCCTTAAAAACTTCGATCAAGATTAAATTCAAGGTCGAGGATTATCCGGGTAAATATGTTTTCCATTGCCATATCCTCAAGCATGAAGATCAGGGCATGATGGTTCCGATCTTGGCGGTTGGTCCCGTGAATGGACTGCGTGGCGCATTCGGTTCATCAGTCGGTGAAATCGGTGTAGTCAACGTGATTGATGGCACGGGCGCAAAAACGAGTACGAAATATCCTTTCGGATACGCCTTTGGTGGGGGTGCTTCAACGGCATCCGCCCTCGGTGCTGCAAAATACTTCAATAACTACGTTGTGGGACAGGCGAGCGGAGGCTTTGGTGTTGCCTACTATGGCGGCAAGGACCAGAGGCTGCTCCATCGTTTTCAGGCGTTCTCAGAAAATGGGCTGGGTAACAAAGGTGTAAGTTTGGCTCTGGGTGACATCAACGGTGATGGTGACCCGGAGGTCATTGTAGGAAGCCGCGCAAGTGGTTCACCCAAATTGCGTATCTATTCACCCTCGGGGGTCTTGATGATGAAGTTTGATGGGTTTCTCCCCGGGAAATATCCCAACGGCATCAATGTCGCATCAGGTGATGTGAATGGGGATAACTTTGATGACATCATCGTTGGAGGAGGCGCAGGTCAGGCTCCCGTGGTGACAATCTATAGTGGTCGCCAACTCACCTATCGTCAGGGGCTTCAGACAATTGTGCAATTTACCGCGCAGGGTGATAGTCAGTCGGGTGTTCGAGTGGCAACCGGTTATATAGCGCCGGCAACTCTCCCGGGCTACATAGGTAATGTCATGACCACACCTGAGGCAGGAACTGGTTCAGGAACCGTTCAGGTCTGGAATACCCAAGCGACCTCATCGCCACTTGCCCCTATGACCTCATACACTCCTTTCCCTGGCAGCAATCTGCCTGTTCAATTGCAAACGGGTTATGTCGGTGTCCCGGGAGTGGCACAGGTTTTTGCGTGGACCACACCCAATCGAGTTGCCAGTACCTCCTTTGATAGTTCCTCCAAGGCAACTACAGTCTACTTGGATCTGGCAAAATAAAAGGCATTCATCACGCCTTGTTCGCACCCGCCCTAGAGTAAGGCTCCCGGGCGGGTTAGCGAATCGTAAGTGTGTTTGAGCCTTTCGGTGCGCTATCGTGTTGGGTATCTACTCGAATCAACGGTTATGATGTGATCGGGCTGATGCGACGAGTCCACTAAATGACCTTGTGATCACTCAATCGTCTCTATCGTATCTCTAAATTTGTTCGCACTATAGAGCTTAAGGGCTTTGACTGTCTGGTTCGACATAACATCCCTCTATTATTGGAACCGTCCGGTCACTGGCGTGACCCGAGTGGAACTGGAGTGTGCACGGGTTTTGCTGGAAAGCGAAAGTCATAGAGTCCAATTCGTTCAATTTGAATCTCGCACCAAGGCGTTTATTGTCTGTGATAGCTCCGCATTAAGGTCGCGCCTTGCACATCTTGACCGTCTTGAGGGGCATTCTCCAGGAAAATTCAGGCTTTTTCTCAAACGCGTTCTTGCCCTGTTGCCAGATCAAACACAAACTTCTCTGTTGAAGTTTCTTGCCCTGCCGCATCTGTTTTGGGGTCGCCTTTGGGATCTTTTCCAGGGTGATTCCCTCAACGCAGTATCAACAAGCGTCTTCGAGAATGGCGACTGCTTAATCACGGTCGGCTTCAATCTTGCTTCCGAACAGTTCAAGGCACTTGCAGCGCTTCGCAGCCGGATTGATTTGAGGGTAGTAAGTTGTTGTCATGACCTTATCCCATGGGTACGGCCCGATTTGACTCTGGATCGGATTAGGCGACCTTTTTTGATCTATCTGGATCAATTGGTCGAGATCTCCGATCATGTCGTCTGTAATTCGGTGTGTACCGCCAGGGATCTTGGCCGGTATCTTGAAACAAAGTCTTATGTTCCCTCAATCTCGGTGATCCGATTGGGCAGTCGAATGGGTCAAACACCGAACCCAATGCCGTCGATGGCAATCACTTCGATACTCGATCAGCCCTTCATTCTCTTTGTTTCGACCATTGAGCGGCGCAAAAATCATCAAATTCTCTTGGACGCCTATCGCGGGTTACTGAGTCAAGGCAAGACGGATTTGCCAATGCTGGTCATTGTCGGTATGCGGGGCTGGGGAGCAGAACATTTCTTTGAAAAACTCGACGCAGATCCTGATTTAGCGCGATATGTGACGCTTCTTCATCATGTCAGTGATAGCGACCTTTCGGTGCTTTACCAAAAGACCCTTTTTACGGTTTACCCCTCGCTCTATGAAGGCTGGGGGTTGCCCGTCGCAGAAAGCCTGGCATATGCCAAGTTTTGCATTGCCTCCGATGCAGCTTCAGTCCCCGAGGTTGGGGGGGATTTGGTTCGTTATTGTTCGCCAGAGGATCCTGCAGCATGGGCCTTGGCGATTCATCGGTTTGCAAGCCATCCAGAGGAACTATTGGCAAAGGAAGAGAAGATTCGTAAAGACTATGATCCCCCGGAATGGCGGGAAACAGTGGCGCAGATTATGCGGGTGGCAATGTCCTCACGGGGGGAGATGCCATGAAGCAAAGTTTCTTCGCCCTAATCAAATACTGTTATATCGTCATACCCCTTAACGAGTGGCAGAGATTCCGGCTCAAATGTCTGATCTTTAAGTTGTTGGCCCCTCTTGTTTCAGGAAGTGCGGGCTCCCGATTCCTTGATGAGCAACTCCGCTTGAGTCGTCTGCCTCATGGCAACAGGCAGGAGGCCTCTTATTCTGGAGGTTTAAGGCCAAGGATCCTGCTGATTGACTCATGTACCCCCACTCCTGATCGGGATTCAGGTTCGATGGATGTCTTTAATTCCATCCGCATATTTATCGGTATGGGATATCGCGTCACCTTCATTCCGGAAAGCAATCTTTTACCCTTGGGGCCCTATACCACGGCGCTCGAGCGTCTTGGGGTCGAGTGTCTGTCCCATCGCGAAATAGCTTCCGTTCAGGACTATCTCCGAAAGGCCGGTGATCAGCTAGATGTTGTCATGCTTTTTCGGGCGCCCGTGGCCATTCGTCATTTGTCGGCGGTCAGGCGCTATTGCCCTGCGGCAAAACTGATCTTTTCAACGATCGACCTCCATTTTCTTCGGGAGGCCCGCTCACGAAATGGTCATGATGATTTGGATCGAAGTCGCATGACCTTGCTGCACCGGGCTGAACTTCGCTGTATGCAGGAGGCCGACCATTCCATTGTGATCAGTGAGGCCGAATTAGTCGTCATTCAAAGGGAGCTTCCAGGCGTGCCAGTCTCTGTGGTTCCTTTGGTTCGCGAGTTTCAAGCGGCTTCCACTGAGGGTTTTCAAGAGCGCTCGGGGTTGGCATTTGTTGGTAACTATCAACACCCGCCCAACATAGATGCTGTTCTATTCTTTCTTAAGGACGTCTGGCCTATCATTCACAATAGGCTTCCTGAGGCCCGTTTCTTCGTGGTCGGAAGCTATATGCCGGATGCCATTCGTGAGGCCATGACTGAAGGTGTCGAACTTCTTGGGTTTGTCGATTCCCTCGATGATCTTTTTGGCCGGATTCGTTTGAGTATTGCACCGCTTCGGATAGGCGCCGGACTCAAGGGCAAAGTCGCGACCAGTCTTGGTTATGGTGTCCCCATCGTTATGACCTCGATTGCAGCCGAAGGCATGGGTCTTCAGAATGAGGAGGATGCCCTGATTGCCGATAATCCAACGGCATTCGCTGAGGCCGTAATTCGTCTTTACTCGGATGCGGTTTTATGGGATCGACTTTCGATGCAAGGTGCAAAAGTTGCACGCCGTCTCTTTTCGATCGACGTCAGCGAAGCGGTCTACAGTTCAATTTTTCGTCAGCTTGGGCTCTCGGTGACAGGTGGGCATAAACCCCCGGAATCCGACTTAAGCCCTGAAAATAAGTGAGTCATTGATCCATGCTTATTCCCGTCATTCTCTCCGGCGGTGCCGGAACCCGTCTTTGGCCTGTTTCACGCGAAGGAAATCCCAAGCCTTTCATGAAGGTGGATCAAGAAGAAAGCCTACTTCTAAAGACCTATAAGCGCGCAGCCTCCGCGGCGGCGGGTCCTGAAGTCATGACGGTCACCAATCGGGACTACTTCTTCATGAGCAAGGATGAGTTCCAGCGGGGAAAGTTCGGTGGTGAAAAGAATCCGGTATTCATGCTCGAGCCGATGGGGCGGAATACGGCGCCGGCTGTCGCCATGGCAGCTCTCCAGGTTGCAGAAAAGCACGGCAGTGATGCAATGCTTTTGGTGCTCGCAGCCGATCACCTCATCGCCGATCAAGCCAAGTTTGAGGCAGCGGTGGAACGTGCTGCCGAATTGGCCTCGACGGGTCATTTGGTGACATTCGGTATTGTTCCAACGGGCCCCGAAACCGGGTTTGGTTATATCGAAGCCGGCGAAGTCATTGGCGGTGGGCGGCGCGTCGTTCGGTTCGTTGAAAAACCCTCACAAGAAAAGGCTGAAGAGTACCTGGCAACGGGTAATTTCCTCTGGAATTCAGGGATGTTTTGTTTCAAGGCAGGTGTGCTTTTGGAAGAAATGGCTCGACATGCCCCCGAGGTTGTTGCGGCCTCCAAGGCGTGCTGGCAAGAAATCCGAAAACAGACTGAAATTTCCAGCACCATGTTTGAGATTCCAGCGGATCTGTTCGTTCAGGTACCCGATATCTCCATCGATTATGCGGTCATGGAGCATTCAGCAAAGGTGGCTGTGGTTCCCGCAGATTTTGATTGGAACGATATCGGTTCCTGGTCGGCGTTGCGAGACCTGCATTTGCCTGATGCGGACAATAATCGCAGCAACGGCGAGTCCATCTTCGTTGAAACACGCAACACCTTTGTCCAGTCTTCAGACCGTTTGATTGCTACAGTCGGCGTTGATGATCTTATGATCATCGATACGCCAGATGCCCTTCTTGTAGCCCATACCGATAGGTCGCAGGAGGTCAAACAGGTGGTCCAGCGACTCAAGCTCGCTAACCATGATGCTTACAAGCTGCATCGGACCGTATCGAGGCCGTGGGGAACGTATACGGTGCTTGAACATGGTCCCCGCTTCAAAATTAAGCGTATCGAAGTAAGGCCGGGAAGGAGCCTGAGTCTGCAGATGCATCATCACCGCAGTGAACACTGGGTCGTTGTGAGTGGTATGGCAAAGGTCACGAATGGGGATAAGGAGCTTTTCATCAACACCAATGAATCCACCTACATCCCGGCAGGACATAAGCATCGCCTTGAGAATCCGGGAATCGTTGATCTGGTGATGATCGAAGTCCAGAGCGGCGAGTATCTGGGTGAAGATGACATTGTTCGCTACGAGGATGCCTATGGACGATTCACCGGCGAAAGGGACTAATAATGCCAAGCCGCACTTATCTCAAGGGAAGTCTTGGCGCGGCGCTTGACCATGCGCCCGTTGTTCTGGGATTTGGGACCAGTGGTCGTCGCGGTCTCTTAAAAGACCTGACGCAGCTTGAGATCTACATCAATGCTCTTGCTGAGATCGAGTATCTGAAGACTCTCCCCCCGGAGGAGGGCGGGGTGCGTGAGAACGAGCCGTTCTTCTTTGCAGCAGATCTAAGACCCAGTTCGACCCGGCTTGATGAGTCGGGGCGAGGCGAGCTTGCACAGGCCATTTTCAAGGCGATTCAGGATGCAGGCCTGAACCCCGTCTTTTTGGGGCAGATTCCAACTCCGGCAGTGACGGCCTTTGCCATCGGCAGAAACAAGGGGAGCATCATGGTGACAGGTAGCCATATCCCGTTTGATCGCAATGGCTACAAGACCAATACCTCTGTTGGTGAACTTCTCAAGCACCACGAAGAGCCGATCGCCGCGTTTGTCTCTCATATTCGTCAAAGACTGTATAACGCCGCTTTTGAAACATCCCTTTTTGATGCCTCCGGCATGTTCAAGGGGGGTAGCCAACCGTTGCCTGAACCTCTGGTTGAGGCAGGTGAAGCTTATGTTTCGCGTTATCTCGATTTTTTCGGCGAAAATGCACTTTCAGGGCTCAATGTTCTGGTTTATCAGCACTCGGCCGTGGGCCGGGATCTTGTCCCCTCTATCCTTGAAGCGCTTGGTGCCAAGGTCGAGGTTGCTGGGCGCAGCGAAATTTTCGTACCGATTGATACGGAAAATATCGATGCTTCCTGTCTAGAAACGATTCAAGGATTTCTGGATGCCGCAGGACGTGAAGGCCACCATTTTGATGCCGTGGTTTCGACCGATGGCGATAGCGATAGGCCATTGATTCTTGGGGTGACACGGGAAACCGGCAAGGCACGATTTTTTGGTGGGGACCTGGTCGGCATGGTGGCGGCAGATTTTCTGAAGCCGGATGCGGTGGTCGTCCCCATCAGCACCAACGACGCTATTGATCGTGGGTCTTTGGTCGCTGCCCTCGAGCCTAAAACACGCATTGGTTCTCCCTTTGTAATTCAGGGAATGCTCGATGCTTTGAAGAAAGGGCGGCGAAAGGTTGTCGGTTGGGAAGCCAATGGAGGATTCTTGACCGGAAGTGAGATTGTCATGGAAGGGCGAACGCTGGCGCCTTTGCCGACCCGGGACGCGGTGCTCCCCATTCTTGCGGTGTTGGCGAATTCTGTCGCGCAAGGGAAGGGGCTTGCCGCCCTTTTTGCAGCATTACCGCCCCGTTTCAGTCGGGCAGCGCTGCTTAAAAACTTTCCAAAAGCGAAAAGTCATAGCATCTTGAAAAAGCTGAGGCCGGTCTCCGAGGATCAGGTCCGGATCGGTTTCGAGGAAGCCTCGGCAGGCGATCCTGCGTTTCGTGATTTGGGAGTGCGCCTTGCGGGTTACTTTACCCGGGAAGATGGCTTCGGTCCGGCACTTGGGATCGATTACACCGACGGGTTGCGAATCTATTTTGAGGGTGGGGATGTTGCACACCTCCGGCCGTCGGGAAATGCCGATGAGCTTCGAATTTATGCCGTTTCCGACTCTCAGGAACGAGCGGATCAGATAGCCGCGCTAGGAATTCGGGAACCGGATGGGATTTTGCGGTCTCTTGAAAGAGATTTTGCTTAGCGTTTGGAGGGGGCGTGCAGCGTAGCGGTCTAAGGGCAAGGCATTCGGGCAGGAAGCAAAAACCATGGCATCCGGTTCCCAAAGGATCGGACCAAGGGCTTGCACCCATGGCTTTTTCCAATGCCCTCTCGAATGGAGAAGATGTCGCCGAAGGTTATCGTGTCACGTGTTCGGATATTACAACCGATAGAGTGGTCACAGTCCGACTGGATGACCCCGATCAGTTTATCCTCAGTCATCGGCCAGATTGGTCAAAGATTCGCTGGATCCATGTGCAGGGAACTTTGCCGGATGGCGTCCTGGAGGCATTGGCTACAAAGTATCACCTTCATCCGCTGGCGGTTGAAGACCTTTGTTCAGGGGACCAAAGGCCTAAAGTCGAAGACTTTCCTGAATCCGTGGAGTCCCCGGGTCGCCTTTTTATCGTGGCAAGGGAATTGGTGATGCGCGACGCCATTCTCCGCAGTAGTCAGATTAATCTCTTTCTAGGGCGAAATACGCTCCTGACCTTCCAGGATCGTTTTTCAGATGTCCTGGATCCGGTCTACAAACGGCTCGATTTTGACAATACCCGCAGCCGCATGACAGATGCGAGTCTCTTGTGTCACGCGCTTCTGGATGCAGTAGTGAACAGCTACTTTCCTGTCTTGGAGCACTATTCCTACTGGATTGATGAAATCGAGGAGGGACTCCTTGCGGAGCCTTCTCCTGAATTGATCACCAAGGCACATGCCGTCAAACGGGGTCTTCTAATGCTCCGTCGAACCATTTGGCCGATGCGAGAGGTCGTTTCTCAACTGCAGCGCGATGGCCATGAATGCCTCTCGCCAGCAAGCCAGTCTTATTTCAGAGATGTCTACGATCATTGCGTTCAGATTTTGGATCTCAATGAGACCTATCACGAAATTGCCGTTTCACTGACGGAAACCTATATGTCGGTGATCTCTAATCGCATGAACGAGATCGTCAAGGTACTGACGATGATCAGTACGATATTCATTCCGCTAAGTTTTATCGCGGGGGTCTACGGCATGAATATGCCCATACCCGAAAATGATTCCGCAATCACTTACCCCATTTTTTGGGGGGTCTGCCTCACGATTGCGATTGGCATGCTCGTCTTTTTTCGAAGGAAAGGCTGGATCTAAGGCGGCGGTCTTAGAGCGCAATTAGCCTTCTGAGAGTATTCAAGCTCCAGGCGGTGGCGGAAAGCGACAGCTGTTCCCTTGATCCGATGAGCGTATAGCGCTCGATCAGACGGTGATGTTCTGTAGCCGCCAGAATCCACAAACAGACTTTCTCCCTTTCGCCCAAAGGACTCCCACCCTCGGGATACCACCTTTCGATGATGACGTTATGCCCGGGATGCTTATGGAGCAAATGATCCGCTTGGCCCTGGAGTTCTTGCGCGATGACGGTGGCATTTTCTATCGAGAGGGGCGGGTTACTTGCTGGATGAACTTCGCCAACGGCTAGTGCCCCCTCAAGGGCGAGGGTCCGGCTTAAATTTCCGCCAGAGAGACTCTCCTGGACCAGGGTACCTCGCTCCTGCTCCTTCAAGTTTGCGCAAACAAGCGCAGCCAGATTTTCATGACCCTGATTGTCCCGGGATACCTGAAATATAGCATCCCCGAGGAGGGCATTGACTTGGTTAACCAGGGGCTCGACTTCTCCCGTAGAGAGAGGTCCAGAAAAAGTAATCTTGACCTCGTTCTCCGTTCCTTTGGCTCTGAAACCCAATCTTGCCCCGAGAGGCAGTTGAAGCGTTTTTAGTCTGTCCTGTAGCGTTGACTCACCCAAGCCAATGGTATGAAAGGTCAAGCGGCTAGGTCGTATCGAAGGAAAGGATTCGGACAATTGCGGGGCGATCCGATGTTCGAAAATCGCCATCATTTCGCGAGGAACCCCAGGGACGAAATGGAATTGGCATATTCCGTGACGCATTGAAAATCCTGGCGCTGTTCCCCATTCATTATCGAGCCGCAGAGCTCCCACCGGAAGAAGAGCTTGGCGCCGATTAATGTCGGCCATGGGGCGCCCTGACCGTTGAAACCAATCTTCGATTTGTCGAAGGGCTTCAGGATCAGACTGGAGTGGCGCCTCGAAGGCAAGGCTGGCTGCTTCTGTAGTGAGGTCATCAATGGTTGGCCCCAGGCCTCCCGAAGAAATACAAAGCTGGGTGCGCCCCGAGATTTCATGCAGCGCGTTCACTAATGCATCTAAATCATCCCCGATGCAGGTATGGCGAACGACCAGAAAGCCCATTTCAACGAGCTTCCGGGAGAGCCAAGAAGCATTTGTGTTGATCACTGCCCCCTCAATGACTTCATCACCTTGGGACAGGATTTCTACAGTGGGTCTCATGACGTCGGCGCACCTCGTGTAGCGGGCCAGACAATATCGTTGGCCTTGAATATAAGAAACGGGGAAGGGTTCTATAATGCCAGACAAGGGTCACTGGGCACTGCAAGAATCGCGCAATAAGGTGAGTTTTGCTTCGCCCAATCTTTTCTCTCAGCGGACTATCAAAATGAGCTTACTTCTCTCCAACAAACCTATCCCCTCAAACGAAAGACTCATCATGGCGCTGGATGTTCCCGACGTGGACTCAGCCAAGCAGTTGGTAGAGACGCTGGGTGATGCGGTAGTGTTCTACAAGGTGGGGCTCGAACTCTTCATGTCCGGTGGTTACTTTGAGTTGATTCGTTGGTTGAGCGAACGTGAAAAGCGAGTGTTTGCGGATCTTAAATTCTTTGACGTGCCTGAGACAGTGGCGAGGGCCATTCGATCTTTGAGTCAGCACGGCGTTGATTTCGCAACGATCCATGGGAATGACTCGATTATGGCGGCAGCAGCCAGAGAAAAAGGAAATCTCAAGGTCCTGGCGGTCACGGTGCTCACCAGCCTCGATCAAGGCGATATGAAGGATCTTGGTTTTGACTGCGATGTTCCGCAATTGGTCCTTTCAAGAGCGCGAAGGGCGCTCGAGCTTGGTTGTGATGGCGTGATCTCATCAGGCCTTGAAGTGCCGGCGCTTCGAAGAGAAGTCGACAACAAGCTTTTGGTCGTCTCACCAGGCATCCGTCCTGTAGAGAACCGCCCACAGGATGATCAGAAACGTGTAGTTTCCGTGCCTCAAGCTTTTGAGAATGGAGCTGACTACATCGTCGTCGGCAGACCGATTCGTGACGCACAAAGTCCTCGGGAGGAAGCGCTCCGCGTCCAATCACAGATTTCCGGTGTTTTTGGCAGCTGATCAGTTCGGCTGGAGTTCGATTGTGCCCTGAATCGAGATTGAGAGGTTTGTTTCTCCTGCCTCAATCTGAGGGGCGGGGGATGTTTCTGTTGCCATTGCGCGCAGCATGCTCTGCCTGGTTCGGAAAGGCGGTGGGTTGCTTCCCACATCAATCTTGATGATTCGATATCGGGTTCGACCAAGGTCGTGGGTTACCCGCTCCGCTCGGCTTTGGAAGGCCTTAAGGCCCTCTGAGATCAGTCGATCCTCTGCCGCTTTTCGGGTTTCTGGAGCTACCGCATAGTCGATACTCGCAAGCTTCAACGACTTCTGGAGTTCACCCAACAGGCGAGTAAGCCGCTCTGGTTGGCGTGACTCCAATCGAATCGTCTGCTGAACTACCCAGCCGGATGGCTTTTGATTCTGATAGCTCGGTTCGGTCTGGTATTCCTCAGTCTGAACGATCACCTCCGAAGTCTTACGAGCGGTTTCAAGCGCCGCGGCAATTGACCGATTCACGTCAGCGGTTCCGGCCTCAAGGCTTGGGCCTTCACTTCGCGCATAAAGGTTGGCGATCAGGAGATCCCGTGGAGCCCGAGTCTCCGAGGTGATCGAGAGCGTGATTTGATCGTATCCGTGAGTTTCCTCAGCGCTTATGCCAAGGCTTGGACTGATCACCACAAACGCAGCGAGTAGACTGCGTGTGGAAGTTTCAAACCCAGCTATCCATTGGGGCATCATTGGTCTAGAAAGGACCAATTTTAGAAAGGAATATCGTCGTCGAAATCCATGTCATTGCCACCACCGCTGGCCGCCGCTGGGTAACCCGCATCAGAAGCCTGCCCCCGGGATTGGTCAAAGTCGTTGTTGCTGCGGCCAGGGCCTTGTGATTGTGGGCGTCCCCCCATGGACTGACCCTCACCGCCGGCACGGTCGAGCATCTGGAATTCTTGCGCGACGATCTCGGTCGTGTATTGATCCTGACCGTTCTTGTCTTGCCATTTTCGGGTCTGAATGCGGCCTTCAAGATAGATCTTGCTCCCTTTGCGAAGATAGTCTCGTGCAATTTCTGCCGTGCGGCCGAAAACCACTACACGATGCCACTCGGTCCGCTCTTGAAGCTGACCTTGCTGATCACGCCATGCTTCACCCGTGGCAACCCTCAGATTTGCAATGCTACTGCCATTAGGGGAAGTTCTGACCTCAGGATCTGCACCAAGGTTACCCACCAGAATTACTTTATTAACGCCACGCGCGGCCATCGGATTCTCCTGCGGTCGATACGGAAAAGGATAGATCCATTCTACGCGAAGAGGGCCGCTTCCGTCCTTGCGGAAAGCGGCCCCCTGTCTTGAATTTGAGCTCTGCGGCAGACTTCTGCCGCAGAGCAATTAAGTGAGGTTTAGGATTGAAGATCCTTGAGAACCTCTTCGAGCATCTTCTTGGCATCACCAAACAACATGCGGTTGTTTTCCTTGTAGAAGAGTGGGTTATCGACACCTGCATAGCCCGATGCCATGGATCTTTTCATTACCACGGAGGTTTTTGCTTTCCAAACTTCAAGCACAGGCATCCCTGCAATCGGGCTGTTGGGATCTTCCTGTGCACCTGGATTCACAATGTCGTTGGCCCCAATGACCATCGCGACATCGGTTTCGGGGAAATCCTCGTTGATTTCGTCCATTTCAAGAACGATGTCATAAGGAACCCGCGCCTCTGCCAGTAACACGTTCATATGTCCAGGCATGCGCCCGGCTACCGGGTGAATTGCGAAGCGGACATTGATCCCCCGGTCGCGAAGAAGCCGGGTGATTTCCTGAACTGTGTGTTGGGCCTGAGCTACCGCCATGCCATAGCCTGGGATCAGAACGACATTGCGCGCTGTCCTCAGGAGTTCGGCAGTCTCCGCCGCACTGATCGGAACCACCTCACCCTGCGGCTCGGAGCCTGCCGCTGGTGCACTACCGCCACTCGTACCAAAGCCTCCGGCAATTACCGAGATGAAGTGGCGGTTCATGGCTTTACACATGATGTAAGAGAGGATGGCGCCAGAAGAACCTACCAACGCACCGGTAACGATCAGAAGGTCGTTGCTCAGCATGAAGCCCGTGGCCGATGCCGCCCAGCCCGAATAGCTGTTCAGCATGGAAACGACAACCGGCATATCAGCACCGCCAATGGCCATAACCATATGGATACCGAAGATCAATGCGAGTCCTGTCATGATGTAAAGCGCCATGAGGCCTTCTTCATGACCTTCAACGCCCAAGAATCGGGAACCGACGAAGATAGCTGCAATCAGGAGCCCCAGATTCAGAAAGTGACGTCCTGGAAGCAGTACCGGTTTTCCGGTGATTTTTCCTGAGAGTTTTCCAAATGCAATGACCGATCCTGAGAAGGTTACCGCACCGATCAGAATCCCAATGTAGATTTCTACTTCATGAATGGTCTTCTCGACGCCAGTCAGCGCAGAGGAGGGGTCCAGATAATTGGCATAACCCACGAGCACCGCGGCAAGACCTACCAAGCTGTGCATCAGGGCCACAAGCTCTGGCATTTCGGTCATCTTGACTTTTTTGGCTGCAAAAATTCCGATGGATCCACCGATGGCAATACCAATCACTAGCGGCAAGTAGCCCGTTTCCGTCACCTTGGGTCCAAGGACTGTTGCCAGAATGGCAATGGTCATGCCCAAGATGCCGTAGAAGTTGCCCTTACGTGCGGTTTCAGGGTTCGAAAGACCGCCAAGGCTAAGAATGAAAAGAATGGTCGCCGCAATGTAGGAGACCGTAACAAGTCCTGTTGAAAACATGATGTGGTGCTCCTGAGACTATTTCCTGAACATGCTGAGCATTCTCTGGGTCACCCAGAAGCCGCCCGCCATGTTGACCGAGGTAAGGACCAGCGCGATCCCCGCAAGGAGCGCAATCTCAGGAGATGAAATCTGGACCAGTGCCCCAATCGCGATGATGCTAGAGATCGCGTTGGTGACACTCATGAGCGGCGTATGCAGTGCAGGCGTCACATTCCAGATCACCATGTAGCCCACGAAGCAGGCTAAGACAAAGACCGTGAAGTGGGCCATGAAGGTTGCTGGCGCCGTTGAGCCGACCCACCAGAAGAGGAGGGCTGTCCCCAAAATGCTTCCCGCACTCTTGAGCCACGCCGGAACTTTTGGTGTAGGCGCTGCGGTTTCAACTTCAGCCTTCACCTTGCCTGCCTCAGGTTTGGGTGCCGCTGAAACTGAAATCGGGGGAGGCGGCCAGGTGACGGATCCTTCTTTCACTACCGTCGCGCCGCGGATCATTTCGTCCTCCATGTTGATGGAGGCGACGCCGTCCTTTGTCTTACAAAGTTCCTCGATCAGTCGCAGGAGGTTAGTGGCATAAAGCGTGGATGACTGACGCGATAGACGGCTGGGAAGATCCGTGTAACCAATGATGGTGATGCCGTTTCGAACGATAATCTCGCCGGGCTTTGTCCATTCGCAGTTTCCGCCCTGTTCTGCCGCCAAGTCGACGATCACGCTACCCGGCTTCATCGTGGCAAGCATGTCTTCCGTGATGAGTCGGGGAGCGGGTTTGCCTGGGATGAGCGCGGTGGTGATGATGATGTCCACCTCGCTGGCCTGCTTGGCATAGAGTTCTCGTTGGGCCTTCTGATAGCCCTCGCTCATGACTTTGGCATAACCGCCGGCCGTCGACCCTTCTTCTTGGTAATTGACCTCAACGAATTCGGCTCCCATGGAGCGGACTTGATCCTTGACCTCTGGCCGGGTGTCGGATGCGCGAACGATCGCGCCAAGACCATTGGCCGCACCAATGGCCGCAAGCCCGGCGACGCCTACCCCAATGATGAAGACTTTTGCTGGCGGAACCTTACCGGCAGCTGTGATCTGTCCAGTAAAGAACCGACCGAAGGCATGTGCAGCCTCGACGACGGCGCGGTAGCCTGCAATATTGGCCATCGAGCTGAGCGCATCGAGTTTTTGCGCCCTTGAGATACGGGGAACACAGTCCATGCCCAGCACCGATGCCTTGCGCTCAGAGAGACGTTGCATAAGATCTGGATTCTGGGCCGGCCAGATAAAGCTGACCAACATGGCCCCCTCACGGAGAAGTGCGACTTCATCAACTGTTCCAGCCTGACCCAGAGACGGGGCGCGAACCTTCAGAATGATGTCAGATCCGGACCATAGGGCATCCTTATCCAGTACTGAGCAACCGGCCGCTGTGTAGTCCTCGTCAGAAAAGTTGGCGCCTTCGCCAGCACCTTTCTCAATAGCGACTTCAAAGCCGAGTTTAATGAGTTTTTCGGCGACGTCGGGAACGGTCGCGACGCGCCTTTCACCAGGGTGCGTCTCCTTGGGAACACCAATTCGCATGAACTTTTCTCCTCGATATAATCTCGGTCATGCACTTTTAGATGAAGTGCTGCCCGTTGTTGTTTATATGTGAGGTTCGAGGCGAGGGAACGCTTTTCCTGTCTCTCCGACGTGATTCAGGAACATGAGCACAGCCAGAGCCTCGAATCCACACCGACCAGGATGGGCTCCATGTGCCTCCTGCGTCCCTGCTATCTAAATGAATTTGCTAACAGGGGTCAAGTTTCGCGGCTCATAATGAGCTTGGCAGAGCCTTGAGAATCCCTAAATCCCAAGATTGACGATGAAAAAACTAATCCAAGCCAATCAGTTGACCCGCTATTACGGGACCTATTGTGCCGTCAGGGAAGTCAGCTTCTCTCTGGTTCGCGGCGAGATTTTGGGCTTTTTGGGGCCCAACGGAGCCGGAAAGACCACCACGATGCAGATGATCTGCGGCAATCTTGCCCCTACAACCGGCGAGATCAAGATCAATGGTATCGATATTCTGGACGAACCCAAAAAGGCCAAGCGTTCACTCGGCTATTTGCCTGAGCTTCCCCCGGTCTATCGCGACCTTACGGTGGATGAGTATCTTGGTTACTGTGGCCGGCTTCATGGACTGCAGGGCAACGCGCAACGGAAAGCTGTGGATGTTGCCAAAGGACGGACCGGTCTTGGGGATGTCGGACAGCGTCTGATTGGGAACCTCTCCAAAGGTTTCCAGCAGAGGGTCGGCATTGCACAAGCGATTGTACATATGCCTTTGGTCATCATTCTGGATGAGCCTACCGTCGGACTCGATCCGATTCAAATTCACGAAATTCGGGAATTGATTCGGGAGCTTGGAAAGGAGCACGGAGTGATTCTCTCAACGCATATTCTCTCTGAGGTCCAGGCCGTCTGCAGTCACGTTCAGATCATTAACGGCGGCCAGTTGGTGCTCAATACCAGTATTGAGGGACTGGAACAGCAAATGCGTGCATCCAGCCTAATCTTAGGGTTAGGGACAACCGTGAATTCAACGCTGATTCGGGGTATTGCATGCGTCTTAGATGTTGAGGATCTGGGAGAAGGTCGATATCGCGTCTTTCATCACCATCATCAAAATCCAGCACCGGAGCTTGCGCGTCTTGCAATCGAGTCGGGCTGGGCCCTTTTGGAGCTGACGCCGGAGCGCAGAAGCATGGAAGAAATCTTCCTTGAGATCACCCAAACTGAGAGTACGCATGAGGAGGCTTTGGCATGATGGCCTTGGTTATTGCGGGACGTGAGTTCCGAAACCTTTTTCTCTCCCCCTTGGCCTGGACCATGCTGGCCGTTCTCCAGTTTATTCTCTCCTTCATGTTCCTGGCTCAGCTGGATTACTACCTGATGCTGCAACCACGGCTTGAGGGGCTGGAGGACGCTCCGGGGGTAACGGATTCGATTGTTGCACCTTTGTTTGGTAACGCAGGCGTCATTTTGATGCTGGTGACACCGCTTTTGACCATGCGGTTGGTCAGCGAGGAGCGCCGCAATCGGACCTTGAGTCTCCTTTTTACTGCGCCGATTTCAATGGCTGAGATCATCCTTGGCAAATATCTTGGCGTTCTGGCATTTCTTTTGGTGGTCATCGCCATGCTGACGCTGATGCCCCTCTCCCTCTATCTGGGGGGGGCGCTGGATACTGGGAAACTGATCGCCAATATCCTTGCACTGACTCTTTTGGTTTCAGCCTATGCCGCTGTCGGACTTTTTATGTCGACACTCTCCAATCATCCAACGGTCGCTGCGATTGCTAGCTTTGGCGCGATCCTTTTGCTTTGGATTCTGGATTGGTCTAGTCAGTCCAGCGAGAAGGTCGGCGGGGTCTTCCAGTATCTTTCCATGCTGCGTCATTACGAAGGTCTGCTGAAGGGTCTCGTGAGCACGACCGATCTTTGCTACTTCGTTCTGTTTATCGCGCTTTTTCTGGTTCTCAGTATCCAGCGCCTCGATAACGACCGCCTGCAGTCATGAAAATTTCAAAAAAAACCCACCTTGAGCTTCGTCTTCAGAACCTTGTTTTTATCCTTCTTTTTTTGATGGTAACCGGGCTGCTTGCTTGGCTTTCAACCCAATATTCGGCTCGTTTTGATTGGACCTACGGTCGCCAACATACCCTTTCGGACGCCAGTCGAAAGGTCTTGGATCTGATCGACGGCAAGGTCCGGATCCAGGCCTTCGTGAGGGAAGGGAATGAGCTTCGCAAGCCCGTTCGGGATATGGTCGAGAGGTACAACGTTTATCGACCGGTCATCGATGTTGAGTTTATCAATCCGGATACCAACCCGGATCGTGTGCGCGAACTCCAGATACGCGTCGATGGCGAGGCGTTAATCGAGTATCAGGGCCGGAGCGAAAAGCTTTCCGAGATCGATGAAACAGCGCTGACGAGTGCTCTTCAGCGCCTTGAGGCCCCTGAAAAAAGGCGAATGGTCTTTCTTCAAGGTCATGGTGAGCGATCACCCGAAGGCCGTGAGGCGCATGACTTCAAACAATTTGCAGATGAAGTCGCCAAAAAAGGGATCAGTAGCGGCGTTGTGAACCTCGCACTGGCAGGAAAGATCCCGGAGGAAACCGATGTTCTTGTAATTGCTGGGCCTAAAAGCGCAGTTCTTCCGGGTGAAATGCGCCAGATCGAGGCTTTTGTCCGGGAGGGTGGAAGCCTTTTGTGGCTCCTTGATCGGGGGGATCTCCACGGGCTAGGAGCCCTTTCTAATCTCCTTGGATTCGATGTTTTGCCGGGGCTTATTGTTGACGCCTCCACGCAACTGCTGGGGATCGATGATCCGACCTTTGCGCTTGTGGTCGACTATCCTCCCCAGTTGATTACCCAAGGGCTTCAGCAGATGACCATGTTCCCATCAGCTGTCGCCCTTCGAAATAAGGGCGAAAGTCTGTTTGAGAAAGAGCCGCTTTTGGTCACTCTGGAGCGATCTTGGACGGAGCTTGGGCCAATTAAGGACAAGGTCAGTTTTGAGCAGGAAAAAGGTGAAACCCACGGACCTTTGGAGCTTGGATATGCCTTGACCCGGGCGACTCCTGCAGAACCAGTGAGAAAAACTCAGGAAGGCGAAACCGATCACTTGAAGGATCAACGCATTGTGGTCATTGGCGATGGAGATTTCCTGTCCAATCATTACCTTGGAAATGGAGGTAACCTCGAACTGGGCGTTCGTATTGCACAGTGGTTAACTCGCGCTGACAGTATGATTCAGATTCCGAAGGTTAAGGTACCGGATCGAAAGATCGACCTTTCATCTTTGCAGTCGGCCAGCATAGCCGTGATCTTCCTGATCCTTTTGCCACTTCTGCTCCTTGGAACCGGAGCGTGGATCTGGTACCGGCGTCGGAATCGTTGAGGGTCGGGGATATGCGAATTCGAGGTCGTTGGAGGGTCAATATTTCCCTTTTTATGGTCGTGTTGGTGCTTGGGGCCTTGGCGGTGATTCGGCCAGGCAAGAAGGATGAAGCCGTGAAGTCACCCTTGCTGGCCATTGATAACGCTTCATTGAAGACATTGACGCTTCAGAATGGTGAGCACATTGAATTTGAGCGTAAGGATGGCAGCTGGCGCATGGTGCAGCCATTTGCCGCAGCGGTGAATCAAGCCCGCATTGATCAGCTACTTGCCATCGCATCGATCAATCCTGCGGCAGAATATCCTTTGCCGGAGCCAAGGCTTCGAGAGGGCTACGGTCTTTCCGAACCTTTTGCAAAGCTCAATCTTGCGGGGGCGGATCTGGAATTTGGTGGAACAGCACCTCTTGATCATCGGCGCTATGTTCGAAACGGTGAGAAGCTTTATTTGCTTGATGACAACTTCTCGCATCAATTGACCTCGAAAGCCACTGATTTTGTTGATAAGAAACTGATCCCAGAGGATGCGTCCATTCGGGACTTGATCCTGCCGGGGCTCAGGATTTCAAAGTCTGGGGAAGGGACGTGGACATCCATCCCTCCGCTGCCAACCGAACAGCTACAGGACCTGATCATGCAGTGGTCGACTTCGCGGGCTATAGAGGTGCGCAGAGGGGCTCCTAAAGTGCTTGGGGAACGAATCGAGCTTCAGACCTCCACAGGGCCTATTCGATTCAGCATCTTTCAAAAGAAGCCTGAATTGATCCTTGGGCGTGAAGATCTGGATTTGGTGTTTGTCATGACCGCCGAAACGGGCAGGTCACTTTTGAATCAGCCCGCCGCTGTGCCTTCCCAAGATTTGACGAAACTGCCGTCTCTGCCACAGCACGGGGAGGAAGGGGCTCGGGATGACGACCATCAAGGGCTCCATGCCGATGAGTAAGGCCCTCATGTTGATTGACATCTCCGGTCACTATGCCTGAATTGCCTGAGGTGGAAACCACGCTCAGGGGGATCGCTCCCTATGTGAGCCAGACCCGAATAATAAAACTGGTCGTTCGGGAATCACGTTTGCGTTGGCCGATTTCGGAGGACTTGGGCCAACACCTTGAAGGGGCCACCATTGGGGTGCCCTTTCGGCGAGGGAAGTACATTCTGCTCCCGATAGGGGTGAACGGAACCCTGATGATTCACTTGGGGATGTCTGGAAGCCTTCGAATTGTCGATCCTGATCTTTTGCCACGTAAGCACGATCATGTTGATTTTGTGCTCGAGAGCGGGAGGGCGCTCAGGTTTCATGATCCCAGGCGATTCGGCTGTATTCTTTATACCGAGGCTCCCACACAGCACCCGTTGCTTCGAGATCTTGGTCCCGAACCCTTTGATGAGGCATTTGATGGACATTACCTCCATCAAGAGGCGCGTAACCGAAAAACCAGCGTCAAAGCGTTCATTATGGACAGCCACACGGTCGTCGGTGTGGGTAATATCTACGCTAGCGAATCGTTGTTTGGTGCTGGAATTTCACCTGCGCGAGCTGCAGGAAAGATCTCGTTAATCCGCTATGAACGGCTGGCTCAGACAATTCGGACAGTTTTGTCCGCATCCATCGCTCAGGGGGGTACGACCTTGCGCGATTTTGTGAACGCTACGGGAAACCCAGGTTATTTCCGGCAGACTCTCAACGTCTATGAGCGGGAGGGTGAGCCTTGCCGTGTTTGTGAAACGCCGGTGAGAATGGCCCGACAGGCCCAGCGGGCAACCTACTGGTGCCCGAGATGTCAGACCTAGGCTAAGGATCAAGTCCTGCTTTCTGGCGAAGTAGCACTTTGATCGCAAGCGCATCGGATAGGGCCGTATCGAGCGTTTCGGCCAGAAGATTGAAGTGCCCCATTTTTCGGCCTGGCCGAGCTGACGCCTTGCCATAGAGATGGAGCATGAGGCCTGGATGGCTAAAAAGATCAATCCATTCCGGCTCGCTTTCGCCCCAAACATCGCCCAGAAGATTGATCATCACAACGGGAGAAAGAAGGCGAGTGTCACCCGGCGGAAGGCCACAGAGGGTTCTTACCTGCTGCTCAAACTGACTGGACACGGTTGCATCCAGGGTGTAATGACCACTGTTGTGTGGGCGAGGTGCGATCTCGTTGATCAGGATGCGACCATCATCGAGAATAAAGAGTTCGACGCCAAGAACCCCGACATAGTTGAGCGATTCTGCAAGAGACAGGGCCATTTGCCGGGCTTTCTGACTGATCGCCTCGTCGATACGCGCTGGCACAATGCTGACATCAAGAATGCCTTGCTCATGCTGGTTTTCCGCGACCGGAAAGGTTGTGACGACACCGGGCGAGGTTCTTGCGACCATGACTGAAACTTCGGTGCGAAGGTTCAGCATTTTTTCGAGAACACACGGTTTCCCTCCCAGGTTTTGGAAGGCTTCTCTTGCTTCATCAGCCGTTTTGACCCGGATTTGGCCCTTGCCGTCATAACCCAGTCGTGCCAGCTTCAAGATGCCCGGGAGGCATCGGGAGAGATCTTGCTGAAGATCCGAGGCGGATTCGATGGGGAGGTAAGGGGCCACATCCAGTCCGGAGGCGCTGATGTAACGCTTTTCTTTGATTCGGTCCTGAGCGATGGAAACGGCTTCCGCAGACGGTGAAACCCGGATGGATTGCGCCAAAAAATCGAGTGAAGCTGCCGGGACATTCTCAAATTCAGTCGTCACGGCCTGACAGGTTCGGGCCAGTTCCGACAGGGCCTTGGCATCGTCGTAAGGGGCGCAGAGGTGGACGTCCGCTAGTGAACTTGCTGGGCAGCCAGCTTCAGGCTCAAGGACTGTCACCTTGTAGCCCATGCTTTTAGCCGCAATCGTGAACATTCGGCCGAGTTGGCCGCCGCCAATGATACCCAGCATGGCAGGAGGCAGGATGGGAAAGGTCATAGGCAAGTCCGGAAAGTGCGTCGAACGGATCCTTAGGGAGCGTCGGGAAGCTTGGCGCTGAGAACAGCGGCCGTTTGATCGGCCCTGAAGCCCTCGAGTCGTGCGCGGACAGTCGCATCCTGGTTGGCAAGCATAGCTGCGCCAAAGAGTGCTGCGTTGACTGCCCCGGCTTCACCAATCGCAAAGGTCGCAACCGGAATACCCTTGGGCATCTGGACAATGGAGAAAAGAGAGTCTTTGCCCTTCAGGTATTTGCTGGGGACCGGAACACCGAGAACAGGAACCGCGGTTTTTGCTGCGAGCATGCCCGGCAGATGGGCGGCTCCGCCGGCACCTGCAATGATGCACTGAAGGCCGCGCTCACGCGCTGACTCGGCATAAGCAAACAGGAGGTCAGGCGTTCTATGTGCCGAGACGACCCGTGTTTCGTAGGAGATGCCAAGATCAACCAGTTGTCGGGCGGCATGTTGCATGACCTCCCAGTCGCTGGTGCTCCCCATCACAATACCGATCTGAACCATTCAGGGATTCCAATGAAAAAAACTCCCATTATAGCAAACTGTTGATTTTGCACGACTCAAACTGCGGTTCTGAAGGCTTTCAGCCCCAAGGCCTCAAGGGATCCTCCTTGAGGTCAATCGCCTGTTGACCCGCGCCCCCGAGGGCCTTGAAAACCGCAATCAGCCGGATGGTCTTACTTGTTTCCGATTGAATCAGCCGGATGCGCTCATGGTTGATATCGATTTCCTGGGTCAGAAGATTCTGACGGGTCTCAAGCCCATTATTGAAGCGAACTTCTGCCATCTGGCGAGATTTTTCCAGGTGATCCACGGATCTCTGAAGATGGTCTCGGCGCTTTTCTTCCTGTACCAATTCCGAAAGGCAGATTTCAGTTTCGTGGAGGGCCTCAAGGATGGTTTTTTCGAAATGAAGAAAGGCCTCATTCTGTCGGGCCTCCGCAAGATTGATGCCGGCGCGGATCTGTCCGAAGTTGAAGATTGGCTGAGAGACGCTGGCAGCACTCGCCCAGGCAAAAGAACTGGATCTGAAAAGATTCTCAAGATCGGAGTTACGAAGGCCAAGGAAGGCCGCAATCGAAATTTTGGGGAAAAGCTCCGCAATCGCGGCACCTTGGGTTGCCGTGGCACTCTCCAGCTCAAATTCAGCCGCGCGAATATCAGGGCGAAGACGAAGGGCATCTGCTGGCTTCGTCAAAAGGCGTCGTTCATCACTGTGAGGAACTTTCCCCGTGTTAACGAGGCGCGCCAGAAGCGCGTTTGGCTTTCGCCCTATCAATTTTTCCAGCTGATGTCGGGTCGAGGTCAGTTGGGATTCAATCGATCGAAGTTCCGATTCCGTGTATTCGACAATGGATTGAATCTGCTCCGCTTCATCCTTTGGAGCAAGACCATTTTCGAAACGATGCTCCGCCAGCCAGATGTTTTCCTTGAGAAGTTTCAGATTGATTTCGAGCAGCTGGGCTTGTTGCTGGAGCCCACGGTAATTTGCGTACTGCCTCCCAACTTCTGCCGAAATGATGACAAAGGCCCCCCGGAGACCCTCTGCGGAAGCGGCTGTTTGCGCTTTGGCAGCCTCGAGTTTGCGATGGAGCCTTCCAAAGAGATCAATCTCCCAGATCGCGTCGAATCCCGAGAGGAAATAATTGAAGTTATTGCCCTGAGGCAGACGAAAGGGGAGAAGATTGGACACGCGGGCAACATCGCCCACGGCGCCGATACGCGGAAAAAGCGCTGCTCGGCTGGCATTTTGCTCCGATCTCGCCTCGTCTATTTTCGTCATTGCTGTGCGCAGATCGTAATTTTGGTCCCGAGCCTCGTCGATGAGGCGATTCAGCTCAGGATCATTGAAGCTTTTCCACCAAAGCCCAAGAGCAGCCTCATCTGCATCTTTCAGTGAGTTCCTCGAATCCCGGGCCGCCGACCAGCGGTCTGGTAGAACCGGGTCAGGTTTACGAAAGTCGGGTCCAACCGTGCACCCGAGGAACAAAAAAAAGCTCAGGGCAAAAGGGAGGCGAGGAAATGAAAAGGCATTCACTGGAGTCGGCTCCGCACAAAGATTGTCGAGGCAGATAGCGTCACGGTGGCAATGATCGCCAATGGCCAGGCGTTCATCAGGATGTCTGAGAGGGGTAATGCCTTGAGAAAAGAGCCTTGGACTATGATGAGGTAGTGTTTGAGTGGAATGGCCTCCGAGACCCACTGCAGTAACCTCGGCATGTTCTCGATAGGCGTCGCAAAACCTGAAACCAGAACGGCAGGGACCCCTACAGTAAAGGTTCCAAGAATAGCCTGCTGTTGGGTTGTACAGATGGAAGAAATCATGAGCCCGATCCCAACGATCGAGAGAATGAAAAGTAAGAGGCAGCCCAAAAGAATCAAAAAGGATCCGTGGAAGGGAATGCCAAAAACAAAGATGCCTGCCGCGAGCATGATGATCCCTAGCAATAGCCCCGTGAGAACCGCAGGGACAATTTTCGCGAAAATGATTTCAAAAGGCGTGCAGGGCGATACCAGTAACTGATCGAAGGTTCCAAGCTCGCGCTCGCGTGCAATCGAAAGTGCGGCGATCATTAATGTTACAAACATGACCAAAGTGCCCCCAAGGCTAGGGACAATGAACCATTGATAGGTCAAGTTCGGGTTGAACCAGTGCCGGAGGGCAATGCGCTCAGGAAGCAGACCCTGATTGAAGCCAATATCCCTGTTCATGGCGGCAAGCACCATCTGCATGTAGCCAAAGGTGATTTGGGCTGCATTGGCTTTGCGACCGTCCAGAAGAGTCTGCAGCAAAGCCACTTTATGGCTTGCGATGCGGCGAGAAAAATCCTGAGGAATATGGATTGCAGCGATGGCCCTTCCGCGGGACACCAGATCTTCGATATCAGCCTGATTTTTTGCAGTGGTCACGGAGTTCACAAAATAGGCATGAGAGAGCCTTTGTGTGACCTCATAACCCCATCGGCCGGAATCCTCATTCAGGACTGCAATATCAATGTGTTTGACCTCAAGGGTCGCGGCGAAGGAGAAAACCAGTAACTGCATCAGAGGCGGCCCGATCAGGATGACCCGGCTTCTTGGATCGCGAAGGATACTGAGAAGCTCCTTGATCACCTGAGCGCGGATCCTGGGCGAGAGAAAATGATGGATCATGCGTCAAGGCTCTTAAGGGTCTTTTTATGAACCAACAGAAAGAACACCAGGCCGATCAGGATCATCGCACCGATATCAGGGAGAAAGACATTCCAAACGTCGCCCGCCAGAAAAATGGTCTGTAGCGAATTCACGAAATATTTTGCAGGGATGACATGCGTGAGTCCGCGAAGAGGGATGGGCATGGAGCTGATTTGGTAAAGAAATCCAGAAAGCAGGAATGCGGGAAGAAAACCTGAGAAAAGGGCAATTTGCGAGGCAATGAACTGGTTTTTGGACACGGTCGAAATCAGGAGGCCCTGTCCCAGGGCAGGAAACAGGAAGGCGGAGGTAGTCAGAAGGAGCGCCAACCAGGATCCGCGCATGGGCACATCAAAAACGGTAATTGCCAATACGGTAGCGACCATGGTGGCGCCAAGACCCAGGAAGAAATAGGGGATCAACTTTCCAATGATGATGTCCGTAACGCTCGCCGGTGTAGAGAAAATAGCCTCCATTGTCCCTCGCTCCCATTCCCGGGCAATGACCAACGCTGTTAGCAACGTCCCAATGATGGTCATGACGACGGCTATGGCGCCAGGAATGAGAAAGCGATGGCTTTCAATTTCGGGATTGAATCGATACCGGGGGATCAATTGGGCTCCAGTAGTCGGTTCATGGCTCAATTGTTCGGCCCAGCCAGCAAATACGCCTTGAGCATAATTGGCAACAAAGCTGGCGGTATTGGGTTGAGTTCCATCGGTAATGACTTGGATGGCTGGCTGCAGTTCACTTGAGGTGAGACGTTGGTCAAAATCCGCAGGAATTACAACGTAGCCTCGGATATGTCCTCTCACCAGTTCATCCTTTACGTCCTTCGGTTTTCGCGCAGGGTGCACGATGAAAGAGTTCGAACTGCTGAAGGCCGCAGCCAAGGATTCTGCCTTAGCACTTTGGGATTCAAGAACCAACCCGATAGGGACCTTCTTGAGATCCAGAGAAACAGCGTAGGCAAAAAGAAATAGGAGGATTACCGGCAAGACGAAGGCAATCATGAAAACCGAAGGGTCGCGAAGGATTTGCCGAGATTCCTTGAAGGCAAGCGCTTTGATCTTGGCCGCATGAATCATCCTGGTAGTTTCACTCCCTCAGCTTTGGCGTGATCATGGGCCTCGATAAGGCGAATGAAGGTCTCTTCCATGCTTGGGAGGGAAGTCTCGAGATCTTGGGCTTGGAGCTTCAGCGCATCTGGCGTATCCATGGCAATCACTCGGGCCTGATACATCAGGGCTACCCGATCGCAATATTCGGCCTCATCCATAAAGTGAGTGGTCACCAACACCGTTACCCCCTTTTGAACCATGCCGTTGATATGGGTCCAAAATTCCCGGCGTGTGATGGGATCTACGCCAGAGGTCGGTTCGTCGAGGAAAAGCACCGGGGGGTTGTGCATAACGGCGCACGCCAGCGCCAGTCGTTGCCGAAACCCTAGGGGTAGGGTGTTGGGTTCATCGTTGAGGTAATTTCCAAGGTGAAATATTTCAACCATCTCCTCGATTTTCTGGCGGCGCACCTGACCATCAAGCCCATAAACGCCGGCCGAAAATTCGAGGTTCTGCCGGACCGAGAGGAGTCCATAAAGGGAAAACTTCTGGGCCATGTAGCCCAATTGGCTTTTGGCCGCGCTAGTTGCCGTCCTGAGGTTGAGGCCTGTGACGAGGGCCTCTCCATGGGTCGGATGGAGGAGACCACAGAGCATCTTGAAGGTTGTCGATTTGCCTGCCCCATTTGGACCTAACAGACCGAAGATTTCGCCTTGTTGAACATTGAAGCTAACTTCGTCGGTGGCTTTGAATTCACCAAATCTTTTGGTTAAATTCCTGCACTCGACCGCATGGTCTTTTAAAGATTTGACGCGCGTCATTCTTTCGGCAAGCGCTGAAATTCCCCCAGGCCCGCCGCCAAGGAGATCGATGAAACCGTCTTCAAAGCGTGGAGCTACTGGACTAAGCCTCGCCGAAAACTCCCCTGATAGCTGAAGTAGTCGCTCGGGAGTGGCTTTGCGGTGAAGAACCAATCGAAGGGCATCTCCTTGGATTACACCATCGCAGACACTATCGAGCTCGAGTGCTTGGCTCAGAACCCGCCGTCGATCACCTTGGATTTGATCAAGCAGGAAGGTTCGATGATCCAGAGTAGAGGTCAATAGATGAGGTTGACCCTCAAAAGCCACCTGGCCTTCCTCCAAAAGAATGACGCGGTCGCATTTCTCGGCTTCATCCAGATAGGCTGTTGCCCAAATGACTGCGATTCCCTCCTCCGTCAATGACTGCACCATCCGCCAGAGATCTTGGCGGCTTACCGGATCAACACCGACCCCGGGTTCATCAAGCAGCAAAACCTTCGGAGAAGAAATCATGGCGCAGGCCAGACCCAACTTCTGCTTCATTCCGCCAGAGAGATTTCCTGCGAGTCGGTCTGAGAATGGGGAAAGTCGGGTAAAAGCCAGTAGCCGACTGTATGTGGCTTCACGCTTTAGCGCAGGAAGATTTTGAAGCTCGGCGTAGAGTCGAAGGTTCTCTGCAATGGAGAGGTCTTCATAAAGTCCGAACTTTTGAGGCATATAGCCAATCAGTTCCGGGATTTTTTCGATGTGACGTTGGGTCTCCAGTCCGAGTATCTCAATAGAGCCGGATGTCGGTGTCATAAGCCCCGCCATGAGCCGCATGAGAGTGGTTTTTCCAGCGCCATCAGGACCGACAAGACCGGTTAACTGGCCCGGATAAAAACGGGTCGACAGTTCCCGAATCGCAATTTTCAGACCAAATGATTTGACCAGGTTTTCGAGCCTGACGGCAGGTTCTACAGGAGCCTTTGCTGGAATCGGCATAGTCCTGCCTACTAGGGTTCCTGGGTCGTGATCGTTACAGGCATGCCCTGGCGAAGTCCCTCATCGGCGTTTTGGACGGTGATGCGAACCCGATAAACAAGATCGGTTCGAAGATCCGTCGTCTCGACGTTTTTTGGTGTGAACTCGGCTCGAGCTGAGACAAATCCAATCGTTCCTTTGTAGGTTTTGCTGCATGAGTCGCAACTCACCTCGACCAAAGTACCCGGAATCGCCTTGGTGAGTTCGGTCTCGCTGACGTAGGCTCTAAGATAGACTGGCGATGTTAATGCGAGGCTGTAAACCGGCGCACTGGGGTTAACCATGCTTCCTGGCTCACGAATGCGTGATTGGATAATCGCATCGGCAGGTGCGGAAATACGGGTATCGGAAAGTGCGGTTTGCGCTTCTTCAAGACCTGCTTTTGCACCAGCAAGCTGAGCAGCTGCCGCGTTAATGTCTTCAAGGCGGCTACCTTCCCGCTTCAAGTTAAGGTCCTGACGCGCTGCTCCTAGTTGTGCCTTGGCCTGATCTCGCGCTGTTCTTGCGTGATCCAGGCTTTGGCGCGTTGTAGCCCCCGAATTGACTGAAGACTGCTGGCGCTCGAGCTCGCTGGCAGCAAAAGCGAGGCCCGCTTCCGCCTGGTGAACGAACTCCTCTGCCTGCGCAATTTCTTGATTTCTGAAGCCATGCTGAAGCTTTTCAAGTTGGGCTTTGGCGCCCTCATATTGCGCTTGCGCCTGATCTAATCGTTCGTTGAAGGGCTGATCATCCAGTTCGGCTAGTAATGCACCAGCCTTGACGTATTCACCCTCCTCAAAATGCATAGTCATGAGCCTTCCGGATTGTCGGAATGCCATTTCAACCTCACGAATATCGACGTTTCCGAAGAGGGTCAGGGAATGCTTGGTTGATTGAAAATGCTGGATGCCGATCACCAGTCCAATACCAGAAACGGCAACAAACAAGGCAAAGAAGATCGGACGAGAAAAGCGACGCACGGGTTGGATGCTCTTGAAGTATTGAATGAGGATTGCGGTGGACTAAGCTTGAACTCGGCGGGTCTTAAGACCGACTTTTACGGCCTAATTTCTGGCTCACAAACTTCTGAAGTGTGGCTCATCCGTTCGTTTTGCTGTGGAAAACGTTTTGCCAGATAGCTTTTCCTGAATCGAAAGATCTCGATAAGCCGGCGACGAATGAAGCAAAGATGAACGAGCGTGCCCAGAATGCCCCACGGCATCGCATAGTGCACTTCATCCTCCATCAGTATGCCACCCTCAACCGGCGTGAATCGATGTTCGTGATACCAGAAGGGAAAAGGGCCGATCCGCTGCTCATCCACAAAACGGGTCAAGCTTTCGACATGCTTAATCTCAGTCAGCCACCGCATGGGGATCCCCCCAACCGCCCGTATGCGATATTCGATCATGAGCCCTGAATGAACAACATCGGGAACTTCACTCAGAATCCTGAAATTCAGGAATGGTGGCGTCATGGCCTCAAGGTTCTTGGGTGTTGCAAAAAATGCCCAAGCGGCATCAAGGGTAAGCGGCAGGAACTGAGATTGTTGAATGCGGTGAACTTTCAAGTGTTTTTTCCTTTGATGAGCGAACTTTGAACTGCCATCCCACTCTTAAAAATAACAACATTCACCAATGGGCATGCCATGGAATCCTACGCTTTGACTGTATTTTTTGACGGGGGTTGCCCGCTGTGTCGAAGAGAAATAGACCATTACCGAAAGCTCAAGGCTAAAAGTTCCATTCTCTGGTTGGATGTAACCCAAACTGATGCCCCACTGGCTGAGTATGGCCTCGATCGGGAAACGGCCATGCGGCGATTCCATGTGCTCGATGACAGCGGCAGATTCCATGTCGGCGCCCATGGCTTTGTTTGCTTGTGGTCTGAGTTGCCTTACTACCGCTATCTTGCGTCTGTGGCGAGGGGATTGGCCATGGTTCCTCTTCTGGATCGGGTCTACGTCCGATTTGCGGACTGGCACTTCGGGCGTCGTTGCACTGATAGCGTCTGTGGAACTGGCGGAGCTAACGGCGCTTGAAGACGGCAATCGTATGGTTTCGGCGGGACCTTAGGGTTGATGACAATCCGGCCCTTGCTGCAGCTTTGGAAAATTTTGAACGCATCGTTCCGTTATATATTCAGTCTCCTCATGCTAATGATGACTGGGAGGAGGGGAGTGCATCACGGTGGTGGCTTCATCATAGCCTTGAGGAGCTTGACAAAAGTCTCAGGAACTTGGGCTCTCGACTGATTATTCAGAGGGGTGAATCGCTCGGCTCATTGATGGAGATCTTGAAGATAACGGGAGCTGAGGCCGTATTCTGGAATAGGCGGTATACCCCGGGCGAAGTGCGACTGGATACCGCGATCAAAGCCGATCTGAAAACAAGGGGTGTCGCGGTTCACACCTACAACAGTTCTCTTCTTAAGGAGCCTTGGGAGCATCTAAAGCCCAATGGCGGGCCCTATCGCGTGTTTACGCCTTTCTGGAAAGCTTATCTGGCCTCTGGATTTTCAGTTTCACCCGAAGATCCCCCTTGCCGAATGGCGCCGCCTCCGGAAAGCCTGGTCGGGGACCGATTGGGTTCACTGAATTTATTACCTAAAATTCCTTGGGATCAGGGCCTCAGAGAGGCTTGGGTGCCTGGGGAGGTGTCTGCCCAACGACAGTTGCGGCGGTTTTTGGAAGGCCCCGCAAGTGCTTATGCCGAAGCCAGAGACTACCCTGGGACCCGAGGAACCTCCCGGCTTTCCCCGCACCTTCATTTCGGTGAAATTTCCCCAAGACGAATTGCAGCCGAAATCATGCGGTACTGTCGTCCTGGAGATCATGGTGTTGATGTCTTTATCAAGGAGGTCGGATGGAGAGAGTTTGCCTACCATCTTCTCTATCATTTTCCCCATACCGATCAGAATCCTCTGGATGAGCGCTTTCTCGGATTCCCCTGGCCAACCTATGATGGTGAAGCCTACGCGAGCTGGACGCGCGGATTAACGGGATATCCGATTGTCGACGCTGGTATGCGGGAACTATGGCATACCGGGTGGATGCATAATCGGGTTCGTATGATTGCGGCCTCGTTTCTCACCAAGAACCTTTTGATTCACTGGTCCAAAGGGGCGGAATGGTTTTGGGATACATTGGTCGATGCCGATTTGGCCGCCAATACGCTTGGATGGCAGTGGACGGCGGGCTGCGGGGCCGATGCAGCGCCGTATTTTCGGATCTTCAATCCCGTTTTGCAGGGTGAGAGATTTGACGCATCTGGGGAGTATGTCCGACGCTGGATTCCCGAGCTGAAACAGGTTCCTAACGCCTGGATCCATCACCCCTTTGATCTCACTGCACAGGAGCTTGAGGCTTATGGGGTGGTTTTAGGGCATGACTATCCGGCACCGATCGTCGAGCTCAAAGGAACGCGCGAAAGGGCCCTCGCGGCCTTTGCCGCCATCAAGTCAGGGCCGGATTCAAATTAACGTCGACGGCTCGGGCGCAGGGTCGAGCTAGCGCGAGGTGTCGGCATGATTTCGAGGCTGGTCGTTTCGGTGAATCGGGCCACAACCGTATCCCCGGCCTTGATTTCATTGAATCGGGCGACATCGGGCCGACCGGTGACGTGAATCGGACGACCTTCAGGCCCTTTCAGCGTGACCTTTCTTATCTGATAGTCAATCGCTGTCACAATCGAAGAAAACTCGTAGGGCTTGACCACAGGTGTGCCCGGTCGGGTTCCCTTTGGCGTCTTCTTGATTTCTTGAATTTCGTTCCAGAGTGGCTTGCCGGTGGGGGCAACGGGGAAGACTTCGACGGTTTCGTCAAATTTGGCTTTGATGGCGTCTCCCACACCTACTTCACTGAAATTCCTCACAGTTCCGCGGACCTTTACCTTTGCGACCTTATCATCAGCAAACTTCAGAGTCAGGATCTGGTTTTTGCGGCTGATTGCTTGAACCCTTGCGTTAAAGAGAGGATCGCTGGCTTCGGCTAGATCCGAGCTGTTACCTGAGCTTGCTGGGGTGGCGGGAGGTTTCTTCGATGAGGAACAACCCGTACCGATGCCAACTGCAAAGCTGAGAATCAGAATTGCGAGGGAAGCCCGCTCAACATGACGTGGGATGGACATGAGTAATTCCAGAATTGTCGATGGGTGGCCGTCGGCCTGCGATGAGGGAATCTGCCGAACGCGCTAGGTCCAATAGGGTCGATGTCCCAGACCCGAATGCGTGCATTATAAGCCTTCGGAGTGAAGCCGAGGCGAGTCGAGAGAACCAAAGTTCTCAAGGTGGTGATTCTCCGGGCTGAGCTTTTGCAAACCAGGCGTTGAAGGGCTTAGCCCTTATTTCGGTTTCCTCCGGTGCCCAGGCAGCAAAGTCCTTATCATCCACCGGGGTATATGGGCCCTCTTTGATCTCAAACATCACGGTTCCAGATGCAAGCGAGACGACCGTATGCCAGGCATGAGCCGGAATTTCGGCAGCTAGAGGGCCTGAGGTTGAACAAAGTTCAAATCGTTCAATGACCCGCCCCTGGTCGTCAAAGAGAAGGATTGCAAATTGGCCATGAACTGCGAGCATAAGCTCCCAGCCATTGGGTCGCGCATGCCGGTGGGGACGGATGTAGGTCCCGGGTTCCATCGCATTGAACAGACGCTGGACACTGGCATCGAGCGTCGCATGGACATTAAGGTTCTTGCGCAGACGAGGAAGATTTTGAGCAGTCTCACTCAACTCCCGGAGATCCTGATGGGTAATTACCCTGCTTTGCATGCCGCTGGCTCGATTTATGTGTTTGAACTAGAGGGCGGAGGGCCTGTCATAACAGTTGGTTCTTCCTCTCTTTTTGACCCGTCGTTTGGCGGGTCTTTTTTTGACCCGCCAGAGAGGCGGGGGAGTTGAAGACCCCAGCGACCGGGGACCTTCTCATGAGGTCCTCTGGAAGCCTGGGATTTTATCGATTAGCCGACGGCTCTCACTTCTCTCATCATTGTAGCCTCACTCCAGAGACGTGCGGAAAATTCGGTTCTTTCCCCTGAAAACAGGGTTTTTAGGTGTAAAGCACCTTGCCAAGTTCGGGCTGCTCATCTATAAGAGGCGGTTGTCCCGAACCCAAAATATAAAAAATGCGGCCATTCATTGGCCATCACATTTGGAGGAAAGTCAGATGTTCAAAATTAAGCAGATGGCAGGGGTGCTGTCCCTGACCGTCCTTTCGCTGACCGCATCAGCCATTGATTGGCAAGCGCTTCCAGCTAAGGCGCCTGAACCTGCAGGCAACCCGACAACCCCGGCCAAGGTTGAATTGGGAAAAATGCTCTATCACGACGTCCGTCTCTCGTCGAACGGCGTTCTTTCCTGTAACTCTTGCCACAATGTTATGGCGGGCGGGGAAGACAATCGTTCCGGTTCCATTGGGGTTAAGAATCAGGTCGGTGGGCGCAGCGCTCCGACAGTATGGAATTCAGCCTTCAGTTCAGTTCAGTTCTGGGATGGCCGTGCAGCCAGCCTCGAAGCTCAGGCCAAGGGTCCCGTCACCAATCCGGCTGAAATGGGAATGAAAAGCTGGGATGACGTCGTAGCCCGACTTCAGCAGATGCCGGAATACGTTAAGGCCTTCAACGTGGCTTTTGGCGACAACACCATCTCAGCTGATAATGCAGCAAAGGCCATAGCAAGCTACGAGCGAACCCTTATTACTCCGAACAGTCCCTATGACCGTTTCGTCAAGGGTGATAAGTCAGCACTCAGCGAGCAGCAGGTTCGCGGTATGAACCTTTTTGCTGAAACCGGTTGTGTGGGTTGCCATTCGGGCGCTGCGTTCAATGGTCCTCAGCTTCCTGAGGGGACCGGCTTCTTCCAGAAGTTCCCGAACTTCGAGAATGGTGTATTTGAAGCCAGGTATGGTTTCTCGAACGACATTGGTCGCTACGAAGTGACCAAGCAGGATGCAGATAAGCATTTATTCAAGGTGCCGACGCTGCGCAATATTGCTCTGACTGCCCCTTACTTCCACAACGGCAAGGTTGAAACCTTGCAGGAAGCCGTTCGCGTCATGGCTAAGCTACAGTTGAACAAGGATTTGACCGATCCGCAGATCGAAGATATCACCGCCTTCCTGAACGGACTGACCGGTGAGTTCCCGAAGATCGAGATGCCGAGACTCCCCGCTTATGCCAACAAGGCATTCAAGGCTGAGTAAGGGTCACTCCCCTCGTAAAAAAGCCGGCCATGTGCCGGCTTTTTTGTAGGCTAGCGATAGATTGGAAGAGCCAGGATGCGTTGGCGAATCTCGCTTCGGACGGCCTCATATTCCGGGCTTCCGATTGCCCTGAACTGTTGGCTGAATTCCTCAGGGTCCATACTTTCCGGCAGGTCCTTGAGGATTGGGATGAACTGAGATTCATCATCGGTGAGCCTTAGAACCTCCTGAAGTCTGCGGGCGTGATCCTTGTCGCTAATCGCAACTTTACCGAACAAAGCCCCGGCTTCATCCGCCGCAAGGTCATTGAAGCTGAATCCGCTCCCATCATGCGTGTCTTGAAGTTCCTTCGCTAGGCCGACCATCTCAACCAGAGTGGATTGTCCTGACATCGAAAGTACCGCTGCAGCCAGAAAGTGTTTCGCCGTATCGATGCGCTTGTTCAGAAGAACATTTCTTCGAATGGGTCGAATGTCACGGTCGACGACATCGTGAAGATCCTTACCATTGGCATAAGCGCTCAGGACCATAATCGCCGCCCGATTTTCCTCGATGGGTTCGTTGTTGCCCCGGGACCGTTCCCGGGCCAAGCTGAACAAGGAACGGGTCAGACTACCCAAACGGATATAGCGGTTTTGGGTTCCGTCATTCAATATTTCCGACAGCCGGCCAAGATAAATTCGCATGCGTCTCTTATCTGCCGCATCGGTAACTAATCCGCGTAGCTCTGACAACAGCTGTCGGTCCCAATTCAGGACAATCACCAGTCGATCCTCGGCCACATGCATGTCTTTGATCAAACGTTCCCTGAGGGTTTCGTAACGGCGCCACGGGGACACCAGAAGGCTATTTTGGATGAATGAAAGCGCCCAAGGGGAAGACACTCTGAAGTTTCCGATCCTTAAATCCTCAATATGAAAATGGGCCTGATCGTTACCTTGGGCCATAACAGATACATTCAGGAACCTTCCCGAAAGTCTCCCGGATAGACGAAGCGTCATTTCCGCGATGAGGCTCTCCTGGGTCAAATCAAAATGACAGAAGCCTTCGAGCCGGCGATGATGAAGTGCGGAACGGCAGATGACGTTGAGATCCTCTGCATTCAAGATGAAGCGCTTCTCCTGGCCGTGGCCAACCGTGCCTCCTTTGAGCCTTTCCCTGAGGCTAAGCGGCAGGGGTAGGGCTTCTTTTCGGGGAGAGCTGTCGAGTGTCAGCGCTGGATGTGTCTCCAGCGCATTGCGGTAGAGATAAATGGCAAGGGAGAGGGCCCCGCTTGCGGAAGCAAGGAGCAGGAGCAGTAGCCAAACCTTGGAGGGTGTCAAGATCCGGGTCGCCATGCTTCAGGTGAGAGACGCCCGATTGATTAGCACCCGATCACTTCCCTTGGGGTTCGACAAAGACATCCCAGGTGCGAATTTGCTGACAGCCGTCATCGCTGTGGCCCGTGACTTTGATCCACACGCGCCCCTCCGTTTTTGGCGTCGTGAGATCCGCCTCGACAGTGAAGGTACCATTGCCATTTCGGGTGATCCGGGTTGTTGTGGGTTCAAGATTAGCCAGAACGACCAAACTCTCAGTCATCGTGTTGTCAGATGCGATGAAACTGACTTTTTCCAAACGCGATACCTTGGCGTTGGGCGCCGGCATTTCATGATAGAACTCGGGGTCGGTACAGTTGATCACGATGCCACCATGGTGTCCGGTGAACTCCATGCCATAACTTCTAAAGCTCAGCACCAAAAGGGCGCAAAACCCTAGCCATCGGGGATTTGATGGCGTTTCAAGAGGCAATTTCTTGTCTATCGTCATGGCTCCTCACCATCAGGTTAATAGGTCGAGCCTACCCCTGGATTACCTTGGCTGGCAAGGGGGGTGCTGGCCTGCAGACGCTTGCTGGCGGGGGATGGGGGCCAAGATGGGGGTGAAGATTGTGCTAGAATGAGTCCCTGTGGACCCAATCAAGATGACGAGCCCTGCGGATTCGCTGCAAGCTTTGTCCCGTCCCAAATCAATTCACGGCTTAGCGCTCAATAAGGAACAGCAAATGAAACTTGAACAGGCCCTGGCAAAGGTCTTCAAATTCGTGACCTTCGTCTTTTTTACCTTCACGGCACTTCTCTATATTGGCGTTTTGTTGCTGTTGCCTCTGGATATCCTGTTTCAGTTGATCAGGCTCTTCCATGCGGTAGGCTTCCCCACGATTATTTCTGGTTGCATGGGGATTGCGCTGGTCGGTTATATCGGCCTCGAAGTTTCCAGAATGCCGCAATTGCTTGAATTGATCGTCGACATCGGTCGCCAGCTGATCGAATTTGGTCACTCCCAGATCCGCCGTTGTGATGGCTTGGTTCAGGCAAGTGCCGAGCGGGCAAGCTGAACTTTCTCAGCAGCATCCCCAAAAACCCGTCTCAGGACGGGTTTTTTTATGGGCTGCGTTGGGTGGCAATGATGAAACTGATGGGGGGCTTTGTTCCCCAAATCATGGCCAACGACTCTAAAATGGGCGCTGTTTTTTCAATCGAGGCTTGAGCCCATGTCATCCCAGATCGATCAGGTCCTTACCGCCTGGCGTGAACGTGCCGTTCTTTTTGAGCAGGAAGTCGGAAAAGCCGTAGTCGGCCTTGATGCTGCCATCCGACAGATTACCATCGGCATTTTTTCACGCGGCCACATCATGCTTGAGGGGGATGTTGGGGTCGGTAAGACCACGCTTCTTCGGGCGGTGGCGCGAGGGCTTGGGGGAGCTTATGAGCGCGTTGAAGGGACCGTAGATCTCATGCCATCGGATCTGGTGTATCACACCTACATCAACGAACACGGCAGACCACAAGTGGATCCAGGTCCCGTGCTCAAACATGGCGAGATGCTTTCGGTCTTCTTCTTTAACGAGATTAATCGAGCCAGGCCACAGGTTCATGCATTGCTCCTGAGAATCATGGCAGAGCGCAGCGTCGAAGCCTTCAACCGCGACTACCATTTTCCCTACCTCCAGATATTTGCTGATCGAAATCGGGTGGAACGTGAGGAAACTTTCGAAATCCCCTCCGCAGCGCGCGATCGCTTCATGATGGAGCTACAGATCAAGGCACCCGAATCGCCTGAGCTTCTCAAGGAGTTGATGTTCAATCCCCGTTTCCATGACGTGGATCGATTGATCAGTCATGTGACGCCGGGAATCCTCCCCTACAGGGACATCGCTGACATTGCGCCGGTGATTCAGTCCTACGTTACTGCCAGCGAGTCACTTGAATCCTATGCCCTGGAGTTGTGGGCGGCCACTCGGGATCCCGGGCGATTTGGCATTCGTATGGAGGGAGTTGATGTCGATCGATTGATTCTTGCAGGCGCCAGTCCACGGGGAATGAGCATGCTGATGCGTGCCGCCAGAGTTCACGCTTGGCTTAATGCCCGAAATCATCTTCTGCCGGAGGATATTCAAGCGGTGTTCCGCGAGACGATCTCTCACCGAGTCTTCTTGACCCCGGTTTACGAAATTCGTCGTGAAAGCATTATGGAAGCCCTCATGGATCAGATTGTGCGGCAGGTGCCTGCTCCTTGACTCAGGACTTCTTCTACAGCATTCCCTGGCGGGCCATCAGTCCGCACCCTGGCGCTCATGCGAGTGCTCTGCAGGGAGGAACGGACGAGTTTGCGGGGCTGGTTAATCTTATGGCTAATCCGCAGCCGCGCCACATTGATGTGCGGGCAAGCCTGCAGAACCCTCTAGGACAGTGGATGGTTCGTTCATTCCGCCAAAGGAGCAGCATCCCAGTTCAAGTGATTGCGGACCTCTCGGGTTCCATGGGTTTTAAGGGGCTACGTGACAAACGTGAAATTGTGGCTCGTCTGGTCACAGCGATCGCCTGGTCGGCCTATCGGGAAGGAGATCGTTTTGGTTTCCAGGCGGCTGATGCGCATCTGATCGATGCTTTGACCCTGCCTTGCCGCATCTATAAGGGCGGCGTACCCGAACTTTTCACACAAATCCTGCATTATCCTCGACAGGGTGAGGGTATGCAGGGCCTTTATGATGCTGCGGGACGTCTAGGTCGCACCCGAAGCCTGGTTTTTGTGATTTCCGATTTTCATCAGCCATTAAGTGACCTTGCCGAGTTGATGCGGCGGTTATCCCGGCATGATGTGGTGCCTGTGGTGATTTGGGATCCAGCTGAATTTGAGGCGCTCCCTGAATATGGTCTTGTGGTAGTCGAGGATCCTGAAACAGGAAAAAAACGCCGCCTTTTTATGAGGCCGCACCTCAAGGAACAGTTTATGGCGCGATTTGAGGCCAGAAAAGTTGAACTTGAGAATCTTTTTTCGCCGTATGGGCGGGGCCCCCTTTTCATGACCGGAGATTTTTCACCGGATCGTTTGACGCGTTATTTCTTGATAGGCGACTAGGCCTTCGGGTGCAATCCAAAGTTTGAGAGGAACAGATGCCCAGTATCGAGATCGAGAATCTGGTTGCCCGATACGATGATCAGATTGCCCTGGATCATGTTTCCCTAAAAATCGCAGCGGGGGAGCTTTTCTTTTTGGTGGGTCCCAGTGGCTGCGGGAAAACGACGCTACTTCGCCACATTGCGGGATTTTTAAAACCCGAAAGCGGAAGCATCAATTTCGACTCCCGATGCGTCAATGAGATTCCCCCCCATCGTCGGGAAACGGCGATGATGTTTCAAAGCTATGCCTTATGGCCCCATTTGAGTGTAGCCTCCAATGTGGCATTCGGTTTGGAAGAACGAGGGCTCCCACAGCAAGAAATTCAACATCAGGTCTTAGAAGCCCTCCGAATGGTTCAGCTGGATGGGTTCGAGGAACGCAAGATTGGGGAGCTCTCAGGTGGTCAGCAGCAACGTGTTGCCCTGGCTCGGGCCTTGGTCATTCGCCCCAAGTTCTTGTTGCTGGATGAGCCTCTATCCAATCTTGATGCCCAACTTCGCCAGGGTATGCGTGAGGAAATCCGGCGGATTTGCAAGGCTTACCAACTGACTGCCGTTTATGTCACGCATGATCAGGAAGAGGCTCTATCGATGGCGGACAGAGTGGCTGTCATGGGGCAGGGCAGGGTTCTTCAGGTTGGGACTCCCGATGATGTCTATCGCCGGCCTTCGGAGCGTCGAGTCGCGGAGTTTATGGGCGAAACGAATCTCTTGGCTGTTCAAATCCGAGAATCAGGCAAAGATGAAAGGATGCTTCGAGTGGCATGGGCCGGAGGTGAGATCGATGTTGCTGTTCCGGATCATTTCAGCCGATCCTCAATGGCGGATCAACCTGTGTGGCTCTCCATTCGCCCTGAAGCCTTCAGGACAGGTCCCCCACCTTTAGGAGTTCAGCGGTTCGTCGGTATCGTCGAGGCCTCGTCCTATCAAGGGGCTACCGTGGCTTACCGCGTCAGGGTTGCGGGTGACATCTACTTGAAGATTCTGTCACTGAATCCCTCAGGCCCCCTTCATGCGCCAGGTGAAACGTTGAATCTCTGGGTCGCTCGGGACGATCTCGTCCTTCTAAGTCAGTAACCTGGGTGTGAGTGTTTTGATCTCTCCACCTGAAATTATTCGAAGCCCCTTCGTTAGAGGGCTTCTTTATCTCATGCTCGTCGTTCTGATTCTTGCCGGGCCCTTTTTGTTGCGCTCAAGTGATCCACAAAGCCTGATGTCTGCAGACCGTCGGCTTGTGATCGTCTCACCCCATGATCAAAGGGTGCGATCGGAAATTGGCGGCGCATTCATCCGTTACTGGAAGGAGAGAACCGGAGAAACAGTCGATATCGATTGGCGAATTCCGGGAGGATCGAGCGAAATCATCATGCTCTTGAAATCGGAATATCTCGCTGCATTTCGGCAACTGCTTGAAGTTCAGGGAATGACCTGGTCACCTGATATTGCAGCAGCGTTTGCAAACAGTGGACCTTCAGGCAAAGGATCGCCGGTCGCGGAGAAAGCGCGGTCGCAATTTCTTGAGTCGAATGTGGGAATCGGTATAGATGTTCTTTTCGGCGGAGGCGCTAACGATTTTCAACAGCTCGCAGATGCCGGCTACTTGGTTGCCGGTGAGACGGGTGCAGGAACGGGTATTGCGAGCATTCGACAGCGTCATTCGGATTGGTTTTCTGATGGGGCGATACCCGAGTCGTTTGCGGGTGAGCGTTATCGTGACGGCAAAGACCGCTGGGTCGGAGTCGTCCTTGCGAGTTTCGGCATCATTTACAACCGAGACGTTTATCGGGAACTTGGGGGGCTTCCTGCACCGATTGAGTGGAACGACCTTGCAAGCCCCAAGCTTGCTGGACATTTAGCCCTGGCAGACCCTACCAAGAGTGGGTCGGTCGCAAAGGCATTTGAGCTCATGGTGCAGCAACAGATGTTGGAGAGCTATCGACGACGGGTTGCCGTGGGTGATTTCAACGCCGAGGCCCACGCAATCGAAGAAGGGTGGTTATCCGGTCTGAGGCTCATTCAGCGGCTTTCGGGAAACGCCCGATATTTTACGGATTCAGCCGGCAAGATAGGACTCGAAGTGGCCCGCGGAGATGCTGCGGCCGGAATGGCGATCGATACCTATGGTCGAACGCTCAGGGATTATGTCCGTAATGAAAAGGGAGAGTCACGAATTGGATATGTCACTCCCAAAAATGGCACCTCATTGAGTGTCGATCCGGTCGCACTCCTCAGAGGATCTGCGGACCCGAAGCTTGCAACGGCGTTTATCGAGTTTCTTCTATCACCCGAGGGTCAGAAAATATGGTCAATGAAACCGGGGTCGGCAGAGGGCCCCAAGGCCTTTGCGCTAAGGCGCTTTCCTGTTCGTAAAGACCTTTATAGCGCAGAGCAAAAGCGGCTTTCTGCAGATCCTACAGCCGATCCTTACGCAGAAGTAACCGGTTTCACCTACCACCCGGAATGGACTCAGGTACTTTTTCCCGCCTTGCGCTTTGTCATTCGAGTCAGTTGCGTCGACCCCCATGAAGAATTGGCCCGAGCATGGCATGCCATCGTGAGAGGGGGGATGCAGCCGGATGCCCTGCACGCTTTTCATGACCTTAATGGACTCACACTGACAGAGATCCGTGAGAACCTGCTACCCGTCCTTAAGCAGCGGGATAAGGTCCGTGAGATGGAGTTGGCCCGTCAGATGGGGAATCGGTTCAGAGAACGGTATCTTGAAGCTGAACGCGTAGCGCTTGGAAGTCGGTCGCCATGAAGAACGTATTTGCCCGGCTCGTTTTCTTTGGAACGTTAATTTTCTTTGCCGCATTCTTTCTTTGGCCACTCTGGGTGACACTGGAAACTGCCGTTCTGGATCCCAAAGGTCAGATTACACTGGCCTACCTTAAAGAAGTCTTTATTAATCCGATCTATCGTGAAGGCCTTATAAATTCACTTCTGATTGCAATCTGGACAACCTTGGGCTGCATCAGCTTGGCGATGCCGCTGGCGCTTCTCTATGTTGGTTATCGATTTCCCGGACGGGAGGCTTTTCATACGCTTGCGCTTAGCCCTTTGATGTTGCCGCCTTTCGTCGGTGCTTTGGGTGTTCAGATGATTTTGGGGCGTCACGGGAGCCTCAACAGTCTTCTCGACACCCTCGGTCTTATTGCGGTCGATGCACCCCCGGATTGGCTAGGGCAGGGCCGCATGCTAGGGGTTGTAGTGATGAATATGCTCCATCTTTATCCCATCCTCTACATCAATCTCTCCAATACTCTCTCAAGGCTGGATCCGGCCTTGGATGAGGCTGCCAGCAGTCTTGGGGCAGGACCTTTGAGGCGGTTTCTTCGAATCACCCTGCCATTGACCTTACCTGGGCTTTTTGCCGGAGCATCAATTACCTTTATCTGGGCCTTTACTGAACTTGGGGTTCCCCTCATTTTTGATTATGACCGGGTGACATCGGTTCAGATCTTCAATTCGATTCGCGACCTGAGTGGAAATCCCTTTCCTTATGCTCTGGTTTTGGTCCTTCTTTTGGCGACAACTCTGATTTTTATTATCAGTCGGATATTTTTTAGGGGAGAACAGACCGAGGGTGGCGGGCGCGCTTCAAGGTTGCGGGAGATCAAGTTGCCCGATCGGTTCACATCGTGTGGGATTACGACAATTTTTGCTGGTGTCACGGTATTGGCGTTGGGGCCGCATGTCGGCGTTCTTTTGCTCGCGTTGGGCCGCGACTGGTATGACAGCTTTTTTCCAGCGAGCCTGACGCTCGATCACTTCAAGGCGGCTTTGGGCAATGATCTGACATTGCCATCGATTGCTAACAGTTTGCGTTATGCCGGAGCTTCAACCTTCCTGGATCTGGTCTTGGGTTCAGCTGTCGCTTGGGTCTTGGTGCGCAGTCGAATTCGGGGGCGTGCCTTGCTGGATGGTTTGGTGATGCTGCCACTCTCCGTTCCTGGCATCGTGCTTGCGTTTGGCTATCTGGCCTTGTCTCGGGAGGGGAAACCATTGGATTTTCTGATTACCGACGGTGACCCTTTTCTGCTGATGGTCGTGGCCTATGCCATGCGACGGCTCCCTTATGTCGTTCGCGCCATGACAGCGGGTTTACTCCAGATCAGTCCTGTATTGGAGGAGGCTGCAGAGAACCTTGGCGCTAATCCAAGACGTGCCTTCATGCGTGTGACTCTGCCGCTGGCCCTACCATCCTTGGTTGCGGGAGGCGTTCTGGCATTCGCCTTTGCGATGCTTGAAGTCAGTGACTCGATGATTCTGGCCCAGCGAACGGTTCACTTTCCCATCACCAAGGCGATCTATACGCTGGCAGGGACGATTGGCGAAGGTCCTGCACTGGCCGCAGCCCTCGGCGTCTGGGCTATGGCCTTCCTGATGATCTTGTTGATGGGGCTTGCCCTTGTGCTGGGGAGAAAGTTCTCCCGCATCCTGCGATAGTTGTGCAGAAGCTAGTTGAACTTTGCTCTCGCAAGCTTGTTGCTGGTCAACTTCACCGCACATGACAATTTCTTTCCTGTGCAGGCGCCACTCCAACCCAAGAATTTAGATCCCGGCGCTGGCGTTGCCGTCAGGCGAACGGTCGTCTTTTTTGTGAAGGCGTAATTACAGGAGTCACCGCAGTCTATCCCCGTTGGAGCACTTGTTATCTTCCCGCTCCCCTTGGTGATTCTCACTGTGAGGGTTGCGTTGGGTCCTGGGTAGATTGGTGCTGTGACAGTGATGGTTGAATTGAGCGTGGCCGGGATATAACTCTCGTTTCCCGCCTGAGTCAGCTCCAGTTGACATTCCCCCGTATAAACCGCCCTTAGAGTGTTCTGATCGACTGTACAGATCGAAGGACTGAGGCTCTTTATCGATACAGGAAGGCCAGAACTTGAAGAAGCCGAAATAGCTGTTGAAGACCCCCAAATCACCGATGAAGGGGCCGAGAGTGTAATGGTCTGCGCCTGTTTGCCACTCCCAAGCCACTGACCGAGATTTCCATTTGAGTAAGTTTTGCTGAATAGGCCGTAGACGTTGGAGCCGGATACATTTGAGCAGCTTGAATCACCCCCATAGAGTTGCCCGAAGAGATATCTGTTTCCGTCCAGAAAAATGCCACTCCCGCTACTGCCTCCCTCTGTCGTTCCAGATCGAAACACAAGGTCAATAAACGAGGCATCATTCATGCTGGAAGAGTTGCAATCAAACGAGCCATTGCCTACGGAAAAGCAATTTAAGAAGGCCTGAGTACTTCCAAAACTAATTTTTTGAAGATCACCAGTTGGGTTGTGAAGGCCTGCTGCCTGAATACCGAGGCTAGGTGTGGAATTGGTCCAGCCCGAAAAGGTAACGCCCGAGGGAGGTGAGTTATTCAGTAAAAGGAATGTGCCATCGGTTGTTGCAGAGCTATAGAGAAGTTGTGCTCCGCCACTGGTTCTTGCAATGCCATTGTAGGGAGTGCCGCTGTTGCAGCTGGAGGAGTAGAAGAACCAGAAGGTATTGATTGTTGATGCAGTGGATTGAGTCGAAACGCAGTGGTTAGCGGTCAGAAAATAGGGTTTGTTTGACTGTGCAGTGTCATTGAGAAGGGTTCCTGTGCAAAGATAAGACGAGCCATCCTCGACGAAAGTGATTCGCGCCACGGCGTTGGTTGCGGTTGACCAGTCGGGGTAACACCGGGAATCAAGGTTGCAAGAGGCTGCGGCCTTTTGCTTGAGGGGATTCACCTCAACATGAGTCGGATCAATAGTCAGTTGGGAAATTCCATCGACTGAGAACTGCACATCTTCTGAACTGAGATCTGCTGGAAGATAAAGTTCAAGTCCGATGGTCTCTCCTGATATCACCGGCGACCAATAAATAAATTGGTCCGGAGATTTTTCTCCGCTATGACGATTCATTTCAAGTTGCGCCAAAATCTCGTCGCCTCGAATGGTCTCGACTTCGTGAACGCCCGAGCCATGAAAGCGAAGTTCGGCCGAGCGAGGGAGTTTTTCAAACAATAGCCCTAGCCTTAATGCAGCCGCTCCAGGGACATCCAATTGAATGTGCCCGACTGTTCCACCCCCCTCTAAAGGCCTCCAGTCCATAGCAGTGAATACACTTTGAGTGTCATCGAGTTCAAAAACGGGTCTGGAAAATCCGATTTTCCTTGCACCAATAGAACGCTCTTTCAATCGTCGCTCAATTTCCTTTGGTTCCAGCGGTGTGATTCGAAGGTGAGTGCCACGTGTCCTGCTTTTTTCAGACCTTAAATTATGATCCGAGGTGTTTTTTCTTGGTTCATTCTTTGGTACATAGGTTCGTGGTTCGACCCAAATTGGATCCGCAGTTCTGGCTCCCGCGACGGCGGCATGAATCGATAAAAAAAGAAGGAGAACAGTTAGCTTGATGGATCTGATTTTCATCGTTGGGCTCACTATAAATCGGACGTTCTTAGATCACCCTTCTGGGAAGGTGATTCGCAGCTAATTGGTGAAGGGCACCTGGCTTAGTGACGCTGGATGACACACCCAGTTGGCAATGGGTACCATGGATATTGCAAAGGATTTACAGTGCTGTTTTGAATGGAGGGGACGATGGTGAACTCAACGCCCAAAAAGAACGATCCTGAGCATGGCCATAATGCCCTTAGCTTTGCGAAGTAGCCCGGGTTCCTGATGGAGAAGTTCAACGCCTGGGAGTTTAAGTCCCCAGGCTAGGCGGCGTAAGCGTTGCTTCACAGGGGTTTCGAGCTTTCCGTCGGCGGCTAATTCCATAAAAAGAGCCTTCACGTTGCCTAAGTCGAAAAAATCCTTCTGCCAGGCCCACTGGTAATTGCCGCCGTAGCGGAACCATGATCCGCCAAGTCCAGCAACTTCGTATTCAGTCCCGTCATCCCGTTTAACGGGCGCGACCTGGCGCCAGATTCCAATGACTTCGCCCTGCACTTCATCGATGATCAGCTTGTCATAGGGGTAGCGCCATTTCTCGAAGCCTTCCATATGCGCACCCAGTGCCCAATCCTCGATTTCCTTGCGGCCGCGAGCAATAAATTCCCGATTGGGCCCCATATTCCAGCTGTATTCGGCGTCTTCCTGATACATGTTTCCAAGGGATTTGATCCAGTCGCCGGCGTCTTCAGAAACGCGATTGGCCTCAAGCCAGCGGCGGATCATTTCTTCGATTTCTTCGCGGGGATAGGCGGGCATGACGAACTTCCTGGAGTTGAGGGCTAGGGAGGATTTCCCGAACGCCGGCGGGGCATGAACCAATGGTATTTATCGTAGCCTAATGACTCAAGCCCTCAAAGTCCACGCCGAGGATTGGGTTTGTTGCCACCGATTCTGTCAAAAGCTGACAATCATGGCGATAGTAAAACCCCGGGAGAACTATCCCTAAGATAACCATAAGAAGCGCCCAACAAAGGTGACTCCCCATGTATTCCATTTCCGTAACTTTGCTGAAAGATGCAAACATCGATGCCCTTAGAGAGTTTGCTGAGTCGATCTGGACCATCGCGTACCGGGATATTATTTCGGGTGCACAGATCCGCTACATGTTGGATCGCTTGTATCACCCCGACCTTCTTCGAGACCAAGTTGCCTTAGGACACCCCTTGTTTGGTGCCTACTCTGGCGAGGATCTTGTCGGATATGCCCACGTTTTTGTCGAAGGCCACCAATCACGCCTCGACAAGCTCTACGTCGCTCCGCTTTATCAGGGCATAGGCGTTGGTCGCAAACTCGTTGATGAAGCGGTGAGGTTTGCCATCGGCTCAGATTGCAGCCTCATGACGCTGAGGGTCAATCGCAATAATCTCAACGCGGTTGCCGCATACGAGCACTTCGGATTCGGGATTTTAGCCACGCACAAAAAGGACATAGGGGGCGGCTATATCATGGATGACTACTTGATGATGAAGGATCTGAATATTCCTAACTGATCCATCCATTTCAGGTATTTGACCCAAAGAATTAGGGCATATGCCACATTCGGTGTGCGACAAAATACCGCCTTTATTCATTGAGTCAGATACCCTAGGATAATTTCAACTTCAATCGAAGTTCCAAACTCTCTCTGTTTACGTGGCGCCCTTCTTGTGGCGCCCTTTTTTTGTCCAAATCACTTGAGAAGTTGACCAGTATCAACTTGATTTAGAGAGGAACGCGCAAAATGGCGCGGACATGAGCAATGGCTTATGTGACTTTTCCTCTTCGTCGGTTGGTTCTCCTTGTGTGTGGTGAGCCAACCGCTTTTTTGTCTTTCCTAAGCCGGGAACTCCTCTCAATCGCGGCGGTCACAACTAGTGCTTTGCAACAAGCGCAAACTTGGCCGCGCCGCATCTTCACGCTGTTATCCCCCACTCTTGGCGGCGCGGCACTTTTTGAATTCGATAGACAACTTTGTTTCGGTAACTTCAGGCTATTCCCGGTAAAATTGATGGATTGAACGACTCCCGCCGTGACATTCATGCTCTTTTACGAACCGCTAAGACCCTGCCTTCATTTACTCATCATTTCGATTTGCCTCGCGCTTTCGGGCTGCGAACCAACCAGTGAAGTCCGGGAATTTAGCGGGCAGCAACAAGGAACCACCTACCACATCAAAGTCGTCATCGATCCTGCAAAAACATCTGAGAAGACCATTCTTGCTCTCATTGAGGCGATCTTTGCCCGCGTTGACCTTGCAGTATCCAATTATCGCGATGATTCAGAGCTCAGTCGCTTTAACCATCAGAAATCGACGGCGTGGGTTCCGGTATCAGCCGAGCTTGCCTATTTGACGTCCCTCGCACGCGAAGTCAGCGATAAGACCCAAGGTTGCTTTGATCTGACGATCAAACCGTTGTTTGATCTTTGGGGCTTTTCCAAGGCAGGCCCACAAAAGGTCCCTCCAGAAGCCGAGATCCGGCGAGTGATGAAGCACATTGGTATGGGGCGTATCGAAGTCGATCGTTCGGGCTCCAGAATGCGAAAGCGGGACCCCGAAATTCAGCTCGATCTCTCATCGATTGGTCAGGGATATACGGTGGGTGAAATCGCCAAGGCGCTCGAGCAGCAAGGAGTCGTTGACTACCTGGTGGAAATAGGGGGTGAGCTCAAAGTTCGAGGACGAAAGCCGGATGGGAGTCACTGGCGCGTTGCCGTGGAGAAGCCATCGCCATTCAGCCAGGAAATCCAAAGTCTGATCGATGTGCGGGAAATTCAGGGCACCGCCATCATGACGGCAGGGACTTATCGGCATTACTTTGAGCAGGAGGGCCAAGTCTATTCCCACATCATGGATCCCCGCTCAGGGCGCCCTGTGACCCACAACCTTCTGTCAGTTACCATTCTTCATGAGGATCCCACGCTCGCCGATCTATGGGATACAGCTCTTCTTTGCGTCGGAGAAAATCAGGCCTTGAAAATCGCCGAGCAGGAAGGCCTTAAGGTGTTACTCATTGCCGACCATGAGCATCAGTTGGTCGAAACCATGAGTCCAGCCTTCCTTAAGGATAAGGATACAACGCCGGACCGAGGCATCGGTGTTACTTACCCGGCCCATTGAAATTAAGTGCAATAGAACCTTAGTGAAACCAATTCATCAAGAAACGATAGCCGGTTGGGGTTGGGGCTTTTTTTTGCTGTGCTTACCCATGGTTTCATTGGCCGGGGAGGGAGCTGACTCCAAGCCGCTGGACCTGACACATACCTGGTCGGGTTATTTCTCTCTCGTGGTGATTGTCATCGCCTATATCGCTGCCATGTTCGAGGATGTCACCTTTCTGCGGAAATCCAAACCCATGCTGCTTGGGGCATCGTTGGTTTGGATTGCGATCCTGGTCCATTATCAGCAAAACGGTGATACGACACTTGCGTTGCATGCCTTCAAGGAAAATCTTCAGGCCTTCTTTGAGTTGTTGCTCTTCATCATGGTCTCGATGAGTTACCTCAATGTCATGGAAGACATGCGGGTTTTTGATGCGCTCAGGATCCGCCTTTTAAAACTTAATATGGGTTTTAAGTCTTTGTTCTGGATCACGGGGGGCATTGCCTTCCTGCTGTCGACTATGGTGAATGGGCTGACGACAGGTTTGCTGGTGGGTGCCGTTGCGATCGCGGTGGGGAAGCAGAACCCAAAGTTCGTCTCTTTGGCTGCGATCAATATTGTGGGTGCGTGCAATGCGGGAGGCTCTTTCAGTCCCTTGGGTGGGATCTCCACTTTGTTTGTCTGGCAAGGTGGCGTTCTCAAATTTACGGATTTCTTTTTACTGTTTATCCCTTGTGTCGTGAACTTCGTAGTTCCTGCCCTGATCATGTCTTTCGCCGTGCCGCGCGGAATTCCGAAAATCGAAATTGAGACGATAGAGCTTCAGCGCGGAACCAAACGCATCATTGCACTCTTTGTGGTGACGATCAGTCTGACGGTCGTCTTTAACATGGCGCTTGAGCTCCCACCTGCGGCTGGCATGATGGCTGGTCTGAGCCTTCTCCAGTTCTTCAGCTATTACCTGATGAAGACCAGTGATCTTTTTACAACCATTCCAGAAGCGAGCGTTTTGAATGACGACGATGCTGCGAGTAGGGATCTCAAGGATCTGCAGCGGGGCCAGAGCTTCATGATCTTTGAAAAAATCGGTCGTTTGGAGTGGGATACTTTGTTCTTCTTTTACGGGGCCATGGTCGGGATTGGCGGACTGGGTTTTATCGGCTATCTCGATGCTGTTTCAGGCTGGCTCTTTGGTGAGCACAGCGCCACGGTCGCGAATATTCTCATCGGTCTGTCTTCGGCTTTTGTAGACAATGGCACCCTGATGTTCGCTGTTTTGAATATGCATCCTGATCTTCCCATGGGTCAGTGGCTTTTGGTAACCCTGACCTTAGGCGTGGGTGGTAGTCTTCTAGCGATTGGTTCTGCTCCAGGCATTGGTCTGATGGGCATTGCCAAGGGTAAATACACGTTTGCCTCCCATATGACATGGTCCCCTGTCATTCTTCTGGGCTACTTTGCGGCTATTGGCACTCATCTCCTTGTCAACGCACATCTTTTCAGTGAGTAGGCAACCGGCTTTAAGCATTGAGGATTCTGGTGTCCATCCTAAAACACTGGTCACTTTGGAGTTTTGGTAATGAGTGAACAGACGCGTGGAACATTGGACCTTGAAGATGCGGCCCGGTTTGAGCGATTGGCTTCGCTTTGGTGGGATGTAGATGGGCCTTTCCGTCCTCTGCATCGCATGAATGAATTGAGGGTTCAGTGGATACTGTCTGAAATCCACAAGCATTTTGATCAGTATGAGCCTGAGAGTGCGAATCGATTGGCGGGTTTAACTGTTCTGGATGTTGGTTGCGGTGGTGGCATTCTAAGCGAGGCCATGGCCCGTTTAGGGGCAACCGTAACAGGAATCGATGTGGTTGAGAAAAATCTCAAGATCGCGCGTCATCACGCCGAAAAGGGGGGGCTGGCAATCGATTATCGGTCTATCGCGGTAGAGGATCTCAGCCGCACTGGCCAGGTCTTTGATGTGGTCCTCAACATGGAAGTCGTTGAGCATGTCGGTGATTTGCCCTTGTTTTTGAAAAGCGCGGCAAAACTGGTCAGACCCACTGGCTTAATGTTTGTGGCGACCCTCAATAGAACGGCCATATCTTATCTCGTGGCCATCATTGGGGCTGAATACATTTTTGGATGGCTCCCCAGGGGCACCCATCAATGGCGTAAATTTGTGTCTCCTAAAGAGTTGGTTCTGCTCTTGCAGCCTGAGCGCTTGAAGCTTGTCTCATCCACCGGTGTCTGGATGAATCCCTTCACGCAGGCTTTTTACCGGGTCCCTTCGATGGCAGTCAATTTCATCACGTGCTTTCAGAAGCCTCAGGATCCGCTCTGACCGGATCTTTTGCGTGGGGGTTTTGCCGGAAACTTAAGGTTTTACTTCTATGTAGTAGGGCTGGAAGCCTTCGCAGCCGTCATCACTTTTAGCCTTCACCGTGATCCGGACCTTGGAAGCTTGAGTTTTGGGTTCCTTGAAGCCGATCTCCACGCGGGAGTCTCCACTGTTCAGGGTTGTAACCTTAGCTTCCTGTTTGACCCCGTCGACTTCGACAGTCAGGGTCTTAAGGTCCGTGTTTTTCGATGCTTCAAATGTAAACTGGCCAAGGTTTGGTACCACGGTTTCGTTTTTGGGGGACTCTGAGGAAAACTGGGGTTCGCTGCAGGAACTTCCCCCGCCACCCCCGCTGGATCCGTAGCCGAAAACGGTGGGCGTGAAAAGAGCCGAACCTAAAATAACCAGGCTCAGGGTTGTTCGTTTCATGGGGCATTCCTCGAATCGTTGCTCGGACAATACGTTAGGGCATGATGCGAGTCATCTAGAATTCGCCAGCCTCATGGTAAGACCGTGTGTGATCGGATTGGTTCTGAGCAGGGTTCAGCCTTAAGTCTTGCTGCCTTCTCAGGTCAGTAGCAGTCGTCCTGAACAGTTAAGGATTGGCAGGCGCCATCCGCCGTTGTGTAGGTGGTACTCCGATACTCGAAATAGATCACTCCCACAATGAAAAAAACGGTTAAAACCAAGAGCCAATAAAGGATATCTCTCATCGTTAATCTCGCGAGAAACCCCGTCCTTGAGGGCGGGGAGGGATAGCGAACTCTCCGATCCGGAGAGCGGTTGTTAGGGTGGTTAGCATAAGCTATAGTCCGTGTCGTGAATACGCGCAAACGGGCCTACAAATATCGGTTTTACCCCACACCCGAGCAGGAGGTTCTCCTGGCTCAGACCTTT
>JBEGVN010000045.1:0-3114 GCA_041178325.1 Pseudomonadota bacterium
GAAATTGGGGATCGAAACGTCATCCGGGAATATGCGACGCTGCATCGCGGCACGATTCAGGACGCCTCGTTAACCCGTATTGGCGATGATAATCTTCTGATGGCCTATACCCATGTCGCTCATGACTGCATGATCGGTAACGGCACCATCATGGCGAACGGCGCTTCATTGGCAGGGCACGTCCACGTCGATGATCTTGCCATTCTGGGCGGATTTTCGCTGGTTCATCAGTTTTGCAGGATCGGTCGACAAAGCTTCTCCGGCATGGGAAGCATCATCAGCCGGGATGTGCCCCCTTATGTCATGGTGGGCGGAAGCCCCACCCGTCCCCGCGGTATCAACTCGGTCGGGCTTGAACGCAAAGGCTACGACTCCGAAGCCGTCCTCCAGATCAAGCGGGCCTTCAAGATCATCTATAAATCTCGCCTGAAACTGGAAGAGGCCATCGAGCACCTTCAGGTCATGGCAAAGACCGCACCCGAAATTGTCCCCATGCTGGATTTTCTCCGGCAAAGTGGCCGCAGCATTATTCGCTGAGCCCCACGCCCCAAGGTGACGTTATGGCGGTCATCCCAGGTCTTTGGGCCGGTTTTGATGAAGTCGGGCGGGGCTGTCTTGCAGGCTCTGTCATCGCCGCCGCAGTCATTCTCCCCAAGGACTATGTCATTCCAGGCCTAACCGACTCGAAGAAACTCTCTCAGAAAAAGCGGGAAAACATCGCGCGGATGATCCAAGAACAAGCGGTGGCCTTCGCTATAGGGCGTGCCGAACCTTCGGAAATTGACCAGATCAACATCCTCCAGGCCTCGCTACTCGCGATGGAACGCGCATTTAAGGGACTTCCCGTTAAACCTCAGGGCGCATGGATCGATGGGAACAAGGCGCCCCATCTTCCCATTGAAACCCGCACGCTCATTGGAGGCGATCGCCTTGAGCCCGCCATTTCCGCGGCCTCCATTTTGGCCAAGGTCGCGCGGGACTTTGAAATGGTCTTGGCCGATCAGCTGTACCCGGGTTACAGTTTTGGTGTGCATAAGGGCTACCCCACGGCAGAACACCAAGAGGCCCTAAGAACACTCGGCCCTTCCCCGATCCATCGAAAGAGCTTTGGACCCGTGAAGGCATGGATCAACGTAGGACTTACCCCATGAAAATCGCCGGAATCGCCATCGGTGGGATCGAAGAAATCCCCTATCGCGGAAAAAAGGTTAAAACCGGAATCTTCAAAAAACCGATACGGGGACCGATCTTTCTGGGCCGCGAAGGACTTGAAGGGGATGTTCAGGTGGATCGCAAAAACCACGGCGGCCCTGATAAAGCGGTCTACGCCTACAGCCTTGAAAATCTTCACTATTGGTCAACTTTTCGCAAAGAACCTGACTATGCACCCGGGCACATGGGCGAAAACCTCACCCTCGAAGGGCTGGATGATCATGCGGTTTCGATTGGTGATCAATTCCAGATCGGAACGGCGATTGTCGAAGTCACTCAACCCCGGGTTCCCTGCTTCAAACTCGGAATCCGGATGCAGAAACCCCAATTCGTCGGGGAATTCCTGAACTCGGGACGCACGGGGTTTTATCTTCGCGTGCTTCAAGAAGGCCAGATTGAGCCGGGTGATGGGGTCACCCGAATTCACGAGGATCCCCGAAAGGTCTCGATTCCGAATGCCATGAAAGCCCTGATCAAGGGACCGGATCAGGCCCTTTGGATCGCGCAGACCTTAAGCGTACCCGCCCTTTCTACCGCCTGGCGCGAGGACCTTGAGGAGCGCGCCCACACCATCCATGCTGAAGGAGACTCTCTATGAAACTTGATCGACAGCTACTTATCTACCTTCCGCCCCCTGTCATTGCTGCGGGCCTCCTAGGAGCTGCTGGGTTCATTCATGGGGTGCTACCTTTTCTCGAAATTCTTCCGGCAACGCCCGTGGGCGGTTTGGTCTGGGGTGCGAGCGGCATTGCATTGGCCGCCTCCGCAGCCCTTCAATTCAAGGCACTCAAGACCACGGTCCTCCCGATGGGTGCTCCGAGCGAGCTCGTCACCCTCGGCGCCTACCTTTGGACCCGCAACCCCATGTATCTCGGGCTCTTGACTGCCCTGATCGGGTTTGCCCTCTTGATGGGCACCCTGCCTTTCTTTATCGTGCCGTGGGTCTTCTTTTTGGTGGTCAATCGCGTCCACATTCCCTATGAAGAAACTGTGCTGGAGAAAACCTTTGGCCCCGCCTATGAGCGTTACCTCAAAAAAGTCCGTCGCTGGATCTAGACCCTCGACCAGGATTCACGGTGGCCACTTCGCGTTTTCGGCTTTCAGCATCCCTTCTGCCTCTGGCGCTTCGGGGGCTGGATGCCCTCATGGTGGTCATCGGTGGCCTCGTTGCCCTTGAACTTCGCGCCTTTTCTGCGATTGGCATCCAGTTACCCTCCGATCTTCAGGGCTATTATTCGTTGATCCTGACAGGGGGGCTTCTCTTTCTCTTTCTTTCCGCTGAGGCGCATCGCTCCTGGCGAGCCACCACCGTGGCCGCCATCCTGCTTCGGGTTGGGAGCATCTGGTTCCTGACCGTGGGCGTCCTTTTGGTCTGGCTTTTCATCAGCAAGGAGTCGGAATCCTATTCAAGGCTCTGGTTCGTGTACTGGACCCTCTTTGGGATTCTCTTTCTCTGGGTGGAGCGCGGCATCATTCACCGGCTTTTACGGCGACTCCGGAAGACCGCGCTTCATTTAAAGTCGGTTGCCCTGATTGGTTCTGGACCTTCAGCTGAACTGATTCAGACCCGAATCCAGGAAGCTGAATGGACGGGATATCGCATTCGTGAAACCCATTCCGATGCGGATCTTTTGACCCTGGAGCGTCTTTCAAGCCAGCCCCCGGATGAGATATGGCTGACCCTTCCCTTGAGTGAAAGCGACAAAATTCAACAGATTCTGTTTGGACTTCGGCACTGCGCCGCGCCCATCCGTCTCTCGCCTGACTGGCTGACCTTTCGACTCATCAATCATGGCGTCAGCGATGTGGCAGGCATTCCAATGATTGACCTTTCGGCTTCTCCCCTGACCGGGACCAGTCAAGTCGTCAAGTTTCTGGAGGACAAGGTGCTTGCGCTTTTGA
>JBEGVN010000046.1:0-20996 GCA_041178325.1 Pseudomonadota bacterium
AAAGCCGCAGGACTTGCGGTGTTAGCCCGTGGAGAGAATGTCAGACTTGTGTCGCCAACCGGCATGAGCAATCCTCAGTGAAGCAGGAATCCTCTTCCTTCAGGTAGAGGAGTAGTCAAGATGATGCCTGGCTAAAAAAAGCGATGGTTTTAGGACGTGGGATCGAAATCATAGTCGATGATCTTGTGGGGATGATGGTGCGTATCCTCAGTAAGATGGCTTATTTCTCCGGATGAGAACCGAAAGTCGGCCAAGGCCCGATGATAGCTATTCAATGCATCCGCATAAGTCATCGATGCATCACCGCTTGCCAACTCCCTCAGGTTGACCAGCATCAAGTTACTTTCTCCAAGCCCATATTTGGTCTTCTCACCCTCTTCTAATTGATGGGCGAGGCTGCGCTGCTGATGGGCTAAACCAATGCGTTTGAATGCCGCCTTGATAGCTGAAACGGAGTCACGAATTTCGTTTCGGATGCGATCCTCGGCGAGCTGACGGTCGGCCATTAAGCGGGAAATGTTCGCGTCTGCCGCGATGCCTTTGCCTTCAGCTACCCGTTGTTGTACGGGCATGTCAATGATCACTCCCGCATAAAACTCCGAGCGGTTGACTAGGTTGGACTGGCTGATACCAAAATCCTGAGCGCCACTGATTGTCAGGTCGACTGAGGGTAAGCGCTGGTTTTGAACCAGTTGGCTCTCGACTTGCGCATGACGGATCTGGGTTTCGATACGTTTGATTTCAGGTCGCTTCAAAAGGGCGTCTTCAGTCAACTCCTCAAGCGGTCGGTGATGATGATCTTTGGCCTTTGGGAAACCTTGCGGCAGATCTTCGGTGCTAGGCAAAAGAGTCTCGCCCTCTGGGGTTCTAAGGAAAAGCGACAGCTGAATGGCGGCTTGCTCCAGTGCACGCTCTGCCGCAACAAGACGCTCTTCTCTCTCGACCACTGCGCGCTGATTTTCAGTAGCATCTATCGCTGGAAGGTCCCCCAGCTGGATGCGCTCCCTAAGCCCCTGGTTCCTGGCCTTCGCTACATCCAAAAGCTGTCGCGCAACGCCAACGCGTCTCCCTGCGAGCACCCAATCCCAGTATCGGTAGGTCGCCTGTCGCTCGAGCTCCAGAAGTTGCTGATCATATTCATGACCTGCTATCAGTTGATTCAGGTCAGCTTGAGCAAGGTTCGCGCGCCTTCGATCAATATCCCTATTTCGCCAAAGCGGAATCAAGACGCCCGCTCGTACCTCACCATCCGTCGCCGTTTCACTTTTGCCTTCATAAACAGGATATTTTCCAACGCCACGACGATAACCTCCGAAGAAAGTGGCTCCCCAATATTCGGTGGGTTGCTCGAACCCAATATCCACATTCTCGTTTTGATATTGGCCGGCTAATGACGAACGGGAATACATCTTAATGATAGTGTCGAATCCTCCTTCGGCAGCCAACTTCTCTCCTGTGGCCATTTCCCGACGTTTGCTTGCAGCTAAAACGGCAGGGAAGCTTTCCAGCGCTGACTGAATGACCTGTTCGAGCCGAAGATATCCCTGTGGTCTGGGCGTTGCGTCTTTTTCGTGCTGAGGTCTGGCGTGGGGCGTCCTGACATCAGAGTCTGCGAAAGTTTCCGTCAGGCAGAGAGAGAGCATGAGCACGGCTAAAACGCTTGATGTCATCAGGCCAGGCTTCATTTGGGGATCTTCTCGGGTTGGATCAGCGGCGGGAAGCCGTTGAAGTTCCGCCACAACTCATAACCCAGTCTCACCTTGTTCAGGAGAACCCAGCCATTAACCCGCACGCCCTGGCGAATGAATCGCTCGTCTGGCCAGGGTTCGTCATGACCGTCAGGCAAAATCACAATCCGAAAGTCCCCCTTGCCATTATCTGTGGAATCCAACAGGGAAACGATGCCACCGAAGGTTCCAACGGCCGTTTCTGGCCAACCGGAGAATTGAATGGCGGGATAGCCCTCAAATTGGAGTCGAACTTTCCTTCCGACATCAATCAGAGGGGCATCGTTTCCATCCACCCAAAGTTCAACAGCACGCTGGCGTGTTGCGGGAATTAGAATCGCCACGGCATCGCCGGGTTTTACAACTTCAGCGCCGGGATTCACAACCAGCCTGAAAATGGTTCCATCCCGTGGCGCGATAATCTGTTGGGAACCTTGTCGGGCTGATCGGGTTTCCAGCTTGAGCCTTTCGGCTTCGGCGTAGTGAAGCCCCTCTTGGCTTTTGGCAAGTTCTGAGCGGGACTTCTCAACCGAGGCACCACTGTCTGCAAGTATCTTTTGTCGGTCGGCTCGAATTGCTTCGACTTCACTGAGGGCCGCTTTATAGGCTGCTTGTGAACGATCTCTGTCGGTCCTCTTTTGGGTGAAATCCAGATCAGATAGTTCGTATGTCCTTCTTGATGCGAGCCCTTTTTGCTCGAGGGCCCGTTGCCTTTCATAATTAAGTCGAGAAGTTTCATAAGCTGCCGAGGCCGCCTCAACGTTATGTTCTGCAGCATTCAGTCTTTCCTCTGCCATCCTGATTCTGGCCTCGGCCGCGAGGACCGCCATCTCTTTGGATTTTTCGGCTAAAGAGGTCTGGTCTTCCAGGGCATGGATGCGGGTTTTGATGACGCCGATTCGCTGATCCAATGTAGTCAATTCTTGCTGAATACGCCGCGGGAGCTCAGGGTCATAGTCACTGATCTCTCCGATCTGGGCGCCGGCCTTCACCTCGGAACCTTCCTGAACGGTCCATGAAACAATGCGACCCTCGACGGTGGCCTCGATGGTTTGCTGTCTCTCCTGCGGGGCATATGCGACCACGCGCCCTACACCTTGAATATTTTGTTGCCAAGGGGTCAGGGCCAAAAGAACAACAACCAGAAGAAGAAACCATCCCAAGTTATGAGCAAACTTTCGACTAGGACCAGTAGTTTCTGTCAGACGGATCGCTGGCAGCGGGTCTTTCCAAGGCTTTGGACCTGATCGGGATGACATGTCTAGCCCTCCTGGTTTTGCTGAGGCTTTAGCTTAATCACTTGAGCTCTTCCCTCTGCAGCCTTGGAAATTCGGGTATCTGCCGTGATCAGAATTAAGGAGGATCCCGCATCTTGACCCAACAGCATATTCAGAATGAAGTGCAGATAGGGTTCGGCAATTGAATCGATCAGAGGACCGACCATGAGCAACTGGGGCTTGGCAGCAATAGCTCTGGCCAATGTCAAACGTCCCAGTTGCTCGAGATTAAGAGGTGTTCCCGAAACCGTCAGCCTGGATGTTGCACCCTCCGGAAGTTCTTTAATGGTTTGCTCAAGACCCACGGATCTCAGAGCCTCTTGAACCTCTCTCAGCCCGATCGAGGGATTTCCCATGCGTATGTTTTCAACGATGCTGACCTGGAACCACTCAGCGTTCATGACCATCGCCGATTGATTCCTGAAGGATGTAAGCCCAAGAACGCGTGTATCTATTCCATTAATCGAAATGGTTCCATCGGTTGGGGTTCGAATGCCGCTGAGAGTTTCGAGTAGCCTCACCGAGGCTTCTTGGTCTGGCGTTGATAGGAGGTACTTTTGACCTTGGCAAATGTCAATGTCCGGGATTGCGAGGAGATTCCCCCTTTCATTCGCCATGATCGAAAGCTTCTCGATCTTCATGGTTCTGAAAGCCGGCTCATGAGGGAAGTCACCCTGGATTTGAGGTTCCTCAGGTAGGTCAAGGAGGTAACTCAATTTATCCATACCAGCCATCAGATCGTAATAGCTGGTGATGGTCTTCCCAAGGCGAGTGAGCCCTGAAAGCATGGCGCTCACAATGAGCTCGGCCGCAACCAGCTGACCGAGGGTTAACTGGCGTTCGATCACCATCCAACCGCCTAGCCCCAATAAAACGGAATTGGCAACTGCATAGAGACCAAGAATTGCGGCTTGCTGTTTCATGAGAACCCTGAAGTGATCCTTTGATCGTTCCAGGTAGTGCTCCACTAAACCGTTGGAGCGATCTAATCCCCATGATTTGCCGTGTCCATAACGCGTTGCCACCGGATGTCGAGGCAGTTCCTGAAGCCAGGAGGCAACGGCGTGCTTGGCCTCGGACTCAGCGACGGCCGTTTCGATGCCATCCGTGCCGAGAACACGGAAAATGACATATAAAGAAGCGATGATGAGTGCATCAAAGCCCAGAAGTGCAGGGTGGTAAAAAGCGAGAAGGACGAGTCCTATCAGCGTCTGAAGCCCATAAGACAGGCCATCCAACAGCAGGTTTGACCAAGTTTTTTGTATGGTCATCACCTCAAAGTAGTAATTTGCAAGGTCCGAGCCTTTCTTGAAAAGTGGGTGATCCAGTCGACCTTCCATGAGTGTGGCCGAGATCTGACTTACCAGGCGGACGAAAAGTCGCCGTTGAATCATTTCAACAACAAAGATTTGCAACCCATTGAGAACGCTGTTGAGGGCCAAACAACCAAACAGAACCAGCATGAGGATGACCAGGGGCTGGATCAGCACGCCAAAGGCGATGGTATTGACCAGAGCCTGAACGGCGATTGGCGTTGCTAGGGCCATTACCCCTGCAGCAAGCGCGAATGCCAAAACGGCGTAAAGATCCTGAGCCTCCAGGCTGATGAGCCTTTGGAGGTGTTGTCTTGGATGTCGTGGAAAAAGGAGGCCGGGTTTCATATTATTGTGGGAATAAGAATGGGGTCAGAAATAACCCGCCTTCTTTCTTTGTTCCATGGCTGTGGACGAGCTTTTATCGTCAAGTCGGGTTGCTCCTCTTTCGGTTACTGTGGTGGTCATAGTTTCCAGGATGATCGCCTCGATAGTGTCTGCTTTCGACTCAATGGGAGCTGTACAGCTAATGTCACCTACAGTTCTGAATCTGCAACTGAGCCGGATCGAGATTTCTCCATCTCTTATCGGTGTGAGAGGGGTGACCGGAACAAGGAGTTCCTCCCGTTTGACCACCTCACGGGAGTGCGCGAAATAAATGCTCGGAAGTGGGATTTCCTGATGGCGGATATATTGCCAGACATCCATCTCTGTCCAGTTAGAGATCGGAAAAACGCGAATGTTCTCTCCCTTGATTGTCCGGGTGTTGAAGATGTTCCAGAGCTCCGGTCGCTGATTTTTGGGATCCCAGGCCCCATGATGATCTCTGAAGCTAAAAATGCGCTCTTTTGCGCGGGCCTTCTCTTCATCCCTTCTGGCACCTCCGATACAGGCATCCAGCTCCAGTTCTGAAATTGCCTCAAGCAGTGTGACTGACTGATGCGCGTTTCTCGATTCAAGCGGGTTGCGAAGCACTACCGTTCCTCTTGCAATCGATTCATCCAGGGTCCTCACGATCAATTGGGCCCGATAACGCTTCGCCATTTCATTCCGATAGGTAATAACTTCGGGGTAGTTGTGTCCCGTATCGATATGGAGCAGGGGGAAAGGGAGTCCCCCGGGGAAAAAGGCCTTGCCTGCAAGATGGAGTACGACGGCCGAATCCTTTCCTCCCGAATAAAGGAGGGCAGGGCGTTCACATTCTGCGGCCACCTCCCGAAGTATGAATATCGACTCCGCTTCAAGCGCGGCGAGATTTGGAGGGATAACTGATTTAGGCATTCGTTATCTTCCCTTAAAATTGTGCAGCCATCGCCATTGAACGATCGGGGACCTCATCCTGTATTCCTCATGCCGGCAGCAATGGCATTTATAGTTCTCAGCATGGGTTTTACCCATGGGTTTTGCGGTGAATCTTCCGAATCCTCGGCGCGAAGCCGCTGTAAAAGAGACACTTGGATGTGATTCAACGGACCCAGAAAGGTGTCCCTCCAGGCCAGTGACGTGTTGAGCGTCGGGTTATCCTCAAGGAGTGTTTCGGCTTTTGCGACTTGCAAGATCCAATCGACACAGGTTTGGTACTCCGAGGCAATGAGTGACCAGATGCGCTTTGCTACCAGAGTGTCTTGGCACAGTGCGGCATACTCCTTTGCGATCTCAGTGTCGGATTTCCTTAATGCCATCTGGGCATTACTCAGCAGGTTTCGAAAAAAAGGCCAGTCCGCATACATGCTTTGAAGCACTATGAGCCGATCCGGCTTTCCTGATGCCCATTCGGCAAGACTGGTTCCGACCCCATACCAAGCGGGAAAAGTCTGCCTGGATTGCGCCCAGGAAAAAACCCAGCCTATGGCCCTGACCGACTGCTTAGAGCGATCGTGTTTTTTGCGGTGTGAAGGTCTTGAACCAATATTTAATTGGCTGATCTCGCTGAGTGGGGTTGATTCATAAAAGTAATCTATGAACCCTGGGGTTTTCTCCGTGAGAAGTCGATAATGCCTTTCACCAATGATCGCCAGTTCCGACATGATCTGAAGATGATCTTCACGGGGGTGTGAAACAGGTTGGATGAGGCTCAAGCTGGCTTTCATCAGCCCGGTAACACCCATGGTCAGCTCATAGACCGCCGTTTCCATGTTGTTGTAGCGGTAAAAGAGCACCTCTCCTTGTTCGGTAAATTTGATTTGACCACGGACCGTGTCCGGTGGCTGTGCAAGGATGGCCTGATGAGTGGGGCCACCGCCGCGGCCAACGGTGCCACCCCGGCCATGGAAAATTCGGCATTGAAGTCCGTATGCATCGGTAAGCTCAACGATCTTCTGCTGCGCCCTGTAAAGTCCCCAGGCTGAGGCCAAGATGCCCCCGTCTTTGCAGGAGTCTGAGTAGCCCAGCATGACTTCCTGACGCCCACCTGAGGCAACAACCAGTTCACGATAGAGGTCCTGAGATAGCAGGGTGTCAAGCACCTCCTCAATCCGATCAAGATCATCAATGGTTTCAAAAAGAGGGCTGATCTCAAGGTGGCAGAACCAATGACCTCCCACATGGCCAAGAAGGCCGCGTTGCTTAGCAAGCAGTAAAACTTCAAGAATATGGCTGGCCTGATGGGTCATTGATATGACGTACTGGCCAAAACAGCGAGGCCCGATTTTGGCCCGCATTTCGGCAATAACTCCGAAGACGTTCAGGACTTCCCGAGTGGACTCATTGAGCAGAGACTCCTCAAAGGGAAGACCTGCGGGGAGCAATAGCGCCTCTCGGAGGCTTTCTAAGCGCTCGCTTTCGGTCATCGCCTGATAATCCAGACCAAGCCCGGTTTCGAAGAGTTCGGCTACAGCCTCGGTGTGGCGGGATGATTCCTGACGAACATCGAGTTGCATCAAATGGAATCCAAAACTGTCAACGAGCCGAATCAGGTCTTTTAGACCCTCATCGGCAATTTCGGGGTCGCCGTTCTCTCTCAGTGAGTGTTCGATCGTGATCAGATCCTGATGGAACTCATTTGCAGAGCCATATGCCCTCGAATCATGAGGTGTCGTGGCACCTGCAGCCATGCCCTCTAATGCTAAAAGCAGGCGCTCCAGGCGATAGCGCATGAGAGTGAGCTTGTGACGATAGGGTTCCTGGACAAAAGGGGCCTCAATGGCATTTACGTCACTCCCTAATCGATCCCGATCCAGCTGCAGACTGGCCTCAAATGACGAAGAAAATTGTGCAAGGTCTACCGAATGAGACAGAAGTTCATGGAGGGCTTCAACACGGCGAATGTATTCCTGAACGATGGTTTGGGATTGACGAAGAACGGCCATTGCAGTCGTGGTTGCCGTCACATTGGGATTACCATCCCGATCACCACCAATCCACGATCCAAATTGGATGAAGCTCGGTACGTTAATCCCTTGGGCTATATGGGGCCCATAAATGTCAAAAATCGACTGTTCCAGATGACGATATGTCCGAGTGATGGCATCAAAAAGTGAAAGCGGAAAATAATAAAGTCCCGTGTCGATCTCATCGCCAACGCCCATGCTATTGGCGCGCACCTCATCCGTTTTCCATAACAGCTGTACTTTTCTCTGGAGATCGGTGAGAGCCTCCTTGCGGGCTCCTGGCCTATTTCCGGCCAGGGAAAGTCTTTCTTGGGATAGGAAGATATTCCTCAGAGCCCCTTTGACAGTACGTCTTTTTGCCTCGGTTGGGTGTGCGGTCATGACCGGTTGGTAAAGCAGTCGGTTCAGTAGGCGTTGGAGTTCCTCGCCATGGACGCCTTTTTCCCTGAGTTGGGTGAGCGTGTCATGAAATGAACCTGCTCCAAAATCACCCAACCGTTCTGCGGCCAATCGTCTTTTCTGAACCGAGAGTGACTCCTCGACAATGTTTAATAGGCTGAAGTAATGATTGAAGACTCGAATCACTTGGCTGATTTCCTCAGGGGCCATTGCATCAATCAATTCCCTGATTTTTTTCAGTCGATTGGGGCTACCGTCTCTTTTGAGTGCCGTAAAGGATCTTTGGAGAATCTCAGCCTGTTCAGAAGCCCATCCTGCTCCTTGCGATGCAAGGACTCGGGTTAGAACAGCCGTCATTACTCGATTGGAGCGTCTTAATTCCCGCTCATGATCATGCCCACCCGAGAACGTCTCGATCGGAAGTGCCTTTTCAATTTCTTTGCGGATCATATGGCTGCAACCTCTCGAATGCGATGCGACGACTCAACCCTCATTTCCTGAATTCCGACGGTGATGAACTGCCGTTTTTCTGGGTGATAACCAAAAATTTCCCCGGTCTCGATTTTGTAAACCCAGCCATGGATGCGGATGCGTCCTGCGGCTAGCGCTGTGGCGATGCTTGGATGGGTTCGGAGATTTTCCATTTGAGCGAGGACATTCTCCTGAGTCGCAATATTTAAAAGCTCATCCGGCATTTTGAATGGGTAAAGGTCTTCAACTAACCTCCGTGTGACCTCAGCATGCTCAAGCCAGCGATTGAGCGCAGGAAAGTCTTGCGTCTTATTGGGATGAAGAAGGCCATCCATAGCCCCACAATGGGAGTGTCCACAGACAATCACGTCTCTCACCTTAAGGCCTCTGACGGCAAATTCGATGGTAGCGGCTTCACCCCCGGCGATGGTGGGGCTATAGGGTGGGACCAAGTTTCCGGCATTGCGCAGGATGAAAAGGTCCCCGGGTTGCGTCTGGGTGAGAAGGTTGGGGTTGATTCTGGAGTCTGAGCAGGTGATGAAAAGCGTTTCGGGGCTTTGCCCTTGTGACAGACGTTCAAACAACTCCTGCTGGGTTCCAAACACGTTTTGCTGGAAATGATGCAGGCCTTCGATGAGTTTTTGCATATCGCTACTCCAGTGATCTATGAGGTGCGCTCGCACCTCTGATCGCCAGAATAGAGACACAAAAAAATATAGTAAATTTGAATATTTATTGAGATAAGTTAGAAAAAATCTAACACTTATTCCTATGCAACGTATCAACTATCATCATCTCTACTACTTTTGGACGGTCGTAAACGAGGGCGGCATCGCCAGAGCATCAGAAAAGCTCCACCTCACGCAACCCACCATCAGTAGCCAAATTACGCAGTTTGAGCAGGCGATAGGACACGCATTGTTTGATCGGGCTGGCAGGAACTTGTTGCTCACGGATACGGGGCGCGATGTTTTTGATTACGCAGAAGAGATTTTTTCGATTGGTCGAGAGCTGACTCAATATTTGAGTGGCCGCGCCATGGGGAAGGGGTATCGGCTCAACGTCGGCATCGCCGATGTGTTGCCTAAGCTGGTTGTGATGGAACTCTTGAAGCCGGCGCTTCACCTGGATATTCCTGTCAAACTTCACTGCCATGAAGATAAGCCAGAAAGGCTAGTCAACGAACTTGCACTTCACGCCATTGATCTCGTTCTGACAACGGGCCCCTTGGCGATAAAGCCTGCAAGCGGAATATTCAGCTATTTTCTTGCCGAATCGCCGATGGTTGTATTTGGCACCGATGCTCTTGCTGATGCGTATCGCGAAGGATTCCCCCAGAGTCTAAATGGCGCACCATTTTTGATGCCCGCTATTCATCCGGGCCTTCGCCAGGATTTCGATCGCTGGTGTGAAGAAAAGGACATCTGGCCAGAGATTCGTGCTGAGATTTCTGATAGTGCCTTGTTGAAGACCTTTGGTGCCGAGGGAATAGGCTTTTTTCTAGCACCACGCATCGTTCAGGATGTCATCACAAGCCAGTACGGCGTAGCGCCACTTGGAGTGATCGAGGGAATACGCGAGAGGTTCTATCTTCTCTCTGCTCAAAGAAAGGTCAATCATCCAGCCTTGGTTGCCATTCTTGAGCATGCCAAGGATTTGGCTGAGGACCGATTCAGCGCAACGCATCGAAGCTAAACCCAGTAAGCTCCTTAGAAAGGATTGGCTCTTTCTTGAGTCAAACGAACTCTTCCTACGAACTCAAAGCGGCCGAGCTCTTCTTCGCATCCCCAGCGCAGAGCGAAACCATGCTGGTTGCGGCAGGCCTTTTCGGCTTGCATCTCGGCATAACCTAGGCAGCCCTCTCAAAAATGATCGTGGACTCGGCGCCAGAGAATCTGCGGGCTTTGGCATTTGGTGTCTTTCATCTTTGTTGAGGGATAGCAATGTTGCTTGTTGGCACCTGTGCCGGATTCTTTTGGGAGTATCACGGATCGTCTGCCACTTTCAAATGGGCTGCCGGAATTGCAATGGCAATGGTGGCGTTACCGTTTATCGCCTTGGCGCCTCAAGCTAACCGTTGACGTACCTTTCCAAAGACGGTCAGACATCACAATGCCAAAATGTCACTGCCGAAGTAAGAGGACTCCTGATCGGTTAAATATGGAACTAAGGCGGGACTTTCAGGTCGGATTTTCTGTGAGGGGAAAGACGAATCACCGGACAAAATAACTCCAACAGCAGTGACTTATCTCGAGGACGAGAATCGGAGGTATGAATGAAAGTTATCGACTTTATTAAAGGTGGCGGACGGGTTGTAACGGCCTGCGGCTATGAGGTAACGATCAATCGTTTCGATTTAGAGGGGAGATATCCCATCGCTGGAACTTGCCATGCGCGGGTCCCCTTCGAATGTCACTGGGACCCGGAAGGCTATCCTTGGAACCTGCCAACAACTCATGGTCTGGCTTTGATGGCCACCATGCCGGTGGTGACCCATCGGACCATCTCGCGCGATGAATTATCGCGAATGTAATCAGTGAGTTAGGGCTTATGACTCTAGGGCTGAGGAATGTCTCCGATCTCTAGGGCTTCGGTGAATACTTTTGCAAAAGGCATTCGATCCGACAATAGCGATGCCTGCTGGTAGCTTTCAAATGCCCAGCCTTGCTGGCGGGTAGACAGCTTAATGATTCCGGCCAAAGTCTCTTGATCACTCTTCGTAGCCTTCAATGCTTCCGAAGGCTCGTTCCCCCTTGAGACTACAGTCAGCGGAGTTTCAATCGTCTCAATTTGATCGGACACGACGAGGCTATAAAGACCAGGGGTAAAAGAGACCGCATCAAAGCGGAAGTGGTTCTCCACTGCGCCATCGTGCCGGATGACGATGGTTCCCTCCGGATTCTTGATTTCTATCTTGAATGGACCCTTGCCGCCGGACCAGGCGACGACCAAGGGTCTTTTATTTTGAGAAATCATGCGGAGACCGCCTTGATTAGCCATAGGGATCGACAAGGACTCTCCGGATCCAACGGCTCTTGATGCCGCCTGGACGATCCGGGCGTTAGACACCGATTCGGTTTGGGCGCCGATTCTCTGAAGCAGCCAGTCTGAAGCCCATTTCCATGTCTGGCTAACTTTCTCCTCGGATGTGCTGCCACCAAGCTCAGCCGCGCCCAGCGTTTTCCCACCAGGGGGCACCTCAAGCGGAATAAGTTTTCCTGTCCCAGTGACTACTTGAACATGTGCTCCTTCATTCTTAATCTCAACGCGATCCCCGGCCTTGAGATACATCCCATCTTGGACTTCAACCGGTTTGCCACTCCTCGTCAGGCCATACGCCGCAGGTGAAGAATCGATCTTGAGATAACTTGCGGCATGAATCGGTTTCACCACGATGGCAGAGAGAGCAAAGCCAATGCAGGTGAGCATTAAGGGGCGCATGCAATTCCTCCTAAGGATTCAAGAATGACAGAGTGATTTTAGGGTGAGAGGGTTTGGCGCTTCTTTCTTGAGCGCACCCAGACCCTGAATTGGATTCGAATATCTTCATACGCGTCGGTCACCGTCGACAGAAAAAGCGGAAGAGCCAAAGTCAACCATACCCCATATTTGAAAAGAACATAGCACAAAGGCAAGAGCAAAATGGAGACCCCGGCCATGAAGAGGAAACTGTTTGATTTGGGAGCCAGCAGAGCATGGAGTGCATATCCTGCAACGATGACAAGCATTTCGATCAGCATGCCAATCAACAGGGGCGGGCGGTCAATGATGCCATTCTGATCCAACGTGCTAATGGCATTCAGGATGACCATGCTGCCAGGAAGCACACCCAGCGGCGTATCGAAAAAATCCCTCGCCTCGAGTGCTGATGCGCCAATAACCACAATTCGCCCTTTGACCCAGTTGACCTGGCTTTTGGCTATGAGACCTGTCGGATAGCTGCGTTGGCAATTCGGGTTGAGGTTGCTGTCGGTAATGCAGGATGCGGAAATGGTTTCAAGATAAGGGACCATGACGCCATCGGCCCGAGGAACTTCCTGTGCAGATCTCCAGGGAGGGAGCTCCGTTGGAATGGAGTAGACAATCCGCTGCGAGAGTCGTGATGAACCTGAATGAATCCGTAGGTTCATGGATTTTAGAAGCCCTGTAGGAGCTGTTCCGGCAAGCCCCCTTTGAAGATCTGCAAGAACCTCTCGGGGAGAAACAAGAGGGGCTCTGACTAGGCTGTGAATCAGTAGCTCGGTTGAAGGCAGAAGTCCTTCCACAGTTTCTCCAATGCGTTCATAAAGCCGCCACCTTCTCAGGACGCCATCGTCGTCATCGACGTCAAAAAGGGCCGAAGCCCTTAGAGCGCGTGAGTTGGGGTCATTGAGAGCCACATCGAGGAACGAGGGTCTAAGTGAGGGCGGGTCGTCACCAAGGGCTGCCCGAATACCCTGTGGAAGGATGATGGGTGGATCACTCTGATTCTTGTAACTTTTGAAAAACTCGAGAAGTTTCTGGTCCCCCTGTGTTTGGCAGGAGGGTCTTGAAAGTTCGATATCAACATAGACTACCCGGGCTTCGGCCGCTACAGCAAACTGGATCAAAGACAGAAGTTTGTCTCTGGGTAGTTGCAGGGGCTCGTCCCAGATGCGATGCGTCCTGTCATCGATATCGATAAAAGCAAGGGGAATGGCATTCTCAAGCGGTGGAGCGGCCTGAAAGGCCTCCATGAGAACGTCAATGACTGCATCTTCCTTCTCCGTCAGGAAAGGCATGTTTGCAATACCCGGCATGCTGAGAAATGCAAATGCTGGCAAGGCAATAAGGAGCCTCACCAAGATGCTTTTCAGATGGCAAAAAAGCGCAGATTTTTTTGGATGGTTCTCTGATTTGGAAACTCTCGGCTTAGGCTGCATGCCTCACCACCACTGGCCGACCAGAATGAAGGGCGCCCAATAGTAGGGATGCTTGAATCTGGGGTCTTTAGAAACCTCTTGTTGCGCGACTCGCAAGGCCTTTGAGGCGGATGTCCCTTGGTGTATTAATTCCCGGTAGAACGTTCGCATCAAGTCTACAGTAGCGGTATCGTCAACTGGCCAGAGGCTCCCCATAGCCCTAGGAATGCCGGCTCGCAGTGCAAGTCCGCTGAGGCCGAGTGGTGCTTGGTCGTCTCCCTCGGCCGTATGACAGGCACTCAAGGTTAGAAGTCCGAGTTTCTTTCCGGATCTTCCACCGGCCTGAAGATAAGTATCGAGTGCTTCAAAGCGAATCAAGTCGTCATAGGCAAGAATATAGCTTGCATCAGCACGTTTTCCTATGAGGCCATGGGAGGCAATGTGCAGTGCCGAGTAATTATGTTCTCTTAGGCTTGCTCTTAAAGCCTCTAGGGTGAATCCTTGGTTGAGCATGGTCATTTCTGACATCGGCTCCAGTGATTCAATTTCCTTTTGCACCCCCGGGAGTGCCAAGGCATGCGTCATGATGTCGTGGTTGTTTTCGTGCCCTGATAGGGGCGAGGCTAGCGCTCTGCTTCGCGCTTTTGCCGAAAACATGACCTCCTTTTTAATAGTCTCAGGAAGCTGATCGACCACGGGCCCTGGGCTGCTGACACCCGCTAATAGAATCTTTTCACCGGTGCTGCTTTCTTCCTCAAGCGGATTGAAGAGCGTAATTCCTGTGAGCGTCGAGAAGTTGTATCGGGTACCGATATAGGCTTCCCCATCATGAAGCGCAGCAAAGGGAATTTTTCTAAAGTGACGATCTGGGATTATGACGAGTGTTTCAGTCTTGTTTCGTTTCAGATCCTCGCTCAGCGGTGCCAGCAAGATAGTGAACAGCTCTTTTGCCAGTGGCTCAGGGTTGCTGGACGGGTTGGAGAGCATACGGGCCAGAGTATGCATTTTCTGGATGATGCTAGGCGCCGACGGGCCTCGGATAGGGAAAGCCTGGATGCCTCCTCCTGCGGCCAAAAGAATCATGACACGATCCTTGTTGACGAGAGGGTAAAGGAAGGCGACACCCTTTTCGCCTTTCAATAGTAGGTCTGAGGAGTTGCTCTTTCGATCCGGGACGCCGCAGGCGTGACCGAGAAACTCCTCGAGGGCAGACCGGTTGATCGACTCGAGGGTGAAAATAGCCTCCATGAGAAAGTTACGGCGAACAGTCTCATTGTTTAAGTTGGCGACACGGTCAACCAGGAGCGATACGCGTTCAAGATAGATGGGTGAAACATGTGATGAGAACCAGGACTGACCTTGATCATCCCATTTTGGGAAGTCCTTTCTTAAGGATTCGGCCCTTTCAAAGGCTTCACTATAGTCCCGCAGAGCAGCTTCAATATGTCCCTGGGCCCTCTCAAGTTGCGCCTTTTGAGCGAGAAGTTGCCATCGGCTGGTTGCATTTGTCTCTTTTTCGCTCAAGAGGATGCCTTGCTCTGCGATATGAAGTGCATCAGCGTCGCGTTGCTTTTCACGATAGAGTTCGACGAGTTTTAAGTAAGCCAGCGACTCAAGATCCGGAAAGGTCTTTGCATCCTCAATGGTTTGATTAAGGGCACTAAAGCGAACCTGGGTCAAAGACTTTAGAGGTTCAGCGCTCCCTCTTTCGGCAGTCTCCAGAATCGACGCCAAGGAGATCAGTGAAACTGCTCTGGCTTCACCCGCAGGAAGCTTCAGGATGTCCTCAAGCAGTTTTTCTGCAGATTCCTCCGCCGCTTGGGGGTGAACGCGGGCCTCGCGATCAAGTTTGAGCAGGTTCAGTTTGAGTTGTCTGGCCGGATACCCCGCTGCCAGACCTTCCGCAACTTTGAAGAAGGAATCAAAGCGAGCATTGGGGGGAGAGCTGTGATTCCACAAGGCAAGCAGTGCGAGATGCCAACGAAAATTCTGTTGCGAATCACCCTGTCCGCTGGAAATTGCTTCGATAAGGTTTTTTTCACCGACATCCATCTCCCCTGATTGCAGATGGAGGAGTCCTAGCTCCCCGATGAGGGTCGAGCGGTCGGCCCGCGGTGGGGTTTTATCGATTTCCTTCTGCAGGATTTCCTTGGCAATACCCCACTGGTTTCGCTTGAGATACTCGCTGACTTTCTCAAGGGTAGGGCTCTCAGACTCATTTTGCGGGTCATGGGCCAGGGCGCATTGTCCCCCAAGTAGGCAAAGGGCTAGCGCAAAAAGTCGGAGCCGATCACTTAGGCTAGCCCGCATCAGAGCGCCTCATAGGCAATTCTGAAGTAAATGCCTTCGTCTTGGACATCACGAATGGCTCCGTAGGTGGGGCGTTTGAGGGCATAACCGTAGGTCACATCACCTTGAATTGACTGGTACTTGAAATTGATCCCTGATCCAACGGACCAAATTCCAGTTCTTGGGCCACCAAGATTCCATGCCTCGCCATAATCGGTGAAAGGCACGAAAGTGAAAAAGAGCGGATACCCCATGAAGTCGAGCGGTTCAAAGGGATAACGAAACTCGCCTGAAAGTGTATAGCCTTCGTCTCTCACCAAGTAGTTGGTTCGATATCCTCGGACGGTTGAAACACCACCTACAGCCATCCTCTCCAGGGGCAGGAGCGGGTGAGTGGTCAACTGGAGGTTCTGCCTAAAAATAAACTGGGCACCCTCATCATTCATCAGGTAGGCGTACTGCGACTGAAACAACCAGGAGACAAATTGACTGCTGGGGTAATTTGCCTTCGCTGGGGTTGCCCCCAAGGCATCCATGCCGAAGCTCACGGTATTCCGGAGTGAGAGGGCATGGCGGCTCCAGCGTTCGTTATAGTCCTGGTAGGCTCTGGCAACCGTTACCTGAGTGTATCCTCCCGTGACTCCGGGGACAAAAGAATAGGGCTGCCCTAGCAGGGTGGTGTAGTTGGCCCGGATTGAAAAAAGGCCACCTACTACCAGTCGCCGTTGAAGATTTTCGATGAGCGGATAACTCGCGCCGATTTCTCCGATATGGACCTGACTTTTGATATCCAGATTCTGGAAGGAGGATTCGATGACTTGCGAATTCCCTTCATCGAAGTTGATGTAGCCGAGCGCCCGAGTACCGAACAGCGGAATGCTGTATCCACCGGAATAGCGCATGGAACCCCCACTGCCGACGACGCTCAATTGAAAAGAGTCGCCCAGCCCTGTCATGTTCCGCACCCATCCGCTGCCCCCGGCACCAATGGCGCCGATAGAGGGCGGGCGGTAGTTGTCGACGAAAGTGGTGAGCCCATAGGCCTTTGCTCTTTGGACCTCGACATCAATAATGGCTTGGCCCGGCTCGTCCCCCGGTCTGATCTTTCCCTTCATGCCTTCGAGCAGTGGGTCGTTGAGTAGCAGCTGGAAATTGGCCTGCAGATCACGAATGTTGAAGGGCACATCGGGAGCACTTTCCAAGCGGCTTCGAATGTAATCCGCGCTGAGTCCTTCAAGACCTCGGATGACAAAATCCGTAATTTTTCCCTCGACAATTGAAAGTGAAACTTTTCCGGTCTGACTGTCATAACCATCAATGCGTGCGCCTGAATTGATGTAGCCCCGGTCTATATAAAGCTGTGTGATTTCCCGGCGAAGAATTTCGAGTTGGTCAATCGAGGTCGTTCCTGCGGAGACATGATCTGTTCGGAATAGATCAATCAGGGCTTGAATTTCTTCGGAAGGGACAACGGTATTTCCTGTGAAGACGAGGGATGAAACCCTAACCTTTCGGGATTCGTCAGGGGATGAGAGGGGTTGCGTCGAAGGGCTGGGAAGATCGAAATCTCCGGTTGGCTTTTCCGAGGGTTTGAAATAAGGTCGTCCCGGTCGCCATTCGCTGGGACGATCCAGGGACTCGTAGCCTGCGACCCCAAGCGAAATCGTCGGGTAGAGCATGAGTCCGGAAAAAAAACTAAGCAGAAAGAACGTTGCTGCAGTCCCCTTCAAGGGTGTCGCGTGATGTTTATCAACGGCGCCAATGACATGGTACCTCGATGCGCTAAAGCATCGAATACACCTGAACCTTGGTTGGGTAACCATGACGCTAGCTTCTCTTCACTCGTTCAAAAGAGGAAGGGTGGGAGGACTGTCGGGGGTTCTGCCATGCCCCGCAAAATCCAAGGTTCCAGATAGAGCATGTCTGCATCCCCTCAATATCGGAATTGACCGTGCCTTGGCGGGCTCAAGGCCCGTCATGTCTCCATTGATGTTTAGAAGCAACACGGTCAACACATTGCCATTTTGGCGATCCATGACTGCAATCGCATTTGCATTCTTCGAGTAATTATTCACTCTGGGAATCTGAGCGTTACATGGGGTGAAGAGGCTTCCGTTGACCTCCAATTCGGCTCGCCAATTTCTTCTGCCGGCGGGATTGCTAGAAGTGGAGTTCCAATCCATAGCTTGTTGCAGCGGGTCATCTCTAGAATCTCTTTTTCAACACAGCAAACTTTATGTGACTCTCATGGTCTACAAAATGTGATCAAACGCAATATTCAACAGGCGAACTCAACGTGTGGAAGAGAACGACCCTACCTGATAAGCAAGAGCCCCTGGTCCATTCGCACGACTCACCAGTTACCGTGACAATTGATACCATCGCTTGGCGAGAGGGTATGGAAAGAGCAAAGGGAGGTGGAAGTACATTCGATAACCCTTACCCCTTAGGGTCAGACGCGGCTTATAGCTGGCTTTCTGGTTTCATTGGGTACAAGGATAATGCATCCGAGGGCCAAGAATATGGCTCGCGGAAAAAAGAATCCGGGCCCTAAAAGCCACCACGTCTTGAGTTATACCTAAGCCGCGAACGACGGGATCAGCCTAATGCCTGAAGAGCCTCGTTCCAGTCCTGACTTGGCTTGGGACCCGATAGAACTCAAACACCGGACCGTAAAAGTTAATGGGGTTTTTCTACACCTCGCAGAGGCAGGCTCCGGCCCTCTAGTTATTCTGCTGCATGGATTTCCTGAAAATTGGCAGGCCTGGAATCGACAAATTCCGGCGTTAGCCAGCTCAGGATACAGAGTCATTGCTCCTGATCTTCGGGGATATAACTTTTCAGAAAAGCCAATCGGCATCGCCAAATATCGGCTTGACCTTCTCTCAAACGATATCAGTGCCTTGATTGATCATCTTGGCGAGAAAGCAGTCATCCTCATGGGGCATGATTGGGGCGGGGTTATCGCCTGGCACTTGGCCGCTTCTCATCCAGAGCAAATCGCCAAGCTGGTCATCATCAACGCTCCACATCCAGCGAAATATTTTGAAAGTCTCTGGCGAACCGGCCAACTATTCAGGTCTTGGTACGTCTTTTTCTTTCAGCTTCCAATTCTTCCTGAAATTTTCATTCGCCGGAATAACTTCCAAAGCCTAAGGATGCTTTTCGCTACTGAACCTACCAGGTCCGACGCTTTTTCTAAGGATCAAGTCAACGCCTACATCCAGGGCTTTTCGGCCCCGGGATATCTAAACGCGGCAATTAACTACTATCGCGCAGGTTTTCGTTATGGCGTTGAAATCATCAAGAGTCTTCCAGCCTTTGTAATGGCCCCAACGCTTGTGATTTGGGGTGAGAAAGACCGCTATCTTGATCTCCATCTTTTGGATGATCTCGAATCTCGAGTTCCCCACCTCACTATTGAAAAAATCCCTAATGCCTCCCATTGGGTGCTCGCTGAGGAGCCTGAAACGGTCAACCGTTCGATTCTCAGGTTTTTGAGTCTTTTTGGAGAGGTATAGAAACTAACTTATTAAATTAATGGACTTGATTTGCGAAAATTCTTATCTCGGAGCATCATAAGGTGGGTATGGATTTATTTATTTTATCTTAGTCAGAATCTACCAAATTCCCCATGAAGCACTTTCTGAATAAGTAGTAACTGGCCCATAGGTAACCTAAGACTACCTTTATACGGCTCGCTGAACATCAGCACTGCATAGAGTGAGGTTAATATGGATATGGAAAGAATAAAAGATAATGCAATCTGCGGAAATGTTTTTCCTACACGCAGAAATAGTGAAGTTAAAAGCGTTAGTGAGGCTGAAAAAGATAAGAGAACCCATTCGCATGATGGAAGGGAGTGGGTTGTGTTGTCAAAACGGACCATTCTGGACTCAGCCATATTTGTTGCTGACTGAAGTAATATCGGAAGATACATTTCCTCTTTAGTGGTTTTTGGCTCTATTGACTCGATTTTTAACATGATTTGGCTAAGGAATTCTCTAGCCTTTGGGTTGTTCTTGTCCTCGGCGAGATGCTGCCAATCGCTTCTTACTATTTCATCAATATAGTTAATGAGGAGGCTGCTTATTTCGCTGGATATATTTCCTGACTTAAACTGCTTCGCGTAAAGGTGGGTTTCACCTATCGCCTTTGACTCGCTAGAGATATTGTTGCTGGCGGATGTGTATTTTGAGGTTGCATCGTATATTACCAAACCAATCAGTACTGCATATAGAGTGCCTATTACCCCAAAGTAGCCTCCAATTGCATCATGGTTTAAGTCTTCTTCCTTGACTTGTTTGGAGAGTGCATAGTGCAGCAATGTGAACAAGAGGGATCCAGTGATTATGGCTGATATCCCTGTGGAAAAATCATTTAAATCTAATCCAAATAGCATTAATAGTCCTCATGAGGTGACTCTCTTGACCAAATATGAGCAAAAATAACGCTTCTTAATTATTGGTCTGAGGGATATATCGTCATGTGGCGAAGCCCTTTATCCATGGGGTTTGAGGGGCTGTTATCGTCACTGAAATCCCGGATTAGTGCCAAGGATGGCGGAATTATTGACAAAGTTACCGTCAAATTTCGTAGCTGTCCATGCGGTTTAGTGGATGCTAATGGCATAAAAAAACCCGCAAAGTCTTGAGGTTGTGGGCCCTTTAGTTTGGCTGAAAGCCATTGAATTCTTGAGTGGTGCGGGCTCTTGTTAAACCAGATTCCCCATGAGTCCCCCACGAAACTGGCCTTTAGTCCCAGGCTAGAAGTTGTTTTCGAGTGCTTGATTGCTAATACCGCTGCGCATGAAAGCCATGCAATATGAGCTCCTGAGAGGCCCCGGGAGACACGAAACCCGGCACGGGCAACCAAACTTAAAGGGAGGCGTTAACCGTCTCCGAAGCCGTCCACATCAGCAATCAAATTGCCCAGGCCGAATCTGCGCGTAAGCTTGAAAGGAAACGGGAAGGAGGGGCCAAGGCCAAATGCAAAGTGGCGCGTATTCACGCCAAGATCTCCGATGGCCGGATGGACAACCTCCATAAAGTGTCCCGCAGACTGATTAACGATAACCAAGCGATCTGCGTCGAATCCCTCAAGGTCAAGAACATGATCCGCAACCCCAAGGTCAGCAAGCACATTGCTGATGCAGGATGGGGGCACTTCCTGAGAATGCTGGAATACAAGGCCGATTGGGCCGGGCGAAGCCTTGTCGCTATCGACACCTTTTTTCCCAGTTCTAAGCGTTGTTTCTGTTGCGGATACATCAATGATGCGTTGACGTTGAATGATCGGGAGTGGACCTGTC
>JBEGVN010000047.1:0-3507 GCA_041178325.1 Pseudomonadota bacterium
TGTGCCGCGCCGGGGCAGACCCTGAGCCTCTCTATCGATCCTGGATCTCATGGGCTAAGCGAAGCCGCCTTGAACCCTTCAAACGATTGAGTAAAACCCTTAAGAGTCATCTGCCGGGAATCCTTGCCGCCTATCGGCTCGGTGCAAGCAATGCTGTCGCTGAAAACATCAACAGTCAGATTCAGGCGGCCATCGTCAGAGCCAGAGGATTCAAGTCGCTACTCAGCCTGACAAACATCATCTTCCTGACGACAGGAAAGCTGTCGAATCTGCCGGCTAACCCCTTTCAAAATCAGGTGCCGGCGTGACCCGAGTTTCCATACAAAACGGAAGAGAACCAGATTTACCGTCAGTTGGGTCCTCACCGTTTCTTATTTTTTCTAGAGCACGAGAAAACGCCCGATACGTTTTAAGATTCCATTGTCTTTGCATCCTTTTTTATTTGTTTCAAATCAATTGCCTATTACCATGCCTTCATTCGACATTGTTTCTGAACTTGATCTTCATGAGGTCACTAACGCCGTGGACCAAGCGAGCCGCGAAGTGGCGACCCGTTTCGACTTTAAGGGTACCGGGGCCAGCTTCGAGCTTAAGGATTTCGAGGTGACCTTGACCGCCGATAGCACCTTTCAGCTTCAGCAGATGCGGGATGTGCTGAACCCAAAGCTTGCGAAGCGGGGCGTCGATCTTCAGTGTCTCAAAATGGGGGAACCCGAAGGTCAGGGCAAGACGGTGCGTCAGAAAGTGACCCTTCGCCAGGGGATAGAAACTGCAACGGCAAAGGATATCGTTAAGTCCCTTAAGGAAGCGAAGCTCAAGGTCCAAGCGCAAATTCAAGGGGAGCAGGTCCGCGTAACCGGGAAAAAGCGTGACGATCTTCAGGAGGCCATTGCCCTTTTGCGGCAGGGTGATTTTGGGCTACCGCTCCAGTTCACCAATTTCCGGGATTAATCAGCCCTAACGCCAAGATCTCCCCAAAGGGTTTGAACGGCCGAAAGTGCGGCAATAACGGCCGTTTCGGTTCTTAAGATTCTGGGTCCCAGCCGAAGCGATTGAAATCCAAGCTCAATGGCTCTGCTTCTCTCCTGATCTGAAAGCCCCCCTTCCGGGCCGATCAATAGTGTCATCTGCTGAGGGGGTGAAGTGACTTGATGAAGTCCGGAACGTGCCACGGGATCCAGCACGAACTCCTGACCGAATGGCTGACGGGTTTCGAGCCACTCGTCCAAGGGGATCGGGGGATCAATGGCAGGCATCCAGTTTCGCCCGCATTGTTCCATGGCGCTTCGGATGACGCGCTGCCAGTGAGTATGTCGGACATCCTTTTTATCTTCATCGAGGCGCACCACACAGAATTCAGTCAAAAGAGGGGAAATGTGGTGGACGCCCAGTTCAACCGCTTTCTGGATCGCAAAGTCCATTCGCTCCCCGCGTGAAATGCCTAGGGCGAGCCGAACCTCCAGTGTGGACTCTCGATTGATGCAGGAGGGCTTTTCCAGACGCAAGATCGTAGAGTCTCGACCAAAGCTCTCGACCGTGGCAGGGCACTCCTGACCTTGACCATCAAAGAGGATCAGCTTCCACCCTTTTCGAAGCCGAAGTACTGTCTTGAGGTAGTGGCTGGTCTCGCCTTCAACCTCAAGTGCTTGGCCGGCTTCAAAGATGGCTGGAACGAAGATTCTTGAAATGCGCATCAGATTTCAATCGGCCTGGGTGGCAAGGTGGATCCCGTCGATTGCCGCACGGGCCATCTGCTCGATTTCATCCGGGCTGATGACATAGGGCGGCATGAAATAGATGACGTTACCCAGAGGACGCAAGAGTACGCCTCTTTTCAAAGCTTCACGATACACCTTGAGACCCTTGCGTTGCTCTTGAGGGAAGGGTTTTCGTGTTGCCACGTCCTGCGTCATCTCAATGGCCAGAATCATGCCTTGTTGACGAATTTCGCCGACACGCGGATGATCCTCAAGTTCTTTGACCGACTGGCGCATGAGGCGGGTTTTCTCAAGGTTGGAGGAGAGGACGTCATCACGGTCAAAAAGGCTCAAGCTGGCGATCGCAACGGCACAGCCCAAGGCGTTCCCGGTGTAGCTATGGGAATGGAGAAAGGCTTTACCCGCGGCATAGTCTGCGTAGAAGGCGTCATAAACGGCTGAGGTCGTCAGCGTTGCCGACAGGGGAAGATACCCGCCGGTCAGACCCTTGGAAAGACAGAGGAAGTCCGGAGTCATATCGGCTTGCTCACAGGCGAAAAGGGTCCCGGTTCGACCAAACCCTACCGCAATTTCATCGGCGATCAGATGAACCCCATAGCGGTCACAGGCCTCTCGAAGGAGGCTCAGATACACCGGGTGATACATGCGCATGCCGCCGGCACATTGCACCAAGGGTTCCACAATCACGGCTGCGATCTGATCGGCATACTGGGAGAGCGTTGCCTCCATTTTGCCAAAGCACAGGCGGGCATGTTCTTCCGGCGTTACCCCCGGCTCGCGGTGGTAGGCATCCGGGCTTTGGACCCTAATGGATTGCATTAGGAGAGGGGCATACGTTTCCCGGTAAAGGGGGACATCGCCGACGGCCAGAGCCCCCAGCGTTTCCCCGTGGTAGCTATTTTCCAGTGTGATGAAGAGGGTCTTTTCAGGATGTCCCTGATTCCGCCAAGCGTGATAGCTCATCTTGAGAGCCACCTCGACGGCGGATGAGCCATTGTCGGCATAAAAACAGCGGGTTAGCCCTGGTGGTGCCTTTTCAATCAGTTTTTCGGCCAGCCGAATCGCAGGTTCATGAGTAAAGCCCGCCAGAAGCACATGTTCGAGGGTGTCGACCTGAGTCTTGAGGGCGGCATTGATGACGGGGTGGCCGTGGCCGAAGAGATTGACCCACCAGGAACTGATCGCATCGATATACCTGTTGCCATCAAAATCCTCGAGCCAGACGCCGGAGGCGCTTCGAATCGGGATGGGGGGCCAAGCCTCATGATCCTTCATCTGGGTGCAGGGATGCCAGAGAACGTTGAGGTCTCTTCGGGCCCATTTGGCGTTACTCCCTATCCCTCTTTTCATAGGGTCTAGCGGGACTCGAGCCCCAGATTCTTCCAGATTCCGAGAACGGCTTCGGACTGGTTCAGAGTGTAGAAATGAAGGCCCGGGGCTCCCTGCTCCAGAAGTCTTCGGCAAAGATTCGAAATGACCTCAAGGCCGAAGGCACGAATCGCGGTGCGGTCATCGCCGAAGCCTTCCAAGCGCTTTCGAACCCAGCGTGGGATATCGGCACCGCACATTTCCGAGAACCGGGCGATTTGGGTGTGATTGGTGATGGGCATGATGCCGGGAACAATCGGAATCGTGATTCCGAGTCTCTCGCAATCATCCACAAAGCGAAAGTAGGCTTCCGGATTGAAAAAATACTGGGTGATGGCGCTATTTGCGCCAGCATCGACCTTGCGCTTGAAGTTCTTAAGATCGGTCTCAAGATTGGGCGCCTGAGGGTGCATTTCGGGAT
>JBEGVN010000048.1:0-5117 GCA_041178325.1 Pseudomonadota bacterium
CCGACTTCCTGAAGAATGAAATGAAGAAACAGGCCGGATGGATACCGAAGATGCCCTCGGTCGTCCTGCGACGCACTGACTCAAAGCCTCGGGGGTCGGCGTGCATCCATGCACTTCTTCATAGCGAAAGGACTTCTTCACGAAAACGGTATACGCCCTCGCGGCGGTCGCTAAAGTAGTATTTAAGCGTTAGACGAACGGTTTCGAAGGCCAAATTTTCCCAGGGAATATCCTCCTCCCGAAACAGCCGAACCTCCAAACTTTCAGTACCTGCACCGAATTCTGGCTGGGGCATGGTCGCCCGATAAAAAACATAGACCTGAGAGAGATCGGGGAGACTCAACAAGGTATAGGCCTCATCGAGCTGGACCTTCACCTGTGCCTCCTCCCAGGCTTCCCTTCGAGCGGCCTCGCAAACCGATTCACCAAGTTCCATGAAGCCTGCAGGCAATGTCCAATATCCCAGGCGCGGTTCTATCGCGCGACGGCACAAAAGAACCTCATCCCCAAAAACCGGCAAGCACCCGGCAATCATTTTAGGGTTCTGATAGTGGACGGTACCGCAGGCCGAACAGACATGACGCTGACGGTCATCACCGGAAGGAATCTCAAACCGCAGAGGTTCGCTACAATCAGGGCAAAATTTCATACCCCTATTGTGAACTGGTTTCGATTCCCTGTCCCCCACTCGACGAGATATCACCATGCCCTATGTCGCTTATGCCACCCACAGCATGACCGGTTTTGCGACTCGCAAAACCAAATGGAATGACTGGGAGGTCGTGTGGGAACTTAAAAGCGTCAATAACCGCTTTCTTGATGCCTCAGTGCGACTCCCCGAATGGCTTCGCTCGCTCGAAACCGAGATGCGTTCAATCATTACCAAAAAAATCCGCAGAGGGCGTGTTGACGCCACACTGACCATGAAGCGCCTGGGGGAGACTGGCACAGGATTATCAGTGAACCATGAGGCATTGAAGGGGCTGACTGAAACGCTTTATGAAATTCATAACGTTAAGGGGCTCCAAATTTCGCCCCCCACTTCTCTGGATCTTCTCAAATGGCCCGGCATTGTGATCGAGGCTGAAATTGATCGGGAAGCATTGAGTCAGATTCTGATTCATCTATTGCAAGACTCCCTTGAGGATCTTGTGATTTCAAGGAAAACTGAGGGAGCAGCCATCGCCGCACTCATCGCACAGCGCTGTGAGCAGATCCAAAATGAAGTGAACGGCGCCAAAAAAAGGATGCCGGAGGTCATGCGTCTGGTAAGGGAAAGGCTTATCGGAAAAGCACAAGAGCTGTCCCAAAACCTCGATCAGGATCGATTGGAACAGGAAATACTGTTCTACGCCCAGAAATTGGATGTTGCCGAGGAGTTGGACCGATTAGAACTGCACCTCGTCGAGATGGACCGATCGTTGAAGAACCCCGAGCCGATCGGGAGGCGTCTTGATTTTTTAACTCAGGAATTGAACCGAGAGGCCAATACGCTGGGGTCAAAATCACAAGACGCCGAGATGACTCGCTGTTCCGTGGATATCAAAGTCCTCATCGAACAGATAAAGGAACAGGTGCAAAATATCGAGTAAGGCTTTAACTTTTCTGCTTTAGCGGTTGTAACTGAGGAACCTTGCCCCTCCTCCTTTCGGAATAAATCGACCCATTTCGGGGCGCATCGAAATGCTGTGTAACTTTTTGCCCGTGACTTGGTTGATCTTCTGCCTGAATCAGGCGAACCGTGGCCATACCGATAAATATCACACAGGCTAGGATGCTCAACACAACGAAAAGACTGATGATTTCCATGGGGATACCCTGAGTTGTGGCTGCTCGAGGACAACAATGCTCCTTTTTTATTGCTAAATCAGCCCCCTAAAGAAATAGTCACTATCAATATCTATTTCATAATCCAAGCTTATCCAATGCATAAGGCCATCAAGAGAAACACAGGGTCCTTGGCCCTACTGAATACGATGCTGATTTTGTCCCTCGCGGCCTGCAGCTCGATAAAGGGAGCATCCCCCACCAAGCCCGATCCCCAGAAGGTCCAGCAGGCTTCGATCATGACGAACAAATGCCTATTGAATCATCACGATATCCCAGGCAGCCTGAGTAAGCGGCAGGAGTGTCTAAATCAGGCCTCCGCTATGCTGATGGATGGATATGGGCCCGAAATACAAAATGTCGCCCGAATGTGTGCACAGAAACTGATTCAACTGGCTGCTGCAGGAGATGCAGGACAGATCGACCTTAAAGGCTACCAACAGAAAAGGGAAATGCTAAAGATAGAATGCGCGCAGGCGGCTCAATCCGCACAAAGGTAGGTTTGGCACCCTTCGGGTGGGATCTTAACGCTAGGGAATCACGGATTAATACGCCAGCATAGGCATATCGTAGAGGGCGGTCTGGGTTCACTTTAATTCTATGGTTGACGCATGCCTGAAACGATTCTCGGCCCGTTAACGAGTGAGCTGATGATTTAAAAAAGCCGTTTTCTCGGGAGTGTGGAACCTTCAAGGAATCGGGGGCATTGCCCCCGATTTTCTTAATGCAATTTCGTTTATCGATCAATGCATTTGTTGGATTAGATCCTGACTCAAAGGTACGCGTGGAGGGTACTTCTCAGCAAACCCCTCAGGAAAACCGTGGCTAGCGGCTGAGTGTGATGGTAAGGAATTGAAAACAAGTGGCTTTCCATCGCCGCCGCCTGGTCCAAACGCATTGAAATTAGATGGCTTTCCACGGTAGCAGCCAGGTCCATAGGGGTACTGGCTGTTGAGGTGGTAGTGGTACATAGTCCGCCACTTGCCATCCCATTTGATACGTCCCGTATGTCCATGACACTCATCGAGGTCGTCATTGGTGAGGAGGATGCCATTGTCACCGCGGGGGCCATAGATCCCAAAACCATCCATGGCATAACCAAAGAGCGGCGAGTGGGAGCTGGCGCTACCTTGGTTTGGAATACATTTCCAAGAGTACCCGTGGTAATGGTATTCCTTGTTGAAAGGATGTCCCCAACACTCATCAACCGGCAGCGCGGCAATAGGATCAACAGGGGTGCTGCCATAAGCCAGATTGATGTGCCACACCGTGTGTGTCTGGGTGGCGACACCCATCACCAAGGAGGTCATGCAATAGGGGGTCTTCGAATATGTCGGATTTCTTGGAACTGTAATGTCGAGATCATAGCGGGCAATCGGGATCGCTGCTGAGCTCGAATAACCCGGCCCACCCGGGGCGGCTGCATACCACGAATAAGCCGGAGTCCCTTCTTGTACTGGAAAAACACCGGTATTGTGAGTGGGTAAGCCGTTCCCTTTAAAGTGACGCTTAGTATTGGATACCGTGGTCTTGAAGATAGACCTTCCATTGCTCACACTTCCCGATACGAAGGGAAAGGATGAAACATCAACATAATCGACCGAGTTTCCATAGGAAGAGACCCAAGGGGTCCCTGCGTTAGAGAGTGTTATGGGCGCTTTGATCTCAGCAAGGCAAACATACTGGCCGTTCACTTGTGCTTTGTTTAACACCAGCCCATTTGCTGCACTTCTTAAATAGAGCGGTGGTTCAGTGATTGGTGGGTCAGCATAGACGGGAGCGAGGGTCCTCAAGCAAATGGTGAAGGCGCCTGCAGCCAAAATCAGTAGCTTCCTCATGCCTAAACTCCATGGTGATACGGTTAATACAATCTCTTTTGTATCGGTTTTTTCTAATCAAGGTAATCCTTCGATCGTAGGAGTGAGGTACTTGCTCTCGGGAGCCGCGGATTTGATCGGTGAACCCGGTAACCTCAGGGCTCCCGGCCAGTAAAATAGATGGCAGTTCTTCCGACCGCCAATCAACGTAAGGCGATGCAGCAACAAACCAGCTTTCTGGACGTGCTTCTTCAAAACAAGTCTCGTCAGACACGCCGCGAGGTATTCCTCTCTCAAATGGAGAGGTCGATTCCTTGGGCACTCTCGGTGGCGTTGATCGAACCGTTCTACCCGACGGGTGAATGTGGCCGTCCGCCGATCGACATTGAACGGATGCTGCGCCTCTATTTCGTGCAACTCTGGTACAACTTTTCCGCTGAAGACACTGAAGAAGCCCTCTATGACATGCCTGTGCTGGCGGGGTTTGTCGGCATCGACCTGACCTCCGAGCGCGTCCCGGACTCCACAACTCTGAAGAACTTCCGCCATCTGTTGGAAGAGAACGAACTGGCTCCCAAGATTCTGGATCAAATCAATGCCCTCCTGGCTGACAAAGGGTTGATGCTCAGAGAGGGGACCATCGTGGATGCGACGCTCATAGCGGCTCCCCCCTCGACCAAAAATAAGGACAAAACCCGCGACCCAGAGATGCACCAAGCCAAGAAGGGCAACGAGTGGCACTTCGGGATGAAAATGCATATCGGCGTAGACGTCATCTCAGGCCTCACCCACACCGCTGTAGGCACCGCAGCCAATGTCAGCGATGTCGCTATGGCAGGACAGTTGCTCCGATCGGATGACAAAATTGTCTTTGCTGATGCGGGCTATACGGGTGCCGCGAAGCGACCCGAGAATGAAGGCAAGGATGTTGATTGGCAGGTTGCCCGTAAGCGCGGCCAGGTGAAGAAGCTCCCTGAGGGCGAAGTCAAAGGACTGACCCAATACGCGGAACGACTGAAAGCCAGCGTCAGGGCGCGCGTGGAGCACCCCTTTCACATCGTCAAGAATCTCTTTGGCCATCGGAAAACCCGCTATCGCGGCATTGCGAAGAACGAAAGCCAATGGCGAGTCCTGTTTGCTTTGGCCAACGTATACATGACCCGCAAAAAGGTAATGGCTGGGGGACTGGCATGAACTATCAGCGTCAGTGCGCCCAAAAATCAACGCGGGGCGTGAAAACCGTCATTTTTCGATACATCGAGCGTGATTCATGACCATTGAATCCATGTTTTTTCAAAAAATTAGGTTTTGGGACTCGCGCGTGAGTCATAACCGCATTGATCCGTGATTCCCTAGGAAATGTGGACGTATTAATAGTTATATTCGCAGGAGGGCACTCTTGAAATTTCGCCCTCTGATTATCTGGCTTAAATCCATTAGCATCCTGAGGGTAGTTGAACTGAGGTGAATAGG